>JAJQBK010000064.1 GCA_021203305.1 Lachnospiraceae bacterium
ACGTCCAGGCCATCAGCTCCGGGAGGGCGCTGCCGTCCATGAGCGAGTTTTTGGGAATCTGCGAGTACCTCGGGGTGACGCCCAGCGAATTCTTCGATGAGGCGACGGACAGGCCGGACTTGGTCAGCGAGCTGAACGAGGAGGCCCGGAGGATGGAGCCGCAGAACCTGGAGCTGCTGGTGTCCATCGGGAAGAAGCTGAGCTGAGGCTCCGGCGCCGCCGGGGGCTTTTACAGGATTCAATTTTCCGCGGATCGTCGCTCCGCCGCGTCTGTGGAAGTTCGGAGGTCATAGGGAAGGAGCAGCCCGCCCTGGGAGGCGGGATGGCGGAGCACGCTCTCAGGAACTGCCGCGAAATAATATGTCTGAACTGGTCGGCATGCGATCGCAACCCCTGAAAGCCTCGCAGCATTCCGGCGTCAGACGGCAATGATCGGAAGCGTCCTGACCGAAAGGATCGGCAGCCACAAAAGGAAAGCGCACCTGGAGCCGGAGATGTGGGGCAGGGCGCGGAGAGTGAGGGGTCAGACCGGAGATTTGGGGACAAAATCATAGAAAATGAGGTTGAGAAATACGGAACATAAAGCTATAATAAGGACAGTGATTTCGGATAAAAGCAATTCGCAGTGCCGGAAAAGGAGATGGCGTATGGGAATGTATGTAAATCCCGGAAATGAGGGCTTCGCGCAGATCAAAAGAGATATTTATGTGGATAAAACCGGGCTGATTGCCTATATCAATGACCTGATTGGCAAGCCCAAACCGCTGGTCAGCTTCAGCAGACCGCGAAGATTTGGCAAGTCATTCACCGCAAATATGCTGTGTGCGTATTATGATATCAGTTGTGATTCCTGTGCTCTCTTTGATCGTCTGAAAATTTCAGAAGACAACAGCTTCGAGATATACCTGAACCGGTTTAATGTAATCTCTTTCGATGTGACTGGTTTTATAAAATCATCCTGCAATACCAAAATGAATGCTCTGGACAGAATGCAGAATGCACTGCTGAAGGATCTCAGGGAAACATTTCCCGGCTGTATTGAGAAAGACGAAGACGATTTGGCAAAGGCACTTTACACTGTTGTTTCCAGAGGCAATCCAAAATTTGTATTTGTGATTGACGAATGGGATGCCCTGTTCCGGGAATTCAAGGAGGATACCCGGCTTCAAAAGGATTACATTCTGTTTCTAAGGGGCCTTTTTAAAAATAAGGACACAACGCCAAAGACAATCGCGGCAGCGTATATGACGGGAATTCTGCCGATCAAGAAATACGGGACTGAATCAGCACTCTCGGATTTCAAGGAATTTACGATGGCGGATCCGCTCATATTGTCGGAATATGTGGGCTTCACTGAAGAGGATGTCCGGATACTCTGCGGCCAATATGGGGTTGACATTGATGAAATGAAACAGTGGTACGACGGCTATTCATTTGAGGATGTGAGCTCCGTTTACAGCCCGGATTCGGTTATGAGCGCCATAAAATTCAAAAGGTTCCGCAATTACTGGACACAGACTGAATCCTTCGAAAGCCTCAGGGATTACATCAGTATGGATTTTGATGGCCTGAAGGAAGCGATTATTGAAATGCTGGGCGGGCGTCATATCAGCGTTAAGATCAGCACCTTTCAGAATGATATGACTTCATTCAAAAGCAGGAATGATGTCCTGACGCTGCTGATTCACCTTGGTTATCTGGCCTATGATTCCTTGAAAAGGGAAGCCTATATCCCTAATCTGGAAGTCGCGGAGGCGTTTGAGGACGCTGTCAGCGGAGAGCAATGGGGTGCGGTAGGGGAGGCAATATCGGACTCAGAGAATTTGCTCAGTGCAACCTTGAGAGGAGACGCCGATGCTGTAGCAAATGCGCTGGAGAAGATCCATAGTTCGGTTTCATCTGTTTTGCAGTATAACAATGAAGTAGCGCTGAGCTGTGCAATTACGATTGCGTATTATACGGCAAAACGGTACTACAGCATATTCAGGGAACTCCCGACCGGGAAAGGCTTTGCGGATTTGGTATTCCTGCCGGGAAGGGGAGTTGATAAGCCAGCCATGCTGGTGGAATTGAAATATAATAAAGACGCGGACAGTGCGATCAGACAGATTCATGAGAATCGATATACGGGGGATTTAAAGAAATACTTTGGCAATCTGCTTCTGGTGGGAATCAATTATGATAAGGATGCAAAAGGAGCAGATGCGAAAAAGCACAGCTGTGTGATTGAAAAGGTTTGACCAGTAGAGCATCTGCGAAAATGATTTGATTGAAGGTAATAGAGGGGCCGCGCCCCTCTATTACATTGGACTTTTTTGAGCATAGAAAAATGAGAGCCTTACGGGGGCTCTTATTTTTGTTCGCTGAAATTGGGGCGCAAGTGTGGAGGAACAGAAAATGGTTATTATCGTCACCGGCGGTGCCGGGTTCATTGGAAGTAATTTTATATTCAATATGCTAAATACATATCCCGGCTATCGCATTATCTGTTTAGATAAGCTGACCTATGCGGGGAACCCATACATCTCGCTGATATCGGGGTAAAGCTCCAGAATATGGTTCAGGCACTCCTGCTTCTTTGAGATTTTTGTGCCCCAGAGTTCTTCTTTGTTCGCTTCCTTCGTTTTGAGGATATAGGCGGCATTTTTGAGGTCCTTAACGCAGCCGGCCGCATCCG
>JAJQBK010000013.1 GCA_021203305.1 Lachnospiraceae bacterium
CAGCGACAACCATCATAATATATCACAGGTTTCCTCGCTTGTCAACAACTTTTTTCTTTTTTTTGAGAAAGAAAAAACGTGGAAGGAGGGATTTGAACCCTCGCGCCGCTATTAACGACCTGCACCCTTTCCAGGGGTGTCCCTTCAGCCAACTTGGGTACTTCCACATAGCTAAATCATTTCTTCTATTCTGTTATACCGGTCATGGGAACTCTCAATGAGCGGAGAGGATGGGATTCGAACCCATGCGCCCTTCCGGACAAACGGTTTTCAAGACCGCCGCGTTATGACCGCTTCGCTACCTCTCCGGGTTCGCCCATATCAACGGCAACAATTAATATAGCAAACCCATTCTGAAAAGTCAACAGGTTTTTTCACATTTTTTCCTATTCCAGTCCATCCACCTCCAGCCGCGTCAGGCAAAGCCCCCTGGCCGGCGCGGTTGGACCGGCATTCCTTCTGTCGCGGGATTCCAGAATCTGCCTGACGCGCTCCGGCTCCATACGGCCGTACCCCACCTCCAGAAGCGTTCCCGCAATAATTCTTACCATATTATACAGGAAGCCGTTTCCGGAAACCGCGATGGTGATCTCCTTCCCCTCCCTCGTCACACGGATATCTGTCACTCTGCGGATTGTGGTCTCCACCTGCGCCCCCACAGTGCAGAAGGACTTAAAATCATGCTCCCCGACCAGGCAGCCCGCCGCCATATTCATCCGCTCCACATTACAGGGGAAATAAGTAAAGTGGCTGTACAGTCTCTTCGTCGGATCAGGAAAGGCCGCGTTGATAATTTTATATTCGTAGGTTTTTTGCGTGCGGCATTTTTTCAGGTCAAAATCCAAAGCCGCCTCCCGGGACTCCGTGATCCGGATATCCTCCGGCAGTCTCTGATTGAGAGCGTAACATATTTTCTGTGCGGGAATCCTCGCACAGGTATCAAAAACCGCGATGTTGCACAGAGCGTGAACTCCGGCGTCCGTCCTGCTGGCTCCCGTCACTGTGATTTTTTCACGCAAAAGCCCGGTCAGAGCTTCCTCAAGGGTCTCCTGTATGGTGACGCCGTTTGGCTGTCTCTGCCAGCCGTGATAGGCGGTGCCGTCGTAGGCTACCCGCAGCAGCACTCTTTTCTTTTCCCCTTCCATAAAGCTCCTCACAGTCGTCAAAGCTACGCCTCTGCCTTTGTATCCGGAAGCGTTACGATTCACAGCCTGGAATCAGAAGAATCTTCCTATAAAAATATCCACCGCCATAAAGGCAAAAATCAAAAGGTATGCCGTCTTATCCGTGCGGTTGTAAATCAATGGGTTCATTTTGGTCCGGCCCTCGCCGCCTCTGTAGCAGCGGGCCTCCATGGCCAGTGCCAGGTCATTTGCCCGCCGGAAAGCCGAGATGAATAAAGGCACCAGCAGCGGAACCAGCGCCTTCGCCTTATCCAGCAGATTACCGCCCTCAAAATCCGCGCCCCTGGCCTGCTGAGCTTTCATGATCTTGTCCGTTTCTTCCAGTAAAATCGGAATAAATCGCAGCGCGATGGACATCATCATGGCCACCTCATGCACCGGAACCTTCAGATATTTCAGCGGCCTGAGGCCCTTCTCCATACCGTCCGTCAGCTGATTGGGCGTGGTGGTAAAGGTCATCATTGAGGTCCCGATGATCAGCATCACCAGGCGCCACCCCATGAAAACCGCTGTCCTTAATCCCTCCCAGGTCACCTTGATAAACCCGATCTGAAAAATAATATTTCCATCCGTCAGAAACAGGTTAAAAATCACAGTGATCATCAGCAGAAGAATGACTGATTTCAACCCCCGTATAATATATTTAAAGGGAACCCTGGACAGATGAATGACCTCCGCCAGGGCCAGCGTCGCGATCAGATATCCCCACACATTATTTATCAGAAATAAATCCACCAGAAAAAGAACCGTGCCTGCCAGCTTCACTCTGGGATCCAGCCGATGGATCACGGAATCTGTCTGGTAATATTGCCCCAGTGTAATATCCCGAATCATAATCTGTCCTTTCCTGTCATTGTGCCGCCGTCCTTTGATTCGTTCTCTTTCCCTGTCATGCCGTCCTTTTCCCGCATGATTTTTTCGGGCATTGTACTCTCACCGTTTCTCACCGCTTCTCCGGAAACCGCCTCATATTTTCCAAGCGCTGCCGCGATATTATCCGCCGCCGCTTCCAGAGTAATGATGTCCGTGTCCACATCCAGGCCCATCTTTTTCAATCCGTAAAGAGCGTAGGTCACCTGAGGTGCGGCCAGCCCAATCCGTTCCAGCTCCTCGTAATGGCCAAAGACCTCCTGCGGCTTTCCGTCATAGACAATCTGTCCCTGATTCATCACCACAATCCGGCTCACATATTGAGCCACATCCTCCATGCTGTGGGAAATCAGCACCACCGTCATACCCGTCTTTTCCCGCAGCGACGCCACCAGATTTAAGATTTCCTCTCTTCCCTGTGGGTCCAGCCCGGCGGTGGGCTCATCCAGAATCAGAACCCCGGGCTTCATGGCCAGAACCCCGGCAATCGCCGCCCGCCTTTTCTGTCCGCCGGAAAGCTCAAAGGGAGACCTCTTATAATACTCCTCCCCCAGCCCCACCAGAGTCAGCGCTTCCTTCGCTTTCTTTTCGGCCTCCTCCGCGGACAGGCCCATATTCTTCGGACCAAAGCAGACATCGCTGAGCACATCCACCTCGAAAAGCTGGTGCTCCGGATACTGGAAAACAAGCCCCACCCTCCGGCGCAGCTCTTTCATGGAAAACCCGTCCGCGTAGATATTTTCTCCGTCAAGATATATCGTGCCTGACGTGGCCCTGACCAGTCCGTTCATGTGCTGCACCAGGGTGGACTTCCCGGAGCCAGTGTGGCCGATCAGTCCGATAAATTCCCCGTCCTGTATTTCCAGATTGATATCTTTCAGGGCATGGACCGCCAGCTCGGTTCCCTGTCCATACTCATAATTTACATGCTCAAGCTTTAACATAACCACATATCTCTCCGCGGCGAAGGAATCCGCCGCTCAAATGGCCGCTGTCCGCGTATTCATCAGCTTTTCCAATTCCGCCAGAAGCTCCTCTATCGTCAGGATACCGTCAGGAAGCGCAACGCCGCGCTTTTTCAGCTCGTCCGCCAGTAAAGTCGCCTGAGGAAGTGTCATGTGAAGTCCTTTCAGCTCCTCCACTCTGGAAAAGACCTCCCTGGGCGTTCCCTGAAGGGCGATATGTCCCTGATCCATCACAAAAATTCTGTCCGCGTCCACCGTCTCTTCCATATAGTGGGTGATAAGCAGGATCGTAATCCCCTCCACCTGATTCAGAGCCTTTACCGCCCGAATTACTTCCTTGCGCCCGCTGGGGTCCAGCATGGCCGTGGGCTCATCCAGAACGATACATTTGGGATGCATGGCCAGGACGCCCGCAATGGAAACCCGCTGCTTCTGTCCCCCGGACAGCTTATTGGGCGAATATTTCCGGTATTCATACATGCCTACTACACGCAGGCTCTCCTCCACTCTCTCCCAGATCTGCTCCGTGGGAACTCCCAGATTCTCCGGGCCAAAGCCCACGTCCTCCTCCACCACCTGGCTGATGATCTGATTGTCAGGATTCTGAAATACCATTCCGGCGCGCTGGCGAACCTCCCAGAGATTTTCCTCTCTGGATGTATCCAGGCCATCCACCCAGACTGTGCCGCCAGTAGGGAAAAGAATCCCGTTGATGTGCTTGGCCAGAGTGGATTTCCCGGACCCGTTATGCCCCAGAATCGCCACAAAATCCCCCTGCTTTACATCCAGCTCCACGTTGTCCAGAGCCCGATAATAACCGGCCTCGTTGCCGTCCTCGTCCCGCACCACGTAATCGTACTGCAGGCCTTCTGTCCTTATAATGTTTTGTAAGTGCTGCTTTAATTTCATGCCATGTACCTTTTATAATGAGCGGCCGATGCTTTTACGGTAAAAAGAAAGAGGAACCAGACCTCCCGGCTCCTCTCATTCATATTTTTTGACTTATACAAGCTCTAACAGAACTTCCATAGCGCCGTCGCCCTTACGGGTGCCGATCTTGACAATTCTGGTATAGCCGCCCTGACGATTGGCGTATTTGGGTCCGTACTCGTCAAACAGCTTTGCGGGAAGATCCAGCTTTTTGGTATTCCTCTTTTTGCCCTTATTGGACTCGGGAACAATGGTCACAGGATTTAAAACCCTGAGCATCTTGCGCCTGGCTACCATTCTGGAGGGAAGGTCCTTTTTGATCTCCTTGTCAACGGTGGTGTACTTTGTCACCTTTTTGCCGTCCACAACCTCCTTCACACGCTTGCCGTCCTTGTCCCTCTCCGGAACCTTCGCGGCCACAGTTACGGTCTCATAATTGTCCTTTTCCTTTACAGCCAACGCGATCAGGCCGTCAACGATTTTCGCTACTTCCTTGGCCTTCGCCTCCGTGGTAACGATCTTGCCGTTGGCGATCACCGCGGTCACCTGATTTCTCAGCAGAGCTTTTCTCTGTGAGGATGTTCTTCCTAACTTTCTGTATCCGGACATGTACTGCCTCCTTCACTCATGGTGCATCCCTCCACGCCGATGGCCTTACTGGAAGGGTGTATTTTTACTCCATTATGAAATCACCCGCGGCGCTCTTCGGACTTATCCGGCGGGCGTATCATCTCTTGAAATTATTCTGTTACTCTTCAGAATCGCTGAACTGAAGACCAAGCTCCTTGATCTTCGCCTGTACCTCTTCCAGTGACTTGCGGCCCAGGTTGCGAACCTTCATCATATCCTCAGGAGTCTTATTAATCAGCTCCTGAACAGTGTTGATACCCGCGCGCTTCAGGCAATTGTAGGAACGCACTGACAGCTCCAGCTCATCGATGCTCATCTCCAGCAGCTTCTCGCTCTCACTGTCCTCTTTTTCAACTATTACTTCCGCGGTCTTCGCGTTCTCGGAAAGGTCTATGAAAAGACTCAGATGCTCGCTCAGCACCTTCGCGGCGAGGCTGACGGCCTCATCAGGTACCAGCGTGCCGTTGGTGTTGACGTCCAGCGTCAGCTTGTCGTAGTCTGTCTGCTGGCCGACACGGGTATTCTCCACCGTCACATTCACGCGCTCCACGGGAGTATAAATGGAGTCAATGGCCAATACGCCGATCGGCAGGTCTTCACTCTTATTTTTCTCCGCGCTGACATAGCCTCTTCCCTTATTGATGGTCAACTCCATGAACAGCTTGGTGTCCTTGCCGCTCAGAGTTGCGATGGTCTGATCAGGGTTCATAATCTCAATATCCTGATCCACCTGAATATCCGATGCTTTTACAACACCTTCGCCGGTGTAATCGATAATCGCAGTCTTGGCCTCAGAAGTCTCGCTGTAATTCTTGATCGCGAGGCTCTTAATGTTCATGATGATCTCTGTCACATCCTCCTTGACGCCGGGGATGGAGCTGAATTCGTGCTGAACGCCCTCAATCTTAATGTGCGTCACTGCCGCGCCAGGTAAAGATGAAAGCATAATTCTTCTTAAGGAGTTGCCCAGAGTAATTCCATACCCTCTTTCCAGTGGTTCTACAACGAATCTCCCGTACTTTTTGTCTTCAGAGATTTCTGCTACCTCAATATTTGGTCTCTCAAAATCAAACACTGTATGTCCTCCTTTATGAACTCTTTGATGCACTAAAACTGCTTATTACTTGGAATACAACTCGACGATCAGCATCTCGTTTACCGGTACATCAATCTGTTCTCTGGTAGGAAGCGCTTTCACAGTACCCTTTAAGGAATCAATATCTACGTCCATCCACTCCGGGGTCAGCCTGCCGCCGGTCACCTCGACGATTTCCTTATATCTGGTCAGAGATTTGGATTTCTCCCTGATCTCAATCACATCGCCGGCCTTGACACGGTAGGAGGGGATATTCACACATTTGCCGTTTACCAGCACATGCTTATGGTCAACAATCTGTCTCGCCTCGCGGCGGGTACGCGCAAAGTTCATCCGGAACACCACATTGTCCAGACGGCTCTCCAGCATGATCATCAGGTTTTCACCGGTCATGCCCTTCATTCTGTCAGCCTTCTCATAATAGTTGCGGAAGGGCTTCTCAAGGACACCATAGATGAATTTCGCCTTCTGCTTCTCCCTCATCTGGGTGCCGTACTCACTTACCTTCTTGCCCGCTCTCGCAAAGTTTCTCTTGGATTTCTTGTCATAGCCAAGCACGCTGGGCTCAATCCCAAGCGAGCGGCATTTCTTCAAAACCGGAGTTCTGTCTACTGCCATTTTATTATTTTTCCTTTCAGATTATTGTTTACAGCGCGGCTTAATCTGCCGCGTCTTCGTCCAACTCTCCCATTTGTCGATACAGCAGTCGCTGTGCCTCTGAGAGATTATACACGCCTGCGCTTCGGCGGGCGGCAGCCGTTGTGCGGCACCGGTGTAACATCAGTAATGCTGGTAACCTCCAGACCCGCTGTATTCAGTGCGCGGATCGCAGCCTCGCGTCCGGAACCCGGACCCTTCACAAAAACATCTACTGTCTTTAATCCATGCACCATGGCAGCCTTGGTAGCTGTCTCAGCAGCCGTCTGTGCAGCATAAGGAGTAGATTTCCTTGAACCTCTAAATCCCAGACCGCCGGCGGAAGCCCAGCTTAAGGCATTGCCCTGCGCATCTGTCAACGTCACGATGGTGTTGTTGAAGGATGCCTGGATATGTGCCTGTCCGTGTTCAACGTTTTTCTTAACGCGCTTTTTTGTCACTTTTTTGGTAACTTTTTTAGCCATTTTAAACTAACCTACTTTCTTTCCTTTGATGAACTGTGTTACTTCTTCTTGCCCGCAACGGTCTTCTTCTTGCCTTTTCTGGTTCTTGCGTTGGTCTTTGTATTCTGACCGCGGACCGGCAGACCCTTACGATGGCGGATACCCCTGTAGCAGCCGATCTCCTGCAGCCTCTTGATGTTTAAGGCAACCTCTCTCCTCAGATCGCCCTCCACCATGTAGGATTTATCGATCACTTCACTGATCTTCTTGATCTCATCGTCTGTCAGATCTCTGACGCGGGTGTCAGGGTTGACGCCTGCCTCCGCCAGGATCTTGTTGGAGCTTGTTCTGCCGATGCCGTAGATATAGGTCAGGCCAATCTCTACGCGCTTCTCTCTGGGTAAATCAACACCTGCGATACGAGCCATTTACGTTTCTCCTCCATTTCAGCCATATTTCGCTTCTGCGCCCCGCCCCCGGGGCTTACGCACCTGCGCTGCCCGCGCCTTTTCCCGGCACGGCCCGCAGATACACACTGTTACTAATTGGTTGGGGAATGCTCCCAACCGGACAAAATCCGATCTTTCCGATACTCACCGGATTCCCGTATACGGAAATCTTATTTTCGGTACCAACAAGTAAACAGGGAATCGTCTGATGTGATCAGCCCTGTCTCTGTTTATGTTTAGGATTCTCGCAAATAACCCTGATTTGTCCTTTTCTCTTGATGATCTTGCACTTGTCGCAAATTCTCTTAACTGATGATCTAACCTTCATCGTTAAACCCTCCTTTCATGAACTTCCGCCATACGAAAATTACCGCCCGCAGGGCATACTTCACCCTATGGGCTTTTCAGTAAAGACCGTTTCCTAGAATACCACAAACAAAAAGCAATTGCAAGAAAAAATTCCTTTGTTTTAAAGGATTTTTTACTTATCTCTCCAGATGATCCTTCCCTTTGTCAGGTCGTATGGGGATAACTCCAGCGTAACCTTATCGCCGGGCAGAATTCGAATGAAATTCTGGCGAAGCTTTCCACTGATGTGCGCCAGCACCCGGTGCCCGTTCTCCAGCTCCACCCGGAACATGGTATTGGGCAGCTTTTCTACTACAATTCCCTCTATCTCGATTACGTCAGCCTTTGACATGCTTTCCTCCTGTTAAATCTAAGGATATGTCGGGCAATAACTTACGCATCCTGCACAGGTTATTTACCGACAGCTCCTAATATCCGAATTAATGCGATTGTATTCTTTCCTATTACTGATTATGATATTTATCCGCCGCTCATTACGCAGCGCCGCCTGGCTTTTCGCCGACAATCATATCATGGAAAGAATTTCCGGCTCATGATCCGTGACCAGAATGGTGTTTTCATAGTGGGCGGCCCAGGAGCCGTCCGCCGTCACCACCGTCCAGTTATCGTCAAGCCACTCCACATCCGCTGTTCCCATGGTGATCATAGGCTCCACCGCCAGCGTCATGCCGGCCCTGAGCCGGATGCCCCTGGATTTGGAACGGTAATTCGGAATGGCCGGGTCCTCATGAAGCTTCCGCCCCACGCCGTGGCCTGTCAGATCATATACAATGCCGTAACCAAAGGGCGTCACGTAATCATCGATGGCATTTCCGATCTCGTGCAGATGATGCCCCGCGACCGCGTATTTGATACCTTCAAAAAAGCTCTGCTTTGTCACGTCCATGAGCTTTTGTACCTCCGGACTGACCCTGCCCACGCCGTGAGTGCGGGCCGCGTCAGAGTGGAACCCCTTATAAATCAGGCCCATATCCAGGCTGATGATATCCCCCTCCTTCAGATACCTGGTCTTGCTGGGAATACCGTGCACAACCTCCTCATTGACGGAGCAGCAGACTGTCGCGGGATAGCCTTCATAATTTTTGAAATTAGGAACACATCCCATATTTCGGATCATTCTCTCCGCGAACTCATCAAGCTCCCATGTGGTCACACCGGGCTTAATCAGCTCTTCTATCGCCAGATGAACCTCCGCAAGCCGCTTATTGGACTCGCGCATTAATTCGATCTCCTTTGCAGATTTAATCGATACCGCCATGCCTTGCGCCCCCGATCAATCCAAAATCGCGGTGATGGCCGCGAATACATCTTTCATATCCGCTGTGCCGTCCACGGTTCTGAGTATGCCCTTTTCCTTGTAGAAATCAATCAGCGGCCGGGTCTGTTCATGGTAAACCTTCAGGCGGTTTTTGACAGTCTCCGGCCTGTCATCATCCCTGAGAACCAACGGCTGGCCGCAGACGTCACAGACGCCTTCCTTTTTCGGCGGAATATGCTCCACATGATAGGTAGCCCCGCAGGAAAGACAGGCTCTGCGCCCGCTCATTCTCCTCACGATATTCTCATCAGGCACATCCACGTTGACAGCGTAATCAACAGCGTCTCCCAGCTTTGAGAGAGCCCTGTCCAGGACCTCCGCCTGCGGAATCGTTCGTGGAAAACCGTCCAGTACATAACCGTTTTCACAGTCCGGCTGCGCCACCCGGTCAAGCAGAATCTTCACAGTCAGCTCATCCGGAACCAGCGCTCCCTGGTCCATATATTTCTTCGCTTCCCTGCCCAGCTCAGTGCCGTTTTTAATATTGGCCCTGAAAATATCGCCGGTAGAAACGTGGGGAATCTGATATTTTTCGGCTATCATTTTGGCCTGAGTGCCCTTGCCGGCGCCCGGCGCGCCTAACATAATAATCTTCATTTCCTTCTCCTCCGGTACAACGCCTTTTCCTCAGCATAAATCAGCAAAACGGACATATCCGCCGGCGCGGACGCCGCTCCATATAGATAAGAGCCGGTTATGTCCGGCATTGTATCAGCATTTCTTTTCGTAAACGCGAAATGTATCTGGACAGAAGCCCTCCGCCCAGATACCGTTTCCATATTTAACTGTTTAAGAATCCTTTATAATTGCGGACAAGCATCTGAGACTCCACCTGCTCCAGGGTCTCCAGCGTCACACTTACAATAATGATTAACGACGTGCCTCCGAAGGAAACACTGGCATTGAACAGGCCCGAGAAAATATAGGGCACAATGGCTACAAAAGCCAGTCCAATCGCGCCGATAAACACAATATAGTGCAGCACATTATTCAGATAATCCGTGGTGGGCTTGCCGGGCCGGATACCCGGAATAAAACCGCCCTGCCTCTTTATATTGTCCGCGACCATCATCGGGTTAAATGTCACCGAGGTGTAGAAATAGGCGAACCCGATAATCATAGCAACATACAGTACTACGCCGACCGAATAAACCGGGGTGCTGATACTGAACCAGTAGCTGGAGCTTAAAACCTTGATAATCTCCCCGCCCACTCCGGAAGCGGATACTCCAAAGAGCGAACAGATGATGCTCGGGGTCTGCAAAATCGTGGAGGCGAAGATGACAGGGATAACGCCCGAGGTATTGACCTTCAGCGGGATATTGGAGCTTGCCCCGCCAACGCTTCTTCTGCCCTGTACCTTCTGCGCGTACTGAACCGGAATCTTGTGGACGCCGGAATTCAGCAATACGATAAAAGCAATAATGCCAAGGACAATCGCCGCAATGATCACTACCGCAAGAATAGCCGTCGCCGGCGCCTTGCCAAACACAAACTGCTCCGCGAGCCCCTCGAAATCACTGGGAATGGTTGACAGAATATTGATCACCAGGACGATAGAAATGCCGTTTCCGACTCCCTTCTCCGTAATCTGCTCGCCAACCCACATCAGGAAAGCGCTGCCTGCTGTCAATGCCACAATCACAGTGATTACATTGAAAGCGTTGTACTCTTCCAGCAGTCCCTGCCTTCCAAAGCCGACAGCCAGGGCCGTCGACTGAATCAACGCCAGCGCAACCGTCACATAGCGTGTCATCGCAGCAATCTTTTTACGTCCTTCCTCTCCGTCGCGCTGCATTTCCTCCAGCTTCGGAATCGCAATCGTCAGAAGCTGTATGATAATGGAGGACGTGATATATGGCGTAATGCTTAACGCGAGAATGGAAAAGCTGGAAAATGATCCACCGGTAAATGCATTGAAAAAGCTGAACGCGTCGCTGGTCTGTGAGGCAAACCAGGAAGCGAAATACGTCCTGTTTGTACCCGGCACAGGCAGCTGTGACCCGAAACGGATCACAACCAGCATCATGAGCGTGTACAGAAGTCTGTTTCTGATTTCCTTAATTTTAAATGCATTTTTCAGTGTATTGAACATCAGATCACCTCGGCCGTTCCGCCAAGAGCCTCAATCTTCTCTTTCGCGGACGCGGAATACGCATTCACCTTTACCTCTAATTTCTTGGTCAGCTCACCCTTGCCAAGGATCTTTACCCCGTCGCGGGGATTTTTGATAACGCCGGTCTCCACGAGGGTATCCACATCCACCACGCTGCCGTCCTCAAATCTCTCCAGAGTGGAAAGGTTGATGGCGACGATCTCCTTGGTGTTTCTGTTGTGAAAGCCTCTCTTGGGGATACGTCTGTATAAAAGCATCTGTCCGCCTTCAAAGCCAGGTCTGGGCGCTCCGGAACGAGCCTTCTGGCCCTTGTGGCCCTTACCGGCTGTCTTGCCGTTGCCTGAACCATGTCCGCGGCCCCTTCTAAAATTATTGCTGTGTTTGGAACCCTCTGCAGGTCTTAAATTAGATAATTCCATGCTGACTCCCTCCTTCCCTAGGCCTCTTCTACTTCTTCGACTTTAATCAGATGTCTCACCTGCTGGATCTGGCCCCTGGTGCAGGGATTATCCGGCAGAACGATGGATTTGTTGATCTTCCGAAGCCCCATGGACTGAAGAGTCGCTCTGTTTTTCGGAACCGCTCCAATAGGAGACTTCACCAAAGTAATTTTTAACATTTGCCTGCCCTCCTTAAGCCAGTATTTCTTCGACAGATTTACCGCGCTTCTTCGCAACCTCTTCCGGGGTCTTTAACTGGCTTAAGCCCGCGATGGTTGCCAGAACGACATTGCGCTTGTTATTCGAGCCCAGGGACTTGGTACGAATATTCTGGATACCCGCCAGCTCGCATACCACACGCGCCGGGCCTCCCGCGATAATACCGGTACCTTCGGGGGCGCGCTTGAGCAAAACGCTTGCCGCGCCGTACTCTCCGATATAATCGTGAGGTATAGAATGATTCTCATCCAGCGCGATGGACACCAGCTGCTTTGTAGCGTCCTCCTTGCCCTTGCGGATTGCTTCCGGAATTTCCACGGCCTTGCCCAGGCCGGCGCCCACATGGCCATTCTTGTCGCCTACGACCACCAGCGCTGTGAAACGGGAGTTACGTCCACCCTTGACAGTCTTTGATACACGCTTCAGAGTCACAACTTTGTCTTCAAGCTCCAACTGGCTCGGGTCAATGATTGTACGCTTCATGTGTTGTATCCTCCCTTCCTAAAATTCCAGGCCGGCTTCTCTTGCCGCCTGTGCTAACGCCGCAACCTTGCCCTGATAAATGTAGCCGCCTCTGTCAAAAATGACCTCGGTGATTCCCTTTTCCAGAGCTCTCTTTGCTACGATGGTGCCGATATATGCCGCCGCCTTAACGTCATTGGTTTTGTCAAGCTCCGCCTTGATCTCTTTCTCCACAGTAGAGGCGGAAACCAGTGTATTCTGAGCAGTGTCGTCAATGATCTGAGCATACATGTGATTGTTGCTTCTGAAAACTGCCAAACGCGGTCTGGAAGCAGTGCCGTTCAAATGGCGGCGCATTCTTCTGTGCTTTTTCGCACGAATTTCCTGTCTGGATACTTTATTAACCATTTTCACACTCTCCTTAATTATTTCTTACCGGTCTTGCCGACTTTCCGTCTGATCGTCTCATCCGCGTACTTGATGCCCTTGCCCTTGTACGGCTCAGGTCTCCTCTTATCTCTGATCTGCGCCGCAAACTGGCCGACCTTCTCCTTGTCGATGCCCTTTACGGTGATGATATTATTCTCTACAACGGTCTCAATACCCTCGGGATCAACCATTTCCACCGGATGGGAATAACCAAGGTTCAGCGTCAGCTTCTTTCCGGACTTGGACGCCCTGTAGCCCACGCCGTTGATCTCCAGCTTCTTGGCGTAGCCCTCTGTAACGCCCACAACCATATTGTGAAGCAATGTCCTGGTCAGGCCGTGCAGGGACTTCATTTTCTTTAAGTCGTTGGGTCTTGAGACAATAATCTCAGCGCCCTCCTGTTTGATCTCCATCTCAGGCGCAAGCGCCCTTGTCAGGGTTCCCTTGGGACCTTTTACAGTCACTTTATTATTTTCTGCGATCTCCACGGTAACTCCCGCGGGGACAGCGATTGGCATTCTTCCTATACGTGACATGCCCGTACCTCCTTGTGATAATAAATCGTCTTACCAGACGTACGCCAGCACCTCGCCGCCAACCTGCAGCTCTCTGGCCTTTTTGTCCGTGATCACGCCCTGGTTGGTGGATACGATGGCAATTCCCAGGCCGCCCAGCACCTTCGGCATATCCTCCTTGCCGGCGTAAATACGCAGGCCCGGTTTGGAAATTCTCTTAATGCCGCTGATCGCTCTCTCACTCTTATCCGTGCTGTATTTTAATGTGATCACAATATTCTTGAAATTGCCGTCCGGTACGACGTCATATTTTTTAATATATCCTTCGTCCAGCAAGATCTGCGCAATCGCAAGCTTCATCTTGGAAGACGGAATAGACACAGTGTCATGCTTCGCGGTGTTCGCGTTGCGAATTCTCGTCAGCATATCTGCTATCGGATCGCTCATACCCATGATTTGTTCCTCCTTAATAATTATTTACCAGCTTGCTTTCTTCACGCCGGGGATCTGTCCTTTATATGCCAGCTCGCGGAAGCAGATTCTGCAGATGCCGTATTTTTTCAGGACGGAGTGCGGACGTCCGCAGATACTGCAGCGGGTATAAGCCTGCGTAGAAAATCTCGGTTTGCGCTGCTGTTTCACTTTCAAAGATGTCTTTGCCATGAATTACCTCCCTGTTATTTCGCAAACGGCATGTTGAACAGCTTTAACAATTCACGTGCCTCTTCATCAGTCTTTGCGGTAGTGACGATAATGATGTCCATGCCTCTTACCTTGTCAACCTTATCGTACTCGATCTCCGGGAAAATCAGCTGCTCCTTGATGCCAAGGGCGTAATTGCCTCTCCCGTCAAAGGAATTGGGATTGACGCCTCTGAAGTCACGCACACGGGGAAGAGCCAGGTTCACCAGCCGATCCAGAAACTCATACATTTTCTCGCCGCGCAGAGTCACCTTGCAGCCGATTGCCATGCCCTCACGAATCTTGAAGTTCGCGATGGCGTTCTTGGCTCTGGTAATTACCGCCTTCTGGCCTGTGATGGCTTCCATGTCTCTGACAGCGCCCTCTAAGGCCTTCGCATTGTCCTTCGCTTCGCCAACGCCCATGTTGACCACAATCTTATCAAGCTTCGGGACTTCCATTATATTCTTATATCCGAACTTCTTTGTCATAGCTTCGACAATCTCGTTCTGATATGTCTCCTTCAGTCTTGCCATGAATTTAATCTCCTTCCTTCAGAATCAGTCGATGACATCGCCGGTAGCCTTCGCAATGCGGACCTTTTTGCCGTCCTTCATGCCAAAGCCAACTCTGGTGGGCTTTCCCTTGTAAACCAGCATAACGTTGGAGCCATCGATAGGAGCTTCCTTCTGGACAATACCGCCGTTGGGATTCGCCTGGCTGGGTTTGGTATGTCTGGAAACCACATTGACGCCCTCGACAATCACTCTGCGGGTCTTTAAATCCACGGATACCACCTTGCCCTGCTTGCCATTATCCTTGCCGGCGATCACCTGAACCGTATCACCCTTTTTAATTTTCAACATAATAATGGCACCTCCTTATAACACTTCAGGGGCCAGAGAAACGATCTTCATAAACTGTTTCTCACGCAGCTCCCTCGCCACCGGTCCAAAGATACGGGTACCCCTGGGGGTCTTGTCGTCCTTGATAATCACAGCGGCATTCTCATCAAATTTAATATAGGAACCGTCCTTACGTCTCGCGCCCTTTACAGTACGGACGACAACGGCCTTCACAACATCGCCCTTTTTCACAACACCGCCGGGTGTTGCATCCTTGACGGTAGCGACGATGATATCACCGATATTTGCATATCTCCTGGTGGAGCCGCCAGAAACTCTGATGCAGAGCAGCTCTTTGGCACCGGTGTTATCAGCAACTCTCAGTCTGCTTTCTTGCTGAATCATGCTAATTCTCCTTCCATATCTTACTGTAAATGAGCTTACTTCGCTCTCTCGATGATCTCAACCAGCCTCCATCTCTTTTCCTTGGAAAGAGGCCTGGTCTCCATCACTCTGACGGTATCGCCGATATTGCACTCGTTATTCTCATCATGCGCCTTCAGCTTATAGGTGCTCTTCACAATCTTTTTGTAAAGAGGATGTCTGACACGATTCTCGATTGCGACGACGATCGTTTTATCCATCTTATTGCTGGTAACCTTACCAACACGTGTTTTTCTCAAATTTCTTTCCGCCACGGCTTAAAATCTCCTTTCTGAAATCATACCTGCGACTCACTCGGCCGTCTTTGCCTTCTGGGTAAGCACCGTCTGGATGCGGGCGATGTTCTTGCGAACCTCCCTGATCCTCGCCGTGTTATCCAGCTGATTGGTCGCATTCTGGAATCTCAAATTGAAAAGCTCCTTTTTCGCCGCTGTCAAATCCTTCTGAAGCTCCGCGGGGGTCTTCCCGTTTAATTCATCAATATATTTCTTACTCTTCATTTGATACACCGCCTTCCAGATCCGCCTTGGAAACGATCTTGCACTTGCAGGGGAGCTTGTGCATCGCCAGGCGCATGGCCTCCTTTGCCGTCTCCTCCGGTACGCCGCCGACCTCGAACAGTACGCGGTCCGGCTTGACTACCGCTACCCAGTACTCCACGCTGCCCTTACCTTTACCCATACGGGTCTCAGCAGGCGTAGCTGTTACCGGCTTGTCAGGGAAAATCTTGATCCAGACCTTTCCCGCACGCTTCATATAACGGGTTGCCGCCACACGGGCAGCCTCAATCTGATTGGCCTTGATCCAGCAGGGCTCCACCGCCACCAGGCCGTAATCGCCGTAGGTGATTGTGTTGCCTCTGGTCGCTCTGCCGTGCATGGAACCGCGGAATTGTTTACGATGTTTCACTCTTTTTGGCATTAACATAATTACTTATCGCTCCCTTCCCTGTTTCCTTTTTCCGGCAGTATTTCGCCCTTGTAAATCCATACCTTCACACCGACCTTGCCGTAGGTGGTATCCGCCTCCGCAAAGCCGTAATCAATATCCGCTCTCAGAGTCTGAAGCGGAATGGTGCCCTCGCTGTAGAACTCTCTGCGCGCGATGTCCGCGCCGCCCAGACGTCCGGATGCGGAGCACTTAATGCCAAGTGCGCCGGACTTCATGGTTCTGCTCATGCAGGACTTCATGGCACGCCTGTAGGACACACGGTTTTCCAGCTGCTGCGCGATATTCTCCGCCACCAGCTGCGCGTCCTTGTCAGGCCTCTTGATCTCCTTGATGTCAATCAGAACCTTCTTGCCGGTCAGCTTGCCAAGCTCCTGCCTGGTAACCTCGATCTCCGCGCCGCCCTTGCCGATGACAACGCCCGGTTTCGCTGTATAAAGAGTAACCTTTGCTCTCTCGGCCGCTCTCTCTATCTCGATTTTGGAGACGCCCGCGCTGTATAACTTCTTCTTCAGGAACTTCCTGATCTCATAGTCTTCCTTTAAATACTCAGGGAACTTTTTATCAGCGTACCACCTGGAATCCCAATCTTTTATGATACCTACTCTCAGGCCATGAGGATTAACTTTCTGTCCCATTTGATTCTCCTTTCAACAGTCCTATCTTTCATCGAGAATGATAGTAATGTGGCTCGTTCTCTTCTCAATCCTGTACGCTCTGCCCTGTGCGCGGGGTCTGATGCGCTTCATGATTGCCGCCTGACCTGCGTAGCACTCTGCGACATAAAGATTGTCACGGTTTAATCCGTTGTTGGTCTCAGCGTTCGCGATTGCCGATTCCAGTAATTTTTTGGTAATGCTGGCCGCATATCTGGGGCTGTAGGTGAGGATGGCCAGTGCGGTATCCACATCCTTGCCTCTGATTGCGTCAAGCACAAAACATGCTTTCTGAACAGACACTCTGGCGTAAGACAGCTTAGCCGAAGGTCTGGTATCTTTCTGAGCGTTTCTCTCTCTCTTAATCTGAGATCTATGTCCTTTTGCCATAGATATAGCCTCCTTTCAATCCCTTCTGGGACGCCGTCTTATCTTACCTTGGACTTTTTCTCGTCCTTGCCATGTCCTCTGAACGTTCTGGTCGCCACGAACTCTCCCAGCTTATGGCCAACCATATCCTCGGTGACATATACCGGAATATGCTGCTTTCCATTGTGAACCGCGAAGGTATGCCCAACAAAGGACGGGAAAATTGTAGAGCGGCGGGACCAGGTCTTGATAACCTGCTTCTGACCGGACGCGTTCAGCGCATCCACCTTTTTCAGCAGGCTCGCGTCTGCGAATGGTCCTTTTTTCAATGATCTTGCCATTTTTATCTTCCTCCTGAATTACTTGATCGCCCTGCCGTCGCGGCGTCTCACGATCAGCTTGTTGGACTGCTTCTTCTTTTTGCGGGTCTTTAAGCCGAGAGCCGGTTTGCCCCAGGGGGTACTCGGCCCCGGACGTCCGACAGGTGCTCTGCCCTCGCCGCCGCCGTGCGGGTGATCGTTCGGGTTCATAACAGAACCGCGGACCGTGGGACGGATACCCATGTGGCGCTTGCGTCCGGCGCTTCCGATCTTGATCAGATTGTGGTCGCCGTTGCCGACCTCGCCGATGGTGGCTCTGCAGTTTAACGGCACCATTCTCATCTCTCCGGAGGGAAGTCTTAAGGTGGCGTACTTGCCTTCCTTGGCCATCAGCTGGGCGCTGTTGCCTGCGGAGCGGGCCAGCTGTCCGCCCTTGCCGGGGTACAGCTCAATATTGTGAATCTGGGTACCAATCGGAATATTGGCAAGCGGCAGGCAGTTGCCGATACGTGCCTCAGCCTCCGGGCCGTTCATCACCTTCATGCCGTCGGTCAGTCCCTTCGGCGCCAGGATATAGGCCTTCTCGCCGTCCGCGTAGCAGATCAGCGCGATGTTGGCGCTTCTGTTGGGATCGTACTCAATGCCGATTACCTTTGCCGGAATGCCGTCCTTGTTTCTCTTGAAATCGATGATCCTGTATCTTCTCTTCTCGCCGCCGCCGCGGTGCCTTACTGTGATCTTCCCCTGGTTGTTGCGGCCGGAATTCTTCTTCACCGCTCTGGTAAGGGACTTCTCAGGAGTCTTTTTCGTGATCTCCGCGAAATCAGAGCCGGTCATATTTCTCCTGGAAGGGGTATATGGGTTATATGTCTTGATTCCCATGTTATCATTCTCCTTTCGATTTACAGACCCGCAAAGATCTCGATGTCCTTGCTGTCCTCAGTCAGCCAGACAATCGCCTTCTTCTTCGCAGAGGTTTTGCCTGTCACCATGCCTCTTCTCTTATTCTTGCCGAGACAGTTCATGGTATTGACCTTTTTGACCTTGACGCCGTCGAACATCTTCTCGACAGCCTCCTTGATCATAATCTTATTTGCTTCCGGGTGTACGTAAAACGTGTATTTTTTCTCGCTCATGCCGTTCATGGACTTCTCAGTCACTACCGGTTTGAGGATAACGTCATAATACTGAATATTGGCCATTATGCGAATACCTCCTCAATTTTTGCCACAGCTCCCTTTGTCAGGACAACCTTTTTCGCCTTCACAATGTCATAGGTGCACAGGCTGTTCGTCAGAGTCGTCTGGATACCGGCCACGTTTCTCGCGCTCATGACAACCTTCGGATCATTCTCATCCAGCACAACCAGGCCCTTCTCCACCTTTAAATTATTCATGACCTTCACAAAGGCCTTTGTCTTAATCTCGTCAAATTTCAGCTCGTCGACCACAACCAGCTTTCCGCTTGCCACCGCGTCGCTCAGAGCGCTTTTCAGAGCCGCTCTCTTTTCCTTCTTGTTCATCTTGAAGCTGTAATCCCTGGGAACAGGCGCGAACACAACGCCGCCGCCCTTCCACTGGGGTGCCCGGGTGGAACCCTGTCTCGCGTGGCCGGTTCCCTTCTGCCTCCACGGCTTCCTGCCGCCGCCGCTGACCTCGGAGCGGGTCTTTGCCTTCTGCGTGCCCTGACGGTTGTCAGCAAGATACTGCACGACAGACAGGTGTACCAGGTGCTCATTGACAGGTACGCCGAACACTGCGTCATTTAACTCCAGTGTGCCGACCTGTTCGCCTTCCATATTATAAACAGATACGTTTGCCATCTGAATGTCCTCCTTTCAACCGATTAAGCCTCGACCTTGACGGTCTCTTTGATCTTGACCAGACCCTTCTTGGGACCGGGAACGGAGCCCTTCACCAGCAGCAGGTTCTGTTCTGCGTCTACTCTCACTACGGTCAGGTTCTGCACGGTCACCGTCACGCAGCCCATGTGTCCGGGCATTCCCTTGCCCTTGAACACGCGGCCCGGCGTGGTGGCGGAGCCATTGGAGCCCTGATGGCGGTGGAACTTGGAGCCGTGAGCCATGGGGCCTCTGTGCTGGCCATGTCTCTTGATGGCGCCCTGGAAGCCCTTGCCCTTGCTGATGGCAGTCGCGTCTATGTGATCGCCCACCGCGAAGATATCCGCTTTGATCTCCGCGCCCAGGGCATAATCCTCAGCGTTCTCAAACTTAAACTCTCTGACATATCTCTTGGATGTCACGCCCGCTTTCGCGAAATGTCCCTGCAGCGGCTTGTTCACTCCATGTCTGTGAACCACTTCCTTCTTGCCGCTTCTGTCCTTGATATTCTGCTTTTCCTTCTTGTCAACAAAGCCAAGCTGTACCGCGGAATAACCGTCCTTCTCCACAGTCTTGACCTGGGTGACGTAGCAGGGGCCCGCCTGAAGTACAGTTACGGGAATGAGGGAACCGTCTTCGGCAAAAATCTGGGTCATGCCGATTTTTGTTGCTAAAATGCCTTTTTTCATTTTTCCTCCTTTTTTCTACAGCGGAATGGAACCGGCCATTCATTCTAGTAGAAGGTTTTGTAATTACTTTGTGACCATTTTGATAACAATATTGACACCGGCCGGAAGTTCCATTCTCTGCAGGGCATCCATGGTCTTCTGGTTCGGGGCAATGACATCGATCAGTCTCTTGTGGGTTCTCTGCTCAAACTGCTCTCTGGAGTCCTTGTACTTGTGAACCGCCCTGAGGATGGTCACAACCTCCTTTTTGGTAGGAAGAGGGACGGGGCCGCTGACCTGAGATCCGTTCTTTTTGACTGTTTCGATGATTTTTTTGGCAGATGCATCGATCAGCTGATGATCGTATGCCTTGAGTGTAATTCTCATTACCTGTTGATTTGCCATAAAAAAGTCGCCTCCTTTTCGCACTTTTTAAAAATGATAGAATGTGCGACAAGCGGTGACTGTACACTCTCCCGTGTGTGTCCTTAACAGGCCCTGAAAAAAGGCTCGCAGCCGGGCCTAAAATCATCCTGTCAGACCTACACGTTGTTTCTGTCTCAATGACAGACATGCTTTGTACAGTGACTTGCCGTCAGTATCTCGACTTGACATTCGCTCCACGGAAAACCCATACGCCGTTACCGCCGCATGGCAACCTCACGCTTCACAGCTATCATGTCACAGCAAGAAAGATATTACAACAAAATTGCCCGGAATGCAAGCTGTATTTTTCTGAAATTGTATTTTTTTTGTATTTTTGTTACTATTCGCAGCCAACTTGGGAGGTATAAACAGGCTCGTCAAGCGCAGTTTGCTTGTAAGGGACTGTTTATATCTTCCAAGGTGACTGTGAAGCAGTCACTTTCTCTACGAGACGCCCTTCGGGTGCCCCTCATAAGCAAAAAGATGAGCGGCGTTTTTTGCCGCGCCGGACGCGTAGCGGACGCTTTTGCGCATGTGGGGAAATGGCTGTGAATAGTAACGTATTTTTTAATGTTGTAGAAAATTCTTTTTTATTGTATACTGATTTAAAATAAAAACAGCAGGGGTGCATAAGATGGATATTCTGGTGGTGGGAATCGCGGGCGGCAGCGCCTCCGGCAAAACGACGGTGGTAGAACGGATCAAGGAATATTTCGGGGACGACATCGTAGTCATCGGCCATGACAACTATTACAAGGCTCACGACGACATGTCCTATGAGGAACGGACCCATCTCAATTATGACCATCCCTCCTCCTTCGACACAGAGCTGATGGTGGCGGACGTCATGAAGCTGAAGGCGGGGCAGACCGTGGATATTCCTACTTATGATTACAGCGTTCATAACCGCTCTGAGAATACGCTGCGGATCACCCCCAAAAGCGTGATCGTGCTGGAGGGAATCCTGCTCTTCTATGACGCCCGGCTGCGGGAACTGATGGACGTCAAAATTTTTGTGGACACCCCGGCGGATGAGCGGCTGGCGCGGAGAATCCGCAGGGACATAGCGGAGTGGGGACGGTCGCTGGAATCCGTGCTGACCCAGTATCAGGAGACGGTGCGGCCCATGCACGAGGCCTTCGTGGAGCCCACCAAAATGCACGCGGATATCATCATCCCGGAGGGCGGAGAGAATACTGTCGGGATTGAAATCCTTCAGCAGTATCTGCGAAGCAAGGTGCAGAGGCAGACGACATCCCGCGGAGACATCCGCGAAACATAAATGGAAAAAAAGCCTGTCACGCAGCATTGAAAAATACTGTGAGACAGGCTTTTATGATTCTCAGCCGCAGCTCCACCTGCCGCTGGCGCCGCAGGGAAGGATAAGACTGCTCGAGGAAACAGGCAGGCCGATTTCCCCGGCCTCCACTCTGCCTCCATGCTGTGGACGGATAACAGCGGACATCATGTAGGTCAGAACGGCGGGCTGCAGGCCGGTGGTGTAGGAATTGATCAGGAAAAACAGCGGCTCCTCAGAAAGAAGCTGGCTGGCCCGCTGAATCAGGGAAAAGACGCTGTCCTCGATTTTCCAGATTTCCCCTTTGGGACCCCGTCCATAGGAGGGCGGGTCCATGATCACAGCGTCATAACGGTTGCCTCTGCGAAGCTCCCGCTCCACAAATTTGACGCAGTCATCCACAAGATAGCGGACAGGCGCGTCGGCAAGGCCGCTGATCTGGGCATTTTCCTTTGCCCAGCCCACCATGCCCCTGGAGGCGTCCACATGAACCACGCTGGCCCCGGCTTTGGCCGCCGCCAAGGTAGCGCCGCCGGTATAGGCGAAAAGATTTAAAACCTTGGCGGGACTGCCAGGTTTCTCTGACCGCCTCTTTTTTATTAAGGAAGAAAACCATTCCCAGTTGGCGGCCTGTTCCGGGAAAAGGCCGGTGTGCTTAAAGCTGAAGGGCTTTAAGCGGAAGGTCAGACCCAGAGACTGGTAAGAGATGCTCCACTCCTGCGGGAGATTGTGAAATTCCCATTCGCCGCCGCCCTTACTGGAGCGGTGATAATGTCCATTGGGGGCAGACCAGAGAGGATTTTCCTTCGGAGTGTCCCAGATGACCTGGGGGTCGGGGCGCACAAGGGCATAATCTCCCCACCGCTCCAGCTTTTCCCCGCCGGAGGTGTCCAGGACCTCATAGTCTTTCCACTTGTCCGCAATCCACATATCTTTTCTCCTCGTATTTACAATTATGTTTTCCAGTTCACTGCGAACAGGCTCACGGAAAATCACATAAACTGCTTCACTCATGCTGTGCCAAACGCTCCGATGAGTCCTGAATACAGGAAAAATGGTTAAGATGTCAAAAGTGGTTCACGGATTGCTCCGCGCTACGCGCTCCCACAATCCTGCAGGAACCAAAAATGTATTTTAAATCTCATGCAGGAACAGACTGCTCCGCAGCTTCGGCTCAAACCAGGTGGATTTGGGGGGCATGAGCAGCCCCTCGTCCGCCACGGCGAAAAGCTCAGCGATAGAGGTTGGGTACATGGCAAAGGCCACGGCGCAGTCGGTATGTACCCGCCGCTCCAGCTCCTTCAGGCCGCGGATGCCGCCCACGAAATCAATACGGTTGTCGATCCTGGGATCATGAATGTCCAGAACCGGAGCCAGCAGCTCTTTCTGGAGCACAGATACATCCAGGCCGTCCACGGGATGGGCATTTTCAAACTCCGGCTTCACCCTCAGCCGATACCAGCCGCTTTTTAAATACATACCGATCTCCCCTTTCCGGGAAGGAGAAACGGGTGTTTCTGACGGCTCTGTCACAAACTTTTCTGCCGCCTTTGTCAGAAATTCCTGTTCTGTCAGGCCGTTTAAATCCTTCACAACCCGGTTATAGTCCATGATCATCAGCTCCTCATCGGGGAAGAGAACCGAGAGGAAATAATTGAATTCCTCACTGCCTGTGTAATCCGGGTGCTGTACGCGGCGCTTCAGCCCTACCTTCACAGCGGAAGCGGCCCTGTGGTGTCCGTCCGCGATGTAAATCTGAGGGATGTTTCCGAAGGCGGTCTCGATCTGCCGGATTCTGTTTTCCTCAAAAATTGTCCAGCCCCTGTGGGTGACGCCGTCCTCCGATGTAAAATCAAAGCAGGGGTTCTCTTCTTTTACCTCCGCGACAATACCGCTCAGCGTTTCGTTCCTGCGGTAGGCCAGAAAAATGGGGCCGGTCTGCATGCCGCAGACGTCGATGTGGCGGATGCGGTCCTGTTCCTTTTCCTCTCTGGTGTTTTCGTGCTTTTTGATAACGCCGTTGATGTAGTCGTCGATGGAGGCGCAGGCCACGATGCCGGTCTGGGTGCGGCCGTTCATGGTCAGCTCGTAGAGGTAATAACCCGGCTGATTATCCCGCACAAAGTCGCCGTCCTCAATCATTTTCATGATCATATCACGGGCCTTTTCATAGACCTCGGGAGCGTACATGTCGTATTCGTCAGGGAACTGCGTCTCCGGGCGGTCAATATTTAAAAAGGATTTGGGACGGCCTGATACCGCCGCCTTAGCCTCCTGTCTGTTGTAAACGTCATAAGGGAGGGCGGCGATTTCAGCTGCCAATCCGTCCGCGGGGCGAATAGCGTGAAAGCTTTTGATGATTGCCATATTCTTTTCCTTATCATATCATTTCGTATAAAGTTTAAGTTTATCTTTGCAGTTTCCGGAAACAGTATTTCAGAAAAGCACGGCGAAAAACTGTCGTTAATCTTCGCATTAGCTTTTCTGAAATACTGTTCCCTGCTTTCCCTCAAATTTTAATCTTTGTTCCTGATCAGCGCGTGGATTTCCTGCAGTGACTTCACCTCACTGCTGCCATGTTTGTTGACATAATTGATTCCCCTGGCAGCCGCTCTGGCTCCGGCAATGGTGGTAATGTAGGGAATCTTCGCCTTGATGGCGGCCTTGCGCAGATAGCTGTCGTCGAACGCGCTGTCCTTTCCCGCGGGGGAATTGACCATCAGGTCAATCTGTCCGTTGGTGACCATATCCAGAATATTGGGACGGCCCTCGTGAAGCTTTTTCACATAAATGGCGTCCACACCGTTTTCCCGCAGAAGCTCACAGGTATGCTCCGTAGCATAAATTTTGAACCCGTCCTCCGCAAAGAGGCGGCCAATTTCCACCACCTCAGCCTTATCCCTTCGGTTCACGGAAATCAGCACGCTTCCTTTCAGTGGAAGTCTGGTCTGCGTAGCTTCCTGGGCCTTGTAATAGGCCTCGCCGTAGTAGGTGGAAAGTCCCAACACCTCACCGGTGGACCGCATCTCCGGTCCCAACAGGGGGTCTACCTCCGGAAACATGTTGAAGGGGAATACCGCTTCCTTCACTCCATAATAGGGGATGTCCTGCTCTTTTAAGGCGGGTACCGGCGATGGACGTCCGGTAATCTCCGATGTAATAATGTCCGTGGCAAGGGGCACCATGCGGATGTTGCAGACCTTGGAGACCAGCGGCACAGTACGGGAGGCTCTGGGATTGGCTTCCAGCACATAAACCACGCCCTTCTCAATGGCATACTGCATATTCATCAGGCCGCGGACATGCATCTCCTCCGCGATCCTTTTGGTATAGTCCTTGATGGTGCGCAGATTTTCCTCTGAAATATGCACCGAGGGAATAATGCAGGCTGAGTCCCCGGAATGGATCCCCGCCAGCTCAATATGCTCCATGACAGCCGGCACAAAAGCGTGGGTTCCGTCGCTGATGGCGTCCGCCTCGCACTCCATGGCGTGATTCAGGAAACGGTCAATGAGAATGGGCCTGTCCGGGGTGACGCCCACGGCTGCCGCCATATAGGACTTCATGCTCTCGTCATCATAAACCACCTCCATGCCCCGGCCACCCAGCACATAAGAGGGACGCACCATCACCGGATATCCGATCTCACCCGCGATCTGCAGAGCCTCCTCCACCGTGGTGGCCATGCCGGACTCAGGCATGGGAATATTTAATTTTTCCATCATGGCGCGGAACTGGTCCCTGTCCTCCGCCAGGTCAATCACCGCCGGGGAGGTGCCGAGGATTTTCACGCCGTTCTTTTCCAGGTCAGCAGCCAGATTTAAGGGGGTCTGCCCTCCGAACTGGGCGATCACACCCACCGGCTGTTCTTTCCGGTAAATGCTGAGCACATCCTCCAGCGTCAGCGGCTCAAAATACAGCTTATCGGAGGTATCATAATCGGTGGAAACCGTCTCCGGATTGCAGTTGACGATAATGGTCTCAAAGCCCAGCTTTTTCAAAGCCAGGGAGGCATGGACACCGCAGTAGTCAAACTCGATGCCCTGGCCGATGCGGTTGGGGCCGCCGCCCAGAATCATAACCTTGGGCCTGTCCGTACGGATGGGATTTTTATCTTCACCGCTGTAGGTGGAATAATAATAAGCACTGTCCAATGTGCCGCTGACGTGAACGCCCTCCCAGGTTTCCTCCACGCCAAGAACCAGGCGGCGCTCTCTCACCTCATCCTCGGAAACATCCAGAATCTGGCTTAAGTATTTATCGGAAAAACCGTCCTTTTTGGCCCGGATCAGAGCCTCATCGTCAGGCAGGCTGCCTTTGGATTTTGCCAGCGCTTCCTCCTCTTCCACCAGCTCCTTCATCTGTTCAATGAAATATCTCTTGACGTATGTCAGGTTATAGATTTCCTCCACGGTTGCGCCCTTGCGCAACGCCTCATACATGATGAAATGACGATCACTGGAGGGTGTCGCCAGCATACGGCAGAGCTCTTCCTTTGATTTCCGGTCGTAGTCTTTGGCGTGTCCTAGGCCGTAGCGGCCTGTTTCCAGAGAACGGACCGCTTTCTGGAAAGCTTCCTTGTAGGTCTTGCCAATGCTCATGACCTCGCCCACGGCGCGCATCTGGGTACCCAGTTTATCCTCCACACCCTTGAATTTCTCAAAGGCCCAGCGGGCAAACTTGATCACCACATAATCGCCGTCCGGGACATATTTATCCAGAGTGCCGTACTTGCCGCACGGGATGTCCTTTAAGGTCAGGCCCGCCGCCAGCATGGCGGACACCATGGCGATGGGAAAGCCGGTGGCCTTGCTGGCCAGAGCCGAGGAGCGGGATGTCCGGGGATTGATCTCGATGACCACAACGCGGTCACTTACCGGATCATGGGCAAACTGGACGTTGGTGCCGCCAATGACCTGAACCGACTCCACGATACGGTATGCCTGCTCCTGTAAGCGCTCCTGCACCTCTTTGGAGATGGTCAGCATGGGGGCCGCGCAGAAGGAGTCTCCGGTGTGGACGCCCATGGGATCGATATTTTCAATGAAGCAGACCGTGATCATATTGCCGTCCGCGTCGCGCACCACCTCCAGCTCCAGCTCCTCCCAGCCGAGGACTGATTCCTCCACCAGCACCTGGCCCACCAGGCTGGCCTGTAAGCCTCTGGCGCAGACGGTTTTTAACTCTTCTTTATTATAAACCAGGCCGCCGCCGGCGCCGCCCATGGTGTAGGCCGGACGCAGCACCACCGGATAGCCCAGCCGGTCCGCGATGGCCAGGGCTTCTTCCACGCTGTAGGAGACCTCGCTTCTGGCCATCTCGATGCCTAAAGCATTCATGGCGTTTTTAAATTCAATCCGGTCCTCGCCCCGCTCAATGGCATCCACCTGAACGCCGATGACCTGGACGTGGTACCTATCGAGAATTCCGGCTTTGGAAAGCTCGGCGCAGAGGTTTAAGCCGGACTGGCCGCCCAGGTTCGGCAGAAGGGCGTCGGGGCGTTCTTTTGCGATGATCTGTTCCAGGCGCTCCACGTTCAGGGGCTCGATGTAGGTCACGTCAGCCATCTCGGGGTCTGTCATAATGGTGGCCGGGTTGGAGTTGACTAAGACAATCTCGTACCCCAGCTTCCGCAGAGCCTTGCAGGCCTGGGTGCCGGAGTAGTCGAATTCACAGGCCTGGCCGATGATGATGGGGCCGGAGCCAATGATGAGGATTTTGTTGATGTCGGTTCGTTTTGGCATGGAGTGCTCCTTTGATAATTTTAGTGTATTGCGAAAGAATTACAGCAGTTTCCGGAGCTGTCCTCCGATAAAAAAACGGCTCATGCTATTCTAGCTAAAATCGCCTTATTTTTTATCGGAGGACAGCTCCTGCTTACTGGCAATCAGTATCTGAATTTCCCGGATTCCCGGATGTTCCGCGCGAAAGCACAGAAATCCGGTTTCAGGTTCCTGCTTATCTGCGGTCTTACTATGCAGACAGGCTATTCTGTATCATACAGAATGTATCTGTTTTTTGCAAGTCAAATTATATTTCCTCCGCCTGTATTTTGGAGGCAGCGACAATTTCCACTCACAGGCAAAGGCTTTTCCATCACGTTTCTTCCGTTGTAGTGTCATCAGGCACATCGATATCGATGTCCAACTCTCTGGGGAGGAAGCGGGGGCAGACATTTTCGCTGGAGACGATCACGGAGGCGGCCAGGCGGGTGCCGATTTCCACGGCCTCCTGCAGTGTCTTATGATAGGTCAGGCCGATGACCAGACCGGAGCAGAAGGCGTCCCCGGCGCCGGTGGTGTCCTTGACCTGAACCTTCATGGCTGGGCAGAAGCCTTTGTGGCCTTCCTGGTCCACGTAGACGCTGCCCTTGCTGCCCATGGTCACCACCATGGCCTTGATCTGGGCGTTTCTGACCTGCTCGGCCAGCGCGTCCTCCATCTGCTCCGGCTCTATATTGCTGTAATCCTTCGCAAACAAAATCCCGGCCTCCTGCTGGTTGCAGACAAAGCAGTCCAGCTGTTTGATGAAATCCCTGCGTTTGATGGCGATACTGATGTTGGAGACAATGGCGTAGACTCTTTTGTGATACTTTTCCGCCAGTTCAAAGACTTTTTTGACAATTTCCTTGTGTATATCAATCTCCACCACAACAGAGTCGGCCTTCTCAAAGATTTCATCCCCGTGTTTTTCCAGAGTCTTTAAAATCGGCATCAGATTGGGGCGCTGAGAAATGGACCCGGCCACATCGCCGGTGGTGTCGAAGACCGCCAGCCAGGTACCCATGCCCTGGGGAACCGTGCGAATATATTGCGTGTTGACCTTATGCCTCTGCAGCTTGTGAACCACATCCGCGCCCATGGCGGTATTGTCCACCAGACTGACGAAGGTGGGGCGCAGCTCCACGTTCGCGATATTCTCCACCACATTGCGGCTGACGCCGCCGTGAATGTATTCGATGGTACCGGCATTTCGGCCGGTGGGGATATAATTATCCTTAGGGAAGCCTTTGATGTCGACGAAGACGGCTCCGATGACGACAATACCCATCTTTGGTACCTCCTGTGCAGGCTATTATTTTATTATAATATCTTTTTAAGTTCAACAATCAGTTCCGGAAGCTCCTCAAACACAACATCCGCAATAATATTCCAGTTTGTACCATCGTAATCATGTACTAAGCGATGCCTTAATCCAGATATCATTGACCATGGAATTTCACTGTGCGTCTCTTTATATTCAGAGGACAAATAATATACGAGCTCCCCTATATTATACAGCGGCGTCGTCACAAGCCATTGCAGAGAATAGTCCTTTATCAGATCTTCCTTTTCAATCTTTTCTTTTTTTATATACTCTGTCAGCTTCTGCGCATATTCTAAAATTTTCTGAACGCGCTGTTCATCGGAATATTTCATGCAACCAGCACCCTCTCTTTCATTATATTCTGATAAAACGCGCTTTCCCGGTTCACTTCATGAATTTCAAATACATCAACTTCCTTTTTAAAGGACTCTCTCAGGTCTTCAGCCAGTGCAAAAATCATAGTCAATTTGAACTTATTTCCTCCAAATACCAGAAAATCCAGGTCGCTGTCACACGTTGCTTCCCCTCTGGCATAGGAACCGAACAGATAAATTGCGTTCACCTGATATTTTAACGCAATTGGTTTTATGACCTCAGATATTTCCTCAAAAGTTAAAATATCGTCCTTTTTCACAGTAACACTCGCCTCCCTTTCAACGGAAAGAATGATTCCCAGCCCAAAAATCTGGCATTACACCGCTTCAGTCAAATTTATTTCACTCATTTTATCAGAAATCGGAACAGATGTCATTGTATTTCTTCAAAAAAGCGATTATGAAACATTGTTGCTTTCTCAAAACATAACTGCTATACTGTTTTCATCCCGAATGAAATGCTCAGGGAGATCATATACTGTGCAAAATATAATGGAAGAATATAAGAAGAAGCGAAAGAAGAAAACTTAAATGACAAAACAGGAACTGGCGCTTGAAGTCATTGCGCGCCTGAAAAAAGAATACCCCGACACCAACTGCACCCTGAACTATGACGATGCCTGGAAGCTGTTGGTCAGCGTCCGGCTGGCGGCCCAGTGCACTGACGCCAGAGTCAATGTGGTGGTGGAAGGATTATATGAAAAATATCCGACCATCGAGGCCCTGGCTGACGCGGATGTGTCGGACATTGAGACGATTGTGCGGCCCTGCGGGCTGGGACACTCTAAAGCGCGGGATATCAGCGCCTGTATGAAAATGCTGCGGGATGTTTACGGCGGACGGGTACCGGACAGCATGGAGGAGCTTCTGAAGCTTCCCGGCGTGGGCAGAAAAAGTGCCAACCTGATTATGGGAGATGTGTTCGGCAAGCCCGCCATCGTCACTGACACCCATTGCATCCGGCTTTGCAACCGAATTGGCCTGGTGGACAACATTAAGGAGCCTGCCAAGGTAGAAAAAGAGCTGTGGAAAATCATTCCTCCCGGAGAGGGCAACGACCTCTGCCACCGCTTTGTGGATCACGGGCGGGCAGTCTGCACCGCACGGACGAAGCCGTACTGCGAGCGGTGCTGCCTGAACGATATCTGCGCGTACTGTCGGGCTCTCTGACCACTCATGCTATCACACGCCCTGATAGAAGCCCTTCCCGATGATCTCACTGCTCCTGGTGATCATCGGGAACGATCCTTCTCTATCACAGCATCGGGCAGATCATCAATGAACACAAGGCCTGGGGCAATCAGTTCGTGGAAAATCTGCAATAAACTGCCAATACTTCATATCACATCTTTAATCCGCAATCACTCATTATCCTTTCGATAATCTCATTAATTGCTAATGCCGGATTTTCTCTGTAATATTTATATCCTTTATACTCGACCAGACGATATCCATTCTCCTGATTTCCAGCCATTATAACATTTGCCCTGGCAATCGCATCCCGAACATTATCAAGTGTCAGCTGCTTCAAGCATCTCTTGAAATTAGCTTCATGCTTATACTCATCCATATTTTCAAAGTTCTCCCCATACGCGCGATTCAATGGTTCAATATAATTTCTGCGGTGCGCATAAGAGCCGTTACAATCAATCTTATGTAAAATAATCCACAAATCAAAAGTCAGGTTCGAATAGCCGAATTTGTAAGTAATCTGCTTTCCTATACCCATGGCTGCTTTCATATTGTCCATCGTCTCGGTAAACTGCCTTACATGGACGGGTTCTCCGCTCTCATAATCTGACAGATGCCAGATTTCTGTCTTACCAGTCATTGCCAGAGACTTTGCTCTTTTCAATGGATTTTTTTGCACTGGCGCATCAAATGTAACTTTATAATCGGCCTCTTCGCACTCATTGATACGCTCCTTCAGCCAGTCCAGATATCACTTTTCTGTCTCACCCTCCACAGAAAAATAATATTTTTTTGCGGGTTTTCTCTTGATCAATTATCCCTCCTCACTTTCCGCGTTCATAATTTCCTCAAAAATCGGAGTAAAGTCAATGTCCTTGATAGCGCCATACTCGCTTACAAAATAATGCCGCATATAATCATCGTGCTTCCTGACGCCCTTATCTCCCGTTGTGCCGAAATCAGACAGTGCATAGAGAACACTCAGGTGTGTATCATCATCCCTCTCCACAAACTTGATCTCATCCCTTCTGAACAGATTTGAATTCAGGAAAGCAGGATTATGTGTATTAAAAATAAGCTGTGCGTGACGAGTGTTGATATCATTATTATGAAATATATTAATAATATTCATCAATGCCATCGGATGAATAGACGCGTCAAATTCATCCACAACTAAAGTACCACCTGTCATAACCGCTTTTAATACAAGCGGAAAAATTGTAACGAAGCGGATTGTACCATAGGATTCAAATAATTCTGCCGCCATAGTGGCAATCTTTCCATTTTCCTCATCCTTGAAAACAGAGCACAGCCTTGCCCCTGTATCGTCATCTCCTGTCACATATCCCACGGCATTGGAATTAATACCAAAAACCTCCGCCGCTCTGTTTACCGTTTTCTCAATATATATCGCAGGCTTCTGAGGATCAGCAAAGTGTTTGATCAGCTGAAGAGAGTCCGCTCTGCATATGACCATAAACTTATTTGTAAACCAATCCGTAATGAGTTTTACTAACTTCTGAGAATATAACAGCTTAAATCCATTCGTTAAAAACAATTCCTCCTGATTCAAACTGTTTAATGCAATCTGTCTGATACCGTTCACATTTACCCCATCAGAATCCAACAGATAGTCTTTGATTATATTCAGATTCTGAATTTCAAGTGTTGCCCCTCTGTCAACTATAACCGTCTCATCCACTGTCAGTTTTTCTGACAAGATCTTTCTGTTATAGGAATCATCCAGAAACTTTCCCAATTCCATTGTCAAATCATATTGAATCAATAAACCGCTTTCCCAGAATGTAATGCCAAAAGAAACCGGCGTCGCTTCCCTCAAAGTATTGTTCGGTATCAGTTCCAGTGATTCCGATGCAGGATTTGGAGAGCCTTTTCCCACCGCATTGCGAATATTTCCCCTCAGTACAATTGAGCGAACCGTATCCATCGCGCCGATCACATTCGACTTACCAGCAGCATTTGGCCCATAAATCACGGAAGTGCTCAGCCCTTTGATCGTCCTTTTCCCACATTTAAATTTACTGAGACTATAATCAAGCCCTTTCTGCTTTGGAGCAGTCTCCATGGAGAACACCGTCTCATCCACAAATGATTTATAATTCTTTACTCGAAACTGTAAGAGCATATCCAATCCTCCATTCTGTAAAATATTTGCAAAATCTGTTTCCTTATCATACCAATATTATGCCGGAAAGTCAATTAAATATGCTTCATTTTGCATTTTTCCTGCAAATTTATTTTTAGTACATTCTTCCTGTCCGTTCCCGCAAAGTCGATATGTCACCTCTTTTCAGGTTTTTTAAAACCTTTTTATTTTGTAATCATACATTAACATTTTACACAATATTTGTCAATGTCTGTCTGACGATAAAGGAACAAGACAATATCATAAATAACTGCAAATACGAGGACCCCGATCATCTGTTATGCGCTTCCGCAACCCTGTAAAAATCCCTCCTGCTGTAATACATGGTATCCGGCAGAAGGGATTTTTTGTGAATGTGCGGAACTACGTTTTCATGAGGCTGTGATTATCTGCTGTGTTTCCGTTTTGCGTGATAGACGGCTATGCCAACTACGCCGGCGCCGGATATAAGCAGCAGTACAAGCCACAGCACCAGCCGACTGTTGTCTCCCGTCTGCACGCTTGTTGTGCCGCTCGCGGATGTGCCGGAGGTATCTGTATTATCTGTCGTGTTATCAGTCTGCGTGGCCGTGTCGGCAGTTTCCTGCACCGTTGTTTTTGTGGTAAGATCTTCATCCGTTCCGTCAATGACCCTGATGGCGGTGTAATCCGTCTTGTAGCTGTCGCCGCAGTCCTCGCAGATATGAAGGGTGTAGCCCTGCTCCGTATAAGTGGGCGCGATTACTGTAGCGGTATAGCTGTGGTCCGTCACGGTAAGCGTATAGGAAGCCGTTGTCTTATTATAATTATCTGTCTCCGCTGCCGTGGCCGTAATAATTGCGGTACCGGCGCCTGTGATGGTCACCTTACCGTTCTCGTCCACTGTTGCAGCGTCTGTGTTGTCGGAGGCGTAGCTGATTGCGCCGTCTACGGTGGTCCGGGTCAGTTCATTGGTAAAGGCTTCGTCATTGATGTGCTTTATCACACTGTCCCCACTGTAGGAGAGGGATTGTGCGGCCTTGTTCACGGTGATGGACACTTCCGCCTCTGCCGTCGCGCCGCCGTCATATGCCACGATAATCGTGGCGGTGTATGTCCCTGTGTTGAGGCCGGCAACAGGCCGGATTGTATAGCTGGTGTTCGTGCCTTGCGCAGTCACGGTGCTGCCACTGCCCGCAATGGTAAAGCTGGCGGAAGAAACCGTAACACTCGTGATAGTCGCATCGCTGTTGCCGCTGTTTGTAATCGTTATGGCCTTTGCGTCCGGCTGCGTGTAGCCGTAGGTCACATCGTCAAAGGCCGGGGCGGCAACGGCCAGGGAGTAGGTGCGCTCCGTGCCGCTTCCTATCGTCACGCTTGCGGCCTCGCCTGAAAATGCGCTGTCTGTTGCCTTATAGCGCACATAGTATGTCCCCGCCGCGAGACTGTCAATAGTCGTGCCTGTGCAGGCTGTCCATGTGCTGCCGTCCGCGCTGTATTCCATAGCCGTTGTTACACCCGTGATTTGTCCGTCGTTCTCGCCTTGCCACTGCTCGTCAACTGCCGTAACACTCGGCGCGCCCGGGCGGGAGGCAAGCGTGTTTGTCGTTTCCGCGCTTGCGCTTGCCGCTGTGTCTGCCGCTCTGCGGACGTACAGCGTGCCGTCCGGGGTGACAGTAAGCGTACTGCTCCATGTGCTGCCGTCTGTGCTGATTTCATAGCCGCTTGCCGCCGCCGCGGTTTCATCAGAATAGTCAATGCTGTAACCCGCGCCCTCCGCCGGGGCCACATAGGTCAGGCTGTATACGGCGGTGTAGGTGGTGTCATCGGTTATTGCGCCCACCGTCGGCGACCAGCCGCTGAAAGTATAGATATAGGTGCCGTCAGTATCCTTTGTCGGCTCATCGCCGGAATAAGACAGGGTCACGCCGGACTGCACCATGTCAGTTTTCAGGGTATTGTCGTCGTTTTTCCAGGTAACGGTATAGAAGTTAAGCGCCGTGCTTGCTTCGGATTCCGCGCTGCTGCTGTAATTGTCCGTTCCGACTGCCGTGACGGTAAACGTATAGCTGCCCGCTTCGGTGATTGTAAAGGTTGTGCTTGTTTCTGTTACAGAAACCGCATTGCCCTCGGCTGCACCGTCTTTATAAAGCTGCACCGTATAGCTGCCTGCGTTTGTTACCTCGTCCCACGATGCGGTCACCGTTGTTGTGGTGCCGCTCCATCGGAGATTGACCGGCACGGAAAGCTGCGTGGCAGTTATAGTAAAACTCACGCTGGCTGTCGCCCCGCCAACGGTAATTTGGGCAGTGTATGTTCCGGCATTCACCACGTTTTCTGCGTCAACCACAGCGCCGGAGGAATCCAGATACTCCACAGTCGGCGTATCGCCCTTCCAATCGGTTCCGCAGCTCACGCTCGCTGCTTTGGAGCTACCGTCATAGGCCAGGCTGCCTGGTTCTGCGAGGGTAGCCGTTGCGCTGTGACCGCACCACCAGTTGGCGCAGCTTTCCGTGATAATGTTTTCGGAGGCAGTGTAGGTCAAGCTATGACCTATCGCCGCTATCGTCACATCGTTCAGGGTTGTTGTATCCCCCGACATATTGCTGAAATACCCTCCGCACACAGAGCAGTACCAGTATTCGCTGTTTCCTGTCTCCGTGCAGGTCGCCCCTTGCGGCTCTACGTGCGTCAGGCTGTGTGTCGCTGCGGGAACTGTACTATTGCTGTAAATCGCCGTGCCTGCACAATTCGTACCGTAGTACACCGCGCCGTGCGAGCTATCCAAAACAGGGTAGCTGTCCGCAGTCCCGCTGTCAAGGTTTTGATACCACGTTGTACCGGCCGAAACACTTCCGTTGAGCAGATACGCCACCTCGCCGGAAGCAAACTCGGCGGTGGTTTTCGCCGTCGGCTCCACCGTCACGCCGCTGCCGTTTGCCCCAACGCCGGCAAGCGTACTGCTGTCGCTGCTCAAATAGTAACAGTTCGAGACTTCGCCCACGTTTTGGTTAATCCTGCCAACTATCGCGCCGGTATAGCTGACAATGGAGCTGCTGTCCACGCCGGACACTGTGCCGACATTGACGCAGTTGGTCACAATCGCATTTGCATTGTTGATGTAGGCGATGATACCGCCGGTATAAATTCCATCGGATGCCGCCGCCGTGCCGCCGCTTGTGTCAACCGTGCCGTAGTTCGCGCAGTTCGTTATCGTTGCCGAGTTCATATAGCCGACAAGTCCGCCCACGCAGTCGAGTACGCCGCTGGCCTTAACTGTGCCGTTATTTACACAAAGCTCCATCGTCGAGCCGCCCTCAACGGTTGCCGCAACGCCGCCGAAGGTGCCTTTTTTGCTGTCATATACGGTCACGCTGACATTGGAAGTCAAATTCGAGAGCGTTCCGTTATTGCTTACCGTGCCGACGATGCCGCCCGCATAGAGCGAGCTGCCGCTGACATCAATCGCGCCCGATACCGTCAAGTTCTTTACGGTTCCCGCCGATACGTAGCCGAACAGTCCCATATAAGTTGATGCGGTTGTTATCGACATTCCCGAAACGGTATAGCCGTCGCCATCGAATGTCCCCGTGTACGGCGCGTCTTTTGTGCCGATAGGCGTCCACTCATACCCGTCAGGAATGGTGATGTTCGTCGTCAATACCGCATTCGCGCCTGTGTTCGCCGCCGTGATGTCCTTCTGTGTCGTGTCGCCGCTTACGAGAGACGCGAACCAGAAAAGCTGTCCCGCGTTGGAGATTTCATATACGCCCTCGCTGTTCAGTGTCGCGGGCTGATATGCGCCGCAGTCGTCACAAAAACCGTTAGTGTAGCTCGAATGAGAACAGGATGCGGATTGTCTCGTTACTGTCAGGGTGTAAGTGTTGGTTGTATCGCTCCCGTCGTCGGCTGTTATGACAATAGGAATGGAATTTTCACCAACACTTAAGCTGACGGTTGACGCGGCTCCGCTTGTTGCCGTTGTGCCGTTCACCGTCATAGATTTCACGCCGGTTCCAGTATTCAGCGTCGGCGTAATGCCAATGCTTGTCACGCTGTTGTCTACTGTCACCGCGTACTCCCGCGTTCCCGCCGCAAAGCTTGGCGAGAGCGTGCCGGAGGACAGGGCGATAGAGCTTAGCGTCAGGTCGTATACGGCAACATTATAGAAACCTGTGATTTCACATACGCCGTAATTATAAAATGTGCCTCCGTCAAACTCATTGCTTGAATAAGCTGTTGTTATCGTTCCATAGTTTGTTAAAGTATGATAGTTTAATTTTATATACTGATAAGCTGATTGTGTTAATGCAAAAGTTACGCCTTCCGCTATCGTTGTATCGGCATTCAAGTAGATAGTATCATCTCTTTCCTCAACATCAGAACTGATTGTGCCGCCGTAGTATACCAACGCAAACGCTGTTGTAGGCAGCATACAAAAGCAGAGTATTACCGCCAATACTAAACCTATCATTCTCCTGATTTTACATTTCATATGTCAATACCTCCTTTTTCTGTTATGGGCGATAACACACTGCATCTACTTTTCACGCAAAAAGGCGCGTCCCGTCCGTGGAAAATCCACGGGCGAAACACGCCTCGCAAAAGCGCTTTATTCTTTTCAGAGCAGCTTAAAAGAACAGACCTATCCCGTCTGTCTGTCTGTCTGTCTGTCTGTCTGTCTGTCTGTCAAAATTATGGCGGTAAATTTCATATTAGTCAACCTCATTTGCTAAATTTCCATGTTACTATTCACGTTGCTGTTCAAAGCTCCTGTAAACTTTCCCTCTGTTTTTCCAGATAGCGGAAGATACCGTCAACAGTTTCCTTCGCCACCCGCTTAAAGTCTATGGTTTTCACAAAGGCAATGGCCTCCTCGATCTTTTCATCCGGCACATAGTAGAGACGGAGCGTATTCTTAAGGAACGCCTCCACTTTCATATCCATGGAAACCCAGCTACTGCACGGGGTAATCATAAACCCCGCATGATCCCGCCCGTAGCGATCTCCAGCAGATAAAAGTCTTTGGTTTCCAGCTGCGGCAGCTGCTCTTTGAAAATAGCAGCCACCTTTTCCGTGACCTTCTCCTGTATCAAAGCAGATGTCTTTGGCAGGGAGTATGCGTTGTAATACACATCTTTGAGGTTATCATTCAGCTCCACGATATAAAGCTGCAATACCGTTTCCGCGGCATACATCAGAATTTTATCGTCCGTCTTTCCCGCAACCAGCTTTTCCGAAACCGCAAACTGCTGATCCAGGACGAGGCCCACCAGCTCATACAGCACGTCCTCCTTGGTTCTGAACTGTCCGGTGATTGCTCCCGTGCTGATGCCGAGCTTCGTAACCAGATACTTTACCGTGGTATTCGTGAAGCCTTTCTCCAAAAAGCTCTCCGCCGCGCCATTGATGATAATCTGTTTATGCAGTTCTCTCTTTTCCCGCGTAACCTTTGCCATTTTTCGCTCCCCTTTTTCAGTGCGTTGCCGTAGGTTGAAAAGTTGTCCTGTCCGAATTTATTCAGGATATATTTTCATTTCCCATGTGCAGTATAGCAGATGCATTTCGGATTTGCAATAGTTCCGGGAAAATTTACAAAAAACAAAAATAAGTTACTTTTCAAAATAATCTATTTTAAGGGAACCGCATTCCAAAATCAGACAGGCAAGGGATTCACCCTATGTCTGCCTGTTTTTGTCTGTTTCAGTTTTATATCAGAGATGCAACTTCCAAAATGATTGTTAGAAACCGCAAACTGGTCAGGCGCAGTGGACGTATTTGCAGATTGCCAGCTCAAACGGACACCTGTGCCATATTCGGCCCAGATTCCAAAATTACGGCAAAAAATCGCAATACTGTCACTTTGCCATGTCGTACAAATTCCGGACAGCCGACATCACATCCGTCCATTCTATATCTGATGCGTATGAAAATTTCTTCTGGTAAGACTTCCATAATTTCTGCATGACAGGGCTTGCCTCCACTTCCTTCAGGATTTCATCTCCCTCCAGAAGCATATGTTCTGACTGCCGCTTATGGCTTGTAGCGGCTAATGCCTGCCGGAGTGTATCTGCATCCAGCGTATCCTGATACATACTGCTCAATATGTACATATCGTAGAAATCCCTCATGCGGGTGTTGGTGGTCGTTCTGGAAATGGCACTTTCCAGTTTTTCAGCCAGAACGGTTTCCAGATTGTATGCCCACAAGGAAATCGAGCGATCTTCGAGCATCAGTTTAAAACGATACTGAACCGCTCTGGGTGTTATGACATCCCCGATTGATATGTCAATCTTAATCGGTGTCACTGTCCCGTCAAAAGCCGCGGACATGCTTACCCTCACGCCGGGATATTCTGCTTCGTCCATGATGTCGGAAATACTTTTTACCTGAAAGCTCACGCCATCATCAACCGGAATCTGGAGAATCCCGTCAACGATTGTCTCAATGGTTTCCCTGTTCAAAGTCGCATCCCTTACGGTTGCGTCCAAATCCATTGTTGAACGTGCATCCAGGCCCACCATGGCAGTGACCAGCATCCCACCTTTTAAAATGAATTTGTCCCTGTACTCGGATAGCGAAATCCGTTCGAGGAACCGCTCCATCATATAATTTCTCATCAGGACCTGTGCATCTGCTGATTTCTTCTTTGACAGGTTGCGGATCAGGTCTTTTAACTGCTTTGATGTCTTAATCATAGAAGCACCTCCAGATACTGCCTTAAAATCTTTTCAACCCGGAACATCCGGGCATAATTCATTAAATTCCTCAGATTCTTATCTTTGCGTTGGGCGTACTGCTTCAACGCATCCTGATACGTCTGCATTTCAATATGGTTCCGGCTGCGGATTAAATCACAGATGGTGCGTTCCATATCGTAAACAGGGACCAAATGCCCAAATGGTGTTTTCAGGGATGTAACCCCAATCCCATGCAGCTCCTTTTTTACTGTATATACTGAGACGCCTTCTTCTTTCAGGCCGCTGGTATTATAACCTCTTTTTACCGTGGCCGAATATGGGAACGGCTCCCGGTCTGTCAGATCATGAAAGAACAGGGCTGTTTCATGGGAAAAAACAAGCTGACCATATCGTAAATGGAGCAGATAAAGTGTATCCGTCCAACTGTCATCAGACACATAAATCCCATGCGCCGCCTGTTTTAAATCTTTTGATTTCACATAATCATAAAAAACCGGCTTTGAAATCCCCATCTCCACGACCTCTGAGGTCCGGAGGATGCCATTGTTTTTTCCCAATGCAGTATCCAATAACTCACGCTGCGTCATGCTGTCACTTCCTTTCACGCTACTATTATAAATAAATGTAGCATTAAAGTAAAGAAAAAGAGTTTAAAATACCAATGGCTATATCTAAAATTTCACTTTCTCAACCATTAGTTTCAAATTCTCAATTTTGCCTCCATTGTATACAACCAATAATTGTGATATGCTTCAATCATCGGTTGACACGGAGGTGTTTTTATGATTATCGGTGATAAAATATCAGAACTGAGAAAAGAAAAGGGCATGACCCAGGAGCAGCTGGGCGCGCTGGTGGGTGTTTCTTCCCAGGCGGTCAGCAAGTGGGAGAACGGCGGCACGCCGGACGTGGAGCTTCTGCCTCTGATCGCGGATGTGCTGGGGGTGAGCCTGGACGGACTGTTCGGCAGGGATGAGAAGCCGGGGACGGATATGAGCCAGACCCTCGTTAAGTATCTGCTGAGCTTCCCATCCAGGACACGAATGAAAGAACTGTATGACCTTCTGATTTCTTCCATGTCCGGAATGGATTTTAAATTTGACCTGTCAGAAGAAATGGAAAAAGTCCTCCATGTCATGGATACCGCTTTCATAAAAGATACGCAGACCGGGGAAACCGCCTGGCTGCGTTCCACGCAGGCGGATGACGACGGAATTCTGCTGACCGTGAGCGCGGAGGATTTCCCGCTGTATCTGCTGCTGCCGGAGCCGGAAGGAGGTTACAGGCAAAATCTCGCCCCCATCGAGGACTATCAGAAGCTCTTTTCCCTGCTGGGGCGGGAAAACGCCCTGAAGCTGCTTTTCTGGATTGCCGGCAGGAGGCAGAGCTCCTACATTTTCGCGTCAGCCGTCTCGGAAGGAAGCGGCGTCCCCATTGAGGAAACAGACCGTCTGCTGGAGGAGCTGAAGGACCTGGGGCTGGTCTACTCCATCGACGTGGAGACGGAAGCCGGGGACACAAAGGCCTGGCAGCTTCGAAACAGTGAGGCGTTGCTGCCTTTCCTGTATTTTGCGCGCTGGCTGATGGAGAAAAGCAATCTGTATTTATATACCTGGATTCAGAGGAGAAAACCATGGCTGTCTTAAAAACAAAACACTTAAAATCCGAATCTGTCAAAGGCATGTCCCTGAAAATCAAACCGCTAAAAGCCGCTCCCGCCGCCGGGGAATTTTTCCGCGCCTTTTACCAGGGGAACCGGCTGCTGTACGCCGCTGTCACAGTGCTGGACACATACTACAATTTTCTCCTGATTTTAATCTCTGTCACGCTCGGCGATCTGATGGACCTCGCGGTGGACGGCACCATGCCCATGTTTTTCAAAAGCTGCGTCATGGTTGCGCTCTTTCTCATCCTCAACTTCACCATCGACGCTTTCTCCGAACGTCTGCGCAGTCGTTTTCTGGAACGCGCCATGCGCCAGTATAAAGAAAAAGCCTTTGAAAAGCTGACTTTGAAAAGCATTTCCGCTTTTTCCAGGGAAAGCACCGGCCGCTACCTGTCCGTCTTAAATAATGACACCTCTGTCATTGAGAGCAATTACTTAATCAGCAGCTTCCGCCTGGTACAGATGTGCGGACGCTTTGTGATTACCCTCTGCGTCCTGATTCACTACAATCTGTTCCTGACGCTTTTCGCCATAGCCTTGTGCGTTCTGCCGCTGGCGATCATGCTGCTGATGGGCGGAGAACTGACAAAGCGCGAGCAGAAGCTGAGCAATCAGAATGAGCGGTTTGTGGCCTTCCTGCAGGATCTGCTGAAGGGCTTTTCCGTCATCAAGAGTTTTCAGGCGGAAGGGCGCGTACAGGCCCTGTTTTCCGTGGAAAACCGTGATCTGGAGGACGTGAAATTTTCCCGCAGATGGTACCGGAAGCTGTTAAACGCCTCAGCCTTCTCCGCCTCCCTGCTCATGCAGTGCGGCGTCATGCTGGCGGCGGTAGCGCTGGCCATGCGGGGGGAGCTGAGCGTCGGCACGGTTGTCATCTTTATCAACTGCTGCAATTATCTGATGGAGCCCATCCAGACCGTCCCCCAGGACTGGGCAGACCTCAGGGCGGCCAGAGGGCTGGTGGAAAAGATGGCGCAAATCGCGGAGGAAAATGTGCGGGAAGGCGCGGACCGCGCCGCGGACGGCTTTCATAACGCGCTTGCTCTGCGGGATGTGTCCTTCGGATACGAGCCGGAGAAGGCGGTTTTAAAGGACGTCTCCCTGACGCTTTATCCCGGACAGAAATACGCGCTGGTCGGCACCTCCGGCAGCGGCAAGTCCACATTGCTTCAGCTGCTGATGGGCGCGAACTCCGACTACAGCGGCTCCATCCTGCTCGATGACCGGGAGTTAAAGGGAATCAACGCGGACAGCCTGTATGATGTGATGAGCCTGATCGGGCAGGATGTCTTTTTATTCAACGACACAATCCGCAATAACATCACCATGTTCGGGGACTTCCCCGCCGAAAGGGTGACCACCGTGATCCGGCAGGCCGGCCTGTCAGAGCTGATTGCGGAGCGGGGAGCGGATTATCTGTGCGGGGAGAATGGCTCGGGGCTTTCCGGCGGCGAGCGCCAGCGCATCGCCATTGCCCGGGCCCTGCTGCGCAGAACCCCCATTCTTCTGGTAGATGAGGCCACCGCGGCTCTGGACGCTGAAACCGCCCACAGCGTCAGCGAGGCCATCCTGCATCTGCCGGAGGTTTCCTCCATCACCGTCACCCACCGCCTGGAGGAGAGCCTCTTATGCCAGTATGACCGGATTTTTGTCATGAAGGGCGGACGGCTGGCGGAGCAGGGGGATTTTGAAGATCTGATGGAGAAGAGAGGGTTGTTCTATTCTTTATATACCGTAGCCAATACGTGACGGGTTTATCCCTTCCCGGCCAAAGAGTATCCTTCCTGCTGACAAGCCAATTCCGGACTCGCACTGTTTAGAAATATATACCACCAGATTACTCACGAAAAAGCACGGCTCTTCGCAGAGCCGTGCTTTTTGATTCTCTTTCACTATCCACTAAGGAACTGGCTGCACTTCTTTATCACGCGCCCTTCAGCACCCCGCCACATTCACGTTTTTGAGCATAACCGCTTTCGGGCCGGCAAACTTCGAGGTGTCCTGGGTTTCTTTGGAAAACGCGAAATCTTTCTGCGCCTCAAAAATGCTGCCGTTGACGGAGCCGCCGGTGACCGGAGTGACCTTCTCTCCATCGTTCAGGTAAGCCAGACGAATCTCTCCGCCGAAATGCCCGCTCATGAAATCCATCTGGAAATCCGAGAAATTCACCACATACAGGCCGGGCCGCTTTTTCATCTCCTCAAAGCTTTCCTCCCCGGGCGCGCAGGAAATCTTCCTGTACTGCCCCGTAGCGGGCACATTCAGATAATAAGCGAACCGCACTGTGGCCTGAATATTCTGAAAGACTCCATCGGTAATGCATGACAGCCGCTTCATGGGAATCCCTTCTATGCTGTACGGCACCGTGGGCATATAGTCCAGATCCAGGAGATTCCCCGTCACCTCTCCCGGCTCTCCCTGCACAAAATCCCCGGTCTTATAATCCGAATAGTGCTGGTAAATCAGGCTGCCGTCGCTCCTGTCCTTATAAAAATCAAAGATGGTCGCCGCGTATTCATCCGAAAGGATGACGTCATAGACTCCGGTAGCCGGAGCGGTCCTCGCCACAGCCCTGTCCTTTGTCATCTTCAGGGTTTCCTTCACCATCTCCGTCAGCCCGTCCGTATTTAAATAATCATAGGAAAAATGCCGGTGGGTCTCCACGTCCTGGGGTTCTTTGCACTGAACCACAAACTCTCCGTTGACATTATACTTGACGTAGCTGACGTCCACTCCTTTGGAGTTGATAATGCGGCAGCTGTTTTTCTCCACGAAAAGCTCCGCGGAATTTAAAAATGCCTTTTCCTGGTCATCAGCCAGAAACAGCGCTTTCACCATTGTCCCGGCGCCCTGTTCCAATGACATCTGTGTCATGTCGCTTTCCACTGTGACGCATTCTTCCTTTGTGCCCGTGGGAAGCTCATAGTATGGATTGGCCACAAAACCGGCGGCAAGGTATGCTTTCTGACACTTTCCCGCAATTTCCGCCTCCGCAGCGGCAGGCTCCACCACAAAGCCTGACTCGCCCTTGCAGCGCACGCCGTCCTTCTCAAAATCCCTGTAGACCGTGACGGAGCAGCTTCCCACATTTTCCGCCCGCCTCATGTCCAGATTCTTTTTGATAAAAAATAACTCCACTGTTTCCTTTTGGGTATCATACAGCAGATAATCGGAAATCTGCTGCTCCTTTAACACCTTCAAAATCTTATCAATCATAATCATTCCCATTCTGCCGTTAATCCGACGCTTTTTCCACATCCTGTGGTGTGAAATTTTCCTCACCCATTCATTTTGTTTGTCTGAGCATCCTGGCTTATACTTCACATGTCGACCAGGCTATAGTACCGGTTTCGAACCAACTGACCATTTTGCCGGTCTGCTTTCCCGATAATACAACGGTTTCAAAATAACCATAATTTCTGCCAATCTGTTTCGTGACGACATTTCAGGCCTACCCAAGCCGAATTCTTGCCTTAATATAAGGGCCTCCGTCGGACACCTTGACCCACTCCTTATAGCCCTTGCCGCAGAAGCCGGAGCCGCAAAGCTCGACCTTGTCGGACATCATGGTGATGGATTTCAGCAGATCCGGTACATAGCCCGTCAGCACCACCGGGGAATAGATTTTACCGGTCAGTTTGCCGTCCTTAATCTCCCGGGCGATATTGACCATCATCTGAATGCCCCAGTTCTTTGGGTCCTCCATGCCGCTGGAGGCGTCGTCCAGCAAAAAGCCGTAGTCAATAGAGGCAATCATGTCCTCCACCCTGTCCTTCCCCGGCTCAAACCAGGTGTTGGTCATGCGGGTGTAGGCCTTGCGCCTGTAGCTCTCCCTTCTGCCGTTGCCGGTGGGCGTTGTACCCAGGCACATGGCGGACTGGGCGTCGGAGATGCCAGTCTGCAGTACACCGTCTTTAATAATGATGGTATCCGTGGAGAGGATTCCCTCATCGTCAAAGAAGTAGCTGGCGGTCTCCAGGAGGCTGTCCATGGACGCGCCGTCATGCATGGTCAGCAAAGGAGAGGCCACATATTCGCCAACGCAGGACTTAGCCAGCGCCCGGTCCTTCACAAACATATCCATCTCCACGCCATGCCCGAAGGCCTCATGGGCGATCATCCCGGTCACAGGGGGCGTGCAGATGCAGTCGTACTCCCCGGGAATCATGGGCTCCGCCTCCAGCAGATCCACCGCGTTCTTCCCGATTCTGTCAATTGCGCCGCCCATGGCATCCAGCAGCTCCACGCCGCCTAGTTTGGAAAAGCCCTGGTAGCTGTACTTCACCTGCCGATCTTTTTGTACAGCAATCATCATACTGCCGTTGGTCCACATCACATTCTGTTCCATATCCCTGTTCGGAGACAGAAACAGCTTGGAATATTTCTGGTAATTTAATGACACGCTGCCCTGAATCACTCTCCCGTCATAAGCCATGCACTGGTCCTTTAACGAGCCAAGGCTGCGCAGGATTTCCTCATCTCCCAGTTCCGGGGCGTCCGTCTCATATTCAGTGCTTTCCGCGAACACACAGGGCTCATCCGCCAGGATTTTATACTGGCTTAAGGACTCCACGCCCTCACAGTCTTTGAGAGCCGTCACCGCCCTCAGATGCTCCAGAATATCCTCCAGATTCTCCTCCGAAACATCATTGAAGGAATATTCCCCATAAGCCTGGCCGTCATAAGCCTTGATCACAAAGCCCCTGCCGGAAAGCAGCCCGTCCTCCCCCATGCTTGTCACAGAGTTCGTTACCCGATACGACTCCGACTGCGCGTCCACCGCAAGGATGGAGGCGTAAGAGTATTCCCGCAAAACCCAGTTCAAAAGTTTCCTTAACAGAGGCTTAACGCCCTGTAAATATGCGCTTGATTCTACCTTTTTCATATCTTCCTTCCTAAATAAAACTGTATCCTCTAAAATATTTTTTACAAATATGAGTTCTCGAAATCTGCAATCTACATCCGCTTATTCCTCTATAAACCGCTGCAAGTGCCTTTCGCCGCTCCCCTCTACGCCCTCAGCGTCACACCCATCGTGTGCTCCAGCTTCCGCAGGATTTTATCTACAATCTTATCCACCTTCTCTCCCGTCAGCTCCTCATCCTTCGGCCTCAGGGTAATGGTGAACGCCATGCTCTTTTTGCCCGCCGGTACCTGGCCACCCTCATAGACATCAAAGAGCTTAACCTCCCGGATCAGGCCGCTGCAGCCCGCAATGGCCTCCTCAATCTGACCGCAGGTCATTTCCTTATCCATCACAAGCGCCAGGTCTCTCTTTTGCTCCTCAAACTTCGGCAACGGCTCAAACGTGGGCCTGTTCTCATAATACCGGGACAGAATATCCACATCCAGCTCCATCACAAAGGCCGGGGCGCGCATACTCAATTCCTTCTGAATATCGTAGGCAACAGTTCCCAGATACCCAACCACATCACCATCACAGACAACCTCCGCCGCCTGATAGGGATGCAGGAAGGGTTTGACAACCGGCCTGTAGGAAAAGCTGACATACAGATTCTTCGCCACTGCTTCGGCGATACCCTTCAGGGTAAAGAAGGATTCCTTCTCGCCAAACACACCCACACAGAGGGTCTTTTTCTCCTCCGGATAATCTGTCAGAGGCAATGCCTTGGGAATGAAACGGTTGGCCAGTTCAAACAGCCTGCCCTCCAGATTTCCTCTCTTCTGGTTGCGGGCCATGGCCTCCATCATCTGGGGTGCCAGGGTGGTGCGCAGCAAAGACATATCCTCGTTGATCGGATTCAAAATGGGAATGACCTGACGCTCAGGCGCATCCGGGGCAAACCTCATCAGATCCAGATCTGATGGGGAAAAGAAGGAATAATGCATGCACTCATAAGCGCCTGTGGCGCAGACCGCTTTCTTTAAGGCCAGCTCACCCTTCTGTTTTGCGTTTTTGCCGCCCATGGTCACCTTTGCGGTGGGCATGAAGGTGGGCACGATGTGGTCATAACCATACATCCGGATAATTTCCTCCGAAATATCCGGATAGGACTCCATATCCTCGCGGTACGCCGGAATCTGGATAGTCAGCTCATCGCCCTCAATGACCGGATGGAACTGCAGACCGTCCAGAATGCGCAGGATATCCTCATCCGGCACCGTAATGCCAAGCACGCCGTTGACCTTCGCCACACTGGCTTTCATCTCCCTGGGCTCCACGCTGTTGCCGGTATTGACGTCCACATGAGTGGAGGTCACCTTTCCGCAGCCCAGCTCTTCGATTAAGTGCAGGGCGCGCTTCATGGCCATCACTGTGGTATACTCGTCCACGCCCTTCTCGTATCTTGCGCTGGAATCGGAGCGCTTGCCCAGAGCGCGGGAGGTCTTGCGGATGTTGTCTCTTGTGAATTTGGCCGCCTCAAACATGACGGTGCTGGTGGTGTCCCGGATCTCGGAATTCAGGCCGCCCATGACGCCGCCCAGCGCCACCGCCTTCACGCCGTCGCAGATCACCAGGTTATTGGGGTTCAGCCGGTACTCCTGCTCATCCAGGGTCACAATGGTCTCATTTTCCCTTGCCCGTCTGACGCAGATCTGGTTTCCCTCCAGATAGCTGCCGTCAAAGGCGTGCATGGGCTGTCCCAGCTCCATCAGAATATAGTTGGTGATATCCACCACATTGGAGATGGCCTGCAGCCCTACCAGGGCCAGCCGTCTCTTCATCCACGCCGGGGATTCCCCGATTTTCACATCATAAACCCAGTGAGCGATATAGCGGGGGCAGATATCCTGCGCCTCCACGGTCACCTGAAAGCCCTCCTGTACCGCTTCCGTGGGATGATAGTCCAGCGACGGCTCCTTCAGGGGCTTCCCCAGCACCGCGGCCACCTCTCTCGCCAGGCCGAAAATACTCTGGCAGTCGGCCCGGTTGGCGGTGATGCCCACGTCAAAAATCCAGTCGTCCAGACCGGTAAGGGGCTTAATGTCAGCGCCCACCGGCGCATCATCCGGCAGTGCCAGAAGGCCATTGTAGCCCGCGCCGGGATACAAATCCTCCGTCAGCCCCAGCTCCACGCCGGAGCAGAGCATACCGTTGGATTCATAGCCCCGCAGCTTCCCCGCCTTAATGGTAGCCACGCCCTCCACAGTCTTATGATCTTTTGCCGTGGCATAAACGGTAGCGCCGGGAAGAGCCAGCGGGAATTTGCCGCCCGCCCTTACATTGTCCGCGCCGCAGCAGACCTGCATGGCGCCGTGCTCTCCGGCATTGACCCGGCATACGCTTAAGTGCGTATCCGGAATGGGCTCGCAGCTCTCCACCAGGCCAACCACCACGTTGCTGATGTCCCTGCCCAGCTCTGTTTTTTCCTCCACCTCAAAACCGCAGGAGAACAGCTTGTCCTCCAGCTCCTGTGGGGTCACGTCATCTATGTCCACATATTCTCTTAACCAGCTTAAGGGTAGTAACATGTTAAAACCTCCGTCTGTTTATTTTACCTATATCAATGTTTCCGGAGATACCATAAATAAAAGGACGGCTCATGCCATTCTGGCTAAAATCGCCTTACCTTTTATTTATGGTATCTCCTGCTTATTGTGCAGAATTATACTGTTGTTTCCGCTGACGCATAATAAATATCACTTGTCGTCGATCTGTTTCAGCACGCGCAGATCGGATTCGTACAGCATTTTGATATTATTGATTCCGTATTTCAGCATGGCCGTCCGCTCCATACCGATGCCGAAAGCCAGGCCGCTGTACTTTTCGGAATCGATACCGCAGTTTTCCAGCACCTTTTTATTCACAATACCACCACCCAGAATCTCAATCCAGCCGGTACCCTTACAGAGCTTGCAGCCCTTGCCGCCGCACTCAAAGCAGCTGACGTCCACTTCCACGGAAGGCTCCGTGAATGGAAAGTAAGAAGGACGCAGGCGGGTATAGGCGCCCTCGCCGTAAATTTTCTGCACAAACAAATCCAGCATGCCCTGCAGATCGCTTAGGGTGATGTGCTCATCCACCACCAGACCCTCCATCTGGCCGAACATCGGGGAATGCGTGGAGTCATCGTCAGAACGGAAGACGCGCCCCGGAGACAACATCTTGATGGGCGGCTGCTTTTTTTCCATTATATGAATCTGGCTTGCGGAGGTCTGGGTGCGCAGCAGAAATTCCGGGGAAAGATAAAACGTATCCTGCATATCTCTGGCAGGATGGTCCTGAGGCGTATTGAGAGCCGTGAAATTATAGTAGTCGTTCTCCACCTCTGTTCCGTCAAAAATTTCAAAGCCCATACCGGAGAACGCATCGACGATCTGCTCGATAATCTGGGTGATGGGATGAAGGTTGCCGGTCTGTGTTTCGACCGCGGGCATGGTCACATCGATTTTTTCCTTCTCATAGCGGCGCTTCAGCTCCGCCTCCTTCAGCTTCACGTCCATATCGTCAAAAAGCTGCACCGCCCATTCCTTCAGCTCATTGACCGCCTTGCCGTAGTCGGCCCGCTGCTCTTTGGGGATATTTTTCATCTCCTTCATCAGCTGGCCGATCTCTCCCGCTTTCGAGTCGAGAAAGCTCTTCTTGAATTCGTAGACAGCTTTGGAATTATCCAGCTTTTCGGCGCCGTCCTGGATTTTCTGTCTGATGGCGGCAATATTTTCCGCCAGTTTGTTTGTTTCCGGCATAATCGTCTCCTGCTTTCTTTTATAGTATACACTTGTATTGCGGTCCCCAGGGTCAGAAATACGAATGCCAGTATTCGATTTCTGATCTTTGATCCCCTGTATCATACAAAAAACGCCCCACATCCAAAAGGATATGGGACGAGTAAACCCGCGGTACCACCCATGTTCGGATATTCTTCTCCGGATACCGCGTCTCACAGGCTCTGAAAAATACCGTTCGCAGCGCCTCGAATACGCGATTCCAAAATATCCGCACTTGATCCGCCTTAATGCGGCAGCCACATTCACTTATCGCGCCGCTTCCCCATTTTCACCATTCAAAGGAGGCAATGGACAACTGCAAACGCTTTTCGTGAAAAACTCCCATGCTGAAATTCACCGACTGCAAACCGCCCGCGCTCACAGCTGATAACGCCGACTCTCTGTAGATTCTTCTCCAGTCAGTTACTTACACATTTTCTCAGTCCCGTTCATCTTAACGCAGACAGGAAAAAAAGTCAAGCAGGACTTAGCCGTTGAAGCACGATTGCAGGACTTAGCCGTTGAAGCGCGATGCTTCAGGCACATGTACACTTGCACCAAAAGTATATATCAGCAACTGGCCGATTATCGTCCTGGCCGCAACTCTATATGCAATTCCATACCCAGTCCTCTGGCAATCCTTGCCAGAAACTCAAGAGATGGATTATAATTCCCACCTTCAAACCGGCTGATATTACTCTGTTTAATACCAGTTCTTTCCGCCAGCGCCTGCTGTGTAATACCCTGTTCGTCCCGTATTTTAATAATCTGAGAAATCACCTCATACTGTGGGCGCAGTTCTTCATACTCTTTCGCCGTCTCGGGGTCAAACAGCAATTCCTCTCTTGCCTGATTCCACTTTCTTAATTCAGCCATTGCTTCCAAACCTCCTTATATAGTCCTCTTTGTAACGCAATGCAGTCTCCAATTCTTTTTTGGGAGTTTTTCGATCTTTCTTTATAAAGCCATGCAGAAGGACAATCTTATTGTTCAGCGGAAGAAAATAAAAAAATACGTGAAATATCATTTCCCTGTTGTACCCGCAATTCCATTAAGCCTTTATATCTTTCCCCCTGAATATTCTTTACATACGGCATTTTCAGGGACAATCCATGTTCCTCCAGTAAATCAATCTCCCAGATTGCTTTTGCCCGATGCTTTCCTGATAACGAATTCAAAAATTGCATTACTGGCTCATCACCATTTTCAGCAGCATACAATTCTATGTTCCAGTTCAAATTAACCTCCCCTTCTTTACAAGATTATATCATATATGATATAAAATACAAGACTTTCTGTCAGGAATAAAAAATTGTTCTTTTCACCTCCCGCACTCTGAGCGGAGTATAACATAAATATTGATGAAATGTGGTCGATATATCAACCTTTTGGAATTTTTTCTACCTGTGCGGCTACGATTCAAAAAATCATCCAGAGGCATCCAGCCTGATCATCCGGAAAAAACGGTGAAAAATATCAAAAGTCTGACGAAAGCCACGGGTTGGAGCGCTCAGCAGGCCATAGATATGTTGCAACATCTGTATTATGCTTTAACCTCTCAATAAAAATCCCTCCTGTCGCGGTACACGGTACCTGTCAGGAGGGATTTTTTACGAATATGCAGGATTAAATCTTCACTGAATAGAACATTCAAAATCCCGCCTGAAAGCATTGTACATCTACTGTACGCATGCCTTCATGCGGGATTGCAAATATAATGCACTTATCTTTACAAATATCAGACCCTTTCTGTATTTTTCACAGCCAGATCGGATTGGTCCAGGCTCTCCTGCCCTTCGCGTCCTCACACTCAATCCTCACATAACCGGAATTCTCTCTCAGCCGGTGAGAAGCATACCGCAATGGCCCCGTGTGCGCCAGGAAGGTCTCGCTGGAGCCCACCAGCCCGCCGCAGATAAAGTGAATTTTCTCCGCGTCGGAGCATTCCACATACACCCTGTCGTCAATCACTCCATATTGATAAATCTCAGGGCCTGCCGAAAAGTAATAGTCCCCCGCCAGCAGATGATTGACAATCGCCTCGTGAGTCAGCTCTTCTGAGCGCACCATGACATAACCGCCCAGACTGTCAAAAAACTTCCAGGGATTGTGGTTATCATCGGATGCGAAACCGTTTACATGGGTTCCTCTGCGCAGCATGGAATCCCAGAATGCGGTATCCATTCCCTCCCCGCACTCAATCTGCGTTCCGTAGTTATATACCTCCACTGCCCATATATTTTTCAGTCCGCTTACCTCTTCCATCTCCACCCTCGACCATATGGGATGATTGTAGGTAGTAAAGCAGCCCTTCCGACGCAGGAAATCTGACAGCTGCTGCGCTGCGTCAAGGCCATCCCAGGTCTCCACATATACCGGAGGCGTCAGCCGCTCCCCGTCATGAAACAGCTGCTCTCCCGCGTCCTTCTGCATCTTTTCATTTCCCAGAATTCCATGAATATGGTGGGTTTTGATCAGTCCGGTCTTTTCTTTATTGACAAGCCACGCAGAGGCCTCCACCCCCGGCAGAATAATAAAATTCTCGCAGTCAAACTGCTCCCTCAGATCCGTATACTTGTCATGCTCACTCAGGCAGAGGAACTGATATCCATAGTCCCTGTACAGGTCCACCGCCTGTTCCGGCGTCATATGGCCGTCCGAATTGGTGGTGTGAGAGTGCAGATTTCCCTTATACCACTGTCCCTTTGCTGAAAACATTTCTTCTCTCATACCGCTCTCTCCTCCACTGTAAGGCAGTTTCTTTTTTCCAGTGACAGCCATACCTTTGTCCCATTCTCATATATGGAAAAACTGCGGAAAAGAGTATCCGCGGAAAGCTCCACCCCGTTCACATCCAGCATGTACCGAAGCACGCTGCCTCTGGAACGGCTCTCTACCACCCTTCCTTCGAAAGTATAGGAATCCGGCCTTTCCGTCCTTTGACGGGAGATGGCAATGGTTTCCGGGCGAATGGCAATCACCCTGTTTTCCCGGCGCTCCCCCGTTATTTTTTCAAATTCTTCCGGCTCAATCACATTGTAATTGCCGATAAAGCCAGCCGCGAACCTGGTCTTCGGTGCCGTGTATACCTCGATTGGCGTTCCGATCTGTTCAATGCGCCCCTCATTCAGAAGGCAGATCCGGTCAGACATGATCATGGCCTCATCCTGGTCATGAGTGACGAAAATGGTAGTGATATTCAGATTTTTCTGTATTTTCCGGATCTCAATCTGCAAATTCCGCCTCAGCTTCGCGTCGATGGCGCTCAGGGGCTCATCCAGAAGCAGCACCTTTGGCTTGGTGATAATGGCTCTGGCCAGCGCCACGCGCTGCTGCTGCCCTCCGGAAAGCTGGCCCGGATAGGCGTTCTTTTTTTCCTCCAGCCCTACCAGCGCAAGAGCCTCGTCCACATTCCTTTCGATTTCCGGCTTCTTCATTTTCTGAATCTTTAAGCCGAAAGCCAGATTCTGCGCTACCGTCATGTTGGGAAACAGACTGTACTGCTGAAATACCATGCCGATCCGGCGAAGGCGGGCGTCCATATGAGTAATCTCATTTCCCTCCAGATACACACTGCCCTCCTGCACCTCCTCCAGGCCCGCAAGACAGCGCAGGAGCGTACTCTTCCCGCAGCCGGAAGGGCCAAGCAGGGTCACTAACTCCCCTTCCTCCACGCCAAGATCAATTCCTCTCAGCACATGATTTTCTCCGAAATATTTATTGATATTATGAAATTCGATATATGACATCAGGCTTCCCTTCTTTCCTTTTTACTGTTCTGGCTTCTGTGTACGCAGTAATTGATCAGCAGGGTGATCAGCAGCAAAATCACCACCGCCGCGCTCAGCTCCTGGGTATCCTGGGCACGGTTGCGGTATAGATAGGACTGCGCCGTCTCATACTGAGAGGAGGCAATGATCTTGATAATCGCGAAATCTCCGAACAACCCCGCGAAGCACATCAGGGCAGAATTGCACAGCCCCGGAAGAATGGACGGGATCACTACTGTCACATAACTGTGAAATTTCCGGTAACCAAGAATCTCCGCCGCCTCTAAAAGAGCGGGAGTGTTGACCGCGTACAGGCTGTTGCGAATCCCCTGATACGTCATGGGCAGAGTAAACACGCAGTAAATCAGCGCCAGCATGACGATCCGGTTGGCAAAAATGGTCCCGGACCCCGCATAGGTGGCAAGCACGGAGGTTGCCAGAATAATCCCGTTGATGGTGGTCGGAATCAGACACAGAACCTGTACCACCTCTCCATCTGAGGCAGATATACGATCACCACAAAGAGTGCCAGCAGTACGCTGACATTGGTAATCAGCACGGGAATAACGGAAATAATCATGCCCCGCAGAATGCCCATCATGAATTTCTGATTGGTCAGCGTCAGCACATAGTTCTGCAGCGTGAACCCCTCCGGAAGAATGGTCAGCCAGCGGTTCGCGAAGGAATATACCAGCGTGGTAAGTAACGGCAGAAGAAGAAACCCTGCCATCAACACTTCCCAGATTACTTTAATCATTTTATGTTTTTTCACATTGATACCAGCCTTTCAGGGGCCCTTCATCCTTTCTCAAAGTGCTTTTTGCAAAGATTGGTCAACCCGATCTGAAGCAGCGTGATGCCCAGCAGTACAATGGACAGGGCGCTGCCGAGTCCCGGTCTTTGCCTCACATCCCCCACAAACATATCCACGATCTTGATCGGAAGCAGCGAGATGCTGTTATTCACTAAAAGATATGGCGTGGAATACGCCGCGATGGCATTGGAAAACAGCATATTGAAGGTGCCCAGAATTCCCGGCATCATCACCGGAATCCCGATCTGTATCCAGAACCTGAGGCTGCCCGCGTTCATCAGCGTCGCGGCCTCCTTCCATTCCTTCCTGACCTTGTCAAAAACCGGCAGAAGCAGCAATGTCCCCATGGGAATCTGAAAATACAGATAAATAATAAACATGCCCCTCATAGAATACAGATTATAAGAAGAAAGGGGCGTGAAACCAATGGCTCTGCTGATCAGTACAAATACGCCCGAGGTTCCCAGCACTGTAATAAAAGCAATCGTCAGCGGCACGCCGGAAAAGGTTGACGTCAGGTTCAGCAGTGACAAATACAGGCTCTTGCTCTTTCCCGTATCCCTGCTCAGCGCCATGGCCAGGAAAAAATCAATCACCAGCCCCAGGAAGGTGGAAGTCAACGTGATCCACAGGCTGTTGCGGATTGCTGTCAGATACACTGTCTTCTGGAAAATCTGTAAATAATTGTCCAGCGTAAGACTGCCTTCATCCAGAAAGCTTTTCACAATCATGCTTACAAGAGGCACACATTCAAAAAATAATATGATAAACGCCAGAGGCAGGAAAAACAGCACCCCGCCTCTTGCTTTCTTTAATTTTTTCATAAAAATATCTCTGTCCTTTTATACATCATGATATCCGCGCCGTCGGCATACCCTCACGAGCGGATGTTCAGCCGATCAACGGAGTAATCTCCTCTTCCCATCTGCTGGCGATTTCCGCGCAGGCGGCAGTCACAGTGTCATTGTCAGTTAACGGGATGGTCTCCGTATACTCCTCGTCATCGATCATCCGCGCCGCCAGTTCCTCCGGGATCTCCACATCAGAGCGAATGGGGCGCGCATAGCCTTCGGCTCTGTTGATCTGTCCCGCGTCGCTGAGCATATACTCTACTGTCAGAGCGGCCGCGTGGGGATGAGGCGCGTATTTGTTGATCACCAGACAATAGCCGGACTGAATGGCTCCATCCTGCATGACATGGCAGGAGATATTCATATCCGGAGCGTCAGCCTGTACCAGATCCCTGTACTGAAGCGTCAGATAATCCCAGGTAAGCAGCACACCGATTTCCCCTCTCTCCATTCTGTCCAGGCTGGCACTGCCGGCGTCCAGCCGTCCCGCCACCGCAAGCTCCGTGAAAAAGTCAAACGCGGGATCCAGGTCATCCGGGCCTCCTCCCAGAGCGTAGGCACAGGAGAGCACCGCCATCTGTGAGGAGGCGCCCCGCACCACATCGCCGACTGTCACCATGCAGTCGCTGTCCGCCAGATCAAGCCAGGAATCGATCACAGTATCCACATTGTCCTCAAAGACCATGCTGCTCATGGTTCCCACATAGGTAATCACCCAGTTGCCGTCCGGGTCCTTGGCCCAGTCAGGTACAGACTCCCAGGTGCTTGCCTTGTAGGGCTGTACCACATCCATATCGATGGCCGTCTGTCCGAAGGCCTGCCCGACATCGCCGATATCCTTCGTGGCGGCGTCCTTTTCCGACTCAAAGGTGGAAAGCTCCTCCGCGGAGCTCATATCCGTATCCTCATGAGTGATTCCGTAGGTTTCGGTAATGGTCTCCCAGCTCCCGGCCCAGTTGGCCCAGTCATCAGGCATTCCCACGGACGCAATCTTTCCTTCCTCCTGCGCCCCCTCAATAATTTCATCCAATGTCAGTTCTCTTAAATCCAGCGTTTCGTCCTCATTCGCGCCTGCTCCGCAGCCGGCCAGGCTCATGGACGCCAGTCCGGTTCCTCCAATCACGGAAGCCTTCAGAAAATCTCTTCTTGTCATCATTTTCATCTCGTTTTTCTTCTTTCCCTTCTTCGGCATATTCTGTTATGTTCTTTTTTTCGCCAGCTGTAGTGTAGCTCTTTTCCTGTGCGCGAAATATCATTTCATTGTAAAGGATTGTAAAATCTTTTCGCCGACCCGGTCAAAATAAGAAGAATCTGAAAATTTTGTGTAATTTCCATGAGCGGCAGCTTTTTCCCAAAACAAAAAGAGCGCCCAGGGCACTCCTTTTGTTGAATGAGAAATATGGTTAAGGTATCAAAAGTGGTTCACAGATTATTCCGCGTTTCACGGGTGTGATTACGCGATCTTCTCCGTCAATTCACAGATTTCATCAATATATTTTCCAATGGTATCAATCGTGTCCAACAGCGGCTGATCGGTGGTTATATCGATCTTTGCCAGTGCCGCCAGCTCTACCGGTGCCAGCGTACTGCCGGCGGAAAGCACCTTTTTCCAGTCCTCGATGGCCTCTTTTCCCTCGTTCTCGATGCGCTTGCACATCTGGGTGGCGATGGTCAGACCGGCGCTGTAGGTGTAGGAGTACAGTCCCATATAATAGTGGGGCTGGCGCATCCAGGTCAGCTCCGCGCCCTCCACAAGCTCCACGGCGTCGCCCCAGAACTTCTGCAGGGTGTCCTTCATGATTTCACTTAAAGTCTCCGACTGCATGGTGCGGCCTTCGTCCACCAGACGATAGACCTCCCTCTGGTAAGCGGCCTCCAGCAGATGGGTCACAAAATTGTGATAATAGGTGTTGCTGACCATGTTGGAGAGGACAAAACGGCGGAAACGGGGATCCTCCTTCGTGCCAAGCAGATAATGGGCCAGCAGCAGCTCATTCATGGTGGAGGGTGCTTCCACAAAGTAGGTGGACACTCTGGTGTCAAAAATGGACTGAGCGCTGTTGCAGAGGCGGAAATGCCCCGCGTGCCCCAGCTCATGGGCCAGCGTAAACACATCCGACATTCTCTCATTCCAGCTCAGCAGAATAAAAGAATTCTTCCCATAAGGGCTGGTGCAGAAGCCGCCTGTGTCCTTGCCCTGATTCTGCGCGAAATCAACCCACCGCTCCCGATACGCGGTCTGAATCATTTCCACATAATCATCGCCCATGATGGCCAGGCCCTTTTCAATATATTCCCTGGAATCCTCAATGGTAACCGACGGATTGTACTCCGGGTCCACAGGCAGCTTCAGATCGGCATAGGTCATTTTATCCAGTTTGTGAACCTTTTTCAGAAGCTTCGCGTATTTCCTCATATGCGGGGCCAGCTTTTTCATAATCAGATCAATCTGGCGGTTGTACATTTCCCGTGTCACCTTCTGGTCAAACAAAAGATAGTCGTACACAGAGTCAAAGCCTCTCAGCCCGGCCATGATTTTCTCCTGCTGCACTGCGGTATTGTAGGCGGCGGCAGTCACGTTCTCATATTCCTTTATCTTTTTGGAAAAAGCTGTAAAGGCCGCCCGGCGCACCTCCGTATTCTCATCGTATTCATAATTGTCCTCAAAAAGAGAATAGCTTAAGGGATGCTCCTCCCCATCCGCCATAAAGGAGGGGAAGCGCATATCCGCCAGCTTGGCCGCGTTGTAGATTTCATAGGGGCTTTCCAGCGTCCGCGAGACTGCGCTGAGCACCCGCTCCGCCTCCGGATGCAGACGGTGAGGTTTATTCCTGAGCACGTCCTCCAGATAACACCGGTTAGGCTTTGACGCCTCCATGGCTTCTTTTAATATCTCCTCAGGCAGCTCGGAAATCTCGCTGTCAATAAAGCTTAAATCACTGTCCACCTGGGCGCACAGTCGGCCAATCTGCCCCGCCTGATCCTGAATCTGCGAGTCGTAGTGATCCACCGAGGCCGCCAGGCTGGTATACTGCTGCGCCAGATACATCTTCTCCAACAGAACCCTGAACGCGTCAAGGCAGTCATTCACCGCCTGAGGCGTGTCCAGATGCCCCTTATATACGCGGACCATTTCCTCCCGCAGACTCTTGACCTCCTCCACATCCGCCTGGAATTCCTTTTCTGTCTTATAAATCAGGGAAATATCCCAGGTCTGTTCCACGGGCACTTCCCCGCGGGATAATAATTTCTTTGCCATATCCTGCCTCCTTGTTTATGTCTGGGTCTTTATGCTTATTCTACACCGGTTGCTTAATTCTATTCAATGATTAAAGCGACAAAAGGGTTGTTGCGGTCCCCAAGGTCATAAATGCGAATGCACACCCGTAGGGCGTACCTTGTGTAAGCATTCGATTTCTGACCTTTTGTCCCTTGTATCATTCAATAATTAATTCGGTAAAAATGTGTGATATACGGATTTCGCACAGAGCGCCCTGCGGGTGTCCGCACTTCGTGCTCCGAAATCCCTGTTTCATTCAATATCAAACTTCGGCGGCTCATCCAGATCATGGGGCACCGGAGCGCCGTTCTTTTTGCGCTGGCGAACGCACTCCGTCAGAAGATACTCAATCTGGCCGTTGACTGAGCGGAAGTCGTCCTCCGCCCAGGCCGCGATGGCGTCATACAGTTTTGCCGACAGGCGCAGAGGCACCTGCTTTTTTCCATTCTCTGCCATAATCAGTACAAGCTTCCCGAATTGACGATGGGCTGCGCGTCCTTATTACCGCACAGCACGACCAACAGGTTGGAGACCATGGCAGCCTTGCGCTCCTCATCCAATACCACGGTCTGTCTCTCATTCAAACGGTCAAGGGCCATCTCCACCATACCCACAGCGCCGTCTACGATCATCTTTCGGGCATCGATAATGGCCGAGGCCTGCTGGCGCTGCAGCATCACCGCCGCGATTTCCGGCGCATAGGCCAGATACGTGATCCGGGCCTCAATGATCTCCAGACCGGCTTCCTGAACCTTACTCTGAATCTCATCCCGGATTCTCTGCGCCACAATGTCGCTGGAGCCCCGCAGACTTCCCTCATCGGCAATGCCATCCCCGGTGGTGTCGATATTCTCCGCCACATCATATGGATAGAGACGCACAATATTGCGCAGGGCGCTGTCACACTGTAAGGACAGATACTCCTTATAATTGTCCACGTTGAAAACAGCCTTCGCCGTGTCCGTCACTCTCCACATCACCGCAATGGCGATTTCCACCGGATTGCCCAGGGCGTCGTTGATCTTCTGACGGTTGTTATTCAAAGTCATGATTTTCAGAGAAACCTTTTTGCCGCCGCCTTCATTTCCGATGGTAAGCTGCAGGCCGTTTTCCGCCTGTGTGATAAAGGACATGGGACCGGAATGATCCACATCGCCGCTCTGCTTTAAACGGGTTTTGGCCGCCGGGTTGACACTGACACAGAAAGGATTGACAAAATAAAAGCCGGATTCTCTTATAGTGCCCACATATTTGCCGAACAGTGTCAGCACCATGGCCTCCTGGGGCTTTAACACCTTCAGGCCCAGGAAGGGAATCCAGCCCAGGCACAGGTAAACAATCCCCACCACCATCAGGGCAACCGCAAAAGCTCCCCAGATTTCCCCAGACAGTAAAATACCCGCATACACCACGGCAGCAACCGCCAGCGCATACAGGACGATGAACAGCAGCAGACAGGCCATGCCGTTTTTTCGATTGTTCAATACTTTTTCTTCCATGATTCATTATCTCCTTCCCATTTTCGTTTTCATTACTATGAATGCTTCTATATGATATCATTTTGATATCAATTTGTCAACGTTTTTTGAGAAGTTATATTATCATGAAAAATCATGCCTGACAATATAAAAGTCACAGGTTTTAAATGGAACCTAAAATCTGTGACTTATGTGTATCAATTATAATTTTCTAGTCTCCCACAAGGAACCCCAGGTCATTGTACCGCCCATATACAAGGACATTATCAATCGTACTCTGTCTAATATTCTACTGACTACTTATATCTTTTTCAACGGGGTATTATTCTTAAGCCCCACGCTTTAAATCATTGCCTTCGATAGACAAAATAGGCGAGAGAAAGTCAATTTAAAATAGTTCCTCTCTTAAGTGATAATGGTTTTAATAGTTTAAAAGTTTTAATCAAAAGTCATTGACTTTAAGTCAGCGACTAATTATAATATTTCCGTAAGGAGGTCCTTATCATGGGCAAGCGACAGATTGCAGCTATGCAGACAAGGTTAAAGATCATTACGGCAGCAGAGAAGCTGATTAAGGAAAGAGGATTTGAAAATGTGACGATTGATGAGATTGCCGCAGAAGCCGGAGTGGCGAAGGGAAGTTTCTATACCTACTTCAAACGAAAGGAAGATGTTGTAGGCGAGATCGCCAGGTCTAATTTTCTGGAAATGCAGAAAAAGTCGATGGAAGTTCCGGGAGACGTATGTGATCGGCTTGCTTCTTTCCTGCGCGATTCTATGAAGTATATTGTAGAAAGCAGCGTGAAAATCTCTCAGCAATGGATCAAAAATGTGGTTGAGCCGAAAAATGAAGATGGGAAAAGCAAGCTGCTTTATGATGAAAGTGTTATAAAAGAAATTCTGGAACAGGCAATCGGGCAAGGAGATCTTGTGAAAGAAACGCCTGTAGACAATCTCACAGAATGCATTGCAGCTCAATATTATGGGATTGTATTTTGCTGGAGCCTTTTGGACAGAGAATTTGATCCAGTCAGCAGAATGGAGAACTATTGCTACGGACAGCTGAAGGATTCTCTGATACCGTACAGGAATCAGAAAATTGAAGAGGAGGATATGGATGTATAATCCACAGCTTGAAACTTTTATTCGTGTGGCGGACGCCGGGAGCTTTAATAAAGCAGCTGAAGAATCTTATATTACACCGACGGCAGTTATCAAACAGATTAACCTTCTGGAAAGCTCACTGGATGTCAAGCTTTTTGAGCGGACGCACCGGGGACTTGTCCTGACCAAAGCCGGAAAATCTTTATATCAGGACAGCAAATATATTATCCAGTACTGTAAGGATTCCGTTACCCGTGCGAAGAATGCCATGCAGGAAGATGGGAACGTCATCCGGCTGGGCTCCTCCCCCACAACCCCGGTACATATTTTGATGCAGCTCTGGCCGGAAATTCAGAAGCGCTGCCCAGGCATCAAATTTCAGGTGGTTCCGTTTGAAAACACACCGGAAAACGCCAAAGAGATTCTGGCCAATCTTGGAAAGAATATTGATGTTGTAGCGGGTATTTTCGATGACACGATGCTGAACCTGAGGGAATGTGCTGGCACAGAGCTATTTCGGGAGCCGTTCTGCTGTGCGGTGTCCATCCACCATCCCCTCGCTGCAAAGGACAAGCTGCGCATAGAGGATTTGTATGGAGAAAATCTGATGCTGATGCATCGGGGATGGAGCCAATATGTAGATCAGCTGAGGGATGAAATCTGGAAAAATCACCCTCAGATTAAGATCATAGATTTTGATTTTTACAGTGTGGATGCCTTTAACCAATGCGAAAACAGCAACTATGTACTGCTCTCTATCAAGGGTTGGGAAAATGTACATCCACTGGTCAAGATGATTCCTGTGGAATGGGAACATGACATTCCTTATGGAATTCTGCACGCCCCTGCCCCATCAAAGACTGTAGAACGATTTCTGACTGCCGCAAAGCAGGCTGTGGCAGATCTGGGATGAGCTATAACCTTTGGGTACATACTGATGAACAAAGCGAGACTTCTTAAGAAGCCTCGTTTTTGTTATGCTCTTATCAGAAACGGAGGAATCAATTATGAACAACTTTATCTATGAAAACAAAACCAGGGTCTATTTCGGCAAGGGCTGCGCAAAGGAATATCTGGTCAGCCTGCTGAAAGGTTACGGGAACAACGTCCTGCTGGCTTACGGCGGTGGTTCTGTGAAGAAAAACGGCGTTTATGATGAAATGATGAGGTATCTGTCCGATGCGGGGAAAACGGTTACGGAGTTTTCCGGTATCATGTCAAACCCCACTTATGCAAAGGTGCAGGAGGGCGCGGCACTGGCCAGAGAGCATCAAATCGACTTGATCCTGGCGGTTGGTGGCGGCTCTGTCATTGACTGCTGTAAGATCATATCTGCACAGGCCAAAACAGAGCGGGATCTCTGGAGCATGGAATTTGACTGTCATACGTACCCCAGCGAGTTTATTTCCGTGATTGCCATTGTCACGGCATCCGGCACCGGAGCAGAGATGAACAATGGCGCAGTGATTACCAACGAGGAAAAGAAGCTCAAGGCCGGAATGATTGGCTCCCAGTCCGAGGTCGCGATGATCGACCCGTCCTATGCCCTGTCCCTGCCGATGAAGCAGGTGCTGTCCGGTGCGTTTGATACGCTGAGCCACTGCATGGAAACATATTTCGGAAAGCCAGGCTCCGGCAATCTCTCTGATGAGATCAATGAAGCTATTATGCGCCTGATCATCCGAAATATCCGGGTTCTTTTGAAAGACGCTCAGAACATGGAGGCGCGCAGCGACCTTGCCTGGGCATCTTCCATGGCGGAAAACGGCATCCTGAAAATCGGCAAGGTCACGGATTTTGAGTGCCATCAGATGGAGCATCAGCTTGGCGCTTATACGAACTGCAACCATGGTGCGGGACTTGCGGTGCTGCATCCGGTCTACTACCGCCATATTTATCAGAGCGGTTTGGAGAAATTTGACCGCTTTGCCGAAGAAGTCTGGGGTATTTCGCCGGAAGAAAGAACGGATGAGGAACTTGCTCTTGCAGGTATTGAAGCGCTTGCAGATTTCATCCGGGAGATTGGCCTGCCGACCACGCTGCGGGAGCTTGGCGTGGATGAGCAGACAGATTTGAAAGCAATCGCTGATTCATGCAACTGCGTATCCGGTGCTTACAAGAAAATGACCCATGAAGAAATTCTGGAGATTTTCCAGGAATGCTTCTAAGAAGGAACAATCATGAAGAAATTTACAGCATTTCTGATGAGGAATATCTTGCATTGACGGGGCGGACAGACAATAATTAACGCAGTGTTTACCTTTGACTTATAACTGAAAAACCAAAGGGAACTTCTTATTTATGAAAAAACAGGCCATAATAAGAGCATCAAAAGAAATGGAGGAACTCGCAATGGAATATGCAACTTTGAATAACGGCGTAAAAATGCCGATGGCTGGTATTGGAACTTTTCTTCTGGAACCGGACGATGCGGAAGCTTCGGTCCTCTCGGCTCTGAAAGACGGCTATCGTTTAATTGATACCGCCAATGCCTATCTGAATGAAAAGG
>JAJQBK010000025.1 GCA_021203305.1 Lachnospiraceae bacterium
CTGTGGGGATTGCAAGCAAGAGTTTTGCGATACGTTACTTTATTAAGCGCTTACGCATGAGGGGATTGCGGAATACTACAGGTCGAACGGGGCGGATGTGCCGGGAAGCGGCATCACGCCGGAACAGGAATGGATGCGTGACACAAGGCAGCTCGTATTTCTGGATACGTCGACAGTGAGCGAGGCTTTCCTCCACCGGGAGACGAGGAAGCTGGACAACGCCGGGTGCTTTTCGTTCGGAAACAGTACCTATGAGGCAAGCACGGCACTCGCGAACGCGGAAGTCGAGATTGCATACGACCCGATGGATACGGACGTGGTCCGGGTGACATACCGGGACATGGAACCGATCATGGCACACAAGGTTGCGATCACATCGTTTGCGTCAAAGAAACCGGTGGTACCGGCGGCCATGACCGGGGAGGCGCCAAAGACGTCAAGACTCCTGGACGCCCTGGAACAGAACTACAATAAAGAGCATAAGATCCGGGCAAACGCACTGAATTTCGCGTCATATGCCGAGTTGAAATCCGGGGAAGAAGGTGAAAGCGATGTATGAAGCCTTCTTTGAAATGGAGAACACGCCGTTCACAAGGGATATTCCGGCGGACAGGCTGTACCGTTCGTCGCGGATCAATGATGCAGTAGGGCGTCTGATGTATGTGGCAGACAAGAGGAAGTTCGCCGTGGTGACGGCAGAGCCGGGCTGTGGAAAATCAACCCTGATCCGCCTGCTGAAGCATGACCTGCCAAAGGATAAATACATGGTGCTCTACATTTCAGATTCCAAGCTGACGCCGAGATGGTTGTATGCAGGATTACTGGACCAGATGGGGCTGGAATCACACTTTTACCGGGGCGATTCCAAGCGGAAGCTGCAGAAGGAAATCGAAGACATCCGGACAGAACAGAAGAAAAAAGTGATCTGCGTCCTGGATGAGGCACACCTGCTGGACAAGGAGACACTTGAGGAATTCCGGTTCCTGCTGAACAGCCAGTTTGACTCAGAGAGTCCAATGAGCCTTGTGCTGGTAGGCCAGCCGGAGCTGTGGGAACAGAAGCTGCGGCTGCAGAAATATGCGGCAATCCGGCAGAGGATAGACATGAACATCGTGCTGGAAAAGCTCGACCGCGCGGAGACATCGAAATACATCGCGGCACACCTTGCTTACGCAGGCTGTAACGGCCGGGAGCTTTTCACAAGTGGGGCTGATGATGAGATCTATAAGATATCCGCCGGCATCCCCCGGATGATCAACCGAGTATGTGAAAACAGCCTGATGTATGCTTACCAGCAGCAGAAACGCCTGATAGATGAGCACATGGTGAGGTTCGTTGCGGATCATGAGATGTTGCTTGTCTATGACTGATAACAGGGTGATACTAATAATGATAGAAGTTGACCCGAGGGTATATCAGGGCTTTCAAGCCCTTGACTACCCATAAGCATAGCCGGAACCGCTTGTCAAGGCTGGCTCCGCCAAACGAAGTGGTGCCTTGACAAGCGGTTTTGGCTATGCTACCGGGTCAAAACACAGAAAATTTTGTGACAGGAAAATGAGCGAGATTGTGACAGCGAGTGAGAGCAAATCTGTGACAGCTCATGAAATTAATGACATCATGTACAAATGTTGATTATAAAAGTGAAGCCGCTGCGGAAGGACCAGAAGCCGTCTTTGTGCAGCGGCTTTGTACTTACTTTTAACCGGCATTTGCAAAAATACTCAATATTTTAAAAAAAATTTATAGAAAAGACGACCCGTCGACCATGCCGGGAAATGAAATGTGCTATACTCCCATTACCGACAGCAGATGACATCTTACGATCCGTTTCGCAAGCGTCATAAATGAATCTGCCGGAACTGGAGGTGGATTGATGATATCTGAAACAGACATTCAGACACATTCCAAAGAGAAAGGGACGCTTGAGATCAAGCCGTTCTCCGAGCTATGCCTGATGGACAATTATATGTTTGACGTCGCCACGCTGGATATTGAGACATGCAAGTCGATTATTGAGATTGCGCTGCATATCCGCATCAAAGAGATCCGCTGGAAGGAAAACCAGAAGCCGCTGCCCGGGCCGCCCGGCAAGCGGGGAGTCAGGCTGGATTTTATCGTGGTGGATGAGGAGGGAAACTGGTATGATGTGGAGATGCAGGCCAGGGATGTGGGAAACCTCCCCAAACGGACCCGTTTTTACCGGGCCAGACAGGACTCACCGCTGTTAAACCAGGGGGAGAAGGGCTTTGATAAGCTGCCGCCGATGTACATCATTTTTATCTGCGATTTTGACCTGTTTGGCTATGGCAAGTACCGCTACACCTTTCAGAACCGCTGCCGGGAAGTGGAGGGGCTGCTGCTGAAGGATGAGGTAACTACGGTTTTCCTGAATACGCAGGGGAACAATCCGGAGGAAGTGGAGCCGGAGCTTGTCGAATTCCTGAGACTTGTGAAGGATAACACCGGAAAAGAAACAAATGAATATCGTGACAACCGGGTACGGATGATGTATGATAAAATAAAGAGACTGAAGACAATAGCGGAGATGGAGGTGGATTATATGGCGTCTTCAT
>JAJQBK010000042.1 GCA_021203305.1 Lachnospiraceae bacterium
CCCCGCAATCAATTATACAGGTACATCGATTGCAGCACCGTCCTTTTTCCTCTGACCTTTGCACATAATATACATTTATATACTTAATATGGCAACAAATTTATGTATTTTCACCATAAATTCTTTATAGTGAGCGTCAAATCGTTTTTAACATTCCCTTTCAATTTTGCTGTTAAAATACTCCTGTGACACCTGAAGCTGCCTGTTCAGAATTTCCTTCCACAGATGAGGATGAATATCTCCGGTTCCTTTGGATACCTTTGTCCTTCGCAGCGTTCCATCATCGTCCATTTTCCGATAAAAATAATGGTCAATATCCTTATACAGCTCCCATCCGTCTCTGTCGCAAAAGCGTTTCAGCTCTTTCCACTTTGGCATTGGATACTGTCTCCTATCTGCTCAGGATCGTCCATAATCAGGGCTTTAAATATATACGGAATATGTCTCCTGCGATTGGGAGCATGACTGTACAGCTCATACTCGTTATAATATTCCGCAGAGTACTCCAGAATGGATGCCCCAAGCTTTTGTCTTGCCTCGCGCTCATCCGATCCGTTTTCCATAAGATCGATTTCGTTGAGAGACAGCGTGACGGAACCATCCTCCTCCACAAACCTCTGAGCCGTAAAGCAATATGCCGACAGAATCTCCTCCATGGTCTCCAGATTGGAAAACCACATTTTATCTCTTGTACGTTTAATAAAGCAGGGCTTATCATGGATCACACTGTCACAGACGGCGCTCCACTGCTTCCTGACCTCCGTGGACTGTTCCATAATCATATCAATCATCTCCTTTGATACCTCCATCATAATCTCTGCCGCTGTTCTAGTCAAGAAAAAAGTGTGCAAAACGTACACTTTGCACACTTTTATTATATGAAAATATCACCCCTGTTATTCAAAATCTTCCATGTTTAAACACCCCGATCATCTCCCTCGTCAGGCTGTAGCCGTCGTCCTCCACCGGGATCTCGTCCCGGTGATACCACTGCGCCATGGAAAGCTCCCGCCTGTCCAGCCGGATGTGGTCCTCCCCGTCCAGCTCGCAGAAAAAGCCCTGCAGCACATTGCTGTCCACGCCCCAGGGCTGGCTTTTGTAATAACGGATATTTCTGACCTTCAGGCCCACCTCCTCCATGACCTCCCTGGCCACCGTCTCCTCCAGGGTCTCACCGATCTCCACAAAGCCCGCGATCAGCGCGTATCCGGTATGTACCCTGCCCGCGTACCGTGACAACAAAATCCGGTCGCCGTCCGTCACCGCCACAATCACCGCCGGATTGATGCGGGGATAAATCATGTTGCCGCAATGCGGGCAGCGCAGCATCCTCTCCTTTGTGTCCCGGACAGTTCTCTGACCACAGCGGCCGCAGAACTGGTTGGAGCGGTACCAGACGTACAGATGCCAGCCGGTCATGATCAGCAGACTGGCCGGTCTGTTGGTATCCCTTGTACCCGCCCGAACATGTGCCAAGGACAGATATTCACAGCCGGGAATCATAACAGAACCTGAAAAATCAAGCAGCAGGTAATAGTCAGTCTCATCCAAGGAAAACGCGTACTCCATACACTGCGCATCCGCAATCCCCGCTTTCGCCGTTGCTTCCGGAACCTCCCAGGAACGCTCCATATCCGCATCTTTGAACGAAGCGCTTTCCCCTGTCATAAAGCTCATGAACTCCCCACAGCGCGGAAAGCCAATGATCTCCTCATCGGATTTTCGGACCAGCACTTCCTTTTTATCATTGAAAACCAACAGAATGTCCTGCGCTCCCGGCTTTTTTAAGTGAAACTCATTATGAAATTTATGCGGCAAGATATCCTGAATCATTGTCCCTTCCTTTGCTCGTTTTGAATCTGCAATTGTACTGCCCTCAAATCTTTTGCCATCTTTCTTTACAAGAAGGCTTGCCTCTTACCTGTCCTTACCTGTTCTTACCTTTTCTTACCTGTTCTTCTCCGCTCCGATCTCCCTGATCCACTTCCCGCTCCTCAGTCTCCACAGGCACCAGCCGCAGCTGATGATCCGGTCTGTTTTCAGCAGGAAATAAACCCAGAAAGCGGGCAGCTTCCAGACCAGTCCCGCCAAAAATCCCAGCGGCACACTGGCAATCCATACAAAAAGCACATCCGCCACCAGTAGAAAGCGCGTATCCCCGCCTCCCCGCAGCACGCCCTTTGTCAGCACGCTGTCCGCGCTCTGGAAAACGACGATGATCCCCATGGCCCGCATCAGCTGCTTCGTGATGGCGGCAGTCTCCTCCGTCACCCGATAAACCGATATCACAAAATCTGAGGAAAATAAAATCAGAGCGCCACCCACAATACCGGTGAGAAGCCCCAGCCCCAGCATGGCCCAGGCCTGCTCCACTGCCTGACCTCGTTCATCATTTTTCAAACTATTCTCAGTTTCATCTCCGGAAGCCTTCGGAAGCTTTCCCCTCTCTTCTCTTCCAAGGGTCTGCCCCACCAGAATGCATCCCGACTGGGAAAGTCCCTGAAGCAGCACTGTGGAAAGCTGCTGTGTCACTGTGGTCATGGCGTTTGCCGCCACAAAGGAAGCGCCGATACGCCCCATAATCATGGCCAGCACATTATTCCCCACCGCCAGCATCGCTTCACTGGCAAAGACCGGCAGTCCAATCCGGAAATACTCTCCCGCCACAGACGAGCATCTCCCGAAAATATCCCGGATACGGTATCCCACTGTTTTGTCAAAGAAAAAAAGATAGCCTGCCACAAAGGCAAACTCAAAAATCCGGGCTAGCAAGGTAGAAAGCGCCGCGCCCCAAACTCCCAAAGACGGCAAACCAAGCTTCCCGAAAATAAAAACGTAATTTCCGGCCAGATTAATGAAGAAAGCCACGGCGGAGGAGATCATGGGAATTCCGGACTTCCCAACGCTGCGCAAAAGCAGGGTGGCGGTCAGCGTCAGTCCGTGAATCACATAGCAGAAAGCGGACAATCTGAGATAGGAGACGCCCTTACTGACAATCTCCTCCTCCCCTGTGTAAATCCGCATCAGAAAACCGGGCACAGCCGCTGCCGCCAGAGTGAAAATCAGCCCAAAGAAAACGGTAAAACGCAGCGTGACCGTCACCGTTCTCTTCACCGACTCCATATCCTTCCCGCCGTAAAAGCGGGATATCAGCACACTGGCGCCCATGCCTATGCCAAGGCAGGAGGCCTGATAAGTGCCGATGAACTGATTGGCCAGGGAGACCGCTGACAGCGAAGTCTCGCCCAGCTGGCCCACCATGACGGTGTCCACCAGATTGACACTCAGGGTAATCAGCGACTGTAAGTCAATAGGAAGAGCCAGGTGGGCCACAGCTTTATAAAATTCTCTGTCTTTGCTGATGAGCTTCAAAGAAATCCCCGCACAGGGCAGCCTGCATCGGTATTTTTCAGAGCGTTGCCCGAAGGGATATCATACAGTCTGCCGGACCTTCTTTTCATTTCCTTCCGGTACCGTATCAATTCACCTGAAAGAGGAAAGTCCTGTTCTCAGTATGCCCCGAAGAATCTCACTTCATCACTTCGGTGTTTTTTCTAATCTGCCCGTTTCTCCCAGAAGCTGTCAGTTTTTCTCAAATCCACATTTTCCCGGATGCAATCCGTTTTCTGATGATTTATCATTTTATCTCTTCAATTCCGCCTTGATCGCGGCTAACAGCTCATCAAACTCCTCAAACGTCTGCAGTCCGGGATTGTCCGCCTTGATTTTCTCCGTGCTCTTAAACAGGAAACCCGCCTTGCTGGCGTAAATCATATCCAGATCATTGTAGCTGTCTCCGCTGGCAATGGTCTCAAAGCCAATGGACTGCAGCGCCTTCACCGTGGCCAGCTTGGACTTCGCCACCCGCATATGGAAATCCGTGATCTCGCCGTTTTCCGCCACCTCCAGCGTGTTGCAGAACAGCGTGGGATAGCCCAGCTTTTTCATCAGCGGCGCCGCGAACTGCTCAAAGGTATCGCTCAAAATCACCACCTGGGTCAGGCTTCTGAGCTCGTCCAGAAATTCCTTCGCCCCCGGCAGCGGATCAATCGTGGCGATCACGTCCTGCACTTCCTTTAATCCCAGGCCGTGCTCCTTTAAAATCTTCAGCCTGAATTTCATCAGTTTATCATAATCCGGCTCATCCCGAGTGGTCCTTTTCAGCTCCGGAATTCCGGCGGCATTGGCAAAAGCAATCCAGATTTCCGGTACCAGCACTCCCTCCATATCCAGGCATACGATGTACATAATCTTGTCTCCTCCTTGAAATAAATCATCGCAAAGCGGACATATCCGCTGACACGTGCATCACTATATATAAACGCTGTATCCGCCCGCTCCCTTTTCCTTAAAGCATTCAGGAAATTAGGAATCTGCGCTTTTACAGCTTACTACAAAGTACCGCCATTGGCAAGACAGCTTTTTGTGAAAAACAGCGGCTTTTCACAGGGCGGGAGCGAGTAACGGCTTTCTGTCAAATCCTGCAAACCCGCCAATATATTTCTTTACCTTAAAATCAAATTCTGCTATACTGTCTTTGATTAAATCCGGCCAGCCCGGCACACTGCTTTCACCACAGGATCATTTTTATCATGTTCTTTTTCATAAAGCACTGTACCGGTCAAAAGCTGAAAACATATTTTCTTTCACGGAGGTATTTCATGACAAGCAAGGAACTGAAAGAACTGTTTGTAAAGACCTACGGCGAGGGCGGCGAAATCGGCACCTACTTTGCCCCCGGGCGGGTCAATCTGATCGGGGAGCACACCGACTACAACGGCGGGCATGTCTTCCCCTGCGCTCTGACCATCGGCACCTACGGCGCCATCCGGATCAGAGAGGATGATGTGCTGCGCTTCTTTTCCGTCAATGTCCCCAATAGCGGCGTGGTGACTTCCCCGATCCACTCCCTGGCTCCCGGAAAGGACACCGGCTGGGCCAATTATCCGAAGGGAGTGGTCTGGGCATTTGAGCAGAAGGGGCATCCCGTCCCCAGCGGCGCCGACATTCTCATTTACGGCAATATTCCCGCGGGCAGCGGCCTGTCTTCCTCCGCCTCCCTGGAGGTGCTGACCGGCCTGATGCTCAGCGATTCCTTTGGCATGAACATCCCTCTGGAGGAGCTTGCACTGATCGGTCAGTTTTCCGAAAATAATTTCAACGGCATGAACTGCGGCATCATGGACCAGTTTGCCTCCGCCATGGGGCAGAAGGACTGCGCCATCTTCCTGGACACCAACACTCTGGTATACGAATACGCTCCCATGAAGCTTGACGGCATCCGGGTGGTCGTGACCAACAGCAATGTCAAGCACAGTCTGGTGACCAGCGAGTACAACACCCGCCGCAGCCAGTGCGAGCAGGCTTTAAAGGAGCTTCAGGAGGTGGTTAATATCCCGTCTCTGGGCGCTCTGACAACAGAGATGTTTGACTTTCTGGCGCCCTCCATTTCCGACCCTGTCATCCGCAGGCGCGCAAAGCACGCGGTCTACGAGAACCGCCGCACCATCGACGCCGTGGAAGCGCTGAAGGCAGGAGACATTGCGCTTTTCGGCAGATTGATGAACGCCTCCCATATTTCCCTTCGGGATGATTTCGAGGTTTCCTGCAAGGAGATGGATATTCTGGCTGAGGAAGCCTGGAAAATCGAGGGCTGCCTTGGCAGCCGCATCACCGGCGGCGGCTTCGGCGGCTGCACGGTCAGTCTGGTAAAGGAGGACGCCATCGACACTTTTATTTCTCAGGTGGGCGCAGCCTACACAGAGCGCACCGGATTAAAGGCGGACTTTTATGTAGTGGATATCGGCCAGGGGGCTCACGCGCTCTGAGCCATAAAGCGACAGGCACCTTTTCACAGCAAAACGAGGCGGGTTTTGTACCGGCGTTTTCCCGCGTAATCCCGCCTCATTTCTTTCACTGCCAATTTGAAAAAAGGAGTACGCTTATGAGCATCACAGTTACCGATTTCGGCCTCACCTCCAAAGGGCAGGCCGCAAAATTATATACCATCACCAACCGGAACGGCTGCCAGGCTCAGTTCACCGATTACGGCGCCATCTGGGTCAACGTCAGGGTTCCCGCGGCGGACGGCCCCCTGGACATACTGCAGCACTTCGACAGCGCCGCCGGTTATGAAACTGACATGGACCACCACGGCTCCCCCATCGGCCGTGTGGCCAACCGCATCGCGGGCGCGGGTCCCGCCTTTATTTTAAACGGCCGGACCTATCCCCTGCCCGCCACCAACCAGGGCTATGGACAGGATATCAATCTCCACAGCGGCCCGGACTATTATGACAAGCGCCTGTATCAGGCCGAAACGGATGAACAGGACAACAACATTCGCTTTTCTCTTTTCAGTCCACACATGGACCAGGGCTATCCGGGAAATCTGAAGCTTGCCGTCACCTATCGGCTCACCGATGACAACATGGTCAAAATCAGCTATGACGCGGTCTGCGATGAGGATACGCTGTTTAACATGACCAACCACGCGTATTTCAATTTAAACGGGCAGGGAACCATCTGGCAGCACAGATTATGGATCGATTCCACCCGCTATACCGAATCCGTGGACTGCGTTCCCACGGGCCGAATTCTTCCAGTGGCCGGCACCGGATTTGACTACACTGCTGAACGCCCTGTGGAGCATTTTCTGGACGACAACTGGTGCCAGGAGCCCCACCATTGTCTGGAGAAGCCCCGCATCCGCTGCACGGGCGATCAGACAGGCATCGTTCTGGAGGTACATACTGACCTGCCCGGGTTCCAGCTTTACACCTCGCCGGACGCGCCCGGGGCCTGGAAGGGCAGCATGGCAAACGCCATCTGCTTTGAAAGCCAATATTATGTCAACGCGGTCAATATTGACAATCCGGAGTTTGAAAAGCCCATATTGAAGGCGGGGGAGCCGTTCCATTCCCAAACCTGGTATCATTTTATTTTTTAAAAATAAGCAGTTTCCGGAGCCGGTATTTAGTGATGTCTGTGTCATCAGACACATTCATTGAATCAAAGGAGAATTTAACTATGCTTTCTACTTATATCGCCGCCCTTGCTGACTATGGTATCAGCAAAGGACTTACACCCTCATGCGAAAGAATCTATACTATTAATCTGCTGTTGGACGTTATGCATGAGGACAGCTTCGAGGAACCGGATGAGATTCCGGAAATGAGTCTGGAGGAAATTCTGGAGGGTTTATTGCGGGAAGCCGTTTCCCGCAATCTGATCCCCGACAGCATCACCTACAGGGACCTGTTCGACACAAAGCTGATGAACTGTCTGCTGCCCAAGCCCGCTGAAGTGCAGAAAACCTTTTTTGAAAAATATGCCCAGTCTCCTGAGACAGCCACCGACTGGTTCTACCAGTTCAGCCAGGACACCAACTATATCCGCCGGGGCCGGGTTTGTAAGGATCGGAAATGGAAGGTGGACAGCCCCTATGGCCAGATCGACATCACCATCAATCTGTCCAAGCCTGAAAAGGATCCTCTTGCCATCGCCGCGGCCAAAACCGCGAAAAACACCGCCTATCCCAAATGCCAGCTCTGTGTGGAGAATGAGGGCTACGCGGGCAGAGTGGACCACCCCGCCAGGGAGAATCACCGCATCATTCCGCTGACCATCAACAACAGCGACTGGTGTTTCCAGTATTCCCCCTATGTTTATTACAATGAGCACTGCATCGTGTTCAACCGGGAGCACACGCCCATGAAGATCGACCGGGCCGCCTTTATCAAGCTCTTCGACTTCGTGAAGCAGTTTCCGCACTATACGCTGGGCTCCAACGCCGACCTGCCCATCGTGGGCGGTTCCATCTTAAGCCACGACCACTTCCAGGGCGGCCACTATACCTTCGCCATGGCGCGGGCGCCCATTGAGATTCCGGTAACCCTGCCCGGCTTTGAGGATGTGGAGAGCGGGATTCTGAAATGGCCCCTGTCCGTCATCCGCATCCGCCACCAGGACAGTGAGCGCCTCATCGACGCCGCGGAGCATGTACTGAAGGTGTGGAGAGGTTATACCGATGAAGCGGCCTTCATCTACGCTTTCACCGACGGAGAGCCCCACAATACCATCACCCCTATCGCCCGCAAAACAGGTGACACCTATGAGCTGGATCTGGTGCTGCGCAATAACATCACAACCAGGGAGCACCCCCTGGGCGTCTACCATCCCCACGCCAATCTGCACCATATCAAAAAGGAAAATATCGGCCTGATTGAAGTCATGGGACTGGCTGTTCTGCCGGCCCGGCTGAATCAGGAAATGGATTTATTAAAGGAAGCCATTCTGGTCGGAAGGGATATCGCGGCGGATGAGACGCTGAAAAAGCACGCCGACTGGGTGGCGGAATTTCTGCCAAAATATGATGATGTGAACGCTGACAATCTGGACGCTGTTTTGCAGGAAGAAATCGGCAAAGTCTTCGTCCAGGTGCTGGAGGACGCCGGTGTGTACAAGTGCACCCCTGAGGGAAGAGCGGCGTTTCTGCGGTTTATCGGCAGTCTGTAAAAAGAGAAAAACAAGAGAGTACCTCCGGTGATAAGAGGTACTCTCCTTTTTTACTACAGCTCCTCAAATGTGGCTCTGATCGCCTTAATGAAATCCAGGCTGTTCAGAATCACCGGATTCTCGCAGGTGGAAATCAGCGACAGGCTCCTCGTCATCTTGCCGTCCTCGATGGTTTTCACGCAGGCCTTCTCCATCCTGTCCGCGTATTCCACAAGCTCCGGAATGCCGTCCAGCTCGCCGCGCTTTCTCAGTGCCCCGGTCCAGGCATAGATGGTGGCGATGGAATTGGTGGAGGTCTCCTCCCCCTTCAAATGCTTGTAATAATGGCGCTGCACCGTGCCGTGGGCCGCCTCATACTCATAGACGCCGCTGGGGGACACCAGCACGGAGCTCATCATGGACAAGTCGCCGTAGGCTGTAGCTACCATGTCAGACATGACGTCGCCGTCATAATTCTTACATGCCCAGATGAAACCGCCCTCGGAGCGAATCACCCTGGCCACCGCGTCGTCGATCAGCGTATAGAAATACTCGATGCCAAGCTCCCCGAACTTTTCCTTATATTCCGCATCATAAATCTCCTGAAAAATATCCTTGAAGGTATGGTCATACTTCTTGGAAATCGTATCCTTGGTGGAAAACCACAGATCCTGCTTTGTATCCACGGCATAATTAAAGCAGGCCCGCGCGAAGCTGGTAATGGATTCCTTTGTATTATGAATTCCCTGAAGGATGCCCTCGCCGGTAAACTCATGGATGGTCTCCCGGATCTGGGTTCCGTCCTCGCCGGTAAAGACTAACTCCGCCTTTCCGGGCCCGGGGACTTTGATCTCCGTGTTTTTATATACATCCCCGTAGGCATGACGGGCGATGGTGATGGGCCTTTTCCAGTTGGAAACATAGGGAACGATGCCCTTCACCAGAATGGGGGCTCTGAACACCGTGCCGTCCAGAATGGCCCGGATGGTGCCGTTGGGACTCTTCCACATTTCCTTCAGATTATATTCCGTCATTCTGGCGGCGTTGGGGGTGATGGTGGCGCATTTGACGGCCACGCCGTACTTTAGGGTGGCATTGGCGCTGTCCACCGTCACCTGGTCATTGGTCGCGTTCCTGTGCTCCAGGCCCAGGTCGTAATATTCCGTCTTCAAATCAATATAGGGAAGAATCAGCTCCTCCTTGATCATCTGCCAGAGGATTCGGGTCATCTCATCCCCGTCCATCTCCACCAACGGCGTCGTCATCTTAATTTTAGCCATTATCATTCTCCTTTTTCAATGCAATTCTGCCGCATTGACAGCTATCCGTTTTCCCATAGGAAACCTGCGCCCCGAAGCGGCTGCTATATACGAAGCGAATGGCTGCAATCTGCGGCCATTCGCTTGTATCATTGTATACACAACTTCTTTTTCTGTCAAGAGTTTCCGGGGAACTAATCTCTGTAAAAAAATTGTCAGGGATAAAGTCAAAGAGCATGGGCATTCTTCTCCTTTATCTGAAAATATTCTGAACTTCAGACGGCATCATCTGCATAATCAGTTGCACAGTATGATGTCCCTTATAATAATCCGACAGCTTCCTTTTACTGTATTCTTTCACTGTATTTCTCGTCCTCTGTATCAGCAAATCCGTATAAAATTTTTCCCAGGTTACAAATTTCTCACTGTCCGCATAATCATATGTTTTTTCCAGCATTCCAGAAATGTCCGGCATCTCCAGAATTCCGGATTTCAATATCATATATTCAAAAGACTCCGGCAGCCATAAAATGCATTTACCTTTCGTGTAGAAATCCATGTAAAGCATACAGTCGTCCATAAACGTGCCAAAAGCCGCACCGTCCGCGATATACAGAACATTTTGATCGGCATTATTTCTCATGCAGGCAATCACATTGGAATTTCCTGCAGCAGTTTCACAAACCAGGCCCTTATCCTTACTCAGCGCAGTATAAAATTCATATCCTGCGTCTGCGTCTTCAGTAACCACCTTATCTGTCTGCGATTTCGGCGTCATACGGTGCGAGGAATAATAATGCTCCGCACTGTTATAAATTTTCCGGGTACCCGGATATTTGCCCTTTTCCGTCAACTTATATATCTCATCTACCGAATAAGGCAGATTCTTCAGGCTCCACCTGGTGATCAGGACATAATAGCTCCGCGAACCTGAGACATATTTCGCAAACTCTTTCGTTTTCACAAAAGAATTTAACTCCTCTATGAAAACGATACTGCCTTCATATTCCTGCAGCTGGCTCTTCCAATCTTCTTTTCTGTTATCTGTCAGATAAACCGCAACCGGCACATCACATTCCATTCTGATGCCGGATTCATCCCCGTATCTCAGACAGGCATCCATCATTTCCAGAAGAGTTGTCTTTCCCGTTGCGCTGTCGCCACGGATAATTGTAATATTACGCCTGATGGTCATCTCATAAACAATTCTGTTATCGCTGACCTTCAGCAGATGCTTCCCCTTCATCCCGGAATTCCCTCCAGATCAAAAACCGCATCCAACAATTCCGCCATGTTATGAACCTTTCGATGATTGTTTAAAAACTCAGCCTCAAATTCACCCGTTCCAAAATTCATATTGTGCTGCAGGCATATCGTCAGATCCTGTCTCCTGGCAATTTCCAGAAGCCATTTTGCGCAGTTGTCCCCGCAGTTCGTCGCGTTAAATATATGCTCTCTGTCTTTATACATCAAAATCAGAGTCTTCGTCCCGCCTGACAAATTGCGCGGCCCAATCGGTCCAAGCACAGGGCTTTCAATCAGATGAGGGCCGATCACCTCAGACCTGTCCACATCTTTAATCATGCTTTTTACCAAATCATCTTCCAGCCACTCGTCCTGATACGTACTGTTAAAATACACATCACTCCGATTGATAACACCTTCTTTTTCCCCATAATAAATATAAAGCATTTATCTCATCCTCTTTTACTGTGATTGTGTCAACTTTCCCATTTCGCCCAGTATAACACAGGCTCTTTGACATTTCTATCATATTTTCATCGTTTCCAGCACACGCATAGCGTTTGTTTTGATTTCCTTTTGTTTCGCCACGAAACTGTCCTCTTCTTCTTTCCCGTCCTTCAGCGGGATATTCCCAGCCTGACCATCAAAGCTTCCTGGAGCACCTTTGAAAAGTTCAAATTTTCTCTGACCGCCGCTTCGTTCAGCCACTCCGGGATGCTGAGAGTCTTTTTCACTGCCCTTGAACAATGCTTTCTCCGGTATTCCATCATGTCAAATTCAATCACCACTAAAAAACCGGCCCCCGTCTCAATTTCCTCCGGGGCAGAGGCTTTTGGCAAAGTCTCTTTTGCGTCTTCCATTATGGAAAGAGACAACCCCAGCGCTTCCACTGCCATCTCATAGGCCTTCTGCATATCCTCGCCCTGCGTGAAGCATTCCGGAATATCCGGAAATTCTACCCAGAACCCGCCTTCCTCCGCTTTATGAAAAACTGCCGGATAAAATAATTTATTCATAATCATCCTTTTCCTGTTCGACCTCCTTCAATCCCGCCTGTTTTAAAATTGCCTGTTCTAATCCTTTTTTCAGATCATGAGAATGTACTGGGACAATCACCGTTCTTCCGGTCCTGATATTTTTACATTTTACATGTGAACCATTCTGTCCAATCTCCTGAAAGCCGTTCTTTTTTAGTAACTTCAGCATTTCCCGTGAAGTCATTGGCATTATTTTCTCTCCTTTCTTATTTTATTACGTATTTTTACGTGTGTCAATGCTATATTCACATTTTAATGCGGATATTTCAGCGGATATTTTACTGCGAATCATTTTACTACGGAATCCATGAAGACTCGGACGATATATCGCCCCAAATGAAAGTTTTTCTTTAGAATCGCAATCGGCGCCCTCTCAGACGCCGATTTACGCTTCTTCTTTTCAATTATGCACTCAACTCATACTTCTCGTAGGTTATTTCCCTGCCGGGTACTCATTCACCAGATCCGCCCTGAGATTGTCCGGCGTGGGCTCGACCTGACAGTTTTCCGGACTGTCTGGCCATCCTCATCCACCAGATAGGTGACCTCGATCATATTCTCCTCCGGCAGATATCGGGATGTAACCGAACGGGAAATCAGATTCTCCACCTCCTCCGGCAGATCAAAGCATCCCTGATAAATCAGGCCGTCCTCCTGATAATAGATGTATGCATACTGGGCTCCATCCGCTCCGTAGGTCACATTGCAGATCAGCTCCCTCTCTCCGTCCTCATCCACGTCCACCAGGAAGTTGACCTCCTCCGGATCGCCGCCCCAGCCGGTGCCCAGTTCAATCACTTCCCCGTCCTTCACTCCATAATAATAATTCATACGCCAGTACGAGGTGCCGTAATCCGCGTAAAACGCCGGATATCCCATCAGCTCGCCTACGCCGACCAGCTTATAAGTCCTGGCGTCCAGAGTGCCGGTAGAAGCATAGTCAACATTCTGAACGTCAATTTCCTCCTCTCCGTCCTCCGTCACCTGCACAAGCTGCACAGTCCTGCCCCGCACCTTGTCCTGAAGACGGAACAGACAGCCGTCCACAGTCAGCATTTCATAAATCTGATCTTCCGCGACCTGCACATCCGACAGCTCATAGGCACCATCCGCAATTTTGTAATCCTCCACCAGCGTTACCCCCAGCGGATAGCCAGAATATCCCGACGCAACAGGAGCGAAGGCACGCAGCACGAACTCCCCGTCCGCATTGATACCACACTCGATGCTCTCCTCAAAGGGCGCCTGATACACAGGAGATTCTTCAGAAACCGTTTCCTGCCATTCCAGCCCATACCCTGTCACTGCTCCCTCACTGTCATAGAGCCCCAGAGCAATCGCCCGCTCTATAAAGGTCTCATCCAGCTCCACCCAGGAATCGATTTTGTAATCCGGAATGGAAAGATGGACCAGATACTCATCACACAGCTCGATCGAATAATCAAAGGCATGGCTTTCCTCATCCATATTCCAGGCCATGCTTCCCAGCGCCGTATAGTCCTTCGTCCCGGAAAGATAAATATTCTGCTCCACAGCCGTGCCAACCGCAATGGAATACGGCGCCCAGATAATAATATCCTTCGCCTCATCCCCGTTCAGATCATACAGCACGACCCTCGGCACCGACAGGGCGCTGACATAATAGGCGGAATCGTTTCCCGCGAATAAATACTCCTCCTCATTGATGGTCAGATAAGCGCCGGAGCCTGTGGCGCCGGAAGAAAGTGCAAGCTCAATGCCGTCCTCCTCGGAGGTGAAAATGTACTGCTCTCTTCCATCCTCACCCGCCTCCACATACACCATCTCATTTTCCTCAATCAGCGTCAGCGCCTCCCAGGTATCCAGCGGAATCTCCTCCTCGGGGAGCTCCTCATCCTCTGTCTCTTCCGCCTCCGAAGACTCAGCCGCTCCCCCGGAAGCTTCCTCATCACTGTTCGTTCTGCCGCCGGATGAAATGGTATTTTCCTCCACAGCAGGAATGCTGTCCTCTTCCTCCGCGGACGACCACCAGGAACAGCCGCTGAGGCTCCCCATCACCAGCGTAACCGCCAAAAATAAAGCAAGTTTCCTTTTCATCTATCTCTCCTCTCATCAGCCTTTATGCCGTATTCTTACCGTTTCCTTTTTCATGGTAGCATTCAAAACCATCGACTGTCAACTCGCAGATTCTTAGGATTTTCTTAATATTCGGAATTCCTGCAAAAACGGATATGTCCGCTGGCGCGGACATCACTATGCATAAAAGTCAGCTGCCTCGCAATCGCTTTTATAATAAAGAAAAGGACCGGTTCCCCGATCCTTTTGCGCTTAATCACTGTAAAACTCAGCTTGCCCGCCTCACATTTCAAAATGTATTTCAGGATTTCACTCCCGGCTCCACACATAGCAGAACGCCTGGGTCCTGGCAGCGAAGGGATCTCCGTTTTTCAAAAGCTCCCTGATCTGTGCCTTTGTATACCAGCCTGCCTCAATCTCCTCCACCGTGGAGGTGCTTTCATGAAACTCCCCTCTGGCCTTGCCTACCACGCACACATTGGTCTCATTGCTGAAGCCCACCGCGCTGTAGGACACACCCAGAAAATCATTGATTTCATAGAGCTCCAGCCCTGTCTCCTCCCAGAGCTCCCGGACCGCGCTCTCCTGGGGCGTCTCCCCCGGATCGATGAGCCCCGCCGGGAAATTATAGACCCAGCAGCCGGGCGCCAGGCGAAACTCCCGGTCCACTAAAATCCGCTCGCCGCTCTCATCGGTGGCGATAATCACCACCGCGTCCGCCTTTTTGCCGTGCAGCTCCTCAAAGGAATGAATTTCCGGATTCCGGCTGATCATCTCATAATTTTTTATCTGATGATCCGCCGTCTCGTAAGCCACATCGTATCGCGTGATGAATTTTCCCTCTTCTTTTTTCGTGATTCCCTTAAACTGCATTTTGACTCCTTCCTTTGTTTCCGCTTCTGCTCAGACAGCTATTGTACCACAAAAGGCGGCAAAAATATATACAAATGGCTGGATTTAAATAAACAAAAATATGTCATAGACTTAATGCGGAACCGCTGTTTCAATGATGGTTCTTTCCATCCGCAACGGCTCCGCTTTTGTCATCAGCATTTATACTCGAGTCGTCTCACGATTTATGTCTGCAAAGAAAATTTTCATGAAAACATTACGGAAGAGGCTCTTTGCACAACTCCTCCAAAATTTTGTCAACATCATAGTCCGGCGCGTATTTCTGCGCCGCTTCCACAATGGCGCTGATCTGGGAGAGATCGCATTCCAGGGCATCTGCAATCTCTTCGACCGTCTTGCCTTTTGCAAGCTTGCGGCAACATTGGTCAACTACTTTTCGCAGCCCACCTTTCACCTCGCCTCTCGCTTCTCCTCTTGCCTCTCCTCTTGCTTCGCCTTTCGCTTCTCCTTCCCTATACGCCTTCTCCTTCTCCTCTATCAGCCACCATGAAGACGCCATATAATCCACCTCCATCTCCGCTATTGTCTTCAGTCTCTTTATCTTATCATACATCATCCGTACCCGGTTGTCACGATATTCATTTGTTTCTTTGCCGGTATTGTCCTTCACAAATCTCAGGAATTCGACAAGCTCCGGCTCCACCTCCTCCGGATTGCTGCCCTGCGTATTCAAAAAGACTGTGGTTACCTCATCCTTCAGCAGCAGCCCCTCCACTTCCCGGCAGCAGTTCTGAAAGGTATAGCGGTACTTGCCATAGCCAAACAGGTCAAAATCGCAGATAAAAATGATGTACATCGGCGGCAGCTTATCAAAGCCCTTCTCCCCCTGGTTTAACAGCGGTGAGTCCTGTCTGGCCCGGTAAAAACGGGTCCGTTTGGGGAGGTTTCCCACATCCCTGGCCTGCATCTCCACATCATACCAGTTTCCCTCCTCATCCACCACGATAAAATCCAGCCTGACTCCCCGCTTGCCGGGCGGCCCGGGCAGCGGCTTCTGGTTTTCCTTCCAGCGGATCTCTTTGATGCGGATATGCAGCGCAATCTCAATAATCGACTTGCATGTCTCAATATCCAGCGTGGCGACGTCAAACATATAATTGTCCATCAGGCATAGCTCGGAGAACGGCTTGATCTCAAGCGTCCCTTTCTCTTTGGAATGTGTCTGAATGTCTGTTTCAGATATCATCAATCCACCTCCAGTTCCGGCAGATTCATTTATGACGCTTGCGAAACGGATCGTAAGATGTCATCTGCTGTCGGTAATGGGAGTATAGCACATTTCATTTCCCGACATGGTCGACAGATCGTCTTTTCTATAAATTTTTTCTTAAATATTGGGTATTTTTGCAAATGCCGGTTAAAATACAGAACCGCTGCACAAAGACGGTTTCTGGTCTTGGTTCTTCCGCTTATCATGGTGATTCTCCCGAATCTTCTGGTGTTTCACCACATTCTTCGGTAGTTCTTTCGGTTTTCGTGGTGCCGCTCAAAAGCTTCCGGATTTTGTGGTGTTTTTCACTGTGTCACCAGTCTTTCCGGCAGCTCTCCCGATTTTCCTGGTGTTTCACATCATTTCCAAATTCTTAATGTCTTGTTCACGAATTAATTTATGAACACACTGTTGTAATCCGCAGCCTGACAGCCCGCTCTGAATGGCAGGAAAAGCCCCCAGCAGGAAGGATATGTCGTATCTGGTTCCAGCTGTCCTGTCAAGGGTGCTCCGCACCGCTGGCGCGGCTTCGCCCTTGACAGGACGGCGGGAACCAGATAATGGATAATCAAGCAGAAATTAGTTAATTTCTGCCTTTGGCACTGCCAGGCATCCCCTTTATTTAACCTTCCTGTGTGCCATAAGTGCCGTTATTCTCATGTCCTTCTGTTCTTTTTCCCAGCAATGTCCTGGATTTATTGTTACATATCTGGCTATATCACTTTTCCCGTGCTATAACATTTGTGCCAACAAAATTTTACAAAGGAGGTAAATGTATTGCCAGATATGTAAACAACCACCGTCTTTTTCAGATCCCTTCAGATGTGGAGATCA
>JAJQBK010000065.1 GCA_021203305.1 Lachnospiraceae bacterium
TTCCTTTACTTAAAGGCTTTTCACTCATAAAACACCAGCTTTTTCGGAAGAGCCCGATATCCCTGCGCAGAGCGTCCTCCTCCCGCGCGGGATACTGAATCGGGTAGGTCATATAAAAGGGGAGATAATTCTGCATGAAAAAAACTCTTTTTCTTTTAAAATATGCCCGTCGGTTCCTTTCGTGATTGAAAAAATAATGCACTCCGGTAAATCAGCGCGAAAATTTTCATTTTACAGGCACGGCGTTTCATGTAAAATAAAAGCCTCCCGAATCATCTCATCCTTCGGAAGGCTTCTCTTTCGTTCTGCGTTCTACTTAATCACCGTAATACGCGCCATGGCCCGCATCAGCGCCGTCTCCGCCCTGGCGATATCCGTCTCCGGCGTATGGCTGGCCAGTCTCGCCCTTGCGCGCTCTAAGGCCGCCTCCGCCCTGGCCTCGTCAATTTCCTCCGGCCACTCCACAATCTCCGCCAGAATGGTCACCTGATCCGGCAATATCTCCACAAAACCGGCATGCAGCGCGGCCTCCTTCGCCTCGTTATTCTCCATGCGGATGGTCAGGATTCCCGGTTTAATAATCACCGTCAGAGGAATGTGCCTCGCGTATACGCCGATCTCACCCTCCGTGGTGTTAAACTCCACCATCTCCACGTCCTGATCAAAGAACACGCGCTCAGGAGTAATGATCTGCAATCTGAATTTCTCCATACCGCCTGCTCCTCTCAGCTTACACGGGCCACCACATCGTCAATGGTTCCGGCATTGATAAAATGACTCTCCGGAATATCGTCATGCTTGCCCTCCAAAATCTCGGAAAAACCGCGGATGGTCTCGCTGATGGGCACATACTTGCCGGACGTGCCTGTAAACTGCTCCGCCACGAAGAAGGGCTGGGACAGAAATCTCTGCACCTTTCTGGCTCTCGCCACCAGGACGCGATCCGATTCCGACAGCTCGTCCATACCCAGAATAGCGATGATATCCTGTAATTCCTTATATCTTTGCAGGATTTCCTGTACGCCTCTGGCTACCCTGTAGTGCTCCTCTCCCACCACTCTGGGATCCAGAATGCGGGAGGTGGACTCCAGCGGGTCCACCGCCGGATAAATTCCCATCTCCACGATGGAGCGGGACAACACCGTGGTGGCGTCCAGATGGGCGAAGGTGGTGGCGGGCGCCGGGTCTGTCAGGTCGTCCGCTGGCACATAGACCGCCTGCACGGAAGTGATGGAGCCGCTCTTTGTGGAAGTGATGCGCTCCTGCAGAGCGCCCATCTCCGTCGCCAGCGTAGGCTGGTAGCCCACCGCGGATGGCATCCGCCCCAGCAGGGCGCTGACCTCAGAGCCCGCCTGGGTAAAACGGAAAATATTGTCAATAAATAACAGGACGTCCTTGCCGCCCTTGTCGCGGAAATACTCCGCCATGGTCAGCCCCGTCAGACCCACTCTCATACGGGCTCCCGGCGGCTCGTTCATCTGGCCGAAAACCATGGTCGTCTTATCGATAACCCCGGACTCTGTCATCTCGTGATAAAGGTCGTTGCCCTCGCGGGTACGCTCCCCCACGCCGGTAAACACGGAATATCCGCCGTGCTCGGTGGCAATATTGCGGATCAGCTCCTGAATCAGGACGGTCTTGCCCACGCCGGCGCCGCCAAACAGGCCTACCTTGCCGCCCTTCTGATAGGGACAGAGCAGATCAATGACTTTGATTCCCGTCTCCAGAAGCTCCGTATCCGTAGACTGCTCCGCGAAAGCGGGCGCCGGTTTATGAATCGGCTCATAGGTGACGCCGGTTGGCTCCGGTTTATCATCGATAGCCTTCCCCAGCACGTTGAAAATCCGTCCCAGGGTATTTTCTCCCACAGGCACGGTAATGGGCGCCCCGGTGGCTACAGCCTCCATGCCCCTCACCAGACCGTCCGTAGGTCCCATGGCGATACAGCGAACCACGTCATCCCCCAGATGCTGCGCCACCTCCACCGTCAGGGAGGTGCCGTCCTTTCTCTGAATGGTGATTGCCTCGTTGATCCCGGGAAGTCCGCCCTGGCTGAATTTGACGTCCAGCACAGCCCCGATAATCTGTGTGACCCTGCCAATATTTAACTCTGCCATTTAAGTTTCCTCTTTCCGGCCCGGAGTAAGGACCTGTCGTCACAATCTGCACAGGTTATTTTCCGACAGCTCCTTAATTTAATGCCTCCGCGCCTGCAATGATTTCTGTCAGTTCCGTTGTGATCGCGCCCTGTCTGGCCCTGTTGTACAACAATTCCAGATTCTGAATCATATCCTGCGCGTTGCTGGTAGCCGAATCCATGGCCTGCATTCTGGCGCCGTTCTCACTGGCCACGCTCTCCAGAAGGCCGCCGTAAATCAGGCTGCTCAGATATTTCGGAATCAGCAGATTTAACGCCTCCGTCTCCTCCGGCTCAAAGTTCATCAGCGCCACAGCACCCTTTTCCTGCTCCTTGGCTGGTTCCACCGGAAGCAGACGAATCAGTCTGGCCTCATGGGTGACCGTATTCTTAAAGGCGGTGTAAGCGAGATAAATCTCACCCACCTCACCCGCGGCATAACTCTCCAGCAAAAGCTCCGTCAGCACCATCGCCTCCGTGTAGGACGGCGTCTCTCCCAGATCCGGGTATGACTTTCTGATCTGATAACCCACCCTGGCTAAGGCGTCCCGCCCTTTGGTGCCGATGGCGTAAATGTCCAGTTCCTCCTTTGCCAGCTCCCCCTTTGTGATCAGCTTGACAATATTGGAATTATATCCTCCGGCCAGCCCCCGGTTGGAGGTAATCGCCAGCACTGCCTTCCGCGGACTATCGTTGCCGTCAAGATAGGGATGCCTGACGCCCTTCGTCTTTTCCAGAATGGACTGCACCGTAGAATACATACAGTCAAAGTAGGATCTGGAACGCTCCGCCCGGCCTCTGGCATGCTGGAGCTTCACAGTGGAGACAAGCTTCATGGCCTTGGTAATCTGCTGCGTACTCTGTATGCTTGCTTTCCGCTTCTTGATATCACGGGTAGAAGCCATAAATCCTCCCTGCCTTTCCGGTTACTGTTACTATCTGAAAATCTCCTTGAAGGCGCCAATGGCTTTTACAAGCCTGGCCTCCGTATCCTCTGAGATCACCTTCTCCGTCTTAATGGCACTGGGAATCTCCGGATATTTTTCATCGATAAAGCTGTAAAATTCCTTCTCAAACCGGGTAATCTCCGCTGTCGGTATGTCTAGAAGATACTTGTTGGTCACCACATAGAGAATGATTACCTGGTACTCCACCGCTAACGGCGCGTACTGCGCCTGCTTGAGCACTTCCTTGATGCGCTCGCCCTGAGCCAGACGCTGCGCCGTATCGGCGTCCAGATCGGAGCCGAACTGGGCGAAGCTTGCCAGCTCTCTGTACTGGGCCAGCTCTGTACGGATGGGCCCCGCCACCTTCTTCATGCCCTTGATCTGGGCCGCGCCTCCCACACGGGACACGGACAGACCCGCGTTGACAGCCGGACGAAAGCCGGAATTGAACATTTCCGTTTCCAGATAAATCTGGCCGTCCGTGATGGAAATCACATTGGTGGGAATATAGGCCGACACATCCCCCGCCTGGGTCTCAATGATGGGCAGCGCGGTCAGCGTGCCGCCGCCGTGCTCCTCATTCATGCAGCAGGCCCGCTCCAGCAGTCTGGAGTGCAGGTAAAAAACGTCGCCGGGATAAGCCTCACGGCCCGGCGGCCTGCGAAGCAGCAGAGAAAGGGTACGGTAAGCGGTGGCGTGCTTGCTCAGGTCGTCGTAAATCACCAGCACGTCCTCGCCGTTTTCCATCCACTCCTCGCCGATGGCACAGCCGGCATAAGGAGCGATATACTGTAACGGCGCCAGCTCCGAGGCGGTGGAAGCCACCACCGTGGTATAGGCCATGGCTCCGTATTCCTCCAAGGTCTTCACAATTGTAGCGATGGTGGACGCCTTCTGTCCGATGGCCACATAAATGCACTTGACCCCCTGGCCCTTCTGGTTGATAATCGTATCAATGGCGATGGCCGTCTTGCCGGTCTGTCTGTCGCCGATAATCAGCTCTCTCTGTCCCCGCCCGATGGGTACCATGGCGTCGATGGCCTTGATACCGGTCTGCAGCGGAGTATCCACAGGCCTTCTGGTAATCACGCCGCTGGCAACCCGCTCGATCTGGCGGTATTTTTCTGTCTGGACAGGACCCTTGCCATCGATGGGCTGTCCCAGGGAATTGACCACACGTCCGATCATGGCGTCCCCCACGGGAACCTCCACCACGCGGCCCGTGGTTTTCACCGTGTCGCCCTCGCTGATATTTCTCTGGCTGCCCAGCAGCACGGCGCCCACATTATCCTCTTCAAGGTTCATCACCATGCCGTAGACTTCCCCGGGAAACTCCAGAAGCTCCCCCTGCATCGCGTTTTCCAGGCCGTGTACCCGGGCGATACCATCCGCCACCTGAATCACGGTGCCCACATCGGACACCTCCAGATCGGCAGCGTATCTCCTGATCTGATCCCTGATTACTGAACTTATTTCTTCCGGTCTTAAATTCATGGATCTATACGCACCTTTCCGATTTCAGCTGAATATGCATCAGCTGTCTCTTTAATTCCTCTATCTTCGTCCGGACGCTGGAATCCACCACCCTGTCGCCAATCCGGATCACCATGCCGCCGATGAGGCTCTCATCCACGGCAAAATGCATCTCCATCTTCTGATAGGAAGTAGTCTCCAGCAGTCTTTTCTCCACCTTTTCTTTTCCGGCTTTGTCCAAAGCGGCGGCGGTGGTCACATAAGCGACCCCTATTTTCTTTTCCTCTTTGACTCTGTCGATAAAATACCCCAGAATGGCCGGCAGATCATTGCAGCGCTCCTTGCCCGCCACAAGCAGGAGGAAGCCTGTCATGGTATCGCTGACTCTTCCTTTGAATATCGCCTCCACCACCTTCAGCTTTTCCTCCCCGGTGATGCCCGGATGGCTCATCAGTTCAAAAAACTCCGGATTTTCGGAAAGCGCCGTCAGGATCGCCTCGCTCTCCTGCCAAAGCTCATCCAGCTTATTTTCCTCAACCGCCAGTTCAAAAAGGGCGTCCCCGTATGTCCCGGAAATCAGTTTTGCCATGTGCTCACACCCATTTCCTTTAAGGTCTCGTCCACCAGACTGTCCTGAATCTCTGTATTGATATTGGCAGCCACTACCTTGCCCGCGATGGCGCAGGCGACCAGAATCATCTCCTGCTTCACCTCGTCAGCCGCCTTTGCTTTCTCAAGCTCCGCCTCCACATGGGCTCTGTCCACAATGCGGTGGGCTTCCTCCTTCGCCTCCGCCACAATCTGGCTCTCACTGGCCAGCGCCCTGTTTCTGGCGTCTCTCAGAATTTCGTCAGCTTCCTTATCGATTTCCGACAGCTTCTGTTCATACTCCGCCTGAAGCCTTTTGGCCTCCTCCTCCGCGGCCGCCGCCGTCGAGAGCTCGTCAGCGATCTTGTTCTGACGCTTCTCCAGCATGGCCCGCACAGGGTTGAAAAGCAGATAGCTCATTGCAAAGAAGAGCACAAACACGGAAATCAGTGTCAAAGCCGAATCCGTCAGAAGCTGCAAATCCAGGTCAAACAGCCGGGGCTCCATGGTTGTCAGAAGCATACCGCCCGTATACAGATTCATTGATTCCCCTGCCTCCTTTCCTTCGTATGCAGATATCCCGGATTCTGCAACCCTTATGCATACGAATCGATCCTCACCAGCCTTACACCAGAGGCTTCACGAATAATAAAAGCATGGCAACCAGCAGACCGTAAAGACCGGTGGTCTCCGCCACGGCCTGTCCTAGCAGCATGGTGGTGGTAATGTCGCCCCTCGCGCCCGGATTGCGGCCCACCGCGGACGCGGCATAGCCCGCCGCAATTCCCTGGCCGATACCAGGTCCGATACCGGCGATTACCGCCAGACCCGCGCCGATTGCTGAGCAGCCTAAGATAAAGTTCTCATTAAATTCCATCTCTTTTTCCTCCTTGGATGTTTCTTCGTTTAAGATGAGATTCTCGGTATTCTGGTTAAAAATTATTTTGAATTCAGTCCATCGCGGTCAGACGCAGGCTCCAGAAGGGCCTGTGCTCCCGATATTCTGAATCAAATTCTCAGAAGCATTCGCGATTATTCATCGCCAATCGCATTGGAAATATAGGTCATCGTCAGCATGCAGAACACATACGTCTGAATCGCCCCGGAGAACAGGTCGAAATATACATGCAGAGCCGCCGGCCAGATCACCGCGAAAAAAGACAGCAGGCCATACACCAGCGCCAGCATACAGGTTCCTGACAGGACGTTCGCGAACAGACGTAAGGAAAGCGAAATCGGTACCGCGACATCGCTGATGATATTGATCGGCGCCCAGAACGGCCATGGGTCGCACAGATGCTCCGCCACGCCCTTCATTCCGTTGTACTTGATTCTGTTGGCGTGTATCAGAACAAAGGTCAGCACGCCCAGCGGCAGCGTCACCCCGTAATCCGCCGTGGGCGGACGCAGACCGAACAGGCCGGAAATATTACAGATTAATATGAAAATAAAGACCGTGCCGATATAATTGAGAAAGCCTTTGGCGTGCTTACCCATGCTGCCCTTCACCATGCCGTCCAGCATCTCCACAATCATCTCCGCAGCGTTCTGAAGGCCCCTGGGGATCTCCTCCGCTTTTTTCATGCGTCGGTTCACCACAAACGCGAAACCGATCAATACCAGCATGACAATCAGCAGACAGACATGGGTGGTCGTAATCCAGACCGTCTGGCCAAAGACCTGGTAGGAAAACACCCCATGAATCATAAAATCAATATCTTCAGACAGCAGAATTCCCTGTGTCATAGGGTTCCACCTCCTTCTCTTTCAGAAAAGCCCTTCTGTACAGCTTTTCCAGAAGCGGCTCCAGATATGCGCCCGCTTTCAGCCCGAAAATGCCAAACACACAGGCAACGGGGTTTCCGATGCCTGTCACCATCAGCAAGGCCGAAGCTCCCAGAAACACCAGATACCGCAGAATATTATGGAAAACCAGCTTCCTCGCGGCTCCCTTTTCCCCCAGATCCAGAGCCCTGTCCAGGCTCCAGTACATATGCGCCGCGCCAAAAACCGCCAGCAGCACGCCAACCCACCAGCCCGCCGTGCAGCCCGCGACCCCTCTTAAAAAAATCAGGATCACAATCTGCCCCGCCAGGCCATACAGCAAGGTTCCGGCCATCATGCATAAGAGCGTGGTGTTTATTTTCAGGAAGACATTTTTACTCTTTCCGGATCCTGCTGACATAGGGGTTGTCCTTCCGCTCATCCAGCCTTGCGACGGTTCTGACCAGCCTGTAGACATTCCAGGCTCCCGCGGCCGCTCCCACAAAAAATAAAATAATGAAAAAGAATTCCGTTCCCAGACTCCTGTCCAGAAAATAGCCGACAGCGCAGCACATGGCGATGGGAACCACCATACTGATGCCAAACTGACTGACCATGGAAAGTGCCTGAAGCACAGAATGATTGTTCTTCTTCATAATAAATAACCCATCCCACCGCCATCAACCGGCGGCATAAACAGCGGGAAATACGCCCTTTGCCGGTATCCTCTCGCAAAAGCCTGTGACGGGCGTTTTCACCAATTGTGCTCCTTATTATACCGGCTTTCCCCCTGTGCGTCCAGTGAAATTTCCATTAATTTCTTTCAACCCGTTACTATTCACAGCCGACTTGGGAGATATAAACAGGCTCGTCAAGCGTATTGTGCTTGTAAGAGACTGTTTATATCTCCCAAGGTGACTGTGAAGCAGTCACTTTTCCCTCATAAGCAAAAAGATGAGCGGCGTATTTTGCCGCGTCGGATGCGAAGCAGACGCTTTTGCGCATGTAGGGGAAGCGGCTGTGAATAGTAACTTCACCCTCTCGCCCTTCCCACGATCGCAAAAGCCACGAACATCACCAGATCCACCGCCACAATGCTGGCTCCCACCGGCGTGGAGGCAAAAATGGAAATCAGAATGCCGCTCAGGGTTCCCACCACGGACACTGCCGCCGCGCAGACTGTCACCGACAGAAAGCTTTTAAAGACCCGCATGGCTGAAAGCGCCGGAAAAATAATCAGCGCCGAAACCAGTAAGGAGCCCGCCAGCTCCATCGCCACCACAATCACCAGCGCCGTGATCACCGCAATCAGTCCGTTATAGGTCTGCGCCCGGATTCCGGTGGCTTTGGCAAAGCTCTCGTCAAAGGTCACCGCGAATATTTTATGGAATAACAGCACAAACATAATGATGACCGCGGCGGAAATCACCACGCAGAAGCCCACATCCGCGCCGGTCAGCGTCAGAATCGACGTAGAACCGAACAGGGAGCTGCACACATCCGCGGAAATATTGGCCGAGCCGGAGTAACGGCTCAGTAAAAGATAGCCGATGGCAAGCGCCGCCACACTGATCATGGCAATAGCCGCGTCGCCCCGGATAGCCGTCCTCCCGGAAAACGCCAGCAGGACCACCGCCGCCAGCGCTGTCACCGGAATCACCACGATCATATCGTTTTCCACCCGCATCACCGCCGCGATGGCCACCGCGCCGAAGGCCACGTGGCTCAGGCCGTCGCCGATAAAGGAAAACCGCTTCAGCACCAGCGATACCCCCAGCAGAGAGGAGCACAGCCCGATCAGCGTTCCCACAATCAGGGCATAACGCACAAAATCATATTGTAAATAATACCGCAGGGTCTCTGTCATAAATTTCTCTTCTCCCGCGTCTTCAGTAAAGACGCGTACATCTGTCCGGCAGGGCTTGTGAGATAGCTTTCCCTGTCTCCAAAAAAACATCCCTGTGGCTCATATACAGGATATGGCTGGCAAAGGGCACCGCCTCCAGCACATCATGGGAGACCATAATCACCGAAATGCCCTGTTCCCGGTTCAGCCTCTCAATCAGCCCGTACATCTCCTCCGCCGCTTTCGGGTCCAGCCCCGCCACCGGCTCATCTAAAAGCAGAAGCTTTCTGGTGGCGCACAGAGCCCTGGCCAGAAGCACCCGCTGCTGCTGGCCGCCGGAAAGCTCCCGGTAACATCTTTTTGCCAGATTGCCGATACCCATCTGCTCCATATTTTCCCTGGCGATCTCCTTTTCCAGCCTGCCGTAAAATGGCCTCATTCCCAGGCGGTTGACGCAGCCGGAGAGCACAATCTCCTCCACCGACGCGGGAAAATCTCTCTGCGTATCCGTCTGCTGGGGCAGATATCCGATTTCATCCGCCCGGATTTCCTGTCCAAACTTCAAGGTCCCGCTCATCGGCTTCTGCAGTCCGAGCAACGTTTTCACCAGAGTACTCTTGCCCGAGCCGTTCTCCCCCAGAATGCAGAGATAATCACCTGTATGAACCTCAAAGGAAATGTCCCGGGCTACCACCTGTTTCTCATATCCCAAAGTCAGATCCCGACATTGTATCTGAAGCACAGCTTCCCCTTTCTTAAGTCCCGGCCGGTGCTTTCCCGCCGCTTGCCTGTTTACGGGAAACAGTTTTACCCGCTTCCCAGCGCCGTCTTCAGCACCGCCAGATTCTCCTCCATGATTCCCAGGAAGCTGGCTCCCGCCGCCGCTTCCTCCCCGGAGACGGACTGCATGGAATTTAATACCAGGATTTCCTGATCCGCCGCCTGCGTATTCTTGCGGATTGTCCGCGCCAGATCCTCATCTGAGCCTTCTATGATCAGAATGACCGGGAGATTTAGCTCGTCCATTTTTTCTATCAGAAAAACGATGGTCTCAAAGCTGGCCTCCGCGTCCGCGTTGCACCCGGCAAAGGCCGCGTAATAATCCAGGCCGAATTCCTCGGTCAGATACCGGAAGGGGAAACGATCCCCAAACAACAGGGTATCATACTCTGCGGTCTCCACCGCCTGCGCGTATTCCGCCTCCAGAGCCGCAAGCTCCTCCTCATACGCAGACAGATTCTCCCGGATCCGGCTTTCCGATTCCGGGAAAAGAACGCAAAGCCTCTCCGCCAGCTCCCCGCAAAGCACTCCGGCGTTTTCAAAGGACAGCCACACATGCTCGTCATCCTCCGCCTCGAAATCCTCCCCGTGGTCATGGCCGATCTCATCCGTCATGCCCTCTTTTTCCTCTTCCTCCAGCACCAGCTCATCCACCATCTCCAGCAGGCTTACACTCTTTTGGGCAAGCTCCTCATCCTCCTCCAGCATCTCCCAAAGCCAGTCCTCAGAGTCTCCTCCCACATAAATCAGCAGATCGCTCTCCCGGATAGCCGCCATGTCCTGAACCGAGGGCTGATAGCTGTGAATGTCCGTGCCATCGTCCGACAGCAGGATCACCTCCACATCCTCCTCCGTTCCCTCCAGCAGGACATTCACCCAGTCATACTGCGGAAATATGGTACACACAACGGAAACGCCCTCCGATGAGGGAACGCTGTCCGCGCAGCCCGCGAGCAGCACCGCTGTCAGCAGCAGCGCAGCCAGGGCCTCTGTCTTTTTTTTCATAAAAAATCTTTCTGAATTCTGTTTAATAAAAACCATGGTTGCCGATCACATAGACCACCACGTCCAGCCGATCCACCGCCTCCAGGTAGGCGATCGTCTGAAAATAGACACAGGTTCCCACATTGGTAATCCCCAGCATGGCCTCTCTGGCCGCCTGATAGCAGCCGGAGGAATTGGCCGCTTTATCCGCCGCCAGCGCTTCCACGAAGCTGTTCTTGGTGGAGGTGACCGGCGCGAACTGGCCGGACTGATAGATCACGCCGGAAACCGTATCCGGATAGCTGCCGGACAGCACCCGGTTGATCACCACGCTTCCAACCGCCAGCATTCCCTCATAGCTTTCCCCTCTGGCCTCACAGTAAATCAGGTTCGCCAGAAGAGTCACGTCATATTCCGAAAATTCCACCTCGGAGATATCCCTCCAGGTGCCGCTGGCAGCCGCCCTTGACAGCGCCAGCTCCTGGGCCAGCTTTTCCTGCAGCTCCGCGATATTATTGTTGATGGTGGCAAGCTCCTCCTCCTGGGCTGTCAGTTCATTCTCAATGCTGGCGATCTCGGAGTTTGTGGTGCTGATAGCGCTCTGCACCTGAGAAATCAGGTACTGGGAATATTCCTTATCCGACTCCAGCTCTGCCAGCATCTCATCCAGCTCGGCCTTCTCAGCTTCCAGGGCGGCTTCCTCGGCCTCCACCGTCTCCCGGATGGCCTGATAATCCTCAAAGAGCTGCTTATCGTAGGCGGCAAGCTGCTCCACATATTCGCTCACATTCAGGAAATCCGAAAAGCTGCCTCCCCCCATCACCGCGTTCAGCATGGCGTTGATATAGGTAGCCGTGGTATCGCTTTCATACATGTACTGTATGTGCAGAAGCATATTGGCGTACTGCGTCTCCTCCGTTGCCTTCGCCTCCTCTAACTCCGCCGTCTTCTGTTCTATCTCCGCCTCCTTTGAGTCAATGGCCTGTTCCATCTCATAGATGTCATTCTCAATGGCGGAGAGCTCCGCGTTATAACCGGATAACGTGGTATTCAATTGTGTTTTCTGCTCTTCCTTAGACTCGATCTCGCTCTGGTTCTGCTCCATCTCCTCTTCCAGATTGCTCTTTTTCTGCTGCTCTTCCTCCAGCTGCTGCCTGGTCGTACTGGACGCCTGCACAACAGTAAAAGAAGTCAGGAAAATAAGAACGCTCAGGAAAACGCAAAGCATCCTCGTCTGTCCCGGCCTGCCGCTTCTTTTCAAAATAGTATCCTCTTTATAAAAATTTCCACGGGAACACGCCAATCCATCGCATCACGCTTTTTGGTCATCGTCCCGGCTTTTACTCAATCATTCCAACCCGCCTTAAGTGCCGCTCTTCCCCGGAAAATTCCGTATTTAAAAAGGTATCCACAATCTCCATGGCCAGCAGCGGCCCCACCATCCCGCCTCCCATCGCCAGCACATTGGCGTCATTATGCAGTCTGGTCAGTCTGGCGGAATAAGCCTCCGAACAGAGAGCGCAGCGCACGCCCTTAATCTTATTGGCTGCCATGGAGATACCGATGCCGGTAGTGCAGATCACAATCCCCTTCTCACACTCGCCGCCGGCCACCGCATTTCCCACAGCCTTGCCGTACACTGGATAGTCCACGCTGTCATGGCTGTAACAGCCAAAATCCTTTACCTCATATCCCTGTTCTGCCAGATGCGCCTTCACAGCCTCCTTTAAATCAAAGCCCCCGTGATCCGATCCGATTGCGATCATTCTGAATTCCTCTTCCCTTCCCTGATTATCAGTCACAGCCGTTTTAATCCCGATTCTACTCTTACATCCGGGCAGCTCTGCAGCCAGCCATCTCCGACAAATGCCGTTGTCCTCTCCGTTTCTGTTTTCTGCGTCTTATCGGAACCCTTTCGATGAATCGCAGACTGCTGTTCCGATCCGGCTTTGTCATTTACACTTCCACCGTCCTGTGCCCGGCAGCCTTCAGCAGGCGGTTCATCACCGCCTGTCCCAGCCCCTCCTCGGAAAAGCTCTCCGCAAAAATGACCTCCAGCTCCTCATCATCGCACTCCCTCAACACCCGGTAAAGCTCTCTGGCAACGCTCTCCTGAGATGCCCTGCTGCCCATACACTTGACGCTGTCAAATACCTCCGTCTGATACAGGGGCAGACTCTCTTCCGTACACAGAACCCCCGTCTTTTTATGCTCCGCTTTTGCCAGACGGCACTGCTCCCGAATGTAAGCCGCCACTCTATCAGATTTGCCTGACACAAGCGTCAGTTCTCCCTTCGGCGCGTAGTGCCGGTACCTCATCCCCGGCGCCTTCGGCCTGCCCGTGGGATGGGCCTCCATCATGGTCCGGTCCTGCCCCACGGTTCCCAATGTCTCCATGAGCATCTCCCTTGTGATATAGCCCGGACGCAGAAGCTCCGGCTCCTCCCCTGTCAGGTCAATGATGGTGGACTCCACTCCGATACCCACGGCTCCCCCATCGATGATCAGGGGAATTTTCCCATTCATGTCCTCCAGCACATATCTGGCCAGCGTGGGACTGGGCCTGCCGCTTACGTTGGCGCTGGGAGCGGCTATAAATCCGCCTGCCGCCTCGATAAAGGCTTTTGCCACCGGATGAGAGGGAAAACGCACCGCCACAGTATCCAGGCCGCCGGTCGTCTCCCCGGGCACCCGCTCCGCTTTCGGCAGAATCATGGTCAGCGGGCCCGGCCAGTAAGCCTTCGCCAGCTTCTCCGCCTCCGGCGGCACCTGAGAGCAGATCTCATAAATATCCTCAAACCGACAGATATGGACAATCAGCGGATTGTCAGAGGGCCGCCCCTTCGCCTGATAGATTTTCGCGCTGGAAGCGGCATTCAAGGCGTCCCCGCCCAGGCCGTACACCGTCTCCGTGGGAAAGGCCACCAGCTCGCCCGCCCTGATCAGCTCCCCGGCCTCTTTCATGACTGCCGCGTCAATATTCTGTTCCGACTGAAAAACCACTCTGGTTTCCATAATGCTCCCGAAAATTTAGTACATTCAGAGCAATTATACTTTATCCCGTAAAAAAAGCAAGCTGTGCAGGAATTTCCCGTTACAGCTTTTCATAAAAATAGGATAACACGCATTATTCTCCGGGCGTTTCCGGTTCATAAGCCCCGTTTTTCAAAACATCCCGAGGAGATTTCATGATCAAAAAAAAATCCCTGCCGTCTCTTTTCCTGAGTATCCTCTTATTGCTTTCCGCCCTTGTCCTGTCCAGGGAAGCAGCGGCGTACCGCGCCCGGACTGTCGACAGCTCCGCCCGTTTGGGCACCATCAATGCCTTATCCCAGAGCTTCACTGTGGTCATCGACAGCGGCCACGGCGGCATCGACCCGGGCAACGTCTCCTCCGACGGCACTCTGGAAAAGGACTTAAACCTGGCCATCGCCCTGAAGCTGCAGGCCTTTCTGGAGGCCAACGACGTCACCGTGGTTATGACCCGCACCGATGACAGCGGCCTGTACGAGGAAAGCTCTTCCAATAAGAAAGTGGAGGATATGAAAAACCGGGTGGCCCTGATGGAGGAAGCCGCCCCTGACCTGGTGGTCAGCATTCACCAGAACAGCTACTCCGACAGCTCCATCAAAGGGGCGCAGATCTTTTATTATGCCACCAGTGAGAAAAGCAGAAAGCTGGCCGAAATTTTACAGGAAAGCCTGATTGAGCGGCTGGACCCGGACAACACCCGCCGGGCCAAGGCCAACGATACCTATTATCTGCTCAAAAAAACATCCTTCCCCATCGTCATCGCGGAATGCGGCTTTATGAGCAATCCCGCCGAGCTGGAGCTCCTAAAAAGCGAAAGCTATCAGAGCCGGGCGGCATGGGCGCTGTGTATCGGGATCATGGAATATCTGAACACGCAGTGATCTACTGGAAATACCCGCCAATCACGTTCCAGGCGGTGCTGTCCTCATATCCCAGTCTCCAGGCTGCGACTCCGGCTACTCCGCGCTCCTTGGCAGCCTGCAGCTTGCCGCTTAAGCTGGCCGCATCCTCAATCCACATCTGATAGAGCACACCTCCGGATTCTGTCTCCGCGTAATTCTGCCCTGTCTCGTCGTCCCAGACAACCTCCATTCCGTAATAGCTCACCCAGTAATCTGTATCTGTCATATAAACGGCGCTGTCCGTGGTCACTCCGTCCTGCGTGACCCACAGTCTGGTATAAAAAGGAACCGCCAGCACAATTTTAGAAGCGTCCACCATAGTCATAAGGTTATCCAGAGAATCCTCCACGAAGGACTGGCTGGTTGTACTGCCCGCGTCCCCGCTGCCGCCCCAGTGCTCATCATATCCCATCAGAATCACATAATCCGCCACAACGCCCTGTTCCCTGTAATCATTGTAGGAATTGCCGGAATTCGGCGGATAATTATCCACCGACAAAATCAGTCCCTCCTCCCGGCAGCGGATGGAAAGCTCCCTCAGAAACTGAATAAAATGGGTTCCATCGTCCGAGCGGACGCTCTCCAGATCCACATTGATGCCGTCCATCTCTACCCGCAGCGCCTCATCTATCAGGAAATTGATCAGCTCCGTGCGTTTATTGGAATCCGCCAGCACATAATAAATATCCACATCGTAGGTAATATCCTCCAGCAGGCCCCAGACCTGCAGCCCCATCGCGTGCGCCTGCTCCACATAGGATACGGAAGCAAGGGATATAAACTCATAATCCGCGGTGATGGTAAACCATGTCGGCGATACCACATTCATCGTTGACGCTACCGACGCCAGCTGCGTCAGATTGTCATTGGCGGCATAGGTATACACCGCCTGAAACCCCAGGCGCACCGGCGCCTCCATTTCTATAGAAGTATACTCAGGCTCGGTATAGGAGAATTCCCCGTCATATAAAGAGGTATAGCTCTGGCCGATGCATTTATTCTTGATATAGCCGATACAGCCGTCCAGAGTAGCCACCTTCGTCCAGCCGCTGATGCTCTCGGAATCCAGCACGATCACAGATTCGCCCTTCACCACATCCTTCAGGATATCGCTCTTGATGCCGGCCCTCCAGCGCACGGCGGTATTCTTTTTGACATCCACCAGAAGCTGCTCCCCTGACACAGGACTTACCACAATCCGGTTCGGCTCCGTATAAGCTTCATATTTATATGCCACATAACGGAACACAAAATCCGCGTTGATATAGCACTCTCCGTCCCGCTCAAAGGCAATCACTCCCGAAAACTCGTAATCGACAGTTTCCCCCGACCGGGTCACTGTATAAGCTGTCCCGTCCAGCGCCGCGGCCACCACCATCTCCGCGTCCGTGTAGCGGATCTCCTGACTCAGCTCTGAATAATAAAATCTGTTGTGAAAATAAGTATGAATGGTATCCAGCTCAAAGTAATAATTGCCATCCCTCAGCAGCGCCTTGTCGCTGATCACCGAGTTGTCCAGAATAATGGCGGTCTCATCCGCCTCCGTCAGAGAAAAATAACTGTCCATATCCGCGTAGTCTGTGCCATCGGAATACTTTCCCCAAAGCATGGTCCCGATCAGCCCGACACAGGCAAGTATCACAAATACCCCCAGCGCCAGCATGATCCTTTTGACGATTTTCATAGAAATCCCTCCCAAATCTTCCCCATTATAACAAATAATTACCCTTTCGTCATCATTTTTCTCAAAATAGTTACTATTCACAGCCCGGCGCACCACGCAAAAGGGGTCCGGCCGCGCCGAACCCCGCTCATCCTTTCCTTACGTTCGCCCCATGCCCGGGCAGGCCATCCCGTTCTCATGATTTGGCAGGGAGGCAAAACGGCTTCTTACGTTGAAAAAAATCTGATCGTGATATAAAATAAAAAATCGTAAAAGGGGATGACATTATCGGAATGTATGAAGAAATCTCGCCTGCACTGCTGCATAAAATAATCCAGAAGGCACATACTCAGAAAGCAGCGCCCATATTCCTCCTTTGTAAAAATGGAATACAGGTTACATCATTTGGAAATGCGGATGTCCAAAGCAGACACATAGCTTTCAGGACAACTCCATATCATACATATGTCTTAAAAAAGCACTGGCCATATCCTCCTTTCTGATATTGTCAGACAGACAGGTGTTTCTTCTTTTTCTACAGTAACACGCAAAAATTGGCGAAACAACATCAACATTCTTGAAATTTATTAATTTTTTGTAAATTTGTGAAGATGAATTTGTCAGCTATTGACGAAATCCGAAAACAAGTATAAGATGAGGGCACCGGGGAAAATCCCCTGTAACATTGGTATTTTCCGTTTATCTGCCGGAAAATTCGGACTGTTATCACCTGATAACATTTATAGTAAATGACAAAAACATTTTTACTTTCGGTATATACCGTATTGGCTTCAAAGTAAAATTACTA
>JAJQBK010000049.1 GCA_021203305.1 Lachnospiraceae bacterium
GTATGAGATATACTAATATATTCATGATTATCGCGCAAAAAATTCCTGATGCTAAAGGTGTTTCCAAATTCAAGAACTTAAAAAGTGATAGCACCTTAATTGGGAAATCAAGGGATTTAGTTCCTGTTAGTATTCCTTGATTTACTCCGCGAAGGACATAATTTATTAGAATAAAGGCATTTTCTCCCATAAAATTATATTCGTATATTTTTGCAATCACAGCTATAGGAAATATTGGAAGCAGCATAGTCGCATTATGCTTGTAATAATACATACATTAGTCTCCTAGATAAGCCCTATTAATTGCCGAGTATTATTGTTACTTGTCAAGGGCTGTCGTTAATTCATTCAATTTATAATTTGATATCTTGTAAGTGCCCACTTAGAAATTCAAAACCTGTTTCACGCACGTTTTTTAATTCTTTTATTACTTGCGGATATTCAATTTCATTTTCAATGCAAGATTGTATATCCTCATTGCCATTCATAACCCTGCCACTTATACCAACCATATTAAACAATGTATCTAGTCTACTGTTTGTAGATGAAGCTGTCTTTCTTGCATAACGCCTAAAGGTGAAGAATTGTTTCTTATACAATATTGAAAATACAGAGCAATGGAAGGAATCCGTACAAATATAATCTGCATTTCTGATCAAATTCAAAAAATCCGCTGGCCCGATGTCATATGGCGTTTCATCAGCGTATCCTTCGTCGCTTTTGACAAATTCATCTAAATGCGTAAGTGCAACAATCTTGTACCCTGTGTATTCCCTTAACCTTTTTGCAAATTCTCTATGTGGAGGATTGTTCCCGAGGAAATAACAGAAAATATATTTCCCCTTAACTATGGGATCGACCTGCTGAATAGCCATCCAGTCATCTCCAGTAAACAGCAGGGTTGGGTCACAAACTACAGGCACATCTCTATTAACAAGTTCCTTAATGAGTTTTTGCCCGGATTCTTCCCGCACACTTATGTGTTTGATTCTCTTGAGAAAAATCTTTGCTTTCTCTGCTGAATCTTTCGGAAGGCTGCTTTGCCCAAAGCTCGTGGCATACGCTATTGTGTTTATGGACTCTGGAACAAAATTTAACGTATAATAATCAGCTGCAATATTGCCCGGCAGCCACAACTGGTCACTACCAACCAGCACTGTGGAATAATTCTCCTCGCACTTTCTTCCTAGTTCTGCTTTTGAATTGTATACTGGTGACAGCCTGAAATATTTTTTGCTGAATGAATTAAATTTATTTGCTCTAATACGTGAGTTAGAAGCATATTTATTTCCAGGAGCTTTCCTCATCAGCACGGTCTTGGCCATTCCTAATTTGGAAAGCAAAATATCGGAGGTCAATGATGCCTTTGCAAAATAAAGCATCTTCGCCTTCTTTATCTCTCCATTGAATCCAGAGATATCTATTGTCTCATTTTCATATCCCAATTTGTCTAATGCCATTTGAGTTGCATATGCTTGAAGCATACTGCCATAATTATGTTGGAAATAGCAAGACACTATTGCAACCTTTTTCATGCTTATGACCATTCCTTTCCACTACATTAAGCCATTGCTCGTCCAGTGCGTACTAAATGCGATTCGAGCGAAACAATTTCCAGAGGTACGGAAGCGTTATCTTTCGCTCAAAAAACGTCGTGGTCACAAGAAAGCAATTATCGCTATTGCCAGAATGCTGCTTACGGCCATTTACAATATGATCAAGAAAAATGAGCCGTACAATCCTGAACTTTACCGCAAGGCTGACCGGCCGCCCGTTCACCGTGAGGTTTCTGTCGAGGAAACTATTTTTATCCTGCAAAGGCAGGGGTATCTTGTAACCGTTCCCACTTCTGGATAACTCAAAGGTAATTGAAGTTCGTTTTTTTTGCCCTCTTTTAGAGGGCTTGGCTTTGTGCGCCTTTTTTGGGTATCGTGCTTCGATTACAATGTTTCAACCTTATCCTCCTCATATAAGGTACTAATAAAATAAATCATAAGGGAATGCTTCTTCAAGCCGTTTTCCGATTATTTCAGTATCAGGAAGTTCTGGAAAATACATTTTATCCAGTTCTTCTTTTGATGGAAGTTTCTCCAAAATTGGGAAAGAACCGCGATTTGTACCCAAATAATAATCGTAATACTTAAATAGACTGTAATCAGGCCTGACCAATATCGCAGGAATACCATAGGATTCAGCTAAAATTATTCCGTGAAGGCTTGTAGAAATTACTCTCTCTACGCTAACAAGCTGATCCACAAACGCCTTATAATCATTAGTCTTTATATCTATATCTAAATAATTATCGCCCAAAATATCATGTACATTTTTTAATCTTGATGCTCCATTTTTATGTGCTACCACTCCATACTTAAATTTCTTTTCAGTACGATTTGGTGAATAAACTTCCGGCAAAAATATAGCGGGATCACCATATATTTCCGGCACATCATATCCATACTCTAATAAGACAACTCTAGTAAGTGGTCCTCGTACTGCACGTATGTCCAGAAGTCTGTTACGCAGGCGATACCCCAGTAATGTATACAAAATACCGCTACCCCAAATTGTACAATCCTGAAGTCCCGCTGTTATAACAGAGCCTACAGCATACAAATGAGAAGTTTTACTTACTTCATCTGTTAGTGACAAACCTTTTTTTCTCAAGTAGATGTTCAACAATAATTGGAGAAATTGCATCTCCTAAATTAGGGCTTCCACTCCAATAATTTACATTTACTCGATTCTTTTTCACTTTGTTCTTAGGATTCAAAAGGATAAAATTATTTGCAAAAGGCTTCATCAATTTTATTGCAAATCTTTTTCTAGCTGAATCAAGGTTGACAACATTTCTTTTAATTGAAGCATCGTTATTCATATTAGCCTCCTGGATTTATTCCAAATCTCCTCTTTCTATGTTCTCTAATGTTTAAATTTAATAGCCTTCATTATATAATCTCTCTTAATTAAAACAACCGCTATTAATACTACAACAATAAGGTATCTGGCAATAATGTATGGATATAGAAACATTATTATAAGTGCGAGAGCGGTAACACATCCTCCTATGCCAAGAATCAGGCTATTCGGCAAGATATTTTTATACACTGCTTTTTTCTTAATTTGTCTTGTGGCAAAAAAAGAATGCATGAAAGCATACACCATATCACAAATTAAGGTAGTGTATGCAGCGGCCATATATCCAAATATCGGAATGCAGATGAAATTCAGGATTAAATTCAACAGTGCGCCCGTCATAGATGCAATTGACACAGTTCTGTTTCCCATATAATACAATTCCACGCTTGCATAAATATTATAAATGAAAGCCCACATTACTCCTGAAGCAACGGGTGGTATAACATTTAACGCTTCCATATATGTAGATGGGAAAAGCAGGTTAAATACTTCCGGCATTATTAATAGTACACCTAGTATAAGCATCCCAACAATTGCTACCAATGGCACTATTGTTTTTTTTACATCTGCTTCCTCTCCTTTTTCAATCTTCTTATACATCCAAGGATTAATAGCATTAACAAGCGCTTGGGTAATAACTTGTGCCGTAACTCCCAAATTATATGCCACCGAATATATTGCCGCCGCCGCTTCACCAACCATATTAGCAATCATTATTCTATCTGATTGAACAAGAATGACATTAGATAAATAGTGCGGGATCAGCGGAATATTAAATGAAAGCGCGAACTTCCAGTATTCCTTATTAAATATTTTTTTGTTTCTGCTAATAGACATTAGGAAAGCAATTAGCCCAACAACAAATGCCATAATACCGGCACTAGTGTTTTTTATAATTGCTTGTTCTTGTTCTAAGTTACAAAACAGAAGCGCAATAATTGGCGCCAATACAGTTCCAACCGAATAGGCTAATGTTATAAGCAAAAGAGAGATATACTTATTCTCATATCGCATTCTCAGAGACCAAATGAGCATAAAACCGTAACCGATTAATTCTATGCACATTACAGAGTATTGGCTCATGCCAATACCCATCCAATCTCCAAAAATAGCCACACTAATTCCGATAAATACAAAACACAATACACAATTTAAACATAGCAATCCCTGAAGTGAAGAGGTGAATCCGTCCCGATCTTTAGGATACTTTACCATTGCCACATAAAACACACCATTTGAACTGCCAAATGATAAAGTTGCAAAAATATAAATAATGGAAAACCAGGATGTAAATACAGTAACTAGTCCATACTGTTCAACCGTCATCATATTTGCAAAAATTGGAGAAGCTATAAATTTTATTCCAGACTGAACGCAACTGCAAATAACAAACCAGAAGCCAGCTTTTGCAGAAACAGGTAAATTTTTATATTTTTTTAAAAACGATGAAATCATGTTTTTATCTCCCGCGTTATCACATTACTTTAAATCGTTTCAAGGTCAATGATATCGCCGGATAATGTCTCGTTAAAGTACGCTCGAAAATAATTCTTCATGTTGCTCGGCTACTCTTTTTACGTCGTACCGATTATGGACAATCTTATATCCATTTTCGACAATATCATCTCTAAGATCTATATCATTGTATATTTCCAAAACAGCATCCGTAATTTCTTTAATATTATCAACACCCACTAACAATCCATTCACATGATCTTCTATAATCTCCGGAATTGCGTCAACTCTCGTTGCAACTATCGGTTTCCTGGCAAGCATATATTCTGCCAAAACTAATCCAAACCCTTCCCATCGTGAAAACAAAGTCGCAACGTTAAATTCTTTTATGTAGCTCATTGGATCAGTAACCCATCCCGTTATTAAAAGTGAGTCTAATATGCCATGTTTTTTAGCAATTTGGCAAACCAAAGACTCCTGTTCTCCGTTTCCAACAATTATAAAAAATGCTTCCGGTATAATTGTCTTAATTTGCGTTGCTGCCTTAATAAATGTATCAGGCGCTTTTTGAGGAGTCATCCGGCCAACCATACCTACAACAAAAGCGTTTTCTGGTATGCCTAAATCCTTCCTTGCCAATGGCATTTGATCATTCGCTTCATAGCCCTCTATATCAATACCGTTTAGAATTACCTGAAGTTTTTCTCCAGAGCAGATTCTCCCTTCTATGGCCGTTTCTTTTTCCTCTTGCGAAATGCATATTATTTTGTTGCAAAAATGTGATAATGTTCTTTCAATTGTTTTATACATCCATTTTTTCTTGGCCGAACAACGCATGTTAAATGCCCAGCCATGAGGATTATAAACACAAGGATGTCCAAGTCCAATATTGGCCAATCTGGCTACTGCTCCTGCCTTGCTTGAATGTGCATAAATTATATCTGGATGATATTTTTTGATTAAACTGCGCAATTTTATCGCAGCAAGTACATCTGCTACACCTATTGATCTTTGCATTTCAATTTGTTCAAAGCATGTAACCAGACCATTATAATCTTCTTTCTCAAAATCTTGAGAACAAATTAGTATATTCTCATATTTACTTTTATTAAGGTATTTAAGCAGAAGACGTATATATCTATCAACTCCGCCTGCGGCCTGGGCAATATGCACAATTCTTATTTTCTTACTATTCATTGTAATCATTCCCTCGTTTTGTTGCTCAAACCGCATTACACTTTACTCTCCACCCCATGGATAACTGCACCCACAGCTTTGAAGATTATCTTCCAGTCTGTAAGAAAACTTCGATCCTGTATGTACTTAATGTCCAAATTTTTACTACCTTTTTTTAATGGTTTCTTCTTTGTTCAAAATTGAAATCTCCTGCCCTGTTTCAGCCTTATCATTTCTGTTTCTCCTCCGAATTTGAAATTTTTACACTTTTATATTTCAGATTCCATTGACTTTCTGAAACAGCTCAGTTAAAATTAAATCACTGATTTCAAATTCACAAACTCACAGGAAGATCGGTATCTCAATGGATAATAAAATCCGAGCCGGAAAATTTGTTACAAACCTGTCCGGAGATATGGCTTACCGGTCATTTCTCCCCTCCCCTTGCCTCCGGTTCCTCCGATAAACAACAACGATGAGGAAATGACACAACTCTTGATATGGCATACAATACAGTTACCAGATACGTCGCAGGCTTTTGCCGCCTGGGTATTCTTCTGGAAAATGCAAAAGAGACAAAAGCAAGACTGTATTCTTACAAGCAATACCTGAATATTCTTCGTGAGGATACGTGACCTGTCCCAACCAGGCTATTTCAAATACCTGAAACCCAAAGGCAGGGACTACAACCCCCTGCAGTTCCCGTTATCAGATTTTCACCATTCAGCTCAGCTTCTTTCCAATCGGAACCAGCAGCTCCAAATTCTGCGGCTCCATCCTCCGGGCTTCCTCGTTCAGCTCGCTGACCAGGTCCGGCCTGTCCGTCGCCTCATCAAAGAATTCGCTGGGCGTGACACCGAGGTACTCGCAGATCCCCAAAAATTCGCTCATGGACGGCAGAGCCCTCCCAGAGCTGATGGCCTGGACGTAGCTCTTGCAGTGCCCCAGGTCCTGGCTCATCTTATATTCGGATACTTTCTTCTGCGTCCTTAAGCTGGTGATCCTCTCCCGGATATACTGTTCTGTCATCTGGACCTCCCTTCTGGAACTTGTAAACATAATCAACATTATGTTTATTTCCGGGCACGGCATGGCCGCCCTCCCAGCGGTGGAAAGCGGCCCCGTGCGGTCCCACACAGCCGGAATCCCCAGGCTGGGGCAAAAAAGAATCAAAAAATGGACGCAGGAAACAAGGCTGCCGAAAATCGCCTTTTCGACAGTCTGTTTCGCTGCGCCCATTTTTAACAGCTAATTTAAAAAGTAGCCCTCAAAAAATCGAAAAATACCGGATAAATGCCGGATTTTGCGCAAAAGATAAAATTTGGCACTTGCAATCTGAGCTGTTATGGCGTATAGTAACTACTGTGTGTGGTAGTTGTTTGTATCCATAATGTTGATTATGGATATTTTTTTATGCCCAATCCACACCCATGCCCCAGCCCGGGAATGTCTTTTGACGCGGGGGTCCGCCCGCCGTCATTTAGCCCTTCTCAGGACACCAACCCCAGCTGCTCCATCTGCCTCGCGTGCTCCTCCCCGGTGGAAACCAGGTAAAGCCTTGTGGTCTCGATGGAGGAATGCCCCAGGATGTCCGCCAGTTTCACAATGTCGCCATAGGCATTGTACCAGGTGCGGGCGAAGAGGTGGCGGAGGTTGTGGGGGAAGACCTTCTCCGGGTCCACACCCGCCACATCGCACAGGCGCTTCATTTCACGCCAGATCTGGTTCCTGGAGAGAGCCTTCCCATTCCTGGTGATAAAGATTTTTCCCGATTCGATTTTCTGTTCCCTGGCATACTTCAGGATCTTTTGTGACAGCTTCGGGGAGAGCAGGAGGGTGCGCACCTTGCCCTTCATCTTAATTTCCACCATGCCGCGTTTTGCCGCCTCAACCGTGATAAATTTGACTTCAGATACCCGCAGGCCCAGGCCGCAGATCGTCTCCAGCAGGAGCATCAGCCTGAGGTTTTCCAGTAATTCCGCCGCCGCGACCAGCCTGTCGTAATCCTCCTTTTCCAACAGTTTCTTTTTTTCACAGAAAACCTTCCGCTGGATTTTGAGGTAGGCCAGGGCAAGGTCAACCCAGCCCAGCCAGTGAAAGAAGCCGTTGGCCGCTGCCAGCATGGAATTGACGCTGTTAGCGGCATACTGATCCTGCAGATCGTTTTTCCACTCCGTGGCCACCGACTTTGTCAGGGAGCGGCCGTCCAGCCACTTCAGCAGCTTCTTCAGGTCGCGCCTGTACTTGTCTATGGTGTTTTTGGCTTTTTCCTCCTCCTTCATGGCCTCCTCGTACTCTTTGATTTCCACTTCTGTTACCTTTCTTTCGTCTTCCATCAGTCAGACACCTCCTATTCAGATTTTGTTGAAATTATTTTACCATGTCTCCCTGATTCAGAGAATTTTTTTTGAATCTATGGGATCTGCGGATTCCGAATGGCTTCCTGAATGGTATTCCCGACTTATTGTCAGAAGCCAATCTTACACGGCCGCAGGAAATTTCATGACATAAAAAAAGAAGCTCGGACAGTCATATCATCTCTGCACATTTGCTGCAGGATAATAACTGTCCGGGCGTTTCAGTTCTTTCTAAGATCAGGCACTCTTTTTACTCTATTCTTCCTTCCCAACCCGTTTTCCTGAATTCTGACAAATTGTGTCAATTATCTGTCAGGGTTCCTGGACTGCTCATCAATTCTTAAAGCTGTGTATCGGCGCGGGTATCCTGCCGCCCCGGTTTACAAAGGCGTCGCAGGAGAAGGAGTTGACCGGCATGATGGGCGCGTAGCCCAGAAGGCCGCCGAATTCCACGGTATCGCCCACATCCTTGCCGACGACGGGGATGATGCGGACGGCGGTGGTTTTCTGGTTGACCATGCCGATGGCCATCTCATCGGCGATAATGCCGGAGATGGTAGTGGCTTTGGTGCTGCCGGGGATGGCGATCATGTCAAGGCCGACGCTACACACGCAGGTCATGGCTTCGAGCTTCTCCAGGGTCAGCGCTCCCGCCTTCACCGCATTGATCATGCCCTGGTCCTCGCTGACCGGAATGAACGCGCCGCTTAAGCCTCCCACGTAGGAGGAGGCCATGACGCCGCCTTTTTTCACCTGATCATTCAAAAGCGCCAGAGCCGCGGTGGTTCCCGGCGCGCCCGCCTGTTCTAATCCGATCTCGCACAGGATATCCGCCACGGAATCGCCGATGGCCGGTGTTGGCGCCAGCGACAGGTCCACAATTCCAAAGGGCACGTCCAGCATCCGGCTGGCCTCCTTCGCCACCAGCTGGCCCACCCGGGTTACCTTAAAGGCGGTCTTTTTGATAGTCTCACAGAGCACCTCGAAGCTCTCACCCCGCACTTGCTCCAGCGCGTTTTTCACCACGCCCGGGCCGGAAACGCCCACGTTGATGATTCTGTCCGCCTCCGTGACGCCGTGAAAAGCCCCGGCCATAAACGGGTTGCCGTCCGGCGCGTTGCAGAAGACCACCAGCTTGGCGCAGCCCAGGGAATCCTGCTCCTTCGTGCGCTCGGCGGTCTCTTTGATGATCTCTCCCATCAGTCGAACCGCGTCCATGTTGATGCCGGTCTTCGTGGAGCCCAGATTGACGGAGCTGCAGACGCGCTCGGTCACAGCCAGCGCCTGGGGGATGGAGCGGATCAGAAGCTCGTCCGCCGGAGTCATGCCCTTATTGACCAGAGCAGAATACCCGCCGATGAAGTTCACGCCCACTTCCTTCGCCACCGCGTCCAGGGTGATGGCAATTTTGACGAAATCCTCTTCTCTCCTGCAGACCGCGCCGCCGATTAAGGCGATGGGGGTCACGCTGATTCTCTTATTGACAATGGGAATCCCGTATTCCCTGGAGATGGCTTCCCCGGTGGATACCAGATCCTTGGCGGAGCGATAGATTTTGTTGTAAATATTGTCCCGCAGACGGTTCATATCATCGCTGATGCAGTCCAGAAGGCTGATTCCCATGGTGATGGTGCGCACATCCAGATTTTCCTTCTCAATCATATGATTCGTCTCAATGACTTCCATTCTGTTGATCATGATTATTTTCCTCTTTATCAAACCCTGTGCATGGAATCAAAAATTTCTTCCTTCTGGCACCTGATCACAACGCCGATGCCCTCGCCCACTTTCTCAAGATCCGCGCAGATCGTGCCGAATTCCTGAGAAGTGGCTCCGATATCCACGATCATCATCATATTAAAATAATCCTGCACAATGGTCTGGGAAATATCCAGAATGTTGATCTGATGTTCCGCAAGATAGGTGCAGACCTTCGCGATGATGCCGACGGTGTCCTTGCCGACGACGGTGATAATGGCTTTCTTCATAATAATTCTCCTTCTTTTGGGGGCTCCTCTTCCCTCCGGGACAGCCCTCTTATTTATTTTTTCAGAAGCTGTGGGCAGACAGAATCCGCTTTCAGGGGCTACGCTGAAAATTTTTAACCTGTACTATCAGGAAAACAGGCCGACAAAATGTCTGGTTATTTTGAAAATTCTGCACTGACCCTGCGGCCTGTACTCTATACCGTCAGCACTTCGCTGCAGATATCCCGGGCCGCCACCCGGATATCGAAATCCGCCGCCCGGTAAGGGGTATCGGACATATCAATCTCCAGGCGGACCGACGCGTAGGCAAGCTCCGGCAGATTATTTTCCTTACTCAGATGTCCCAGAAATATGTACTCCATTCCGGAGCTCAGAAGCCGGCTCAGCAGTCTGCCGCTGTTTTCATTGGAAAGGTGCCCCTGGTCGCTGAGAATCCGCTGCTTGAGCAGATAATGATAGGGGCCGGTCTGAAGCATCCGCACATCATGGTTGGCCTCCAGCAGGATGGCATTCAGATTTTGCAGCTGCTCCACCGTGTAGGGGGTAAAGGTTCCCATGTCCGTGGCGACCGCCACCTTTTTGACCCCGTCTGTCAGGGTGTAGCCGCAGGGCTCTTTGGCGTCATGGGAAATCTCAAAGGGGTGAACCTTTAAATCCCCCAGCTGAAAGTCCTCGTCCTTCCGGAGCATGCAAAAGAGCTCCGGATCAATGCTGCCGATGCTCCTCGTCTCCATGATCCCTTCAATGGTGCCCTCCGTAGCGAAAATGGGAATATGGTAGCGCCTAGCCAGCACCCCCAGCCCCTGGATGTGGTCGATGTGCTCGTGAGTGACGAAGATTCCCTTAATATCTTTTCCGCAAAGATCGGCCTGACGCAGTCCTTCCTCCACCCGCCTGCCGCTGATTCCGGCGTCGATGAGCACATGGGTTTCCTCCGTGCCCACATAAATGCAGTTGCCGCTGGAACCGCTGGCGATGCTCTCAAATCTCATAGGTACCTCTTTTGTTGCTATTCACAGCCAGCCTGAAATGAATAAACGGGCTCGTCATGCTCGTTTGTAAAGCGACTGTGAAATAATTATAATGTACTTAAATGCTCTGTCAAAAATCTCCGCGTCTGATCCATGCTTCCGCTGTTATCCAGAACCCAGTCGCAGCCTGCGCGGTATTCCTCCTCCGTCAGCTGGGAGGCGATAATCTCCCGGGATTTTTCCTCCGGATAACCCCGGCTTTCAAAGAGGCGCCTGACACGGGTCCGCTCATCGGCGTACACATACCACATTTCGTCCACAATGGCCTGGTAGCCGCACTCGATTAAAAGAGCGGCCTCCAGAAAGAGAAAGTCGATTTCTCCCCGCTCTTTTTCCGTTTTTATTGCCTGTAAAATATAGGCCTTCACCGCCGGATGGATGATGGCGTTGACTTTGGCCAAAAGCTCCGGATTCTGAAAGATAGCGGCCGACATTTCCTGATTGTCAATGGCACCGTTTTCCAAAAGCACCTCTTCCCCCAGCAGGGAGACGACAGGCTGGTAACAGAACTGCCCCGGAGCCTTCAGGAGGTTGGCGATGTCGTCCGCCATGAGAATTTTACAGTTACAGATTTCTTTTAAAAGGGCAAGAACAGAGGATTTGCCGCTGCCCACGCCGCCGGTAACGCCGATGACTTTCATATTGTTTCTTTCATATTATGATAGTTTGGCTCAGGCCGTTGTTGCCATTTTCACGAATACCGCCCGTTTTCCGCTTCTCTATTTCGCTCATCCCATTATGACAGTTGCCTCAGGCCGCCGTTGCCATTCTTCCGAATACCGCCCGGTTTTCATTTCCCTACTTTGCCTCATACCAGGTAGTGCCGGTATGCAGATCCACCTCCAGCTCCACCTTCAGATCAGCCGCGTTCTTCATGCTGTCGTAAAGGATCTCCCGGACCTGCTCAACCTCCGATTCCTTCGTCTCAATGACCAGCTCGTCATGCACCTGAAGAATCAGCCGGCTCTCAAGCCCCGCCTCCCTCAGTCTGCGCCACACCCGGATCATGGCGATCTTCATAATATCCGCCGCCGTGCCCTGAATGGGGCTGTTCATCGCCACTCTCTCCCCAAAGGAGCGCTGGGCAAAGTTATTGCTCCTAAGCTCCGGGATGGGACGTCTGCGTCCATACATTGTTTCAGCGTATCCTGAGTCTTTGGCGTCCTGCACCATCCGATCCAGGAAAGCCCTGATCCCCGGATAGGTCTCAAAATACTGGTCAATGTAAACCTTCGCCTCCTTAGGCGAAATGGACAGATCTTGGCTTAAGCCAAAGGAGCTGATGCCGTACACAATCCCGAAGTTAACCGCCTTGGCGTTTCGCCGCTGCAGATCGGTAACCTCCTCCAGAGGCACATGAAAAACCTTGGAGGCGGTGATTCTGTGAATGTCCTCGCTCATGGCGTAGGCCTCAATCAGGTGCTCGTCCCCGGACATATGAGCCAGCACACGCAGCTCAATCTGGGAATAGTCCGCGTCCATGAAAACATATCCGGGCTTTGGCACAAACACCTTCCTTATCTGCCTGCCCAGCTCCGTGCGCATGGGAATATTCTGCAGATTGGGGTCTGTGCTGCTCAGTCTTCCCGTGGCTGTGACTGTCTGCTGATAAATCGTGTGAATTCTGCCGTCCTCACTGATAAAAGCGCTCAGCCCGTCGGCGTAGGTGCTTTTCAGCTTGGTCAGCGCCCGATATTCCAGAATATCGTTGACGATGGGGTACTCCGGGGCCAGCCTTTCCAGCACATCCGCCGCTGTAGAGTAGCCCGTCTTTGTCTTCTTCGCTCCGGGCAGCTTCATTTCCTCAAATAACACTTCCCCCAGCTGTTTGGGGGACTGAATATTGAATTCCCGGCCCGCCTGCCGCCAGATATTTTGCTCCAGCTCGCCAATCCGTCCGGTCAGAGCCTCCCCGTAGGCCGCCAGCTCCTCTTTTCTGGCAATGACGCCTTCTCTTTCCATGGAATAAAGCACCATGGACAGAGGCATCTCCATCTCCCGGTACAGCTTCTCCATCCCCATGGACTTAAGCCTTTCCATCAGCGGGCCATAAGCATGAAAGGCGGCATAGGCCTGATCAGCAATATAAGAATACAGCTTCTCGGGGGTTTCATCCCATATAACAGTCAGATCCTTTTTGCCGGTCAGCTCCGACAGGGCCGGTATGGTCATATCCAGGTATTCCCGGGCAATGGACACGCAGTCATAATCATTTTTCAGAGGGTTGCAGAGGTACGCCGCGATAATAAGATCGCCGTAAGAGTCCACTCTCTCCTCACAAAGCCAGGGATAATAGTCCTTGATTCCAAAAAAGGAAAGCTCCTTTGTTTCAGAAAGCCGTTTAAGCTTATCTGTCAGATAATCCGGCGTCAGAAAGCCCTGCGCCGGCAGCACCCACACGTTAGTCCCCTCGGAAAGAGCCATGGCGTAAATCTTCTTTTTTTCCTGAAGGAGAAAAACTCCCAGCTGCGCAACGGCGGGCTTTTTCTTCCCGTCCCATGCGGTTCTTTCATTTTCTGCGATCCGGCCATCCTGCTCGTCCCGCGCGGATTTCTCATTTACACCGACATGGCCACCCTGCTCTTCCAACGCAGGAGAATCTCGCAGCAGCTTCTCAAACAGTTCCTCCGCCCTGCCAAAATCCTCGATGATCTCCATGTCATAGGAATTTTCCTTCACAGAGGCCTGCAGGGAAGCCTCCTCGAACCGTTTGATGATACTCTTCAGCTCCAGCTTTTTACACAAAAGATAGGCCTCGGGGGTGTAATAATTGCCCGCTCTCGCCTTTTCATAATCCAGGCTGACGTCCCCGTCCGTTTTGATGGTGGCCAGCACCCGGCTTAAGTCCGCCAGGTCCTTACGAGCGATCAATGACTCCCGGACGTTTTTTTTGCTGACCTCATTTACATGGGCATAGAGATTGTCCAGCGTTCCAAACTGCCCCAGCAGCTGGGAGGCGGTCACCTGCCCCACCTTGGGAACACCGGGAATATTGTCCGAAGCGTCCCCCATCAGCGCCTTCAGGTCGATAAACACCTTCGGCGTGACGCCGTAGGCCGCCTCCACATCCTTCGCGTAGTAGGCCTCTACCTCGGTGCGGCCCTGCTTCGTTTTAGGGATCAATATCTTAATGGTGTCCGACGCAATCTGCAAAAGATCTCTGTCGCCGCTGACCAGCGTCACCTGATGGCCGTCCCGCTCGGCGGCGTTCGCCAACGTTCCCAGAATGTCATCTGCCTCCAGCCCCGGCTTCTCGCACATCTCAATTCCCATGGCGGAGAGCATTTCCTTCATCACCGGGATCTGCTCCGCCAGCTCTGTGGGCATTTCCTTTCTGGTGCCCTTATATTCCTTATATAATAAGTGCCGGAAAGTAGGCGCTTTCACATCAAAAGCAACAGCCAGATAATCCGGCTGCTCCTCCTCCAGTATTTTAAACATGATATTCAGGAAGCCGTACACACCGTTGGTATGAAGCCCCTCCGCGTTCGTCAGCAGAGGCACCCCGTAAAAAGCCCGGTGCAGGATACTCATTCCGTCGATCAATAAAAGCTTGCCCATAAATTCCCCTTATCAAATAACCCCCACACACTTCTTTCTTACCGGAACAGCAAAAATAACACCACAGCCGCGATAATGATAAGCGTCAGGGCGTCCAGCACGATCGTCCACGCGTTCCAGGAAAAGGGCATCCTGACCTTCTTTTTCCCCGGAGGCTCCAGCAGGCGGCCAATCTCCTCATCCAGTGAAAAATCCTCGTCCCTGTCCAGGCGCGACACGCCCTCCTGCACCAGAAACTGAATCGTCAGTTCCTCCCTGCAGTCCGGACAGCCCAGAATATGCTCCCGGATTTCTCTGCTCTGCTCCCTGGTGCATTCCCCGTCAATAAATTTTGACAATAAGGATTCTACTTCTTTGCATTCCATTACAAAAGCACCACTCCCGCCTCCCCGCAGGTCTTCACTGTCTCCTGATCCCAGAGGGAAACCTGAACCTCCCCCACATGGGCCTTGCCCAGAAGGAGCATGCACAGGCGGGACTGTCCAATACCGCCGCCGATGGTCAGGGGCAGCTCATTATTTAACAGTATCTGATGGAAAGGCAACTCCCTCCTTTCCTCGCAGCCTGCTTTCACCAGCTGCTCCGCTAAAGACTGCGCATTGACCCGAATCCCCATGGAACTCAGCTCCAGTGCCTGCCCCAGGGTGTCATGCCAGAAAATCAGATCGCCGTTTAAGGACCAGTCGTCATAATCCGGAGCTCTGCCGTCATGCCTCTGGCCGGACTTTAACAGATCGCCGATCTGCATGAGAAAGATGGTTTTGTATTTGCGCGCGGCCTCATTCTCCCGCTCTTTCGGGGAAAGCTCGGGATACTCGTCCTCCAGCTGCTGTGTAGTCAGGAAGGTGACCTCTCTTTTTAATTCGACGCAATCCAACTGCGGAAACTGCCACTTCAGCTCATCCAGCGTGCCGCAGACCGCGCCCACAATCCGGTTCACCGTATCCTTCAGATAGTCGGTATTCCTCATGCTCTCATCGATGACCTTCTCCCAGTCCCACTGGTCCACATAGACAGAGTGCAGATTGTCAAGCTCCTCATCCCTGCGGATCGCGTTCATATCGGTCACCAGGCCGTTTCCCACATAAAAATCATACTGCTTTAAGGCCATCCTCTTCCACTTTGCGAGGGAATGCACCACCTCCGCGTGCTGATGTACCGACGGGATATCAAAGTCTACCGGGCGCTCCACGCCGTTTAAGTTGTCATTCAGGCCCGTGGCAGGGTCCACAAACAGAGGCGCCGTCACCCGCTTTAAATGCAGGGCCGCGCACAGCTTGATCTGAAAAATCTGCTTCACCTGGCCGATGGCCTTCTGGGTGTCATACAGCCCAAGGGCGGAGGTGTAGCCCTGCGGAATCCATGTCTTTGCCATCTCATTCTCCTCGCAAAATATGCGTAAAGCTTCAATTGCACATCAGTTTAGCATACTGTATTTTCATTGTCAATTCGATCGTTATCGCGCAGAAGCTCTTCCTCTTATCATTTACAGTAACTTGTTTTTGCTCAAAAAAGGCGCCGCCAAAATGACGGCGCCCGGTTTGCCTTTTTTATTGCCAATTAAAATTACTCATTCAGGACTCAATCTTTCGTTGACCTCAGATTTAATCCCGGCACACAAGTCACTCGTTGACCTCAAACTCGATCTCACTGTTCTTGATCAGCACCAGCTTGGCGATCTTGAAGCCATTCTCCACGGTCATATAGTCGTAGGAATCATTGTGAATCGGGATCACCAGCTCCACATCACTCTCCACAATCATGGAGCCGCTGGCGATGCGAAGGCCGCGTCTGGCCGCCAGGCCGTTCCTGGAAATAACCAGGCCCACATATCCTTCCGGAATGATGAGCTGCAGGCCCGTGGAAATCAGCTCGGACTTGCCCGGCTCGATGGTCACGAAATGGGTGTCCATGCAGGCGTAAATGTCATAGCTGTCCACCTTGTTGAGGGTGGGGATGACCGCGTTCTTTTTCAGTTTATTGACGATTACTTTCATAAATAAAATACCTCCGGTTTATGATTAAAATTAATTGACTATATTATCCTATAGTTTTATTGAAATAGCA
>JAJQBK010000011.1:0-80022 GCA_021203305.1 Lachnospiraceae bacterium
TTACGCAGATTGAACGCCGTGATGTCCGCTCTGCCATTGCCAGCCTCACGCTCAGATTTAATTTCCCAGCCTTTTCTGGTCCTGAACATTCCAAGGAGAAGGCCATGATAGAAGGTTTCCTTATCCTCGTAATTACCTCCGTCCAGGTAGCTGACAGACTCACCGAGATGATAATTCAAACAGTCTTCCAGAGCCTCCGCGTCTCCTGACGTGAAAGCTTCAAAGAATTCTTTCAGCCCGTCCTCATCATCGAGAACCTTTGCGGTAAACCAGGCATCGATCTTCGTTATAAAAATGTTCTTTACTTCACGGTTCGGTATACACAGGTCATAGCTCCCGTCCTCATACCGTGTCCGATGTGTCAGATAGCCCGTTGTATACAGGACGCTCCATATATTCTCCGGCTGGTCCATCATGTCTCTGTAGGTCAGATCCTGTACCAGATTCATGCGTACAGTCCGGCCTTCTATCAAAGCCCCAATCTGGTCGCGGGTGATACTGTCAGACTGTTCAGCAAACTGACGGATAATATCCGTCGAGCCGGAGTTCACCCAGAAATTCTGCGGGATACGGTCCGATGTATTCAGAAGCTGGTCGCACCAGTTGATAACATCCCAGGGGCAATACACATCCTGGCCGCCAAACCGGTAGCCATCGTACCATTCTTTCGTAACCTCATAGTATTCAGCCAATCCCAGTTCATTCAGCATCCGAACCGTTTCCTCATCTGTGAATCCAAACCATTCATCAAAGCGTTCATCGCTGATGGAGTGGATCTTGGGGTTGTTAAGGTCGGAGAAAATGCTCTCCTTAGATATTCGCATACAACCTGTCAGTACACTGAAGAATAATGAATCATTTGTCTTTAAAGCATAGCCGAAAATCTGGCGGATGAGCCCAACCATATCATCGTAATAGTTATTCTCATATGCTTTCTGCAACGGCGCATCGTACTCATCTATCAGGATAATGACTTTTTTGCCATAATGCTTATATAGCATTCTGGACAGCAACCTAAGCCCTTCCTGCTGGTTTCCTTTCCCTTCACTCAAGTCAAAGATTTTTTGCTTATCACGAGCATTTAGCTTTTTGCTTTCCTGCAAATAATCAAGCTGCTCTGCCGCCTCAGCAATTGAACTCCACAATTGCTGCTGTGCTTCTTCAAAAGAGAACCCGCTGACCTGCTTCAAGGATATTGAAATCACAGGATACTGCCCCAAGTATTCTTCACACAGTTCAGTTTCCCTTGAAATCGCCAGACCGTCAAAAAGGCTCTTGTCTGTACCAACCTCAAAGAAACATTTGAGCATGCTCATGTTTATGCTTTTGCCAAAGCGACGCGGACGTGTGAAAAGATTCACCTTGCCCCAACTGCTCAGCAGTTCTTTTATCATACCGGTCTTATCGACATAATAAAAACCCTGTGTGATAATTTCCGCAAAGTCTTCTATTCCAATCGGCATTTTCTTCTTTTCCACACCGCTCACCTCCAATCTCATATCAGGATACAAGTAACCCACCTTACTGGTATCTTACCACTAAGCCACCTACATATCAAGCCGAGTCTTTTTATACTTTTTTTGAAAAAAGTCCATCATTCAGGAACGGTCATAAGTATTTTTTCAGCACACTGACCATTTCCTTCACATCAAGGGGCTTCGCGATATGATCATTCATACCGCAGTCCAGGCATGCCTGCACATCGCTGGAAAACGCGTTGGCTGTCATGGCCAGGATCGGCAGCGTGCGGTCGGGGCGGTCAAGGGCGCGTATCTGCCTTGTGGCTTCATACCCGTCCATCACAGGCATCTGAATATCCATCAGGACAGCGTCATAGTACCCGGCGGCGGACTGTGCGAACATATCCACACATTCCCGGCCATTTTCGGCGCGGCGGACCTCAAATCCCAGCGATTTCAGAATCTCTCCCGCCACCTCCCAGTTGATATCAATATCCTCCGCTATCAGAATCCGTTTTCCCTTAAAATCAGTCGCTTCCTCATTCTTCTGATGGGTATCACGCTCAATATGATCCGCGTACCGTGAAAGCGTCTCGTACAGGGTAGATTTAAACAAAGGCTTTGAAATAAATCCATCTATCTGATCGGAGCGGACCTCCTCCTCAATATCGCTCCAGTCATACGCGGAGATCAAAAAGAGCGGTATGTCGCTGCCAATCCGGGATCGGATCTCGCGGATGGTCTGTATCCCGTCCATGCCGGGCATCCTCCAGTCAATCAGGGCAAACTGGTAATCCTCCTGTTTTCCGTGCCTTTCCTCAATCATGCGGACCGCGTCCCGTCCGTCCAGAGTCCATTCCGCGCTGGTTCCGAGCTCAGCCAGATTTTCTGACGCGCTGGTACAGAGCGCTTTATTATCGTCCACCACCAGAATTTTCCAGGGCGGCAGCTTCATCTCCACTGACTGGTCGGCTTTTTCAAAATCCAGAGTGACGTGGAAGCGGCTGCCATGGCCCGGAGCGCTGGTAAGCTCGATTGTGCCGCCAAACTGGTCCACAATCGCCTTTGTGATCGCCATGCCCAGGCCGGTTCCTTCAGTCTTTCCGGCTCTGTCCGAATTTTCCCGTGAAAAGGTGTCATAGATGGTTTTCTGGAACTCCTCAGACATCCCGATTCCGTTGTCCTCCACGACAAAATGCGTCCGCACATAATTTTCACCCGCGGGCGAGGCCTCCTGGGAAACATATACGTCGATCCGGCCTCCCTCCGGCGTGAATTTCAGCGCGTTGGAGAGCAGATTCATCAGAATCTGGCTGAGGCGTGCTCCGTCGCAGATCAGCTCCTCGGAAAGAATCGTCTGGATGTAAATATCGAATTCCTGATTTTTTGCCCTGATCTGCGGCTGTATAATATTCACGGTGTCATCCATCAGTTCGCGCAGGGAAATATGGGCCATGCGCAGCGCCATCTTGCCGCTCTCGATTTTTGACATGTCCAGCACGTCGTTGATCAGTCCCAGCAGATGTCTGCCGGACAGCTTGATCTTTTGCAGGCAATCCTCCACTCTCATGGGGTCCTGCTGATTTTTCAGGGCAATCTCCGTCATGCCGATGATCGCGTTCATCGGCGTCCGTATGTCGTGGCTCATGCTGGAAAGGAACTCACTCTTTGCCTGGTTGGCATGTATGGCCTCTTTTCTCGCTTCTTCCAGATCATGAACATAATGCTGTGTCAGCCTGTAATACCGGACAAACACAAAGATCATACAGGCAAGAATAATGGCAAGGGAGGCCGCAATCGATATCAGACGGACCTGATCCAGGCTTAAAACAGTCTCCTTGATCACGCCCTCCGGCATCACCGTCACCAGATACCAGGTGGGCTTAATGGAGATCGGCATACAATAAATATAGCGTTCTTCCCCATCGACGGAAATGGTCGTGCCGTACTCCTCCTTATTTTCCATCGCAGCGCGCAGTTCCGCCTCATAAAAATCGCTTGTCTTGCCGTTCAGCGTCTCAAATTTTTGCTCTATGCGCTCAAAATAATTCTCATCATCGGAGGCGTCGGCGTTTCTGATGACAAAATCCCCGTCCATATCGATGATGTGGGAATACGCGGCGGCGTCATCGGTATAAAGATAGAGGGCGTCGTTCATATCCTCCATCGGGACGCCCGCCAGCAGCGCGACGCTTTTCTGACCGTCTCCCATCTCATACTCGGCGGCTTTCCCGAAGAGGAATACCATCTCTCCGCTGCTGTTGATTCCCCGTTTGATGACACAGCCATAGGAATCAAGGAGCGTCTGTACGTCATCATCCCCTTCAAACACCATCTCTTCGCCATAGACCGTCACCAGCTGTCCGTCTTCCCCGTAAAGTCCCAGCCAGGTGAAGCTTCTGGATTCCGCCATGATGGCCAGCTCCTCCATCGCTTCCTCGCTGTACTCCGCCTCCTCAAGGGGAGCCGATCGGATAATCGAGTCTACCTGATCCAGCCGCAGCTCCACTATGGTCTGAAATTTCTGCTGAATCTGTTCGTTGATCTCCGACACGTAAATCTGTCGGATGCTTGTGATGGATTCTCTGGTTTTTCCCGTCATATAGGTAGCCAGGGCGACAAACACCACAACGCAGATGATAAGTACCGCGCCAAAGCTCCACATTAACAGTCGTCTTGTTCTTTTCTCCATATCCGGCCGCCCCGTTTTTTCATGATATCGTATTTTTCATTATACCGTAACAAAATATGTCACGATCCAATTCATCGTTCGCCATGAGTGAGCATGCTCCCCAGACTCACTTGCGCTCATGCAATCATACTTGCTTTTCCTGATACATCGCCAGTATTTTATCCTCAGCCTTCAGAAAGGCGTCCAGCACTTTCGGGTTGAACGCGCCGCATTCCCCGTTCATGATCATCTGTGTGGCGACCTCGTGGCTGTAGGCCTTTTTATAGACACGGTCAGAGGTAAGCGCATCATAAACGTCCGCGACAGCCGCCACCTGGGCCCAGATGGAGGTCTCATCTCCCACCAGGCCGTCCGGATAGCCCTTTCCGTCCCACCTTTCATGATGATGCCGGCAGATGTCATAGCCGTACACATAGGTTCCTTCATCCACCAGATCCGGAATTTTCTGAAGGATTTCACAGCCCTTTACGGTATGTCCCTTCATGATCTCAAATTCCTCCGCCGTCAGTCTTCCGGGTTTGTTCAGAATCTGGTCCGGTATGGAGATTTTCCCGACATCGTGAAGCACGGCGGACATCCCGATCTTGTCTATCTCGGCGGACGGCAGGCGATATTCGGGATATCTGTCGCTCACCTCCCGCATCAAAAGCCACGTCAGGGTGCTCATCCTGCGGACATGCTCACCGGACTCGCAGTCCCGGAATTCGATCACCGCCGCCAGCGCCGCAATCACAGACCGGTTCACCCTGTTCAGACGCTCTACCTGCTCTGAGACAATACGCTCCAGCTCATTCTGGTAGCTGTACAGATCAATGATATTCTTGATCCTGTGCTTGAGAAAATGCGCGTAAAAAGGTTTGGTGATAATATCAACTGCGCCCAGATGGTATGCCTCGAGAAGCAGATCCCTGCTTTCCGCCGCCGTGATCAGAAACACCGGGACGGTCCGGATCCTGCCGGTCGCGTTCATGTCCTTCAAGACCCCCAGCCCGTCAATTCCGGGCATCAGAAGATCCAGTAGCACAGCCGAAATATCTTCCCTTCCATTGATAACGGCAAGCGCTTCTTCGCCGTCCGCCGCCTCCAGAGTATTATATTCGTCCTTGAAAATTTCCGCCAGCACCGCCCGATTGATCTCAACATCATCTACGATCAATATTGTCTTCTTTTCCATATTTCTTTTCCATTTTCTCCCTTGTATATTTCTGACGCACCGCGATCCGCTGTGTCGGTCTGCTCTTTGCTTCTAAGGGCAAGGCCTGCTGTTCAGTTCCCGCGCTGTACCGAGGGCGCCCCTTGTGGAAACGAACGTCAGCCGGACGTTCAGCATCGTCATTCAGCCTGGCCTTCCTGCCCATGCCTTCTGATACACTCCACTATTCTTTCCTGCGTGGGCAAAATCCTTCGGATCTCGTTCTTTGCCTGGGAAATTTCCCCGGCGCGCAGCAGATTGACAATCTCCGTGTATGCGTCATACAGCGGCCGGATAGAAAGATTCCCGGCAGCGCCTTTCAGGGCATGAATGCATCGGGTCACTTCCTCACAGTCACCGTCATGAAAGTCATCCGTAACCGGCGTCTCATCCAGCATATCGGCAAACTTCGCCAGCATTCGTTCATACAGAGCCGCGTTTCCCACCATGCGGTCCAGGCCCTCCTCCACATCCATCCCCAGGGTTTTCATTTCCTCAAAAAACTCCATAAAACAGCCTCTTTCACAATTTTAAAAAGTATAACACAAAGTATGAAAAAAGAAAAGCAATCGGGCAGGGAATTTCAGCTTTCCTATGCGTGAAAGAAAAATAAAAGGTCACGCTTGCACATGACCTTTTATAAACTGTTTACGCTCAGTTCCCGTTTGGAAAATAAATATATTTTGTTCTATTATGCACTGTTTTTACTCATTCTCACTGATATAAATGCTCATCCGGGACTGAATGATCTCGCACACCTCATCCACAGTCTTCTGCCCGTTAAAGTAGGCGTCCGCCTCCTCGAAAATAATGTTGGTGACCTCATCCGCGGCGCTCTCGGATTTCGTATTGACGCTGTAGATGAAATCCAGCCATTTCTGCGCCTCCTCCTGGGTGGCGGGCTCCACCACCACCTCGGCGTTCCCTACATAAACCGTGTAATCGTAGTAAACCTTCTCTCCGTTGTCATCCAGATAGTAGCTCTGTTCCGTCATCCGGTTCACCAAAGCCTCCACACCGGCCTTCAGAATGGGAATATTGTAATAATATCCGCCCTCCTCCGGCATCTGGACCTCCTCGGTGATAAAGCTTCTGACAAACTCCCAGGCGCCCTCCACATTTCCGGATTTGGAGATGGCGAAGGACTCTCCCGCGTAAATGACGCCCCTGACGCCGCTGCTGTTGGGGAAGCCCACCGCGGAAGCCTCCTCCAGGAAATTATAATAATAATTGTACCGGACATATTGCAGATTGCTGATGTAGCCGATGGTCAGCAGCACCTGGTCCGTGACATACATGGAATCATAATTTTCCCAGTAATCATCATCGCTGTACAGCGCGTCATAATCAATTTCATCCGGGTACTGCGCGATGAACTCCAGCAGACTCTTAAACTCCTCACTGGTAAAATCACAGGTTCCGTTTTCCTCATCGATGAATTCCCCATAGCTGAACATCATCGCGTAATAGAGAATGTCGGAACGGGTGTACTCGGTTCCGAACACGGAGGCCTCCGGGTATTCCTCCATCACCTCATTGAGCTTCTCCCAGGTCAGGGCCTCATCCCCGAAAATACTTGTCTTTCCCATAACCGTCCGGATCCGGAAGCGGACAGGCAGCTGATACAGGCTGCCGTTGGTCTCATATGCCTCAAACACATTCTGGCAGTAATCCTCCAGATTGAGCTCAGGGTCCTCCTCGATCAGCTCATAGATATCCGCCAGAATCCCCAGGTCAGCGTAAGAATCCAGGTCAAAATAAGAGCCGTTGTAGTCATATATAATATCCGGGATATCCCCCGCGATAATCTCATTATTCAGCTTCGTGATGCCGGCATCCTCATCCCCTTCCGTATTATAGTCGGAATAATAGGTCACCACAACTCTGTAGGTGTCGCTGGTCTTATTGAAATCATATACCCTTTCCAGAATGTCGCTGTCCGTATAATACATGGCCAGCTGAATCTCTGTTTTATCCGGCACATCCTCCGGGTCCACCTTGGTAAATACCCCGAAATGCTGATCGTAATTTACAATATCATAATAAGACCCGAACAGCGTATCCTCCGAAAGAAACACAACATTGCTCAGGGAAGTGGCCGGCACATCGCTGGACACAAAGTCCATGATTTTGGTCACATCCTCGTCCCCGAAATTGTAACCAAAGACGCCGGAGGTGCCCGTCGCGATCAGGTCATAGCCGCTGTTTGTGCCATTATAAAGGGCGTAATTATTCAGAATATCCGGCAGCTCAAGCTCCTCCACCAGCTCCCCGGTCGTCACATCCATGGTCATATAGGAGCTGGAGGACCAGTCCTCATTCCACACGCGGCACACCGGCATGCCATTGTAGGTAAAGGATGTGGAAGAAGTGCTTGCGGAGGAATCCAGCTCCACGATGGAAAGCAGATTCCCTTCCCTGTCCAGCGTAACAACATAGGCGTAGCCGATCAGCGCCAGATTTCCCTCCGGGGTGGTGCTCAGGCTGTAAAAATATATGTACTCATATTCCTCGCCCCAGTCCGCTGTGTTGATCCTGAAAAGCTCCGTGCCATCGCCCTGCAGAGCGACCATATAGCTGTGATCCTCGTAATAGGACCAGTCGTCACTGTAGTAATAGATTTCCATCCAGTAATACAGGGTTCCATCCCCGGAAATCCAGTAATTGCTGATATAGGAGCCTTCATTCAGATCTGTCTCTTCTTCGGCAATCTCCCCGTCAGTCTCCTCATCCGTCGTTTCGCCGTCCTCCGTTTCCCGGGCAGTTTCATTCACCTCTGATTCGTCCAGGTATTCGACAACCTCATTCACCTCTGATTCATCCAGATCTTCGACAACCCCATTTACCTCCGCTTCGTCCTCTTCCTCGTAGGTCTCCCAGGTGTAGGAATAAAACTCATAATCGGAGAGCTGATTTCCCTCCAGATCCCAGGATGAAAAATGGTCGTTATATCCATTGTCGGTGCTGTGCTCCGTCACCATATAAATGGTATTGTCCTGAAGCACCACCTGATTCACATAACCGTTGTCCCCCCAGGAAATCATCGATTCCCCCGATCGCATTTTCGGAAAACACGTAATTTTTGTCAGCCGTGGCTGTCCCCGTGCTGCTCTGACCGCCGCTCTGCTCATTTTCACCGGACGAACCGCCGCAACCTACGGCGGACAGCGCCATCATCAGGCACAGTGCCCCGGCCAGATATCTCTTCCTGTTTCCTTTCCTCATAAACTTTTCCTCCTCATTTTCAGATATCGCCGGTGTCCTGCCCGGCCTCGTCAAACAGCTGCACCTTGGAAGCCATGCCGTCTTCGTCCATCCAGATCAGGCAGGCTCCACCGACACGGATATCCTCGACTGTCACAATGTTTTTGGTCCGGTACGGAACAATCTGCGCGGTTTCCGGGACCACGTAAACCCTTCCATCAGTAGCTGTGATAATGACATTCCCTTCCGCGTCCTCCTCAACCAAAGCAACCACTGCGTACTGAGGGGCCGCGCTATCCTCCGGAATATTCACAATTATCACATATGTCGAGGCCTGCGGAGGCAGGGACAGTGTCATCGTCTGTCCCAGATAGGCTTCAAAGCTTCCGGTTTCCACCTCCTCCAGGCTGACCGGATATCCTGTGGTGGCGTCCAGAACAAGCGTGCTCGCCGTATTGATTTTCAGCTCCAATTCCCCTGAGGAGGAGTTGCCCGACTGATTGTCCACAAGAATGATGCTCTGCTCAACCCATACCTCGGAAATCACACCGTAGATTCTTACCGGGGCGTCCCACTCCGTCAGAATTCCACTCTCTCCTGATTTGTCCGCCTCTTCCTCCGCTGCCGCGGCATCCTCAGAATTCTCCTCAGTGTCTGTATCCATTTCCGACTGGTCCTCAGTCTGCATATATTCCGACTGATCCTCCTTAGTCTGCGTAGTTTCCGATAGCTCCTCTTCAGTCTGTACAGCTTCCATCTGTTCTGTCTCTGTTTCCTCCACGTTTGCCTGCGTACTTCCACAACCGGAAAGGAACAGCGATAAAAGCAGCGTCCAGATAACTACAGGTTTTCTTTTCATAATGCTCCTCCCTTTCGCAAATTTACGGTTTCAGTCATAAAGACGACATCAGACCGGCTTTATGACAGTTCTTATACAAATTTCGCGGAAGTATTCTTATAGTGAACGACATTATAAATTTCGCTTTGAAATCAACACGGTATGCGCCGAAAGAGAAAATATTTCTGACGTTTACTATAGCTGCGGGATGCCGCAATAACAGCCGGTCCTGACCTGTTCTGTAAATTATTATAGTTGACCGGGGTGAATATGTAAAGGAGCGTAACTTTTAAATTTTCTTAAGAAAATGATTACGCTCCCTGCTGCTCCATTCACTTCTGCGCCGCCAGCTGATTACTCACAGCATATGCGATAAAGCTGTTCAGGCTCATTTCATGCTCATTCGCGTAAATGGCCGCTTCCCGGTGAAGCTCCGGGGAGATTCTTACATTGAAGCTGCCTTTATAGGCCTTTTCCGGCTCAATTCCCTTTTCCTCACACAATAAAAGATAATCATCAACCGAGGTATGGAAATCCTCAATCAGTTCCAATGCGTTAGTGCCTTCATAGGAGATCAAAGCTCGTACCCCCATGACTTTCCCATAAAACAGCCTGTCGCTTTCAGAGAATTCAACACTTCCGGTATAACCTTTATAACTCATGGTATTACTCATATCAAGCCCTCCTCTTCCAGCTTTTCAATTAATTGCTTCATCTGATACCTTTTCAGTTCCTTTCCCGGATGAGGCACATTTCTGACCCACAGGCTATACCTCCTTCACTATTTGATTTTATTCTATCATAAACCAAAATAGCACATAATGCAACTGTTTTTAGTTGCATTATGTGCTTATGTGCTTTATCCGGCAAAAGAAAATAATTAACACAGGCCGCTGAATTTGCCTATACCCAATACAGGCAAATAAACAGCTGACTATCAGGATAATCTGTCACCCCAGACTCGAATAGAAAACTCCCGTTGTGTGAATATAATAAAACATTATCGTTCCATCCGTTCCGGAGCTCATAAGGCATAGCCGCCCATCCGCCAGAAAACCATATCCGCTTACATCCTCGCCTGTGATGGGAAGCACCTCCGCCTTAACGACCTGCTTTCGGGTGTTTCTATCGTAGCCATATACTCCTTCGGACTGATGGTAAATCAGCAAATCAACACCCTTTGTTCCCGGCGCCATGTAAGAATAATTGCTGTTCACATCCGGCAGCTGGTCCTCTCTGTAAAAAGCTCCGTCATCCAGGATATTGCCCAGATATCTGCTTCCCTCCTCATGATAAATGGCATAAATGAGGCCGCCGGCCCCAATCCCCACATTTTCCACCGTACCGGGGCAATCCACCTTCTCATTCAGCTCTCCTTCCGGGGACAGAGATACCAGCTGCGCTCCATCCTCAAACCAGTAATTCCCCTTCCGATCCGCCACAAAGGAATTCGGCCTCATCTGCTCCTCACGGAAAAATTCGGTGGTGTCAATATTTTTCAGAATATTCCCGGCGCCGTCGATGACAGTAATACAGCTTTTTTCATAATCGATGGATTCGAGCTCCTGCCCGTTGACAGTGACAGACTCCGTGCTGAACCATAAAATATGGCACTGATTCTCCTCGTCCACATACATATTGAAGGCCCGCATATTCTCATCCATGTCCAGCGAAAACTCCTCAAATCTGTCTCCTTCCTGCTCCATATAGCCAAAGAAATACTCCCCATCCCTGATTCCGCACACGTACAGAGAATTTCCGCCCGCGGCAAAAACAGATTTGGTGAAAGCCTCGCCCGCATAGACTATCGCAGCATCCTCTCCTGAAGATTCGCCGCCCTCATCTGCGCTGTCCCCGTCCGGCGAATCCGCACTTTCAGAATCCGCACTGCCATCCTCAATAACCACTTCGGCGGTTGAACCCTGTTCTTCTTCATTTGAAATATTTTCAGAAGAACCATTTTCTGAAGGACCATTTTCTGAAGAACCTTTTTCAGATGGACTATTTTCAGAAGAGCTGCTTCCAGAAGATATGTTTTCAGAGGATGATGTCCCGGAGGCGAGCGTATTCTCTTCTATGACATGAAACGCCCCCTCTTCTGTATTTGCTGCGCCGCAGGCTGATATAACCAGCATAAGAGCGATAAGCAGAACGGACAGAATTGTCTTCTGGCATTTCCGGATGTTTCTCTTTTTCATGTGCGATTCCTCCTCATGAGTGCTGATCCAAAGCTCCTCACGGATGAATAAAATGAGAGACGTTACCGGTATTCACGAGGGGCTTTTTCAATGTATTTCCATCATACAAACCGCTTGTAAATTTGTTGAATCCAAAGCATCTCAAAGTTGTCGGCTTTGAATAAAAATCACGCCATAAAAACAAAGAGGATTTGTTCCTATGGCGTGGTTTTATGATACTATCTCTATTGCTGGATCGGCTTCGCGAACCCTGTAGTCATATTTCCAAAGCTTCGCCGCATCTGGCGAATTTTTGCAGTTACTCCACCTGGCGGTTCTCAAATGCCGTAGTGAATTCCGGACAGGGGAAAACGGCCGGCTTTCGGCCTTCCATTAACCACTGATTATAAAAATCCAGAAGCTTTGTAACCTCCTCCGCGGATTCGTTTGCAAACTGCAGTCTGTAATTTCCCGGCTTTCGCGCATTGATTTTATTGTGCAGAGAAAGAGGCACACGGTTGTAGATGGTATTAAAGCAGTAGCGGCAGTCTGTCCGCACCTGAAATTTTTTCTGAAAGCGGTCAGTCAGGACAGCACTGGCGTGATATCCTTTTTCCGGTTCGGATGCCGTGCCGGACTTCATTTCGAACGCACTGGTATCGGAACATGAAGTCAATGCGGAATTCATGTCAGATTTCACCTCTGACGCACCAAAATCCGACTGTCGGCATTTCCCGCCCGTTTTGTACAGGCAATTGGCGGTCTGCATCAGGGGAATATATCCGTAAATAATCCGCTCCGCCCTCCTGTCCCAAAGAGCGCTTATCTCACCGCTTCCCAGCTCGTATGGCAAAGTAACAATATCAAAATCGGACAGCAGAAGCTCCTTCGCCTCCTGATTCCAGCAGTACAGGCCGGCGTCTGCTGTTAAAATAAAGTCCTTCTCCATATGAAGATGCCTGATCAGGCCGAGCTCCTCCAGATTCCTGACCAGAAGGCGGCGGACATTACGGGCTTTCGCGAGGTGAAGTAAATCCTCAAGATGGGCGTGATCCTTCAACCTGAGAATATACGGCAGCACCAACGCCCGGCGTTCAGGCGGGATTTTTTCAAAATTTTCGTGAAAGCATTTCTCAGTAAAATAAATATGCTGAAACCGGTCAGCCAATGGATGTGTCAGGATGGCCTCCATCTGCTCCGGAGTGCTGGCCAGCGCGGATAATTCAAAACGTTTCGGCTTTTCAGTGCTTCCTTTCAACTCCGGCTCCCTGTTCAAAGGCTCCAAGTCTCTTCCTATAGTTTCAGACTTCCTATTCACCAGCCCAAACTGCCCGTCCACAAGCCCAGACTTCCTGGCCGCAAGCTCAGGAAAGAAACCACTCACAATCTTCTCTTCAACCTTTGCCGTTCCATCTCTTCTCAGCTGATTCAGCATCCCATTAGGCAGAAAAACATCATCCTCCACGTTGATCTGCAGTTCATTCAGCGTAAAGCTGGTATTTCCAAGTTTGGAAAGCTGCCGCCTGATCCCGTCTTTGTCCGAGGAAAGCTTTTTTGCCCGCTCCACCTCAGGGCCTGAGACAGTCACCTCATTTCCTGTGAAATCTTCTTCCTTCATGCCTCCCTGCTCATTCGCCTGTATCGTTGAAGCATTCCGTACGTCTTCCTGTACCATTACATTTTTCTGCAACACTTCACTTCCGGCATCTGCTTTTTTACCCGTCAAATCAGTCTGTAGCGTCAGCTTCGCCGGCTGACCCACGGCAAACTCTGCCTTCATGGAAATCGGCCATGTCAGCTTTTTCCCCAGGTATTTGCCGCGAATCTGATCCAGCAGCTCCTGTGGCACCTCCTCGTAGCCCGGCTTTTCCCCGGTAATCATCTCCTGTCCGTTATGGCGAAAGAGATACCCATCCCGGGCGTCGCTGCGGATATAGAGGCGATTTAAAATCTCCCGATCCTCTCCGGAAACGCGCAGATGCTGATCCGGATAACTGTAATATAGATCGATATATTTGCGGTATATGGCGGTCACTCCCGCCGCGTACTCGCTTTTTTTCATTCGTCCCTCAATTTTAAAGGAACTCATTCCCGCCTGTATCAGCTCTGGAATATGATCGATGGTACACATGTCCTTCAGGCTCAGCGGATAACTCTCCCTCCTGTGCAGGCTCTCCCCCTCCACGCTGTAAGGCAGACGGCAGGGCTGGGCGCACTTTCCCCGGTTGCCGCTTCTGCCGCCCAGAACGCTGCTCATCAGGCACTGACCCGAATAGCAATAGCACATGGCGCCGTGAATGAAGCTCTCCACCTCAATGTCCGCGTCCCTGATGGCTTTCAACTCAGAGAGGCTTAATTCCCTGGCAGGTACAATCCGGGAAATGCCGTGCTCCTTACACCAGGGCACAATGGCGGGACCGGTAATGGCCATCTGGGTGCTGGCGTGAAGCTCAAGCCCTGGAAATTCCTTTTTCAGAAAATGAAGAACACCGAAATCCTGAAGAATTACGCCGTCCAGACCGGCTTCATAAAAAGGAAGCACAAAGTCGTAAATCTCAGCAAATTCCTTCTCTTTGATCAGCGTATTTAATGTCAGATATACCCTGCGTCCGAACAGATGGGCGTAACGGATACAGTTACAGAGCGTCTCCGTATTCAGATTATCCGCGTACGCTCTGGCGGAGAATTTCTCCCCACCCACATAAACGGCGTCGGCCCCGGCGTAAATTGCGCCCAGGAAGCCCTCCAAAGAACCGGCAGGAGCCAGCAGTTCTACTTTTTTTGCAGTCATATTTTTCCTTTTCACGCAAAAAGGCCGCCCGAATATGGCAGCCTTAAAGTTTTCCTCAATTGTCAACGGAAATTTCAGTGGAAACATCAGCGGCGTTGCTTCCTGTCGCCGGACGGTCCGCGCCTTCTGTCCTCACGCCTTCCGAAGAAGCCGCGTTTCTGCCCGTCCGTCTGGAGGAGCCGGAGCCTTTGTCGGTATTTTTCTCCGTTCCCTTCTCGTACTCCTGCAGCCGTTTTTTCAGCGCCTGGTTGGATTTCTCCAGCTTTTTGACGTCAGCCTGGGCGTTGTCATACCGGATTTTCAGATCCGCCAGCTTCTGCTGAAGGTCGCGCAGCTCCGCGTCCTTCTCCGCGTTCTGGCGCACGTAGACGGAGGCCTGTTCCTTACTCTTGAAATAATCGTCCGCGATGTTGATCTGCAAAAGCAGATGCTGCTTATCAATGGGCTGGGAGCGAAAGGCCATATCCTTGCCGAATTCCTGATATTTGGCCTCGATGTAATCAGCCAGCCTGGACAGATACTCGTCCGATTCCTGCCCCGCAAGCTGATAGGATTTCCCTGCGATTGTGATATTGGTGCGGTTCTGTTCCATCCTCATTTCCCCGCTTTCCCTGGTGTATCTTGATAACGAACGCCAAAATATTTCTGTCGTTCACCATAACTGAATTATACTCAATCCCCGGTTACTTTGCAAGCCCTAAATGCGCGTAGGCCGCGTCCGTCGCCACTCTCCCCTTAGGGGTGCGGTTCAGAAAACCGTTCTGGATTAAATAAGGCTCGTACACCTCCTCAATGGTGCCCGCGTCCTCGCCGGTAGCCGCCGACAGAGTCTCCAGCCCCACCGGCCCGCCCTGGAATTTATAGATAATCGTCTCCAGAATATTGCGGTCCAGATGATCCAGCCCCAGCCTGTCCACATCCATCAGATCCAGAGCGATTTTCGCAATCTGCTCCGTGATGACGCCGTCATATTTGACCTGGGCGAAATCCCTGACGCGCTTCAGCATCCGGTTGGCGAGCCTGGGCGTTCCCCGGCTTCTCTTCGCGATCTCCACAGCGCCTCTGACATCAATCGGGACATTCAATATCTCCGCGGAATGCAGGACAATGTCCCGCAGCTGATCCACCGTATAAAATTCCAACCGGTGGATGATGCCGAAGCGGTCTCTTAAAGGCGCTGTCAGAAGGCCGTATCTGGTGGTGGCTCCCACCATGGTAAACCGGGGCAGATCCAGCCGGATGGAGCGGGCGGTTGCCCCCTTGCCGATCATAATGTCAATGGCATAATCCTCCATGGCGGGATAGAGCACCTCCTCCACCTGCCGGTTGAGACGGTGGATTTCATCCACAAAAAGAACGTCCCCCTCCTGCAGATTATTGAGGATGGCGGCCATCTCCCCCGGCTTCTCTATGGCCGGGCCGCTGGTCACCTTGCAGTTGACGCCAAGCTCGTTGGCGATGATATTGGCCAGCGTTGTTTTGCCCAGTCCCGGAGGTCCGTAGAACAGCACATGGTCCAGAGGTTCCTGCCTGGATTTGGCCGCGTCTATGTAAATTTTCAGCGTCTCCTTGACCTTGTCCTGCCCGATATAATCCTGCAGAAGCCGTGGCCGCAGAGAGCCCTCCACCCGAAGGTCCTCCTCCTGGATGCCGGTATCGATGGTTCTTGCCATGTCATTTCATTCCTGTTTCTTTGATGTATTTTCAGTGTCCTTCATGAAATGTTCAGAGATTTTGAGTGGCCGCGATTTTGGTATCTCATTAAAATACGCTTCCACAGCTTAGAACATATGCTTCAGCGCCTGCTTCAGCAGCGTCTCCACATCCATGTCCGCGGCGTTCTCCACACCCTTCACTGCCTGCAGAGCCTCCGACGAGCTGTACCCCAGGGCCGTCAGCGCCTCCACTGCCTCCTGCATATTGGAGCTTGTAAACGTCCCCTTTCCCATGGCGCCGCCCTCTAAAGCCCTTTGCTCCAGAACCTCCTCCACGGAAATCTTATCCTTGAGCTCCAGGATCAGCCTCTGAGCGGTCTTGGGTCCAATCCCCGGCGCCCGGGCAATGGCTTTCGAATCTCCGGAAATAATGGCAAAACGCAGGGCGTCAGCGTCCATCACGGACAAAATCGCCATGCCGCCCTTGGGTCCAATTCCTGAAACCGTGATGCACTGCTTGAAAATATCCAGATCCGCTTGGCTTAAAAAACCATAGAGCAGAAACGCATCCTCCCGGACGCAGGTATAGGTATAAATCTTCACTTCCTCCCCCACAGGAGGCAGGGAAGAAATGGAAGCTCCGCTCATGAGCACACGGTACCCCACATCGTGCACATCAACGATAATGCCGTCCTCCCGGACGCCTGCCAGCTGTCCCCGTAAATATGCGTACATTGATTACACCTCTGAAAAGTCTTTCTCAATCATAAGGGCCTGTATATATAGTGATGGCAGCGCCAGCGAACTTGTCCGTTTCATAACAGCTCCCAATAACCATCATTCCGTTTTCTGACTGAGCATGCCCCGAAAACATGATCTTCTATTGATACTAACATAATCGAACATGTGTTTCAAGTAAAAATAAATTCCCGGCGGAGACTTTTGTGAACAGCAACAGACTTTTAAGGCATAGCTTTTCACCGTTATATTCATGCTCCTGTTGATAAATCAGGACACCATTTCGTTTAATCCGCCGTTTCCAGCATCATTTCCCTCTTCTTTTTATAAACCCGAATAAAACAAATGCAGTGCACCGCGGCCGTCACAACCCAGGTCACGGAATAGGACAGATACAAAGACTCCAGCGTTCCGAAGAAGCGGAAAATCGTCAGAATCCAGACAATCCGAAGCAGACAGGCGCCCGTCAGCGACACAATCATCGGGGCGACCGCGTATCCCATGCCCCGCATCAGCCCCACGAACACATCCATGATTCCGCACAGAAAATACACTCTGCAAATATAGTGCAGGCGGATCAGCCCATAGGCGGTCTCCTCATCGTTAGTCCCATAAAGCCTGAGAAGCGTATCCCCCCAGCAGGGTGACCGTGCCGCCCAGCACCAGGCCGATCACTGTTACCACTCCGAGGCAGATGAAGGCAATTCTTTTAATACGGTCAATCTTACCGGCACCGTAATTCTGTCCCACAAAGCTTAACGCTGTCTGGTAAACGGAGTTCATACCGCAGTACACGATCCCCTCCAGATTGGCCGCAGCCGTATTGCCGGCCACCACCGTGGAACCAAAGGAATTGATGGACGACTGAATAAACACATTGGACAGAGAAAACAGACAGCCCTGCAGTCCCGCAGGTAGTCCGATTCTCGCGATTTTGGCAAGCTTATCCGGCGCGATTCCAAGCTTTTTTAACTCTACTCTGCAGTCGCTGTCCATGGTCAGCAGCGCATGGGCTAAAAGAGAAGCGCTGACCAGCTGGGAAAGCACCGTGCCAAGGGCCACTCCGGCCACGCTCATATCAAGCAGACAGACAAAAATCAGGTTGAGAAAAATGTTGATCACACCGGCAGTGCACAGATAATACAGCGGCCTTCTGGTATCCCCGATGGCTCTCAGGATCGCGCTTCCAAAATTATAAAACATGATGACCGGCATCCCCGCGAAATAAATCCGGATATACAGCACAGCCCCATCCAGAATATCCTCCGGCGTACCCATCAGCACCAGAATTGGCGTGGCCAGAAAATATCCCGCGAAAATCAGGAAAAACCCGGCCAGAATGGAAATAGTTACAGCGGTATGGACGGTTTCCGCCAGATTCTTTTTTTCACCGGCTCCATAATAATTGGCCACCAGCACATTGGCTCCCACGGAAAGACCGATAAACAGATTCAGCATCAGATTGATCAGCGCGGAGGTACTGCCCACACTGGCTAAGGGACCGCTGCCCGCGTAGCGCCCTACCACAATCAGGTCGACCGCGTTGAAGGTCAGCTGCAGCACCCCTGAGAGCATCAGCGGAAGCGCGTATATGATAATTTTGCCGAGCAGCGGGCCATTGCACATATCCATTTCATAGCTTTTAGAGGTTTTTGCATGCGACGTCATAAGTATTTTATTCCCCCACAGTAAAATAAGCGCACAAACGGATAGGGCAAACGCCCTATCCGTACATTTTTATATTCAGACAACTCCTCTCCTTACAGCTTCCCTTTTGGATTTCTTGCCCGGGCTTTTACCTCGGCATGAAAACATCAGCAGGAAAGGAATTCAAAACTGAGATATAAACGCTCAGTTATCGATCAGCTTGCCCTCATTGTTCCAGCTGTAGAGCTTGCGCAGCTCGGCGCCTACCGCCTCAGAAGGATGAGCCGCCGCGCGCTTTCTCATGGCGTTGAAGTGAGGCGCTCCCACGGAGTTCTCCAGAAGCCAGTTCTTGGCAAAGGTGCCGTCCTGGATATCGGTCAGGATCTGCTTCATGGCCTTCTTGGTCTCATCGGTGACAATCTTGGGGCCGGTGATGTAGTCGCCGTATTCCGCGGTGTTGGAGATGGAATATCTCATGCCCGCGAAGCCGGACTCAAAGATCAGGTCCACGATCAGCTTCATCTCATGAATGCACTCAAAATACGCGTTCTCCGGAGCGTAACCGGCCTCCACCAGCGTCTCAAAGCCTGCCTGCATCAGGGCGCAGACGCCGCCGCAGAGCACTGCCTGCTCACCGAACAGGTCGGTCTCGGTCTCATCCTTGAAGGTGGTCTCCAGCACGCCGGCCCTTGCGCCGCCGATCGCCAGAGAATAAGCCAGGGCAAGATCCAGAGCCTTGCCGGTGGCGTTCTGCTGTACCGCTACCAGGCAGGGAACACCCTTTCCTTCCTGATACTGGCTGCGAACCGTGTGACCGGGTCCCTTGGGGGCGATCATGGTCACATCCACATCCTTTGGCGGGATGATCTGTCCGAAATGAATAGCAAAGCCATGCGCGAACATCAGCATGTTGCCCGGCTCCAGATTAGGAGCGATGGACTCCTTGTACATGGCGGCCTGCTTCTCATCATTGATCAGCACCATGATGATGCCGGCCCGCTTTGCGGCCTCCGCGGCTGTATAAACCTTGAAGCCCTGCGCTTCCGCCTTTGCCCAGGATTTGGAGCCCTCATAAAGGCCGATGATCACATCGCAGCCGGACTCCTTGGCGTTTAACGCGTGAGCGTGTCCCTGACTGCCGTATCCAATGACCGCAATGGTCTTGCCTTCCAATAAGGACAGGTTACAGTCTTCCTGATAGTAAATTTTTGCCATATTTTTTCCTCCATTCTTTAATCAATAAACACCACGTTCTCCGCGCCGCGCACCAGGCCTACAATGCCGGTCCTGGCAAGCTCCATGATCTCATAATTGGCCAGAAGCTTTAAAAACGCGTCGATCTTGGACTTATTGCCCGTCAGCTCGAACATCACGCTCTCGTCGCGGATATCGCTGACCTTCGCCTTAAAGATGCCGGCCAGGGTCATCAGATGCTCTCTCTCGATGGCGTCCGCCTTCACCTTGATCAGTGCCAGCTCCCGGTACACGCTCTCATTTGGCTTCAGCTCCTTGATGCTGCGCACATCCACCAGCTTCCCCACCTGCTTCTCAATCTGCTCCAGCACCTCGTCGTCGCCGCTGGCCACGATGGTGATGCGGGTAAAGCGGGGGTCCGCGGTAACGCCCGCGGTGATGCTCTCAATGTTATAACCTCTGCGGCTGAACAGACCCGAAACCCGGCTCAGAACGCCGGCGGTATTGTCTACCAGTAACTGAAATACTTTCTGCTGCATACTCTTCTCCTTTGCCGAAAGCGGCGGCCTGCGCCGACCCTCACCGACTCATTTTAGCAATTTCAATTCTCAATGTCAACATTACAGAATGTAGCTGTTTTCCCGGGAAGCTTGATTTATTTTAATCTCCGGATTTAAATTTCACTCCGCGTCAACGCACTTTGCCAGAGCCAATGTGCCGGTGCGGGCCACCTCCACAATACTGACCGTGCGAAGCATGGCGATCAGCACCTGAATCCTGTCCGGGGTATCGCAGAGCTGGATGATCATCTGGCTTTTGCTCATATCCACGATCTCCGCCTTCATCATCTGGCAGATATCGATCAGTTCCCGGCGGTTGCCGAGATTATATTTCACCTTGATTAACATCAGCTCCCGGCTTAAGCTGGCGCTCTCCTCAAAGGTTTTGACCTTGATCACGTCCAGCTTTTTGTTGAGCTGCTTTTCAATCTGCTCTAAGGTACGCTGATCTCCGGAGCTGACAATGGTCATGCAGGAAACGGTCGCGTCATCGGTCTCCCCCACGGCCAGAGAATCAATATTATAGCTTCTGCGGGCGAAAAGTCCGGCCACCTTGGAGAGCACGCCGGAACGGTTTTCCACCAGTACGGAATAAATTCGCTTCATCCTTCCCACCTCCTAAACAACGACCAGATCCATGGGATCGATCAGGCATTCCAGAATCATGGACTCATCCTTTTCCAGGAACCTGTCCAGCGTCTCCTCACAGCCGTCCATATTTTCCAGGCGGAGGAAGGGGATATCGTAAGCCGCGGAAAGCTTTGACAGATCCGGGCTGCCCGCCAGATCGATCATGCTGTAATTGTCAGAATAAGTATAGTGCTGATACTCCCGCACCATGCCGAGAACCTGGTTTTTGAGGACGATAATCTTGACCGGTACATGGTGCTGGCACATGGTGGCAAGCTCCATCATGGACATCTGGAAGGAGCCGTCGCCGCAGACCGCGATCACCTGCCTGTCCGGCGCCGCCAGCTTCGCCCCGATGGCCGCGGGGATGGAATAACCCATGGTTCCCATGCCTCCGGTGGTCATGAAGCGGCCCTTTTTGACAATGTGATAGGTGCAGGACCAGATCTGATTCTGCCCCACGTCCGCCACGTAGACCGCGTCCTCCGCCATCTTTTCGGAAAGCATGCCGATAAAGGCGGCCGGATCCACGTAGGCCGGGTTGGGAGTCCTCTTCGGCTCCATGGTTTTACGGTAAAAGGAGAGCTGCTCCAGCCATCTTCTGTGGCTGCCGCCGAAGGGCATGCCCATAAAGTCCTGCAATATGCTCTTCACATCGCCCACCAGCGGAATGCTGGCGCCCGCGTTCTTGCCAATCTCCGCCGGGTCCACGTCGATGTGAACCAGTGTCTTATTCTGCGTAATCAGACCCGGCTGGGATACGGCGCGGTCGGCCACCCTGGCTCCGATCATCAGAAGCACGTCCGATTCATTCATGGCCTTGTTGGCGTATGGCTTGCCGTTATTGCCCACCATGCCGAAATACAGCGGATGCTCTGTGGGCATGGCGCTGATCCCCATCATGGTGCTGACCACGGGGATATTATATTTCTCGGCGAATTCCCGCAGCTCCTTTCCCGCGTCCGCGGTCAGGACGCCGCCGCCCGCACAGATGATGGGCTTCGCGCTGGTCTCCAGCGCCATGGCGACCCGGCGGATCTGGGGGACATTTCCCTTGACCGTCGGCTTGTAGGTGCGCAGATTCACTTCCTTCGGGTAGGAAAACTTTTTAATCTCCGCGTTCTGTACATCTATGGGCACGTCGATCAGGACTGGTCCCTTTCTCCCGGTGTTGGCGATATGAAAGGCTTCTTTGAAAATCCTGGGAATATCCTCCACGTTCTTGACCAGATAGCTGTATTTGACAAAGGATTCCACAGCGCCGGTGATGTCCGCCTCCTGGAACACATCCCTGCCGATGAGCTCGCTGTTGACCTGTCCGGTAATGATAATCATGGGAATAGAATCCGCGTGGGCTGTGGCAACACCTGTAATCACATTGGTGGCGCCGGGGCCGCTGGTGACGGCGCACACGCCGGGACGGTTGGTGATCCGCGCCATGCCGCTGGCCGCGTGGGCGGCGTTCTGCTCCGTGCGGATCAGGACTCTCTGAATATCGGATTTCAATATACTGTTATAAAAAGGACAGATGGCCACGCCGGGATAACCGAAAACGGTCGTCACCTGCTCCTCCTCCAGACACTTGACAATGGCGTCAGCACCTCTCATAGTCTGCTCTACCTCCTTCGGGCGTCATTTTTCTTTCATATATTTCACTGAAAATTAATGATAACACAAATCCGGGATTCAAACAACCGATTTATGGCGAAATCTCAGCCGAAATCTCAAGGAACGATTTATACTGTTATACTGAAATCTTAAGAATCGACAGATACTGAATTTTCGAAGTCTGTGAATAGTAACTTTGGCTGAAATCTTATGAATCGATTTTTCAGAGCGCCTTGATTTATAAAAAGGCATGTGGTAAGATAAGCTTTGTTTGTCGAACTTTTAAAAAATCACTGAGGAAACCATGTCCAATAAAATTTTTACTGCTGTCATATGTATTCTGTGTGTCTTTGTTTTCAGCGGCTGCGCCACCTCAAGCAGCGTCAAAATCGCCAGCTTTGAGGCGCAGATCGGCACCATCATTGACAGCATTGAGGAAATCAATGAAAATATGAACGCCATCGACGCCGACTCCGATTCCGCCGGTACGCAGATGCTGAAATACATGAAGGAGCTCTCCACGGCAATCGACAATCTGGCCGCCATTGAGGTGCCCTCCGGCGAGTATCAATATGTCAATGACCTGGCGGTGGAGGCCCAGGAATACATTGGCGAGGCGATTACGCTTTACAGCCAGATTCTGTCCTCCGGCGCGGAATACGATCCGGATATTGCGGACGAAGCTTATCAATATTATCAGAAAGCATGCCGCCGGATCAGCGTTATCGTTTCCCTGCTGCACGGCAACACGCCCTCCGACGTTGAGATTTCCTATGAATAAAATGATTTGCCCGACAAAAGATTAATTTCTGGTCGATGATTATTATATATTGCACATGTTTCAAAATGCATAATACCAGATATAGCGTTAGACCATTTGATAATTAGCTTTTGTCGCTTTAATCATAAAATATACAAAGGACAAAAGCCTCGCCGCTAACCGAGCGCGAACTTCCTGACCGCGTAAGCCACTCCGTTTTCATTATTGCTCTTCGTCACATAATCCACCATTTGCAGTATCTCCGGCTCTGAGTTGGCCATCCCCACACTGAACCCGGCCTTTTCAAGCATATCAAGGTCATTGCCGCTGTCGCCGATGGCCATGGTCTGCTCCGGCGCAATTCCAAGAATTTCAGCAAGCTTTAAAAGGGCCACCCCCTTGGTGGCGCCGGCTTTGGTAAACTCCATATTGCCCACACCCCCGGACACCATCACAAAATCCTGAAACTGTCCGCACCAGTCTGTGGCCTCCTGCCGGTAAAAGGGCGTCCCATCCGGCCCGGCGGTGAAATTCACCGTCACCTTCTCCGACCCCTTCGCATAGCTTCTCATAAGTGCCATCACGTCCGGCACCTCCTCCCTGCAGGAGCGAAAATATACCTTAAAGGGCTCGTCCGTGTTCATCCTGTCTATGAGTTCTGATTTTGAGGAATCGATGTAGGCGTGTCCGTTGTAAAAAACATCGCAGATCACCGGCATTTTCATCAGCCCCTCCACCATGGCGAGAGCCTCCTTGCGGGGCATGGGGTCCTCGTACAGGCATGCCTCCCGCTCCAGGTCGTAGAGGGACGCCCCGTTGGTGCAGATGGCGTATTTTAATCCGCGAAGCTTCCTGGCCTCCTTTGGAATACCGTAAAAGGGTCTGCCGGTGGCGATGACCACCTGCACTCCGGCGGTGATGGCCTCCTCGCAGGCACGCCTGTTTTCCTCCGATAATTTCTTTTGCGTATCAAATAAGGTGCCGTCCAGATCGACGGCGATCAGTCTGATGTCCATTTTTCTTTTCCCTCAGTATTTGACAACGAAAATCACAGATTAGCTCCTGACACTGCCCCCGATGCGTTCCGTTTCACTTCTCATTTATCGAAAAGCTTCTCACCCAACGCCCTTCCTGTAATTAAACTCCGGGAACAAAGAGGTCAGATCCCACAGGCCGACGCAGACATTGCTTCCGTATTTGGAATATTCTTCGGCTTCATAGGTATTGATTTGCGTCACCGCAGTCACTGTCATGTAGGAGCTTTCCTGCGCGCCGGGAACCTCCTCCGGGGATTTTACAGCAAAGCTTAAATAAAAGTCAACGCGTTTCTCATAAACAGGGAATTTCACTCCGGTGAGAAAACCATCCTCTTGGGTCAGCTCAAAGGACCATCCGATTTCCGTATAATCATAATCGGCCACAGACGGCTCCGCGTACCGGGAGCCCTCCACAAGCCAGTCCTCGCCGACATAAGGGTAGATAACCATGACTGTAAGATCCGCATAGGAAAGGTTTGACATATCAAAAACCAGATCAGAAAACAGGTCAGAGTATACCTCAGCCGCCGCTTCAGCGTCATTATTTAAAAATAATCCCTCATATTCCTCATAAAAGTTCTGCATATAATATAATCCGATAAAATAGAGAGCGCCGGTCTGGGAATCCACCAGCACCCTGATCATGTCATAGGTCGTGATATTGCCGTCATCGCTGATCAGTGGATTTCCGTTATCCAGGTAAACAGTGATCATCGTTGCCAGGAACATAATGTCGCTGTGATCCTCCGCGTTGTAGACGGCGTACTGGGTGCTGGAAAGGCCCATGACGCTCTCGTCAAAAAATTCACTGAAGTCGTAAACATATCCCCCCGTGTCATCCACCCGGTAAAGAGCCTTCAATAACAGCGTCACAATTTCCCCTGTGGAAAGTGAACCCTCCAGCTCCATCACCTCATATCTCGTTCCCTGGGATTTCCGGTACAGGTAGGTGGTATACCGCTCCGCGTCGTCCTCAATATAATTGCTGACCAGCACGCTGGAAATGTTGATCTCCTGATATTGGGCATAAACAGTCTGGTTACCGGCCCGATCCTGAATGGAAAAGAGAAACTTCGGGGCCAGCAGGGCGATCAGGACAATACACGCCACAAACAAAAGATATTCAAGTCTGCGAAGCATTCTTCTCCTCCCTGCGCATTTCCTCCGCCGGCGGGAAAGAAAGCCGGATGGCGGTTCCCTCGCCCACATTGCTGACAATCTTTAAAGTGCCCCTGTGGAGGTTGATAATAGTCTGGCACAGGGCCAGCCCGATGCCCGCGCCTCCCTGTTTTCTGGCGCGGGATTTGTCCACCATGTAGAAGGCCTCGGTCACCCGGCCGATCTCCTCCTTCGGGATTCCTCTGCCGTTGTCCACAACAGTGATCTGATAGCCGCCGTCTGCTCGCTTTTGCCCGCGCAGTACCACAAATCCGCCTTTCTCCACCGCTTTATCGGCGTTGGAGATCAGATTATACAATAAAGAGAGAATCAGATCCATATCTCCCCAGATAAAGCCCTTCTCAAAGACCGCCTTTCCCTGAATTTCCTCCTGCTCCCAGACAGGGCGCATGGTGACGCGGATATTTTCCTCCAGCTTTTTCACATCGATGAGACTTCCGTTCAGAGGATGCCGCTCCACGTTGGCCAGCTCCATCAGCTTATAGGAAAGGCTTTCCAGGCGCTTTCCCTGGGAATAAATATAATAATAGGCCTCCCTCCGCTCCTCCTCCGTCATTTTCACGGTGTTGAGCATGTCCGCGTAGCCGATGATGGAGGCCAGCGGCGTTTTCAGCTCATGGGCGAAGGCGTTGGTGAAGTCCTCCTTCTGTCTGGCTTCCAGTTCCTTTTGGTGAGCCTCCAGTTCCTTTTCCTTGGCGATCCGTTCCTGTTCCGTGATATAGTTTAACAGAGTGTCCGCCATCTTGTCAAAGTTTTTCGCAAGTTCCCCGATTTCGTCCCCGGAACGGTAGCCGCTCCGTTTCGTGTAATCCCCCGCGGCGATCTGGTTGACCACTCCGCCAAGCCTTTCGATGGGCCTGGTGAGAGCCCTGGAGAGAATGGCCACCAAAACCGCGCCAACGGCCAAAAGCACCAGCACGGCAATCCAGTACTGATGCATATAATACTCTCTGTCGGAATAGGTTTCGGAAATGTCCTGATAGATTCCCAGCACGATCGAATCGCTGCCGGTATCATAGGAAATGATCTGCACAAGAACGTACATTCCATCATAGCTCTGGGAAAGCTTCTGTATCCCGTAGACACTGTTGTGAGTCTCGTCAATATTCTCCGCCATCTCCACAATATAAGAAGTCAGGCCGCCCGCCATCCCTGACGTCACCAAAAGCCATGGATCGCTGCCCGCGATAATGCTGCCGGAGGCATAGGCAAAATATCCCAGCGTCTGGTCGCCGGTGCTCAGGGAAATGGAATCGAGTGCCGCCTGTATGGCATAGTCCTCCCCGTAAATTTCATAGGAGGCGTAGGAGGTATCAAACAAATACCACAGCATCTGAAGCTGCTGAAAGGCCTGATCCTTCTCCTTGTCCAGCAGCCGCTGAAAGTCCGAGTTCAGCATCCACAGGCCGAAAATGGTAAAGGCGGCCGCCAGAATGGAGAGCATGGATAAAAACAGTTTGTCAGCGAATTTCATGAAAGAGAGTCCTCACCCTCCAGACGATATCCCACCTTGTAGATGGTGGAGATTTCTTTATTCCAGTCCAGCTTCTTTTTCAGCCGCTGGATATGAATGTCCACGGTGCGGCCCATGCCCTCGCTGTCCCCGCCCCAGACCTGCTCATAGATCCGGTCCCGGTACAGGGCGATATTGCGATTCCTGGCGAGCAGCAGCAAAAGGTCGTATTCCTTTAAGGTCAGCCGGATCTGTTCCCCGTTTTTCTCCACAGTGCGGGACACCGTATCGATCACAATGTCAAATACGCGGAGCTTTGCATCCGCCTTGTGATAACGGCGAAGCACCACCTCCACCCGGGCTAAGAGCTCGGCGATCTCAAAGGGCTTGGTCAGGTAATCCTCCGCCCCCAGCTTCAGTCCTTTGACCTTCTGCTGCGTGCTGCCGAGAGCCGTCAGGAAAATCACCGGAACAGACAGGGAATTGGCGTAGCCTATCAGCTCGTAGCCGTCGATTTTGGGCAGCATGATATCCAGCAGGACCAGGTCAAAGGGCTCGCTCTCCAGAAAATTGGCGGCCTCTTCCCCGTCTGCCGCCCAGACACAGCTGTAGCCGGCCTTTTTTAAGTTCATCCTGATCAGGTTGGCGATAGGCTCCTCATCCTCAGCGATTAAAATTCTGTACATCTGTTTACCCTCTGATAATCCTGCTGACTCTCCGGTTATTTCATTTGCTCTTATGACCATTTCCATAAAAGGATTCGTCAATTCCGTTCAGCTCTCTGATATTGCGAAAAGAATTCCCTCCGCGATGGCCTGCGCAAGCTCCTCCTGATAGCTCTCCCTACTCAGCATACCGCACTCCTGAGCGTTGGACAGATATCCCATCTCAATCAGCACCGCGGTCATAGTGGTATTGCGCAGGACAGAAAGATCCTGTTCCTCGGTCTTTCTTGTCTCAATCTGCGTGTACTCATCTATGTATTGCAGAATAGAATCCGCCAGTAAGCCGCCGTCCGAAGCCCCTGTGTAATAATAGCACTCCAGGCCGCTGATGGAGCTGCTGTCCTCATAATAATTGCAATGCAGACTGATGAAATAATCAGCGTCGGCGTCATTGGCCAAAGCTGCCCGCTCCTCCAAATCCAGATATTCGTCGGAGGTTCTGGTCAGAAGCACCTCCGCGCCGCTGACTTCCAGAAGCTCAGCTATCTTCAGCCCCATGGACAGGTTAATATCGCTTTCCTGAACGGGGCCCACAATGCAGCCCGGGTCTTCCCCTCCGTGGCCGGGATCAATCACAATAGTAATCCCCGTCATACTGCCCGCCGCAATTCCGGTGTTCTCCGTAAAATAGGAAAAGGCCTCCACCGGGTTAAAGCCGGAGGCTTCCGAAGCTTCTGAACCGCTCAGCACAGCTTTGACCTTCGCGGCCAGAAAAATGGTGAAGGCTAACGTAATGAAGAAAAACGCATATTGGAAAGCCCCAAAAAATAAATTCCTCCGTCTTCGTCTTTTAGAACTTCCGCGCCCTGCGCCCCGGCTGTTTCTGCTGTTTTCTCTGTACTGTGAGTTTCTTTTGCTCTGAGTTTGTCTTTGATCTTCCCGGGATACTTGCACCGGCTTATTCTGTCCTGATTTCGTATCTGCCTTTCGCTTATTCTGCCCGGCTTTTGTACTTGCCGACCGTCTTTTCCCCTCCGGCCTTCGCTCTGTAAAGTACTCTTCCTCCAGCAAAATGGAAAGCTGATCCTGTTTCATACAAGCCTCCTGACAAAATATCCCCTTTTCCACCATTCAAGGGTAACGAAAGATTGTAAACTTTTTGCAACAGAATTCTTAATTCTTATTTAATTTCCCGCAATATCCCGTATTTAAAGGGATTTTCATTTTCTCTCCGCTCTTCTGCTTTTTGATAATGGCGTGATTCTTATTTCGTTGGTAAAATTTTATTATTTCTTTGAGTTTTTTTGCTTGAATATTCATGCCATTGTGATATGATAGCTACAGAAGATTGAACAAGCCAGTAATAATAAAGGATACAACGCAAGCGACACATGAAGCTCATCCATTATTGTTTTTCCTTTTCCATACCGGCGTTAAGTGATTCCCTTGATTTACCGGCTTACATCTAAAGACAACATGTATAAATTAAAAACACGAAAGAGGATTGATACCATGAAAAATTTATTTACCGTGAAAAACAAGAAAAGAATTGCAGCTATGCTGCTTGTCACATTGATGACTGCCGCGATGGCCGGATGCACATCGGCTGTCGCAGACGTGACTATCAGCGATGTTGTGACGGAACAGGAAGTCTTAAGTAGTACCCAGGCCGATGAGGAATGTGAAGCAGCCGCTCCTGATGTTGACGGGGAAGCGGTCCACAATGAAGAGGAAGTCTATGAAATCTCCAAGCTGGATAACGGCTGCATTGCTTTTGCAAAGTCCGATTACCGGGTAAAATCCGCAGATTATGTGGAGCCGGTTGTTGAGGCTGACTCCGTTATTGTTGAGACCGCAGCAGAAACCACTGTTGAGGCGGTTCCCGCTGAGACTGTAGCAGAAACCACTATTGAGTCGGCTCCCGCTGAGACCATAGCAGAAACCACTGTTGAAACGGCTCCTGTTGAGACCGTAGCAGAAACCACTGTTGAGGCGCCCGCTAAGACTGAAACTGAGACAGCAGCCTCTTCTGTTGAACCTGCGGCGGCGGCTGAGATTGCGGCAAACACTGACCTTTACGGGCACTATATGTATGGCCGCTGCACTATCCCTTCTGTGGGAATGAGCGTAGCTCTGTACATGCCTGCGTCCTTCAGTGCAATCTATAACTCCCAGAGTGTTGTAGATACAGCTGACGCGGCCGCAATCCTCTCCTATTCCTGGTCCGGTGACACAATCTGCTCCATGGACACCGAGGAATGGATGGTCGCCGACCACAAAAATCAGGCATTCTCTCTTCTGAAGAATGTGTCCGTGGGTGACAGCATGTATATCGATACTGGTGACGCTGTGACTGAGTATGTCTGTATAGATATCCAGGATGGCATTAACAACTATGGAAGCGAGTATTGGAGTGATAAATCCAGCGGCCTTTATACCATGGACGGCGCACGCTGCTCTTCTCTCAATCAGGGCGGTATGGTGTTCTACACCTGCCAGGAGAATTATCTGCATGTGAAGCTGTATTTCTGGCAGCCAGTGTAATTAATGTTGCCATCCAGCCTTATCCGGCCCTCCTCACAACTCTGTCGCTCACCACAGGCAGTGGGAAATCAAATTCTTTGTATGTATCCTTATCCCATAACGCCAGTGCCGGGAAGCCGCCTCTAAATATCAAAAGATCATCAAAAGAGAATGTTCCGTCATCATACTCCACCTGGATTTGATTCTCAATAAGCTTCGGGCGGAACCGATCCGGAATATCAACCACTATCTCATGTTTCTGTAGAGTGGCTGAAAACGCACTCCCTTCCGTATCGATCGTTTCCACTGCATATAGTGTCGTCAGCATTTCTTTCTCCCCTCATCTTGTGTTTTTGCCTTTCACAGAGTACCATATTTCTGCAAGAGCGTAAATGTGGAAGATTCACAAAAAGGCGATATCAACTTTGGGAAAAAATCTGCTTGACAAGAAAAGACAGGTTATTAATGCGCGGCAAACCATGCCCCAACAGTTCTCCGAATGACTTCGTGGCGGCTGTCCTGCCCGGACGTATTTTCCAGCACCCTGTCCAGGATCGCATTCAACTGCCCTTCGTCGTGGATCCGGATCATGGAATTCTGCTCATCCAGCACGTATATGCCCTCCGGCATCTCATTCAAAGAGCTCAGCCGATAAGCGTCCCCTGTAGCCGCGTCAGTAAACGCGGCCCTGTGTGCATCCTTTTCCTGGCTGGACTGCTGCCGGTCTGTCACATCCAATCCCACGGAATGCTTATTAGGGGTGAGAATGATCCGTTTTGTATGGGCGACCTCCTGGGGCGTGAACCATAAAGGATGATCCGTATGAATGGAATATACCACCGTCGTCTCAGCGGCGTCACCCAGAGGCATCATCTCGGCCGTCCCCTCACGGATCACATTCTGGTCTGTCATATCCACTCTCTCATTCGCACCTGTCGCGGAGCCGAAGCCGGGAACGGGATCAAACTGCGTTACATCAAAGCGTATATGCTGCTCAAAATCCGGCATATTGTCATGTACCCATTTTTTGATCATCATGGCGCCTTCGATCGTCGCCACTCCGCCCCTGCTGTGACCACGCAGACGTATCCAGATGTCATGAGGATGAGCGAGCCAATTCTGGTTCCCTGTAGTCTGCTGAATGTAATCCACGCCCATCTGCTTTATGTATTCTCTGAGGTTTTCAATACTGTAATCCCCGCTGTTGCGTGCACCGGACATCTCCAGCGGCCCCGCCATGGTAATGCGGGTTTTATCCTGCTTTTCCGGCGATACTGCTTTCCGGATATGCTCTCTTCTTCTGCCGGATATCTGCTGGGCCTCGCCATATCTTCTGATCAGATCCTCATCACGGGTATACACTACCGGCCCGCCCCCGGCCCGATCCCTCTTCGCTCTCAGTTCGCTTTCTACTCTGCGCAGCTCCGCTTTATTGAATTCTCTTATTTCTCTTGCACTCTTTATACCGGGAATAAAGCCAAACAGCCTGTTGTACCATTTCACCTTCTTCGCATTCTGCAGATAATCTTCAATGTTGCTCTTTCCCTTCACCCCATAGTGCTCACTGCGAAACTGTTTAAATCCCGAACCCGCAATGTCAAATTCCAGGACTTCATTCGCACCCATGGCCAGTCTCGTTCCCCTTGAATGATGCAGTCTGGTTCTCCTCATATCAGCCCGCTCCTCGCTACGGAGCGCGTCTAAAGCCTCATATGGATTCCGCCCCATCACATTCCGCACCGCATCACGGACGCTTCCGATCTTATAATTCCGCATATGCTCGCTGCGAGTATCCTGCTCCTGCGTCATTTGAGGCTGCACATAATATTCGCTGACGACGTCCGTCTGATCTACCAGACCTGTCAGCTGTTGTCTTTGTCTCCTCCTGTTTTCCAGCTCGTGATTCTGCGGGTTGCACATAATTTTAATTCTCCCTCTCTTCCTCTTCTGTCTCATCGGTATCTCCGCTGTAGTAGCAGCATCTTCTCACCAGAAGCGGTTCCGCATCAGGGAAAATACCTCCGACCAGGCTTGCGGCTGCCTCAGAGCGGCAGACAACCCGCACATTTGTATCGGCCGCATAGCTTCTCCGTGCGATTCGGAGCGCATAACGGACGAGATCCATCAAAATGGCCGGTTGATTGTTCAATGTGCGCAGAAGCACGACTTCCAGTGTGTCATTACCGATATACCGCACCAGAAGGGCGCATTCTATTTTCCACCCGTTATTTCCCATGTATACACAGCTCACAGATGTTTCATACTCCTCTGTCAGGAGCGGAAGATCCTGCCAGACGCCGGGAAGCTCCTTCGCCGATCTCAGAAAACGGCTGAAATCATCCTGCGAAACCTCTTTAAAAGGAGTTATCCTCACCGCGGGGTCTTTCTGAAACTCCTTTCTCCGGAACAAATCCCCAAGTTCCACTGTCAGGTCATATCTGTTAATCAGACCCACGCGGAACCCCCATGCTTCCAGATAAGCACAGAGCAGATTGTATTCCGCCGACATCGGGACGTCGCACAGCGCATACTCTACGCCGCTCTCGTCCATTACGTCAAAAAAACGCTCCATCAGCTGATCAGCCAGGTTCCGTCTGCGGTATTCCGGCGCGATATACAGCCACAGAATCCTTGCGGCGATCATCTCCTCATCCTCATTGGTCGTTCCCTCGTCCACGCTGAAGACAAGCGTTCCCGCCGCGATTTTTTCTCCGTCCTCCTCCTGGATCGCTCCAAGCGCGAATACAGAAGGATACCGCAGGGAAAGGTACTGCTCTTCAGGCATAAGCCTTTCAAAAGCAGATTTATTATTTTCATCAATGCTCGAGATCATCATAAGAACATTTCCTCCATTTTCTTTTCCCCTTCAAAGATCATACCGGGCATATTTTTTTAAATTTCCCCTGTTTTATTTCATTTTGTAATCATCTGTAGTATAATAACCCTGTCTCCCGGTTCCGCGAAGAGTGCGGGTCAAAAGCCCGTATCGGAGGTGTCCAGTCTCACACTTATTATTCGCTGTGAACACGCTCCGGCCGGGGGAGATTTTAACTGCGCAGCCATTTTATCAGTCATGGCTCCCCCGTCCCTGGCATGCTTCGCGCGGCATTGCGGTTTGGCGACCTATTGGTCCGCCCAGGCCAACGACCTCTTTACAGCCCTTTCCCACCCGTGCAGAAGCTCACTTTTCTTTTCCTTTGACATGGAGGAAATAAAAGTTCTCGAAAGCTTCCAGTTCTTGCGTACATCATCCAGATCGTTCCAGTAACCGACAGCAATACCGGCCAGATACGCTGCCCCGAGCGCCGTAGTTTCCACACATTCCGGGCGGAGTACAGCCGTATCAAGAATATCTGTCTGAAACTGCATCAGGAAATTATTCATGGACGCGCCCCCGTCTACCTTCAGTTCCTTCAGCTTAACGCCTGATTCTGTCTCCATCACGTTCAGGATATCGTAAGTCTGGTAGGCCATAGATTCCAATGTAGCTCTTACAAAATGCTCTTTCCTGCATCCTCTTGTGATTCCGACAACTGTGCCTCTGGCATAAGGATCCCAGTAAGGCGCGCCGATCCCTGTAAATGCCGGAACCACATACATCCCGTTCGTATCCTCAACCGCCTTTGCCAGATCCTCCGACTGTGTGGCATTATCAATCAAACGCATTTCATCCCGCAGCCACTGGATTGCCGCCCCTGCCACGAAAATGCTCCCCTCCAGCGCATATCTGACCTTTCCGTCGGCGCTGGCTGCAATGGTGGTCAGCAGTCCGTTTTCCGATATCGTTGCCTTTTCACCGGTATTCATAAGCAAAAAGCAGCCCGTTCCGTATGTGTTCTTTACTTCCCCCTCATCAAAGCAGCACTGTCCAAACAGCGCCGCCTGCTGGTCGCCTGCGGCGCCGGCAATCGGGATTCCATCCCCGAGCATTTCATTTTTTGTCTCCCCGTAAATATAGCAGGACGGTAATACTCTGGGCAGCATGGATTCCGGAATCCTGAAATAATCCAGAATCTTTTTATCCCAGCAGAGGTTGCGGATGTCAAACATCATTGTCCTGGAAGCGTTGGTGTAATCTGTTACATGGGCCTCTCCCTTTGTCAGGTTCCAGATAAGCCATGTATCAACCGTCCCGAACAGCAGGTCGCCCGCCTCAGCCGCTTCCCTGGCGCCCTCCACATTGTCCAGTATCCACGCCACCTTTGACGCCGAAAAATAGGGGTCCGGTACGAGACCGGTAGAATGGTGCACATCCTCGATCATACCATCCGCTTTCATTTGCTCAATTCTGTCCGCCGTTCTCCGACACTGCCATACAATGGCATTATATACCGGCTTCCCTGTCTTGCGGTTCCAGACAATGGTTGTCTCGCGCTGATTGGTGATGCCGACCGCGGCAATATTATCCCTGCCCGCATTAATCTTGCGCATTGCCTCATCAGCCACAGAAATCTGAGTAAACCAGATTTCCATCGGATCATGCTCCACCCAGCCGGGCTGAGGATAAATCTGCTTGAATTCTCTCTGCGCGGCGGAACAGATATTGCCCTCACTGTCGAACAAAATGCATCTGGAGCTTGAGGTCCCCTGGTCCAGGGCCATTACATATTTTTTCATATTCTCTCTCGTTTCTTTTGTATATGGAATATTTCAGCGGCAATGACAGAAATTCCGGTTCCCGCCACGTCTGCGGCCTGTCGTTACTTTTTCGCGACAATGTGCTCCTTATCCTTGAAAATATGGTCGGCCGGGATGACGCCGCGCACGCAGCTCACAGGATAGACCTGCCCCCGTCTGCCGATGACAGTGCCGGGGTTGAGCACGCTGTTGCAGCCTACCTCCACCTCATCGCCCAGCATGGCGCCCACCTTCTTTAAGCTGGTGGGAATCTGCTCGTCCGCTCCCTTGATCACCACCAGGGTCTTGTCGCTCTTCACATTGGAGGTAATGCTGCCGGCACCCATATGAGCCTTATAGCCCAGGATGCTGTCGCCCACATAATTGTAATGGGGCACCTGTACCTTATTAAATAAAATCACATTCTTCAGCTCCGTGGAATTTCCCACCACCGCGCCCTTTCCCACGATGGCATTGCCCCGGATAAAGGCGCAGTGGCGAATCTCCGCCTCCTCATCGATGATGCAGGGGCCGGTGACGCAGGCTGTGGCCGCCACCTTCGCGGAGCGGGCAATCCAGACATTCTCCCCCTGCTTCACATACTGATCCTCCGGCAGGGTCTCTCCCAGCTTTATGATAAATTCGCTGATCTTTGGCAGCACCTGCCAGGGATACTCCGCGTCCGCGAAAATATCCGCAGCGATGGTCTGCGTAAGGTCATATAGCTCTGAAATCTGACATTCCCTCATTTTAGTTGGATTCCTTTCCTGTTTTTATATTAGATTCCCTTCCTGTTTTTATTCAACCGGGGGTAAATATAATCTTTTTCTTCCGGTGTTTTCCGGTAAAATACGTATGGGAAGAATTACTTCGTGTATTTCGCGCTCTTCGTCCCCTTACGATCCCTGTAATAAGGCTCCGCCGCCTTAAATTTCTCATACACCTGCCCCTGGTTATTGAGCTGTTTGGCGTTCACTGTGTACCTCGCCACAAAGCCGGTCAGCTTGGACATGTATTCCTCATAGGTAATGCGGCCCTCCGCCACCCCGGTCAGCCCCTTTTCCCAGCTGGCCGTCAGCGTCGGCTCCAGCATCCGCTTCATGGAGCAGTCCACCACATCGTAAATCAGTTCTCCTAACTGGGTTGGTGAAAGAATCTGTGTCTTTTTATTCAGGTTTAAATACTCATTTTTGACCAGTTTGTTTAATATTTCCGCCCGGGTGGCGCTGGTGCCGATGCCGCTGCCCTTGATCTGTTCACGCAGGCTTTCATCCTCAATGAGCTGCCCGGCGTTCTCCATGGCGAGAATCATGCTGCCGGAATTGTAGCGCTTGGGCGGGGAGGTCTCGCCGGTTTTAATGACGATGTCATTGAGAGGCAGGATCTGTCCTTTTCTGAGAAACTGCAACTGCTGTAAGAGAGAGGCGTCACAGGAAGTTTCCGCCAAGACGCTGTCCTGCGCTGCTTCCGTCCTCCCGGTTGAAACCCGCGCGGATTCTCCTTGACCAGTTGTCAAAGGCTGTGTCTTTCCTTCCTGCGCAGGCAAAGCCTCGGCAGAGGCCGCGCCGCTTTCATTGCCGCGCTTCCGATTTCCCATCTCCGCATCCTGCTCCCTGTCCTGAAAGAAGCTGTATTTCATCACCTTCAGGTAGCCCTCTTCCGTCAGGGTTTTAAAATTACTGAAAAAACGCTCCGCCCCGATGGCAGTGGTCAGCGCGATCTTCTGATAGACAGCCGCCGGATAAAAAATCGCCAGGAAACGGCGTACAATCACCTCATAGACCTTCCGGGCGGTGGCGTTCACACTGTTTAAGGCTCCCAGCCCCTGTCCAGTGGGGATAATAGCGTAGTGGTCGGTAATCTTTTTGTCGTCAACGTACCGGGTGCGGGCAAGGTTCTGATAGGCTTTGGCTTTCAAAATCTGTTCAGCGAATTCTCCGCCCTGGGCATAGGAGCGCAGGCCGTTTAAGTTGCGGGTGATCTCCTTTGCCACCGCGGTGGACAGGACTCTGGCGTCCGTTCTGGGATAGGTGACCAGCTTTTTTTCATACAGCTCCTGAACGATTTTCAGGGTATCGGCGGGACTGATCTTGAAAAAGCGGGAGCAGTCGTTCTGCAGCTCCGCAAGATTATACAGAAGAGGAGGATTTTTGCTCTCCTTCTTTTTTTCCATATTGAAAAGTGTGACCTGACCGCCCGCCTGTAAGAGAAGCTCCTGGGCGAAAGCCTTCGCCGTCTTCTCCTCCTGAAAGCCGTTTTCCTTATACAGCGCCGGGGACCGAAAGTATTTGCTGCCCTCCACGGCCTTCCATTCGCCCTCGATCTGCTGACCGCCGATCATAAACTGATCCATAAGGCGGTAAAAGCTGGTCTTCTGAAAAGAGCGGATTTCCCGCTCTCTGTTCACCACCATGCCCAGCGCGCATGTCATGACCCGGCCCACGCTAATTACGCCCTTTTGCGTCCCCAAATATCTTTTGATGGAATCCCCGTATTTCAGGGTCAGTACCCGGGAAAAATTAATGCCCATCAGATAGTCCTCAATGGCTCTCAGATAGGCAGCCTTCGCCAGGTCATCGTAGGCGGACAGATCCTTCGCCTCCCGGATTCCCCTGAGGATTTCCTCCTCGGTCTGGGAATCGATCCAAACCCGCTTCTGGGCTTTCCCCTTCACGTTGGCGCTCTGTGCCACCAGGCGGTAAATATACTCTCCCTCCCGGCCGGAGTCGGTACACACATAGATGGTGTCCACGTCCTTCCGGTTCAGAATCCCGGAGACAATCTGAAACTGGCCCTTGACGCCGTCGATGACCTCGTAGCGGTAATTTTCCGGGATGAAGGGAAGCGTATCCAGAGACCAGCGCTTATACTTCGGATCATAAACCTCCGGATAACTCATGGTCACCAGATGCCCGACGCACCAGGTGACCACGAAATTTTCACTCTCCATATATCCGCTGCCCTGCTTCATCTGCTCCTTTAATGCTTTGGCAAACTCTCTCGCCACGCTGGGCTTTTCCGCGATAAAAACATTTTTTGACATGATATCCTATCTCTGTTACTATTCACAGCCGACTTGAGAGATATAAACAGACTCGTCAAGCGTAGTTTGCTTGTAAGAGGCTGATTATATCTCTCAAGTTGACTGAGAATCAGTCACTTTCCCCCACATAAGCAAAAAGATGAGCGGCGCTTTTTGCCGCGCCGGACGCGTAGCGGACGCTTTTGCGCATGTGAGGGGAACGGCTGTGAATAGCAGCTTATTTCTTTGTGATGTATCCCTGGGCGGTCAGAAGCTCCGCGCAGAGCACCGCGCCGCCCGCCGCGCCGCGGATGGTATTGTGGGAAAGCCCCACAAACTTGTAATCGTACACCTTATCCTCGCGCAGGCGACCCACACTGACGCCCATGCCGTTCTCATAATCCACATCCAGCCGGATCTGGGGACGGTCAGGCTCCTCCATGTAGCGGATGAACTGCTTCGGGGCGCTGGGAAGCTCCAGCTCCTGCGGTACGCCGCGGAAACTGTCAAGTTTCTCAATCAACTGCTCCCTGGTGGGCTTTTTTCTGAATTTCACAAAAACAGCGGCGGTATGACCGTTTAATACCGGTACGCGGATGCACTGGCAGGTAATCACCGGGCTTTCGGCCGGTTTGATCACGCCATTTTCTATCTTCCCCCACAGGCGCAGCGGCTCCTGTTCACTCTTCTCTTCCTCGCCGCTGATAAAGGGAATAATATTTCCCTCCATCTCGGGCCACTCTTTAAAGGTCTTGCCGGCGCCGGAGATGGCCTGATAAGTGGTCGCCACCACCTCATAAGGCTCAAACTCCTTCCACGCGGTCAGAACAGGCGCGTAGGACTGGATGGAGCAGTTGGGCTTCACGGCGATGAAACCGCGCTCCGTCCCCAGACGCTTTTTCTGGAACGGGATCACATGCATATGCTCCGGATTGATCTCCGGCACGCACATAGGCACGTCCGGCGTCCAGCGGTGGGCGGAATTATTGGAGACAACAGGCACCTCTTCCTTCGCGTAAGCGTCCTCGATAGCCCTTATCTCCTCCTTGCCCAGATTCATGGCGCTGAATACAAAATCCACCTGGGAGGCCACTTCCTTCCTCTGGCTGGTCACATCATACACCGTCAGGTTCTTCACCGCCTCCGGGATGGGGGTAGTCATCTTCCACCGTCCCTCCACCGCCTCAGCGTAGGTCTTGCCCGCGCTCCTGCCGGAGGCTGCCACGCAGACCACCTCAAACCAGGGATGATTCTCTAAAAGTGTGATAAATCTCTGGCCCACCATACCGGTGGCGCCTAAAATTCCAACTCTCAGTTTTTCTTTCATAATAACATTTTTCTCCTCTCTCATGGAAATTCTCATTTCTATTGTTCAACAATCCATAATTTTACACAAATGTGTAATTACGGAATAGAGCGTGAAAATATATAAACTGTTGAGCGATTTCTACGCGATGGAGATGAGACAATTGTCAATCGCGGAAGCCTATGCTGAACACGATTGACACGCCCATTGGCTCATCGGAATGTTCCACGCAGTATGAGCGAAACAGTTTATATATTACGCGACACTATTCAGCATCTGATCCTTCCAGATACTCCTTATATTTCTCCAGCACTTCCCGCATGGCCCCGCTCCCCGGCGCGCCGATAGTCAGCCGCTTCTCCACACAGGTTTTCAGGCTGACGGCATCATAGACGTCCTCCTCAAACCGATCACAGATTCCCTGAAGCTCCTCCAGGCTTAACGCGTCAATGGAAGTATTCTTTTCAATGCAGTACAACACCAGCTTTCCGATGATCCCATGGGCGTCCCGGAAGGGAACCCCCTTCCCCACCAGATAATCCGCGGCGTCAGTGGCGTTGGTAAAGCCGTTCATGGCGCTTTTCGCCATCACGTCCCTGCGGAATTTCATGGTGCTGACCATGCCCGTAAATAAGGTCAGGCAGTTCTCCACCGTCTCAATCGCGTCGAAGGTTGGCTCCTTGTCCTCCTGCATGTCCTTATTGTAGGCTAAGGGAAGCCCCTTCATGGTGGTCAGCAGGCTCATCAGCGCGCCGTACACCCGGCCGGTCTTGCCCCGGACCAGCTCCGCGATGTCCGGGTTTTTCTTCTGGGGCATGATGCTTGAGCCCGTGGAATAGGCGTCGTCCATCTCCACAAAGCGGTACTCGTCGCTGTTCCAGAGAATAATCTCCTCACAGAAACGGCTCAGATGCATCATAACGATAGAAAGGGCATTCAGAAACTCGATCACATAGTCCCTGTCGGAGACAGAGTCCATGCTGTTGAGCGTCGGCCCGTAAAAATCCAGAAGCTGCGCGGTATACTCCCGGTCCAGAGGGTAGGTGGTGCCCGCCAGCGCTCCCGCCCCCAGCGGACAGTAATTCATCCGCTCATAGATATCGCGCATCCGGCTCCTGTCCCGCTTAAACATCTCAAAATACGCGCCGAAATGATGGGCCAGCGTCACAGGCTGAGCCTTCTGTAAATGGGTAAAACCCGGCATATACGTATCCAGGTTTTCCTCCATCTTCTGATATAATACGGACAAAAGCTCCTTTATGAGAGCGTCCGTCCTCTTCACATGGCCGCGGACATACATCCTCATGTCCAGCGCCACCTGGTCATTGCGGCTGCGGCCGGTGTGCAGCTTCTTGCCCGCCTCCCCGATGCGTTCGATGAGATTGGCCTCCACAAAGCTGTGGACATCCTCATACTGCGAGGTGACGGCAAGGCTTCCCGCCTCCACATCCTCCTCAATGGACTTTAAACCGGCGATAATGCTGTCCCGCTCCTCTTTTGTCACAATGCCCTGCTTTGCCAGCATGGTGACATGGGCGACGCTTCCGGCGATATCCTCATGCAGCAGCTTCTGATCAAAACCAATCGAGGCATTGAAATCATATACAAGCTGATCTGTCTCTTTGGTAAATCTGCCGCCCCACAACTGTGCCATGACTTATCCTCCCGCTGCGATAGATAGATCGGGTTCCCCTCTGTCAACAGGAAGCCCGCAAACTCCGCCTATCATACCATATATCATTTTTGATTTCAAGCCGCTTTCACCGAAACAGGAAGACGGAAAACAGCCCGGCCACATCCTGAAACTAAAAAGCAGAAAGAAGCTGAAACCGGCCAAAGAAGAAAACGGCTCCCCATAAAACCTCTGGTATTCCGCTCTCAGTCAGCGTTTCTCTCAGGAAGCCTGATTTTCTGTCGTCCCCTTGTAGGTCAGGCACAGCATTGTGATATCGTCGAACTGCTCCGCCTCTCCCACAAAGACATCTATGTTTTTCTTTACCCGCTCTAAAAGCTCCTTCGGCTCCGCGTCCGGGTCCTGATTGAGCACCTCAAGCGTGCGCTCCAGGCCAAACTGATTCTCCTCCCCGTCCGCCGCGTCCGGCACGCCGTCCGTATAGACAAAGATGCTGTCCCCGGGATGAAGCCTGATTTCATAGGACTCATGGGGCATATCCTCCATGACGCCCATCACAAAACCGTGGTCGTCGTTTAAAAGTTCAAAGCCCTTTTCCCCGCGCTTGATCATCGGGTACTCGTGGCCGGCGTTGACAGCCGTCAGCCTTCCGCTGGAAATCTCCAGCACACCCAGCCAGACAGTCACAAACATATCCGCCTCATTATTTTCACAGAGCTGATTGTTGACTGACTCCATGACTTCCTTCGGCGTGTGTCCCATCTGCGCCTGATTTTTGAGAAGCGTTTTTGCAATCACCATGAACAGGGCCGCCGGGATTCCCTTGCCGGACACATCCGCGATCACTAACGCCAGATGATCGTCATCCACCAGAAAGAAATCATAGAAATCACCGCCCACCTCTCTGGCCGGGTTCATGGAAGCGAAAATCTCAAATTCCTTTTTCTCCGGGAACGCGGGGAAAATTCTGGGCAGCATATCCGTCTGAATCTGAGTGGCCACATTCAGCTCGGCGCCGATCCTCTCCTTCTCCGCCGTCACCTTCGTCAGATTTTCTATGTAATGGTTGATGTCGATCTCCATTTTCAGAAGCGTTTCGCTTAAGGTCTGGATTTCATCCCTGGTGTGAACCTTCTCAAGCTTCTGGGAAATCTGATTCCCCTCCTGCACAAAACGGCTGGCCTCGCCGGAAATCAGATTGATGGGCGCGATCATGGCCCGATACAGATAATTCATGTAGGCCGCGATGCACAAAATAGTTACCAGTGCCACGCCCAGAACAGAGTGAACCACATAATCCCTGGTCGCGCTCTGCAGAGTGGACATGGGGATCTCCACGCCGATGGAACCGACCACCTCGCCCTCATAAATAATGGGAAGAACGGCGGAGGTGTTATAGCCGTAGGCGCTCTCGGAAATAAAATAGCTGTCGGACCGCTCCCCGGTCTCCGTGATAGCTGCCGATTCCTCCAAAAACTCCGGATTGATCGCGCTCATGTCCCCAAAGGAATACACCAGCTCCGGATCCACATAGCTGTCAAACACATAGATTAAGGGCGTCCATCCCTCCGTGCTGCCGTCGTAGGCATACAATTCGTCAATATCCAGCCATCCCACGTAAATATCATTGGCATTCACATTCTCCCGCAGCAGATTCAGCTGGGCAAGGAGGTTTTGATATTCCTCACTCTGCACCACCGCCTCAATATCCTCCATGGACGCGGCGCCTTCCTTATAGCTTCTGGCCAGCTTCAGATACTCCGCCAGAGTTTCCACGGAACAATAGTCCTTAAAAACCTCGGTGATCTCATAGGCCCTGTCATTGTACTGCTTCTGGATATAGGAACGATACTGGACATAGCCGATACCGGTACAGGCCGCGCAGAGCAGTACCGCCATAATGGCAAAGCCCAGAATAATCTTCGTTGCCAGCGTTGTTTGCCGTTTCATCCGTTCTTATCCTCCGTCTTAGTCAGGATTTCAGTCCATTTTATCATAAGACGCCCTCCGGTGTCCACGTCATACAGTAAAGAATTTCAGAATTTTATGTTACTATTCACAGCCGACTTGAGAGATATAAGCAGACTCGTCAAGCGTAGTTTGCTTGTAAGAGGCTGATTATATCTCTCAAGGTGACTGTGAAGCAGTCACTTTCCCCTCATAAGCAAAAAGATGAGCGGCGTTTTTTTGCCGCGACGGACAGCTTGCTGGACGCTTTTGCGCATGTGGGGAAATGGCTGTGAATAGTAACGAATTTATATATATACAATAAGAGTATTCAGTCCCAGTGTGCTCTGATACTCCGTCTTTCTGGCCATTTTCATAATCATATTGACTCCCAGAAACTCCAGATTCTCCTCATCCGCGTCCTTCAGCGGATTGTATCTGCGCCCCTCGGAGCGGATGCGCAGAATTCCTCCCTCTGGAAGCCGGAGGATTCTGACGTCCATGGTCCCCTGATTATCCATGGATTTCTCCGCGGTGATCACCATCAGCTCCTCTAAAGCCAGGCTGATGGTCATCGTCTGTTCCGCGTCAAAATCGTTGGTCTCGCAGAACTCGCTGATCCTCTCACTGGCTTCACAGATGGCCGCGGCGTCGCAGGCCACGGTAAAGCTGATGCTCTTTCCTTCCTTTAAGGCCGTCTCATCCAGCAGATAAAGGCTGGCCCTGCCGTATTTTTTCCGGGAATAAAGGAGGCAGCCGGACACCCACAAAAGCAGCGTTGCCAGCTCGCCCACGCAGTAAAACAGCCAGATCCCCTGCCCCAGGCCGCTTAACAGAAAAGCCGAGCAGACCGCCGCGGCAAAAACCCTGGTGATGGTGATCACATTGGAGACGGCCGTCCGCATGGTTGCGTAATAATAATACGACATGACGCTGTTGAGAGTTGCCAGCACAATGCCGGCTGCCAGACAGGCCACAGGCCAGCGGACATCCTGGGTACTGCCGAAAAGGAGGCCGATCCAGGGACTGAATAAAATCAGCAGTGCGGCAAACAGGATCGAGAGCGCCGCCCCTGCCTGAAGCTGAAGCTTCAGAAGCTTTTTGACGGAAAGCGTATCCTGTTCTCCGTTGTAAATCCCCATCATGGCCGAGCCCGCCTGGGGAACCCCGTTCTGGATGCAGATGGAGAATTCATTCAGATTGTTGGTGATGGCAAAGACCGCCACCATACTGCTGCCGCCGGCCAGGTTCATAATGCTGTTGAGACACAGCAGACGCAGCGAGGAAAACAGATTGTTGGCCGCCATGGGGCTGCCGGTTCTGACCATCTTTCGTATCATCTCCCATCTGGGCCGGATGAAGTGAAAGCGGAAAGCGGAATCCTTTTCCGAGAGAAAATAAAAGCTCATGACACAGGCCGTCGCCGTGCCCAGATTACTGGCCCAGGCCGCCCCGGCGATTCCCGTATCCAGCACAAAGAGAAAAAGATAATCCAGCGCGATATTCAGGAGGGTCATCGTCGTCATGGCAGCCGCCGCCCTCTGCGGTCTGCCCTCCAGACGCAGATAAAAATAAGGCACATAGAGGAGCACCTTAAATACGCCGCCCAGAAGCGTAATGCGGATGTAAGTCTCCACCATGGCAGCGGAATCGTTGGAGCCAAGGAAGCGGGCAAGCTGCGGACAGAAGAAATAACCCACGCAGCAGACACAGACGCCGGTCACAAGAGCCAGCTCAACGGCAAGGCTGTAATAGTCCTTCGCTTCCTGCTGCCTGTTGTCTCCCATGGCCAGGGCGGAGAGCGCACTACTTCTCGCAGCGATCAAGGACCCCGCGGTACAAAGCAGCAGATAGACTGCCAGGCTCTGGTTGACGCTGGCAATTCCCAGCTCCCCCATCCGCTGCCCCACCATGATTCCGTCAAAAAACACATTGACGGTCCCGCCCAGAATGGCGATCATATTGGGCAGCAGAGCCTTATGGTAAATTCTCTCAAGCAGCTTCTGGTCAGAATGCATTTATATCACCCTCTCAAAAAATGGCATGGTTCCCTGTATCATAAAATCGATCACATCCGGATCGGATAAATAATTCAGGGGCTTGCTGTGGGACTGCTTATGGCCAAACCTCTCCCGACAGTCCTTATGTGTTCCGGGAAATACGCGGAACACCGCAGGAGGAAGAATCATATTTAACTCCCTCAGATCGCGATAGTCATCGTTCAGCTCCCAGAGGATCTCATCCAGAACAGCTGACAGACCCTGAAATCTTTCTTCCTCGCCCTCCGCTTCGAGAAAGCAAAGGTACCTGCCGGGCAGCAGGCTTTTATCATCGCAGATACTGTATTCGAAAATCCGGATATGCATGCGCTCAGCCAGCCTTTCCATCGCCAGCGATACGATTTTCATGTCCGTCTTTTCTCCGGCGATATTCACTGCCTGATTTTTGCGAAAGCATACTTCAAACATGGGCGCCTGCCCATAAAATCCCGTAACCCGGATCACATCTCCCAGCTGATAGCGGTACAGACCCGAAAAATTCGTCACCAGAATCTCATATTCCTGCCCCGGCTCAAGCTCCTCAATGGTTCTCGGCCTTGCATCCTTATCATTCCGATGCCAGGGAAGAAACTCAAAATATCCGCCTCTGGGAAGCAGCACATATTCCCTGCTCTCAGGTTCGAGCGCTATTCCAATGAAGCACTCTGAAGCGGCGTACATAAAATAATGGAGCTGTACGCCCTCTCCCAGATAACCTCTCAGCACCGGTTCCTGTGCGGAGAAGGTACTGCCTCCGATGCCGGACAGCCACTGAAAATCCGGCCAGATCCGCTTCATGATGCCGTCAAAACCGGCCTCACACTCTTTTCTGACGTGGGCAAGCCACTCCGCATCCGGCCGCGGCAAAGCGAGAAGTCCCTCTCTGACGTCTGTCCCCAGAGGAACCATATCCGACACCACATGCTGCTCCACATCCTGCAATACATCCCTCCAGTATTCCTCAAAGAAGCAGAAAAATAACAGGGCGTCATAAAGGAAAACAGACTGTATTCCCACTGCCTGAGGTGAGGAAAACAGGATCCAGAGCTTCATGTATGGGATATTTCCCACTTCCCTGGAAAATAAAAGATCCTCCCCGCCTAAAACCCAGCGGTTCAGTTCATTTCCTCCCCTCTCATGAAGCTCCCGGTGAAAGGCAATGGATAAAAGGGTCTCCGGTTCCGGCTCTTTCAAGTCTGTGCGAAATATGCTCAGGATCAGATGCTTTCCCGCGTCAATTCCGGGTGTTTTCCCATGGCAGGCATACCAGACAGGATCAAGCGCCCTGCCCAGGGCCTCCCTGGTAAGTGGAATCCTCTTCTGTGTCCCGGTGCTGCCGGAGGTTAAGAGAAAATATTTCACCGGATAGGATGTCAGGATATTTCCCTCCCCGGCGCTCATCCGCTCCACAGCCTTTGCATAATCGGCGTATTCCGTCACCGGCACCAGACGCTGATAGTCCTCCGGAGTCTCCACCTGGTCAAAATGATGGTTCTGTCCATATTCCGTATTCTGATTATCACTCATAAGCTTTCGGAGGGTTTCGCGGCTTAACCTGACCGCCTGTTCACAGTCGCTCTTAAAAAAAGCCGCCTCCTCCTGCCATCGGTTCTGATTCATATTTGCATCCAGTCCTTATTTCTTTTCATCATTGCTGCCTTTTAAGAAATCACAGAGAATCAACCCTGCATATATTCTTTAACAGCTCCTGACTGCGGCAGCTTTTTAGACATGCAATTCGCGTATCAGGCGGTACAAGATACATAAGTTATTGATTGGTCAACAGTTCCTAAGCAACCCCGGGATTTCGCTGCGGCCCGAAAGCGCGGACCTTCTGCGACCAGTCTGTGGCGTGATGAAAAGCAGGATCATGTTCCTTCAGGTAGGCAAGGGACTCCGCCACCTGGGGATCATTCATGCCCCCTTCCATATGGGCGCGCATGGCTTCCTCGCTGCCGCCGCTGGCAATAAAAGCATATCGATCCGTGACTGCCTTGCCCATCAATGCGTAATAGCCGATCCTGGCCTTCAGCAGCAGGTCGCTCTCGTCCTGGGGATCAATGAAGTCCGGGTATCTGGTGACCAGACGGCTTTCCACCTGGGAATTGCCGAAATCACTGACCAGCTCATCCTGATGCAGTATGGCGTCGGCGTCGGACATCTGAGCGATCTTTTCACCGTATTTGCGGGCGATCATGTCATATTGCGCCCGGATGACCTCCTTATACTGGCCCATCCCCTCTTTATTGCGCGTCACGGCCGGAGCAAGCTCTTCCTCGGTATTTCCGGGCCTCATTGTCCTTTCAACGATTCGCTTGGCCTCCGTCAGAGTCTCCTTTACTTCCTCCCATTCTCCCTTGTGGAGCCCTGCCCCGGCTCCCAGGTTCATGGCCATCTGCCTCATCTGCTCAGGAGAGAGAATCGTCTGCGCCGCCTCCGTGTTGCAGAAGCCGCCGAAGCTTCTGAAAAGCGTTTCCCCGATATCCGGGAGAATCCCCTTATTCATCAGCTCCTGCTCGCTGTATTCCAGAGAATAGTATTGACTATCCATCAGGCGCTGTTTGATCTGCCCCATCTCGGGCGTCGCAGGATTGCGGATCTCCTCCACCGAGCGGATCAGAGGATTATCCACTGCCCGGATGGCGTTCACCCGGTGCTCCTGCATGATATTGGCCGCCACGATCTGCTCGCAGGCTTCCGTTCCCCTCGTCAGTCTTTCCCTGCGCTGTTTGCGGGCAGCCTCCATGACCCGCTCTCCCTTGCTGATCAGATCCACGGCGCAGTCCATGGCGCTGCCGGCGTATTTCAACATCTCATTCTCCGTCAGCAGTCCCTCCGGTTCTCCTCCACTGGAAAGGTACCGGCGGATGGCCAGCCCCCTGGCCCGGTCGGAAAGCCCCCGGAGCATGCTCATCTTGTAGCTGTATTCCACGGTGTCGCTGCCCACCAGCTCATCCTTCAGGCAGGGGACGGAGCCGTCATTGGCAATGCGGGCGGAGGGGTGCTTCAGCTTCGTCACATCCGCCAGGAACATATTGTCCATAGATAACTCATCCAGCTCAGCGCACCGGCAGAGAAGGGCCTCATCTGTCAGCCCCGCCAGCACATCCACATCACAGGCGAGAACCCTTTTCAGTCTGGGCGCCGCGATGTCCCGGGTGCGCTGATAAAGCTCCTCCGAAGCACGCTGCGTTTCGCCCAGCCTTCCCACCTCCAGCATGGTGCGGACCGTATCCAGATTGCGCTGCGTATGCTCTTCCCCGGGCTCCATCAGCGTCATGCTTCCCCGGAAAAAGACAGAATCCTCTTCCCCGGCTCTTAAGCCCAGTCTCTCATCCTCCTTCACCCGGTTGAAAGCTCCCAGCTTCTGGCGATATTTCAGAGCGTAATCGTGGGACGCGCGATATACCCTCTCTTCCTGATGCGCGTTGATCTGTTCCCTTCTCGCCGGAATTTCCTCCTGAAACCGATCAAAAGCCCTCTGCAGCTCCAGGCAGCATGCCTTCCCGGTCAGGATGGCGCCGGTCTGATTGAAGCCATAATAATCCGCGCTGTTGAAATCCACGCCGTAAGAGTTCCAGGTCATAGTCACGGCGTCATGGAACCGATTGAATTCCTCCCTCTTCAAATCAAGCGTTTCCCGTTTCACAGGGGCCATGCGTTCAAAGTAGGGGGCATTGACAGGATCCCTCATCACATTTTCCAGATATACCATTTTATTCAGCATATCTCTCTGTTCCCCGGCATGTTTTCTCATACTCGTCTCCGTGAACATCTCCCGGGAGAGGCGCAGGGAAAGCATCTCATCCACGATCCTGTCCAGATGGGGTTTGCGCCGCTCCAGGTTGTCGGAGCAGTAATCCTCAAAGAAGCGGTCGTCCGCTTCCTTCCTGGCGGCGTCCTTCTTCGATGCGGGTCTGCCCTTTTTATCCACCTTATAGCCCACGCAGAAGGCGCGCAGAACCTTGGTCTCGGCGGTGCTTTCTGAGATGAGCGCGTCGTGGTCGTTGATGGAGTTTTCCCTGGCGGCGGCATGCTCCTTCATCCCATGGACCATATCGTAGGTTGCGGCAGTACCCACGGGACAGAATCTCGAGGCCTCCTTCTCCCGGCTTGAATCCCTCATCCGCGCCTTAATACTCTTCTTCGCCGCAGCCTGCTCCTGAACGGGCGCGCCGTCAGCCGCCTCCCCGGCATGGACAATTTCCATTTCCTGAACAGCCTGGGCGGCCAGCCGGGCGTTTTCCTCTCTCTGGCGCACAAGCTCCTGGGAAGGATTGATGTTCTGATTCTGCTCCTGCACCTGTACCCCGGAGGCCTCCGTCTGTGTCAGGTCAGCAGTCCTCTCCTGAAGCGTCTGCGTCTGTATCCCGGCCGACTCCAGGCTCCTGTTTTTGTTTAACTCTTCCTGCTTATCTACACGGCACATTCTTTCTTCTCCTTCTCAAGCTTCACATCAGCTGTAACTGTATCCCTTCATCCAGGTATGGGAAATCATCTTCGCCTGGGGCGCCATGGTCTGAATCAGCGACGCCGTGGTCTGATCCACAGACTGAATCACAATCTTTTCCTCCGGTGGGAAAATCCGCTGCGCCCTGGCGAAAGCCGCCCTGATCATGCTGTACACCGCCGTCGGCCCCGCGCTGCCCGACCAGGTGGAGGAGAGGGTCAGGCTGTTCAGGCAGGAACGGTCAAAAACCGCGTAAGCGGCAATCCTCTGATCCCTGACAATGGCCATACTGATCCTGCGCTCCACCTTCGGGGAGTCGATTCCTCCCTCCGGTCTGGGGGAGCCATTCTCTCTCGCCTTAAGCTCCGCGTGCCGGACCAGGGCTTCGTCCAGCTGGTCAAAGGAGGTTCCCGACTCCTTCGCGCCGGAAAAATAAGAGGTTTTTCCAAGCTCTCCCACCGTAGTCACATAGATATTTTCCTTTTCATCGGTCTCATTCCAAAATCCCATGGCCTTCAGAAACAGAAAAAGAGTTTCATGCTCCTCAGTAGTGGCCGTAAAGTGAATGATCATCCCCGTATGGATATCCTCCAGGAGCTTTTCCAGAGTCTTGAGCAAAAGCCTTCCTCCCCCGCGCCGCCTGTAATCCGGGGCCACATACAGAGAGGCGATCTGGAAAAGCCCTCCCTCCAGATAGCCTGCCAGCGCTCCCACCGCCAGCTGATCCTCCGCCAGGCCAAAGGCCGTCACCGGTTCTCCCTCCTCCAGCACCCTGGCTATATCCGGCAGCAGAAAAGTCTTAAAAACGCCCGGATCGCCCGGGGGCAATACTCCTGTCTTCAACATCTGTCTTAGTTCCTCCTGTTTTCCTTATGATATGGCCGGGTTTTTTCCCTCAGCTTTTTCACCGAAATGAAACCCCGCCCTGGTGCAGCGCTTCTATACAAGCTCACCGCTGTAGCCGCTGCGGATGATCAGCTCCCTGCCGGCTGCCGATAAAGGAGCGCCTTTCAGGAAGAAGTTAATGGCGTTTTCACCGGCCGTAAACTGCTCCGCCAGCCTTTCGGCCTCCTCCGCGTAAGCTTCCCTCTTTGCCAGAGCACTTTCCCTTTTCTTTATTTCCTGCGTATCTGCGGCGTTCTCATAAATATCACACAGCTGATCGCTGGCTAAAGCCCTCAGCCTCCGGTCCCCCAGGACGTCCACAGTTCTGTATACTTTCTGATACAGATCGTCCACCATCTGTTTATGGGCTTCGTAATACCCGGGGTTGGACTCGATGGCGCTGCGAAGCGCCCCAAGCCGCTCATAAGTCTCCCGCGACGCATAGGTATTGATATTGAGGCCCGCTGTTTCATCCGACGCCTCCGCCCAACTCCTGACCTCCTCATTCCGGCGAAGACGCACAGGGATCTCCCGCTCAATCTCCTGGTCCACGACCCCGTCATAAATCTCCCGCTCTCTCCTCTGAGACTCCTCATAATCCCGTTTAAAACGAGCCTTGTCCATTTGCAGCGGCGTTTCCACCATGTCCTCCCAGAACGATTTCAGATCAGCAGTGTGATATGTATTTTCGTTGACGTTGACGGCCTTTGCCCTGGCCGCCGAGATAAACAATTGTGAATAGGAAGCTGACATGAGCCGTTTGGCCTCGAACAGATCCTTCTGCGGCCTGGGCATGTCATCAAAATAAGGCTTGTTGATGGGGTCCTCCATGACATTGCTGAAATAGGTCAGCCTTTCCGTCAGGTTTTTCATCTCACGGGTATGCTTTTCCATGTACTCGACCGAAAACATATCCGGGCTGATTTCCGTGTTGATCAGCTCATTGACAAAACGGTTCAGGTGAGGCCGGCGCCGATCCAGATCCTTTGAGATATAATCCTCATAGAAATCGTCATCCTCCCGCTTCTTCCTTGCGTCCTCTTCGGTGGCGGGCAAGCCCTTTTTATTCTTCCGGTATCCCTGGACAAACACTCCCAGGACCCGCCTGTCCACATCCGCCTCGAAGGCTATCTGATTGCGTTCTTCCGTCATGGAATTCAGATGCTCTGCCCTCAGATCCTTAAGCTGTTCCACTATATTGTAGGATATATGATCCGCCGCGATATTTCCCTTCTTGGCTTCCTTCGTGCGCCTGCTTTCCTCCCGGCGCTGCTTGTAGCTCATTTTGGCCGCCGCCTGTACCTGCACGGGATTGCCCGGGGCGGCCTCCCGGGCCTGGGCCTGGGGCAGATTGCCGGCCGCCCTGGCAGCCAGCTGCTGATTCATTTCCCTCTGCTCCGTGATGAGTCTTTCCGCCTCCTGACGGCGTCTCTCCTCCAGGGTCTGGTTTTCCTCCGTATCCCATTCCTGAAGCTGTGTCAGCTCCTGGCGTATTTCAAAAGTCTGTTTCCTTTCCTGTCTTTGAAGGTCTGTACTGCCCGGTCCGCACATGGCCGTTATCTCCTCTCTTTATCCTCATTTAACTTCGCTGTCTTTGGTAAGCTTCCCGGCTCTTCCCGTATACAGGGCGCCGTACAGCTCATTGCCGATGCCTGTTCTGCCGGTGCGTCTGTACTCCGCCTCAACCGCTTTCACAAGATCACTGTTTGTGATCTTACGGTGCTGCGCCGCGGCCCGGTAGGACGCGCTAAGAGCAGCGGACTTGATGGCGCTGCCTGTCAGCTGCGCGACCTTCGAGTAAATTTCGAAATCCACATCCTCCTCCAAGGGAGCCTCTTTGGGAAATACCTTTTCCCAGAGCTTTTGCCTGGCCTTTTCGTCCGGCTGCTCAATGGGAATCATATAAGTCATCCTTCTTTTGAAGGCACTGTCAAAGTTCTGCATCACGTTGGTCGCCAGAATGGATATGCCGGAATATTCCTCAATTTTCTGCAGCAGATATGCCGTCTCCGCGTTGGCATACCTGTCATTGGAGCTGGACACATCCGTCCGCTTCGTGAAAAGAGCGTCCGCCTCATCGAAGAATAAAATCGCGTTGGAACCCCTGGCGGAGTCAAAGACAGCTCCCAGATTCTTCTCCGTCTCACCGATATATTTGCTGCCGATCTGAGACAGGTCAATGCGGTAGATATCCAGCCCCAGCTCATTGGCCAGCACCTGCGCCGCCATGGTCTTGCCGGTTCCCGGCGGTCCATAAAGCACCACAGAGGTGCCGTTTCCGTATGGCAGCTTTTTTTCGAAGCCGAAGTCCTCATTGACCACACTCCGGAAACGTACCCTGTCACAAACCTCCTCCAGAAGCTGCCTGCTTTCCTCAGAAACCTCCAGATCCTCCCATACAAAGGGGCTTTGAAGCCTTGTGGCATAATCCCCGAACTCAGCGGAGCATTTCGCCCTGATCTGCCGTTCCAAAAGCTCCTGGGAAACGGAAAAGCCCTCCTCTCCAATCTCCGCGTCCAGCGCCGCGCAGGACAGGACTGATTGAATTCTGCCGGGACTCATGTCGAACCGGGATACCAGCTGATCCAGATTCAGCCCCCTGTCTAGCACTACATGCTCCTTTTGGGCAAAATACTGCCAGAAACTCTTCTGCGCCGTTGTGCCCACAGCCTCCAGGCTGATACAGTACCAGTCCCCGGATACAGCCAGTTCTCCCGGCTTTTGCTCCGGAGAGCCCACAAACAGGATACTCATTTTGTCCTGCAGCAGCAAAAGGCATCTTTGCAGGGCAGCAAGCTTCTCCTGTCCGAAGGGAACATGCTCCAGATAGAGAAGATTTTTCTCGCAGATACATTTGATCACAGCCTCCCGCAGGATTTCCGGGATGGTTCTCTCCTCCTGGGCCAGTATTTTTTTTATGTCCAGACAGAGAATATCCAGCTCCGCCACAGAAGCCAGGCACTTCATAAGAAAGCTCTTTCCCATGCCCTCCGCGCCCCGTAGCTGAATCACACCCTGCTTCTGAGCTCCTGTCAAGGAGGAAAAAACCCGGATCAGCTCCTCGAACTGTTGGCCATGGGCCAATATCTGGTCCATCTCCGGCTCAAAATCAATCATTCTGCCACAGGCGGACAGCCCTCCAAGCTGATTTGGCTGCCCCGCCAGAGCCTGAATCACCCGCCGGTGTAAAATCAGAGGCCTGGACAGACGGGAAAGCTCCGGCGTATCCGGCACCGGCTCCATGAGAAAACGGTTCAGGAAGCTGTCCTCATCCCACAATACCGAGAAATCCTCCTCTTCCTCAGAAAAAAGCAGCATGGCCAGATCCAGCGCCAGTCCTCTGGTAGGTCTGGCCGCGGCCTTTTCCTCCTCCTTTAAAACGCCGAAGGCGCGCTCATATCTGCGGTTTAAATCCACTGCCGCCGCCATCAGGAAGGTTAAAATTTCCAGGTCTGAAAGCATGCCGTCCTCAAAAAAGCGGGCAAAGGGAAGCCCGGTCCCCTTTTCTCTGGAAAGAAGTGTCTGAAAGATCTCATAATACCGGAATCTCCCCGCAAAATCCTCTTTTTCTTCCTTCTGCGGCCCGGGCGCCTCCAGCGCCTCCATAAGCTCCCTGTCGCCAAGCAGGCTTCCGACCCGCCTGCGGGACGCCGCCGCGCCCTCCTCCCGGAGGGTCAGCGCCGTCAAGCAGAGCATATCCAGAAAGCTCTGCCATGCCTCCCATTCCTGTGTGCGGTTTGTAAAAGGCTCGCTTTCTTCAGCCCCAAAATAGGCGTCCGCCATAAATTCTTCCAGAGGTTTTCCAGCCTGTTCCATAGATATCTCCATTGATTGTTTTGTCCGGTTCCGGCAAACGGCTTTATGTCGTTCACTATCACAGCAGCCTGCCTGCCGTTCCTTTACCGGCCGCCGGCCGCCCGGCGCATCCTTTCTCTCATCGACCGCTGATAAACGGAACGGACGTCGCGGCGAAGCTGCGCTTCCCGTCCCTCCTCATTGCGCTTTCTGCTTCCCGGGCCGTCGACCTCCCGCAGGCGCACCACCTTCCCGTAAATCGGGAACCGATCCCGCCGTTCATTCCCGGCCGCCGCTTCATTCCGGGCTCCGGACTCATCCCTGGAATCGTCCGGCTCCACCTCTTCCCAGTGAATCCCGTCCTGGCGGATGGGCGCTCTTCTCACCTCGTCCACGATCTCAAAGGTGGTGGAGGCCGGAATCAATACCTCGCCCTCCTTCTGAACCTTGGAAACCCCGGAGATATCCACAGAGCCCTTTCCGGTCATCTCATATTCAATCAGGACAGAATTGTCATCCCCGTTTTTATCCCGGCTCTTCAGATAATATTCCGCCGCCTTGGAGATAAACTTGGAGCTGCTCATCATGGAGCCGATGGTAGTCCGGGTCCCTCTGGAGGCCTGGAAACCGCCTGTCAGCCTGCCTCCTCTGTAGGTGACGCCCATGTATGCCTGCTTTCCCGCAAGAGAGATCTGCTCCGGCTGCTGCTGTTCCGCGTTCGTTCCCGCAGCGTTTCCTCCCCTTCTTCGGCGGCCCTGGGGCTGCGCCTCCTCCTGCGCCGCCGGATTCTCCGCTGCAGGCTCCGCCTCCTGATCCTGCTCATTGATCACCGTCTGTCCTCTTTCCACCAGGGCATCCTGGGCCATTCTGGAAGAGATCTGAATCATCTGGAAAATCCGGTCGGCCGTTTCCTTATCCTGCATTTCCAGACTGGAGGAATATTCGTAGGAGCCAAAGCCTGTTTTCCAGGACTGGTTCACACGCTCGTCAGACAGGGCCCTTTTGCCGAACGCGGCCAGATATTTCTGACTCCGGGTCATAGCCAGATATGCGCCTGTTGTATATATATTCAGGGCGATATCCTGGGCGTCGGCATTCATGGCGTCATCGCCGATATTTTTCATAACTCCGCTGGAGGATTTGCCGTAGAGCGTAAAATTGTTGCCCTCCGCCGTATCAAAACCCATGGAGAAAAGCTGCTCCCTGTGAGAATCCAGCAGTCCCTGAACATATTTCTGCTGTTCCTCGAAAACCTTGATATCCTGATCAATCCGGTCGGCGGACTCCGCCCCGTTTTTCGCGCTCAGATACTCATTGGTCATCTTCAACAGGTCTTCCGCTCTTTGATTATCTTTTCCTCCCTTCGCCTGTTCCGCCAGATATACATGAATTCCCCTGTCTATGATATCCTCAAGAGAAGCACTTCTATATTCGTTAGCGACATCCTGTGTAATCACTCCGCTTCTTACCAGATTATTGACCAGAACTACTGTATTCTTTGGGATGTTTCTCTGCCCGTTAACCAGCTTCTGCCTGACGCTCTTTCTCTTTTCTCTGAGCTCAGCCAGGGCGTCTGTCAATTCCTGCAGATGGTCTTTCAGATAGTCATTGTCCTGAACCTTGTCCTGCACCTTTGGATCCTGCATGGCTTCCACGTTCCGGTCAATGGTTTTCACCGCCCGCTCATCCCGCAGCTCATTCAGCATGGTTTTATACACCATCTCGTGGGGAAACTGGTGCTGAGGCGCGAATTCCTGGCGCAGCACATCTACCGGAAGGGGATCCACTGTCATATACATGGTGGCCGGCTCCGTCAGATCCTCCCCGCCCTTCACGCCGGCATTGTGGGAGCCCACCAGGATCTCATACAGGGAATGATCCTTGCTGGTGACCATCCAGGCAATGAGCGCCAGGCGGAATTCCATCAGTTCCTTAAAGCTGGCCCCCATCAGCTTATAGGCGCCCAGCATGCGCAGGGTGGAACCGGAAGGCCCGGCAGTCTGCAGCATACCGTCCGCGTTGACGCGCTGTTTCATTTCATACCACGCCGTTCCCTCCTGCCACCGAAGCTGATCTCCGATCAGGGCGTTGCTCCGTTCCCTGTCGGAAAGATCCAGTCCCAGCTGCTGATAATATTCAAGCCCCAGCCCCTGGCGCTCCTCCGGTCTTTTCGTCCTTCTGGTAAAGGTGCTGGAGAAAGCGGCCTTCATTCCTCTCCAAACGCCGGACAGATAACGCCCGAAGGAGGATCCCTTCCCTTCAGATTTATCTTCTTTCCTCTTTAAATCTCTGGCAATATAGTAGGTATCGAAGATATCTCCCTTTTTCTTACGCTGCCTCATTTCTCCCAGCAGATTCAGACGCACGCCTCCAAGCTCCTCTGAGGCGGACTGAGAATCCTCGTCAATATTGACCAGCATATTCTTCAGGGAACGGCTGTTCTGAATCTCTTCCTTATTTTTCCCGCCGTTGATAAACATCCCGTTATACAGCAGGGTCATCTTTTCCCGCAGATTGCCGTCCCCGTTGATCACCTGGTCCAGATTATCACGATCCCGGTCCTGGGCCATACGGCGCAGTATCCCGTTGTCTATATTCAGGGAATCCAGAGCAGCCGTATAGCTGCCGATCTGCCCGGCTCCCCGGGAGCTGTCTCCCCTGGGAAGCAGAGCCTCCTGCAGAATATCCGTGATCTCCACCCGCTGCCCAGTCATGTCTCCGGCCACCTGGGCGATGGCCTCCGCGTCCTGCAGGGCGTTTTCTCCATCTGTATCCCTTTTGGAACCGTAATAGGCGTTCAGCATACGGCTGAGCCTGGTCAGGGCTGTGGAGGCTGCCTGTTTCACATAGGGAGCTTTGTAAAGATTGGCGGCAAACTCCACTTCATAGCGGTCCGCTGTGGGCTCCCATGTGGGATGTTGATATATGGCCTTATATGCTTCTTTATTAAAACCGGCTCCCATAGGTTTCACCTCTCCTCTTTTTTCTTTCTCTCAGATTCTTCCCTGCGGAAGTTTAACAGACAAGATAGCGCAGCACGGCTTCTCCAGCCGGCTTTGTCTCCGTCCCTGTCATCCTCTGAATCATCTTTTCCGTGGTGTCCGTCAGGGCGTTGATATAGATGGGCGCCGTCTCCTCCCCCCGGCTTTTCATCACCTCAAAGGCGGCTGACAAAAGTCCCATCATCTGCGCCGGAGGAACCTGGCCCAGCGTGCACATGTATTCCAGCACATACTCCTCCTCCCGGCGGCTGAACAGGATCCCGCCCACAGGCTCCTGTTCCCTCATAAGCAGAAAACTCAGTTCCTGATCATAGAATGTCTTTGGATAGAGTTCCACGCCCTCATTTTCCCCGCTCCGGCCCTTATCCACCTTCGCCGTGAATCGATCCCACATCCGGTCCGTGATCCTGGCCAGAGAACGGGTCTGGTCTCTCTGAACCGCCGCCCTGGCGTCAAAGAGCTCCGGCCTTAAATCCTGAAGGGTGACCACAAAAACCGGGCTTTTCTCCTCATCCATCTGATATCCGTTTTTTTCGAGGAAACGGTCAAAGCCATCGTCCCCGTCCGGTTTCAGATACTGGCAATAGATGGCGTCATCCCCTGACTCCCGGGCGATCTGGCGCAGCACGTCCAGCAGCTGAGAGCCGACTCCCTTTCCTCTTTGAGTCTCCGCCACCTGAATGTGCCGGATGCAGAGCAGCTCGTCCTCCTCTCTGGCGGCCGCCAGCGCTCCGCAGGCCTGACCGTCCTCTGTGACAGCCCCCAGCACCACGTCACATTCCCCGGACAGCTGCGGGGGGATATATGCCTGAAAATATTCCTGATTTTCCTGATTGACCAATGTAATCTCCATCACGGCCTCCTTACCGCAGCATGGTTTCCATCCGCTTCAGGACAGCTTCCCAGCGCTCGTAATTCTCACTCTGCCTGTTGCTCAGATCATACTGGAAAAAGCCTCTTTTCCGCCGCACCCCCTGCCAGAGCGGCTCCGCGTCCATGGACTCCTGCGTTTCTCCGGCTGTGGTCATGCGGCTGTAAACCAGATGTCTGGCATACAGTTCATTGAATTCCTGCACCGCGTCCTCAAATCCAGCCGCGTCCGCTTCCTCCTTCAGTTCCTTCCCCTGCAGCAGCTCCATCAGGGGACTTCCCTCGAAGGTGCTCACCTGACTTCCGGATACGGTAAGCTCCGCATTTGGCTCCTGCTCCCGGACAAGTGTTTCAAGCTGCTCTAAAACCGGCCTGTGTTCGGGGTAGAAGAGCATGCCGACCCGGTTGCGGAAATATACGAAATCCTTATAAATCTGCGTTCCTTCCCCTCTCTTATAATCTCTCCCCTCATTAATATAAGAGTCAGCCAGCAGGCCAAGCTGTCTGCTCAGCTGTCCGGCCACAACCTTCGCGTTCCTGACCTCCAGATCCCTCGCCATCTGATCCAGCTCTCTCTGCATTTCCAGCGCCAGGTTCGCCTTGGCGTCCGCCCTGTAAATGGTCTCCCCCATATTGGATTCCCGCTCCAGGTGGACCTGAAACTCCGCAAAATCCGCGTCGTCCGCAAGCCCGTAATCAGCTCGCTTCTCCGGATGGTCCAGAATATCCCGGTAGATCTCGCGCATCAGCTTAAAATCATCCGTCCCGATGCCCGGAACCGCGATGGCCCCGGGAGTCAGGCCCCGATCTCTGGCCTCCCGGATATTTTCCGGTATCAGCACGCCGGGAATCTCCTTCTCCACCATTCTTATCGTTGCCTCCGGTCCGCTCAGGTTGCGATACTCCGCGAAAAGATGATTCCATCTGATATCTCTTTTCTGTTCCTCACTTAAGGTCGCTACCGCCTGATCCAGTCTCTTTTGAAAAGCTTCCGGCTTCAGCTGGGACAGCAGGTCGGAAAAGCGGATATCATTCTCGTCAAACACCGTAGTCCATTGAATATCCAGATGCATGGTGTCTGTCATACTGACAACGTCAAACGACGGACATTCCAACCCGGCGTCCTGGATGGTGCCGGAGGCAACTAATTTTTTATATTCAGCATAGCTGCACCCGGCCTTCCGAAACTGATTTCTTGCCGCACCCTCGTAATAAGCCATGGCACCGTAATACTCAACCGACCGGTCCAGCTCCATATCCTCCGGATCCGATTCATCAAACAGGCCCGGAAGCCTTTTCATGTAATCCAGCGCAACGGAAAGTCCCTGCATGTTTGTAAAATCGCTGCCCATCTCTTCTCCGTATCTGCTCAGGACGGAGGGATCCTCAATGGCCAGTCCGTTGCCGTATTTTTCTCTCAGGTACTTCATCTGCCTTTTCATCAGAGCCTTAAACTGCCTGAGTCCCTCCAGATTGCGTGCCTGGCACTCCTGCACCTCCTGCGCGTTATCCATATCCTGCGGCCAGGCCGCCAGGTTTTCCACCATGCTGCGCATGTCATTTAAGGGCATATGCCGGGAGGCCGTCAGGCGCGGCAGATTGGAAAGATAGCGGACAAAGGACTCCGCCATGGTCACCTGCATACCGCATACCCGATAACGCGGGTCTCTCTGGAGCCGTTGCCGGATCGGAGTAACATGCTCGTCCACGATTTTATCCTGCAGACGAAAATACTCCGCGTGCATGGATCTCTCAATTTCGGAAGCGTTTTTGCCGTACTCAGCGTCCGATAACTTTGTCCGCCCCCTGACCTCGAGCGTATCCTGGGGATTCCGATCCCGCAGGTCTGTGGAATACAGCCACCGCTCCTTCTGGCCCGGATCCAGCTTTGTCAGACGTTTCTCCGCCTGCCAGATCAAAAACGTCAGATTTCTCTGCTCCGGCGTGTCTCTCCTCTCAAAGGTGTCGGAGATCTCCGAGTTGCGATGAAGGCGGTAATGAGAATTGGTAATGATCTTCTTTCTCAGCTCATAATAATTGGAGATATAAAAAGCCTGCTCCAGCTTGGCTTCCAGATCTGTCCTGTCATCCTCCTCCAGCAGATCCTTCAGCTCAGGATAATGCTGCAGCATGCGGAACATGGCCTGAGTCTTCCCCGAAATCTCCTCCAGCTTCGCGCTTTGGGCCGCAACCGACTGATCTGTCCTGAAATCCAGGTTCCCCAGCTCCATCGCCATGATCTGGCGGACACATTCCCGGAACGCGGCCGCGCCGACGGGGCCCTCGGCGGTGGCGCCCTCCATCAGCTCCCTGTTATACGTATCCCGCCCTTCCTTCAGGAAAAAGGACAGATTGTAGGCTTTGGCCTCGGAGCCGATCTGGACCTGATCCCTCATGGAATCAAGCATTCTTACGCGTTCCGCTTCCACCGTGGCCTGCGCCTGCTCTATGGCCTCAGCGTTCAGGCGCTTTGTGTGGAAGGTCGAACCGTACATATGGCTTTTCACCTTCTGCTTGCCCGCGCTGTGGTTTCCCGAGGAGCGGTGAGCGTAGGATCCGGCCTGGATGGTCTTTTCAGGCAGAAGCACCCGGCTTCTCTCCCGGATCCGGCGGATTCTCTCCTCCCGCCTTTGTCTTTCCTCCCTTTCCCGGCGCAGCTCCTCCTCCCGGCGCAGCCGCGCCTGAAGCTGCTCGGGAGTTTCCGCCTGCACCTGTGCCTGTACCGGAACCTGCACCTGCTCCTGGTTCTGTATCTGTTCTTCCTGCTGCGTCTGAATGACTGCCTGCTGCTGAGGCTGTTCCTGCAGCTGCTGCGGGGCGTTCCCGCCCGAATTCTGCGTATCGCACATAGCCGTATCCTCCTTAAACTGACTGCCTTCCGGATTACCCGCGGGAACATGAGAGTGGGGAACAATCCGTGAACATTGGCGCTTTGATCATATTACAGCCCGACCAGGGACGCGTAGGGCTCGAAATCGGAGCGGGTGAACACCTTGCCGGTCTTCACAAACTCATACCGGATGGCCTGCAGGTAATGCTTCATGCAGACCTCCTGGCCGTCCCCGTCCGCCGCCGCCAGAAAGGCCGCGTTCAGGATGCAGTTTTTGATATTGCCGCCCACAAACTCAAATTTCTCCGCCAGAAAGCGGATATCCACATCCTCCCCCAGCGGCGTTCCCTTGGGGATGGTGGTCCTCCAGAGCATCTCCCTGGTGTCCGCGTCCGGGAACTGGAATTCCACAATGTATTTCATCCGGCGGAAAAACGCCGGGTCAATATTGTGCTTATAGTTGGTGGCCAGGACCGATACCCCGTCGTAGGCCTCCACCTCCTGCAAAAGCAGGGCCGTCTTATTGTTGTTGGAGGCCTGGTTGGAGCCGCCGTCGTCGGAGCGCTTGGCAAAGAGGGTGTCGCATTCGTCAAAGAACAGCACCACATTGCACTTTTTGGCCTCCCGGAAAATCATGGAGATGGATTTCTCCGTCTCACCCACATACTTGTCGATGACCTTGGACAGGTCCACCCGGTACAGCTCCAGGTTCAGCTCGTGGGCAATGACCTGGGCGCACATGGATTTGCCGGTGCCGGGCGCCCCGAATAAAAGAATGGAAAGGCCGCGGCCGTAGGGGTATTTCTTTGTATAATTCCAGTTGTCGTAAACCTGCTTACGGAAGGTCATCTGGTCGATGGCGTGCTCCAGGGTCTCCCGCTGATCCTTATTCATGACGATGTCCTCAAAGCCGAAATTGGCCTTGACGCGGGTGGCCTTCTGCGTCAGCTCGGAGCTCATCTGATTATTGCAGCCCTTAAACAGGGTGCTCCTGGGGATCAGAATATCCTTATCCATGACGGCGTAGCTTCTGGCCTGATGAAGGGCCGCCTTAATCTTTCCCGGGGTAAATAGAAACTTGGTGGCCATCTCCGCCAGGTCCACGTCCTCCGCCAGAGAATAATCCTTCGCGTAATATCTCCAGCAGTCCTCCCTCTCCTGATTGGAGGGGGTGGGAAGCTCCAGCTCCGTGAATTCCTCCTTGGTCATCTCCTTCATGGTCAGCTTTTCCTTACTCAGGGCAAAGCAAAGCACCCCATGGCGGGTCAGGCTGGAAAAGGCCAGATCCATGTAACCGATGAATTTCTCCTTTTCCTCCTCCCGGTAGCTTAAATCGTCCAGACAGCAGCAGGCGCCGAGCAGAATGCACTCCCTGGTCACCGCCCACAGGGCCCGGTTCACAAACTCAAAATCATAGACAAATAATTTTTTGCAGTTGATGGTGATGGCCTGCAGGCCGCGCCGTTTACAGAAATGTTTAATAAAAAATTTCCGGCCGCTGCCTTCGTCCCCGAAGATGGAAAAAATTCTCACACCCTCCCCGTAGGAAATTTCCAGCGCCTCTAAAACTCCCTCGTTTGCCAGAATCGGATCCAGCTCTCCCTCCTTTGTCAGTATCTGGAAGAAGCGGATATAATTCTCATCCAGGCGCAGCGGATTCTTGCCGAAGAGAAAATCAATCACCCTTTTGTCCGGGGAAACCACGGTGGAAAAGGGCATGCTGCCCGAAACCCGCAGATTTAAAAGCGGCAGAAGCTGCTCTAAGCAAACCGACATATCCCCGTAGGCCCCGGTGATGGAAAAGCGGCTGCCGTAATACAGCTTGGCCGCGGATTCAATGGTGGGGGCGGACAGGCTGCCGTTCTCATTGATGACCTGGAAAATTCCCGCGTAATCGGTCTGTGTGGAGGACAGAATGCTGCAGGCCAGGCAGAAAACGGTGAAATCCTCAAAATCCAGGCGTCTGCAGATATCATGGAAGGGAAGGCTGATCCCCTGTTCAACAGAAAGGGCCGCCCGGGCGTTTATGTAATCGATCATCTGCTCCATGGTCTGCGCCTCGCCCCCGTCCTGTTCCGAACCGGACTCCTCCCCGTCAAAAGAAGCCATGGAAAAATCCGCGAACAGGTCTAAAAGCTCCTGATCCTCCAGGCCCAGGTCCTCCCCATCGTCCGCCGGAGCATCCTCCCGACCCGTCTCTTCGTCCGCGTCGTTTTTCGTCTGCCGGTCCACAAACTGGTCTATCTTGTCAAGACAGGTATCATGGGCCACCTCCAGGTCCGGATACAGCACATTTTTGTATCCTCCCTGTCCGGTGGCGTATATTTTTTTCATGCCGGAGAGATAACGGTTCATGGCCTCATTGACACAGCTGAAGAGATATTCCATATACTGTTCATAGTTCCCGAAGGGCTTCTCCTGATCCTGCCCGGCAAAAATGGCGTTAATATTCATTCCTTCGCTCCTTTATCTGCGGAGTCCCGGACGCCGCTGCAAAATTCACACCGGCGCCCTGACATTGTCATCCCGTTTTCTTTCCCCCGGTGCGAAAAACAGCCTGCCTGTCAAAAACACTTTCAGCGGTATTGATGCCCCCGAAGGGAGTTTTGTCAAAAACACTCTTCGCCTCATTCAGATCCGGCATTCTCTTCCACTCCATGTATTCGTCCGTCTCCTCGTCCTCCTCCGGCGAGAGGACGGGACTTTTATTCTTTTTCTCCTCAGCCAGACGGTCCCCGACTCTCATTCTGTCTCCCCTTCTTCCTCGATGCCCTTCTCTATGGTAAGGATATTGCAGCCGTTCTCGTACCGGTATTCCACCTGGTCCATGGTCTGCTTTACCATGAAGATTCCCAGGCCCCCAATCTCCCGCTCCTGAGCGGAAAGGGTAATATCCGGGTCCTCCCTTTCCAGAGGATTGTAGGGAATTCCCTTATCCATCAGGGTCACCCGGCAGCGCTTCGGGTCGCCGGACACGTCCATGGAGACTACAGCCTCCCCGGCGTCTCCTCCGTAAGCGTAGCTGGCGATATTGACATAAAGCTCCTCCACAGCGATCAGGATCTGGGTCTGTATCGATTTTTCGCAGCTGTTTTTATTTAAGTACTCTTCTATGGCGTCCAGAACGGTATAGAGCGTGTCGTTGCTGGCCTGCACGTGCAGATCATCCATTCGTTCCATTTATTTTCCCTCTCTTTCCAGCGGAATTTCCCGGTAAGGCAGCCCCGCCGCGTTTGGCACATCGTGTGTGGCGATTATCACAGTGATTCCCTGCTGGTGAACCACCTCGAACAGCTTCATGATCTCCCTTGATTCCGCGGGAGAAAGATTTCCGGTGGGTTCATCCGCCGGAAGAAGCTTCGGATAATTGGCAAGCGCCCTGGCCAGGCAGACTCTCTGTTTCTCTCCCCCGGAAAGCTGCTCCGGACAGCTTTTGTGCAGATGGGAGATCCCCGTCAGCCGAAGCAGGGAACTGATTGCCGTCCGGCTATCCCTTTTGCTTCCTCCCGCCGCAAGCCTGGCCAGCTCCACATTCTCGTAGACATTCAGCCTGGAAACCAGGGAAGGCTCCTGAAAAACGATTCCGATCTTTCTCCTGTAAAAAGGAACCTCGTTTCTTCCCATCAGGCTGATATCCTCACCGAAAACCGTGATTTTGCCGCCCGTCAATGGGGTCTCCTTCATGAGAAGCCTTAACAGCGTAGTCTTGCCCGCGCCGCTCTTCCCTGTCAGAAGAATCATCTCTCCCTGTTGAATCAGAGCGTTAAAATCCTCAAACACCCGCCCGCAGGGACCTCCGTAGTCTTTTCCCACATGCTCAAAGCTGATCATATCCGCTATTCAATGGTCAGCATCTTGGAAAAGCCGGTCATGTCAAACACCTTCATGACAGCGTCGCACACATGGGTCAGCTTCATGCTCCCGCCCTTGGAGCTGGCCGTTTTCTGGCCGATCAGAAGCGCCCGAAGCCCCGAGCTTGACACATAGTCCACCCTTTCCAGATTTAAAACCACCGCATTCCCCTTCTGGAATGCCTGAAGAATACTCTTCTGCAGCTGCGGGCTGGTGTTGGTGTCCACCCGTCCCTCCACGTTCAGCTGAACTGTCTCTCCCTGCCTGGTCTCTGTAATCGTCATTCTGGTCTGTCCTCCTTACTGATATCTGCATTTTCTTTTCTTTTTATTCGCTCAGGCGCACCGCCCCGTCCAGGGTCTTCTTTTCATCTAACGATCCCGGACCTCTGTCTGAGATTCCGGCGTTCATATCCAGATAGGAATACTGATCCAGCGTACCGCTCTTCTCCATCCGGATGATATGAAGTCTGGCCCGGACCGGCTTAAACTGCTCCATCAGAAACAGAAGCCTAGAGATCTCCAGCTGTGTGGCGGAGCCCTTTACAAGAACAGTCACATCATAAACGCTGTCCCCGTAAAGCTTTTCAAATTCCCTCATCTGCTCCGGCTCAATATAATCCGCCATCACGTTCCGCTCCAGCACCTGTACCTTCTGCCCCAGCACAATCTCGCCTATCCGCTCCAAAGCCGCCTTCGTACCCTTCATCCGGTTCAGCGCGTAGGCTTCTTTTACCAGCGGCCGCAAAATCGCCTCGTCCAGGAAATCATCTCCCACATCCAGGCCCAGCCAGGAAGCGTACATGGGTAAAAGCGCCGCCGGGCACTTCCCTGGATCCAGCAGCTGCGGGAGGCTGTCGATTTTTCCCTCAAAATCGTTGTACATGCTGGAAAATACAGACATATACCGGTGAAAAAAGCTGTTCCGCTCCTGATAAACGCCGGGGAAGGTATTCATGAAATTATCCCCCTGCCTGTCTATGGTGATCGTGGAAAAAGCGCAGCTCCCCTCGCCGTCCGCCTCCAGCATCAGATACAGATATCTTCCCCGCAGGCCGTACAGCAGAATATCCGTCCGGTTCACTGTCCGAAGCGCCCCCACCCTGTCAAAAAATTCCCTTTTGACGGTTGGGCTTTCCTTCGGGTCACAGAGGAAATCCTGAATCCTGACAGGCTCGCCCCGGCGGTAAAAGGAATCCTCATTCAAGGCGACAGCCCGCAGATAAAAAATCATATCCTCGGAGTGCCGAAGGTCCGTCCTTAATCTGCCCCACTCTGCGTCAATGACACCGCTGTCCACCGCCTTCAGATAAACATAATGCTCCGCCTCATGGGGACTGGCCCGGAAAAATTCGTTCTCCGCCGGCACAAATCCCGGAAAACAGCCGCTCTGTATGCGATTTTTTCTGATGGTATAAATATCAGCCATTGTCCACTCCCGTTTTTAACTTCTGCCGACCACAGTCTCTATCTGAATATCCCCCGCATAGCAGAGGACGCCTTCCGCGGGAAACACATCGGAATCTACCACCCTCGCCAGCCCCGGGTTCCGGGGCTTTAGAGAAAGCTCATAGACAAATTCCACACAGCTTTGCTCCTCCAGCCGGTGAAACACCTGGTCGAACCGGATGGGCTCGCCGAAGTTTCTGTCCGATTCCACACAGTCCAGCGCCTCCCTGAGAGTCTGTTCAATCTGCCGCAGGCTGTCCATGGAATGGCGTTTTACATAGACCGTTCCCTGCACATCCACCTTCACATAAACAGGCCCCGTAATTTCAATCCTGGTGGTGAGAAGCCGTCTTAAGTCAAGATAATCGGAAATGATTTTCCTGTATTGGTCCGACAGCTGAGGAAACGCGTCCCCTGTCCCGGGCTTTACCGCCACCCGCACCGTGTTGCGGGACTCATCCATAAAAGCCTTCACCTTATGGATACAAAGCCCCGGCAGGTCCTTGACCAGCCGCTCATAATCCGCGGCTGTGACCGCGGTACAGGGCCTTTCCATATCCGTCAGGAAACGCCTCTTTACCTGGTCCGGTGTTTCCCGGAAGCGTCCTCCCGTACCCCGCCCCGGGTTATAAAAGCTCACAGTTTCGATTCCATCGCCGAACAGGACATTTTCCTCCCGGATGTTGCCTTCCTCTCCCCGGGTTGTGCTGAGGGCGCCGATCAGGAGCCTGGCGCCGATAAATTTCCCGCCGTCGCGGATGATCAGCTTCCCCTCTTCCTCGTCAAGATCGTAGGTCAGATCATCCTCGCCGTAACGGGAGGGCCTGACAAAATCGTACAGCTCCACCCCCTGCTCATCCAGCCGCTCCGCGATAATACAGAAGGACTCCGGCACGATGTGATCCATGGGAAGGTCTATGACCTGATCGTCCATTCCAAGCACCCTTCCCAGGTCGTAGCGGCGCATGATTTCCTCATTGTAGGCCACAATTTTGACAGGATTTTTCAGCTTCTGCGGGGCGAAACCGTATTTTTCCCTGTCAAAGCTCCAGGTCAGGCTTCCGTCCGCCTCCCCGGCCAGGTCATAGTAACGGCCCTTTCCCGGGATCCGGCTCCCTCTGGTGTATTTGCGGTAGGAAGCCCCTTTTTCCTCCTTGCAAAAAACGGTAATATAGCCGTATTGTAAAAGGCTGCTCTTTAAGGTAATCCTGGTAATCCGGTTAAAGGTGTGGCAGACCGCCTGGGAATCCTTCTGCCAGACCTCAAACAGAAAGCCGCTCACATTCAAAAGCCGGGGCGCCGTATCATACTCCGCCCGCTGAAGCAGCGCCCGGATTACATAGGGGCTGCCCTCAACCAGGGGACATGGAACAGCGGCCCGTTGCGGGAGCCTTAAGCGGACCTCGCCGCTGATCAGAAAGCCGGCGGTATCGTCCTTCGCGTGCATGGGGACAAAGCCCTCTTTTGTATAGCACTCCCAGCGGATATCCGCGAAGGGGTTGTTTTTCTTTTCCTCAAAGGGATTTCGGTTCGGATTCTCCTGCGCCCGGAAATAAAATATCATCTCTCCGTTAGCCTCAGGCAGTCTGTCTGCGCAAAACCACAGACTGTCCCCCGAAGCCGGATTTGGTCCGAACACCGGAACGGGGACTTTTACATCCCTGTCCGTCAGATGCGGAAAGCTCTGCCACTTTCCCTGCCGAAGGCTCAAAATCCGGGTTATGCGTCCGGGCATCAGGCACAGCGGCCGGTTCGTCTCAAAGCATACGTTCCCCAGCAGAAATTTCTGGTTTGTCTTAAGGGCCAGCTCCTCCTTCAGATTGTCCGTCCCCAGAAGCGCGCGGGCGCAGCGGCCCTTTTTCGTCTCAAAGCCCACCAGCTTCAAAAGCCCCAGACGAACCTTGGGCGTAACCTGATTGATATGGTTCTGCTGCAGGATCTCAAAGGCCGTCAGATTCTCAAGAATCGTGACGCCCGGATCCGAGGGAAGGAAATTGGTCCATTCCTTCGAATACATGGGTATCTCGATCGTGGCCTCCGCCATCAGCTCGTCATATGTTTTATCATCCAGATTTCGATCATTCAGCATCGAAAAATCCTCCTTGAGGGCCAGGATCTGTCTTTAACAGCTCCTTACTCATCCGTTATCGCAACGTGAATCCTGTGCTCCCCGCTTCTGCAGACAAAGAAGGGATTGGCCGGGGCGTTTTCCAGATCTGTTTCATGAGCGCCGTCGGCGTCCCGCCAGGAAACGGTCACTGACATTCTTCTGACCACGGCCTTGCTTCGGAGCGTATTCAGGCGGATCAGAAGCTGGGTCCGCTTGGGCAGCGTTCCGATCGTCCAGCCGCTTCCGTCGTCCCCTGTGACCGGATTCAGATACCGCTCCAGAGTCTCCCGCAGGAGGTTCTGCACCTCAAAGCTGTCGTCCATCTGCCGGACTCTCACCCACAGCTCCACGCCGATTGCGGCGTAAACCGGCTCCATCAGATACAGATCATCGTCTCCGACAGTCAGTTCACAGGCCTCCTGCAAATGCTTTTTCAATGTCCCGGACAGGCTGTGGAAGGAATAGGAGCCGATTTCAAAATCCTTCATCAGGATCAGAAAGGTCAGGGCGCTGTCTTTTTTTCTCCCTCCGCGGTTCGGCCCGCCACCCCCTTCACCTGGGCAATCAGATCCGAATAACTGAGAATTTCCTGCACATAGTCGTCCATGGATACCAGCCTGTGGCGGGATCTGAGGATATTGGCTCCCCGGTGCAGGGCGCTCTGCAGGCTCTCCATGCTGCTTCCGCCGTAGGCCTTGACCGGGTTGGTGATCTCATTGATAAACATCAGATTTCCCATGGCGCTGTTGATCTGTCCCGGCTCCACGTTCCCGTCCTGCCCGCAGCAACAGCGGATCACAGCCCGAAAGGCCACAGAATCGGTAACTCTCGGAAAATCCGTATGAATTCCATCCCCGAAGGTCAGGACGCTGTTCATCCGGTCCAGCAGATAGCATCTGCGCTGAGGCGCGAAATCCAGCCGATCCGCCTCCTGCCATCGGACATAAAAGGAGGTCACCTCCCCCATGATATCATACTCGGCACGCACCTCATCCGGAGCTTCCTTCAGCATCCGCCGCATCATGGGACGGGAAACGGTATTTTTCTCATTCACCCACAGCTCCACATCCAGAATGTTGGACACCCCAAGGTCGATCTCCATATTGGGGCGCGCCTCCTCCAGATAGAAGTTTTCCTCATTTCTGGTTTCCACGTTGGACGTCTCCACGGCGTTAAAACAGATACCGCGGATCAGCGGCGGCTCTCCGGGAAGCTCTGAAAGCTCCGGTAAGGAGGGGCTGACTTTGATCCAGTACGCGTTCCGGCCTTCGAGCGTGACGCGGCTCATATCCGCGGGAGGCATGAAGCGCACAATTCCGGGGCGGGACATCCCCAGCGTATGGTCTAAAACCCTCATCTGCTGAAAGCCCCTGAGACTGCTGTAGTAAAAGCTGCACCGCACTCCCTGGAACCGGGTGCTGTCGTCGATCTGGAACAGAAGGCTTACGGGTCCCTTTTCCAGCTTCCTGTCAAAGCCCAGATACAGGCCGTCGTCCGGATACTCTGTGCCGGAAAAGGCGGTAAAGCTCTCCGAGGCCAGAACGGTCCGGGTCAGGTCCGTCCGCCTGGTGCCGCAGATGGAAGACACATGCTCCGGCTTCCTATAGCTGCCTTCATAGGAGAAAGAAATTTTCAGATTTCTGATCACCGGATAATGATGGACACAGGGAACCATATAGCAGTTATCCGTCTTCAACAGGCGAAGCCGAATGCATCTGGCCTGATAGGCGCCCGCGCCGGCCGCTTCCCAGTCATCGGGGCAGAGGAAGGAAATCTCATATTTCGCGTTCGTGTCCGCGGCAAACATATTGCGGTTTTCCGTCAGGCAATTGAGCTTCTTCCATCCCAGGCCGTTAAAATACTCCAGGGAAACCTCATCGGCCCTGGCGTCCGCGGCCGCGTCCGTCCAGTAAACCCTGGGCTTCTTTTTGATCAGCTTTAACTCCGTGTCCTCCTGCCTCTGAGGCCCCAGAATGCGGTGCTCCTGAATCGACAGGTCAAATTCCACCCTGACAAGGGCCCCGGCCTTGGAAAAATAAGAATCATGGCCGATGTAGCACTCCTGATACAGGGACAGGGTGTCACCGAAGGGAGAAAAGTCCTCCGGATTCAGATCCTCGCTGCCGCTGCCCACAAAGTCCGCGCTCTGTGCCTTTCCGGAGGAGGAAAGGAGCAGGTCCTCCACAGTGAAGGTCTCCCGCACCGGCTCCAGCGCCTTTAATACCATCAGGGAAAAGAGGCCGGAGCCGGTCTCAATCTTTTTATTTTTCCGCTGCTTACGAAGGATCACAGTGCTGCCGTCATCAGCAAAGTCCACATCCTCCACATTGACCAACCCCTCCTCCGTGTAATACTGAAACACGAAGGCTTTCCGGCGTATGGCGTCCATCAGCTCCCGGCTGCCGGTAAGCCTGACATAAATATGATCATTTTCCACATCCAGAATCCTGGAATGGCAAAAGATCAGGGCGTGCTGTCCGATTCCCTTCTCCCCGGAGGAAAACAGGGTAAAGGGCTTTAATACCTGCTCCGCCGGATTTTCACCCGCGGAAGGGGCGGAGGGCTCCTCCACAATGGAGGGCGGATCAAAATGTCCCAGAAGGGGAATGATGGCGCCGGTCTTTTTTTCTGTCATAAACGCGGCGCCCAGGGTGGCGCTGGTGACATAGAGGTCGTGCTGTGTCTCAAACACGATCTGCCCGTCATAGCCGTCCACGTCCGCCAGGAGGCGCGTTCCCTTATATACCTCCACTCCGGGGATGGTATTCTGCACCGGATTCATGACCACCACCGCCTGGGCAGGCCTGGCGGGCAACAGGGAAATTCCCAGCAGATTCACAAACTCTGTGTGATATTTCTCCAGGACCTGATTGCAGCGGACAATATTGCCATACATCTGCCCGGCAAAAACCTTTACCAGAACGGAGCCGATGTCCGGGTTCTCCCGGTCAAACCGCCATTCCGGCACATAGGAAGCCGCCAGAGCCTCCATCTCCTCTTCCAGCTCCTCCCGGGACCGCTCATCGATCTCATACAGATTCATATTCTTCCTCATAATATCCCGGCTCATAGGCTTCTTCCTCCGCGGGTGTTTCCAGATACAGCGGAAATACCAGGCTGTCATTGTCGCTCAGTTCGCTGATTTCATAGTCAATATTGATCAGAAGGCAGCCGTCCCTGACCTGAGAATCCGTAGTGATCTCCACATTCCTGACTCTCGGCTCCTGGGACTGAATCTGCTCCCTCAGGGAACGAATCATCATGTTGACGGTGGTGTCGTTGATATCCATAAAGGGATAGGACATCAGATTGCTTCCGAAATCCGGCCTGAGAAAACGCTCCGTCTGCTGTGTCATCAGAATAAGATAGATGGATTCTCTCACACTGTCCCTTCCTGAGGACAGCGCGAATCTCCCTGTTCCCTGATTGACCTGGATTGGAAATTTCATTCCTGTGCTCATCCGGCACCTCCTTTACCCGATCTTGATGGGCGTTCCGGAAATGGTCACCGCTCCGCTGCTGGACAGCTTCAGCGAGCCCTTGGCATTGGCCTCCAGAGTGGCGGCCTCCAGCTTTAAGGAGCTGTTGGCGGCGATGGAAACCTCGCTCTGCATGCTCTCCGTGTGCTTGGTGGCCTTGACGGAAATTTCTCCGCTGCTGCCGTTCATACTGACCTCCACCTTTTCTCCGACCTTGATGGTCAGGGTTTTGGCGGCTGTAATCTCAATGGCGCCGTTTTTGGTGTCCATCTTCACCTGATTTTTGCCGTCCTTATCGGAGATCACGATCAGGCTGTTCTCATTGTCCAGCTCCATCCGGTGAAGCTGTGTGGCGGTCTCAATTTTTATCTTGTCCTTTTTGCCGTCTCCCTCTTTGTTATCCTCAAAGCAGAGCAGATTTCCGTTTTTTGTGACGATTTTTTTGAACTGATTGTCCTCGTCCACGGAGCCGGTCACAATGGCGTCGCTGTCCTTCGGAATACAGCCGATCACGTAGGGCTTCTCGATATTGCCCTGTTCAAAGGCCAGAAGCACCTGGTCGCCTACCTCCGGCAGAAAATAATGCCCCCAGCCGCTGCCCCCGGACATCATGGCCACCCGGGCCCATTTTAACTCATTGGCGTCCTTGTCCCTGGTGGGAACGGTGACACAGACCCGGCCGGGCATATCCTTGTCATAGTTTAAGGCGACCTGCCCCACCACAACGCCGAAGATCCTGTTGTCGCCGGTGTCAGTTTTCATCATCTGCTTTTCTGTCATATCATCGATGATATCAAAGAGTGCCATATGTTCTCCTTTGTCAGACTACTCCATACTCGCCGCTTTTCCCACCACCCGGGTAATGTAGCCCCGGTCGCTGTCCATGATATGCCTGACGGTCACAAGGTAAAAGGTGTTGGATACCGCCGTCCCCAGGCTCCTGATTTTCACAAAGCGGCCCGGCACAAGCTCCGGCATGCCGATAAATTCCGCCTCCAGCGTCCCCAGCCGATAGGAAATATCCTCCGCCAGATATCCGGCCCGGTATCCCGCCTCGCTGACCGAGGAAACCGTGGGGTCGATATAAACCTTCTCCGAGCTTCCCAGAAGGGCCTTCGCCCGGCTGCCCTGGGAAATTTTATTCTGCAGCTTTTCTTTTGAAGAGATGGCCTCGGATTTGCCCACGTCCATGCCCCGGACCTCCACCGTCTCCACCAGCCCGGTAAAATCGTAACCGATATCAAAGGAGCGCAGCCCGTTTCCCGGTCCCAACTCCATCAGCACCTCGGTATTATTTTTGGCTTTCCTGAAATATACCGTGCCTCCCAGGGAAAAGAACTCATAATTGAATTTTTTGGCGGCTTTCACCACAAACTCATAGTCGCTCTCGCAGACCATCTCTATGGTTTTATCGGGGCTGGAGGAATTTTTATCCGGCGTATCGGTGATATCAATACTGGTGATGACGTCGTCGCTCTTCAGCCTGGAATAAGCGGTCTTTTCCAGGATTTCCTTTACCACTCCGGAAAAATTCGTGGCTGTCAGCTGCTTAGAGTAGCTGCCGTTCATCATAATGCCCTTCACATCCATGGCCGTCACCTCAATGCCCGGTACCCCGTCTAAGGGAAAGATGAAGTGAACCCCGCTGATGAAGCCTCTGAACACTTCCCTGGCCGAACCTCCGTATCCCAGGCTGATGATCACACTGGAACCCAGATAAATATATTCCTTCGCGTTTTCGAACAGGAACTCACTTTTGATCCAGTCATAGGTGTTGTATATCCAGAAGGTGGCGATGGAGGCCTCAAAGCCGCTGGTCATCTCCACCTCGATATCCGATCCCGCAAGTCCGGACGTATTATCCTTGAGATCCTTGCCGTTGATTTTGATCACAGCCACAGGATAGGTGAAATTCTCATATTTTGTTTTCAGGTCAGAATAGGTAAATGTCGCCATGCCCCCGCCTCTGTATGTGCCGGAATAAAAGGAAACACCAAAAGAAACCTTCCTAGAGTTTAAAGTTTAAAAGGCTGGTGGTCTTCTGGGACGCGGTCACAAGGCTGCTGCTCCCGCCTCCGAAGGCCTTCTGATAGTACTGCGCCCAGATGCCCATATTTCCCTTCGCCACTTCATCATCCACGCAGACCAGATACAGAGTAATCTCCGCCCGGGTGGGATATCCCAGGGTATTGAACATGGTATATCTGGCGTTCATCCGCTCCAGAATCCCCTCATATCTCATTTTGCCCCAGCAGAAAGCAATCTGGCGGGTTTCCTCATTGTGAAGGGCCGCCGTGAAGGCCTCCACCTCCGGCTGGACAGAGTAGTTGGATTTGCCCGCGAGGCTCAGCGCGGCTTTGGCCGCGTTTGTGGCGATGGCGGTGACGGACGTATTGAGCTTGTCAGCCATAAAGGCGTCCGCCGGGTCTGTCTTATCAAAGAGCAGCTTCACATCCATGCCAATGCGCAGAACATCCTGCGCCATGCCTACCTCGCCGCTTTTGTCGGCAAAATTGGTCTTGGTGACCCGCCCTCCTCCAAAGCCGCTCAAATGCAGGCTGGAGGGATTAAATTTGACCACAAAGGTCTTTTTGGTGCCAAGGCCAAGCCCCGCCGCGGAGGCCGCCGCGGTGACCGTTGAGGAAGCGGCGTCCAGCCCCTTGCTGACCACGCTCTGGAGGGACGAGCCCCCGCCGGCGGGTACCGAGGCCTGAACGGAAACGGAGCTTTTGCGCCGGTCTGTAATTTCTATATAAGCTTTTGCCACGTTGCCGGACATACCGGCCAGAGTGGACGTCAGCAGGCTGCTAACTGTACTCATGGAAACCTCCTTTCGGTATGTGTGATCAGCAGTTACAGGTTCAGATGGTTACAGGTTCAGATTCAGGAAGTTATTGTTTGTCAGCTTACTGAAAAGGCTGGTGGAGGTGGTGGTTTTGGTAAGGCTGGCGTTTCCGAACACTGAGGAGAACATATCGTTCCAGTAGAGCTTATCCCCCGCCGACTCCTTGATCTGGCTGATGGAGATATCAATGGTTCCCCGGATCGGATCCCCGCTCTTGTTAAACATGGTGTAGGTGCTGTCCACACTGGTCAGCTCCCCCCCCTGAAAAACATCTGTGCCCAGCAGAAAATAATCTGTCTGGTGCTGGTCTGTGTCAGCAGCGCCATGATACCGTCCATCTGCGGCTGCACCGTATACGCGGAGCCGGTGCCGGTGAGCTTTTTGACAGTGCTGGCAGTGGTGGAAATCACGTTCGACAGCGTCAGGCTCATATTCTCCAGCATGAAGGCGTCAGCCACATTCATGGCGTCAAAAACCAGCTGGCAGGACAGCACGGAGAAGGCATTTTCGTAATTCTGGATGGTCTGATTGACGCCCTCCCCTCCCAGATTGCCGCCGGAATATACTTTTCTTTTGCCCGAGCCCTCGGTATTGAGATAAATAGAATTGGGATTATACTGCACCTCCATGGCCTGATATCCGGAGTTGGTCAGAATCCCGCTCTTTTTGATGGAGCTGTAGGTCTGGCTCCCCTGGGTCAGAACGCTGGACGTGATCTGCAGCATATCGAGGCTGCTGCGCAGATTATCGGCGGATGTCTTAGCCGCTGCTTCCGTGTCGCCGGTTTTCAGGCTTCTGACGAACAGCATCGCCTTCGGCACATTTCCGGTCAGCGAACTCAAAGCGTTCTGCACTATCGTGGTGCTCATCCTTCATCTCCTCCTTTTTGTCAGGGCATTGTCTGTCAGGTCAGGCAGCTTCCGACGGTCAATAGCCGCGGCGTTTTTTCTCATTTTCCAGGCGCCGCTCCAGCCGGGAGTAAATCTGATCCGTGAGAACCCCCATCTGTCTTTGGACGCCTCTCTGAATCAGCCTCTCAATGTCCTCTTTTTCATCGTATTGGGTGTTGGTGGTCTGCTGGCGGACGGTGACATTTTCCTCTCTGTTGACCTCCTCCACCCGGTTAGTCACATTGGTGTCTCTCTGCAGCAGGCGGTTTTCTGAGAGAAGCTCCCTCAGCTCCTCCTCATCGATCTGGTTTTCCAGAGATCTGTGAACCAGAGATATATTCTGCCTGTCCGTCCATTCCCTGCTGTCCGCCGGAGGCGAAACCGTCTCATATTCCCGCCGCTGCTCAATCACCCGCTCCGTCGCCTGCCGGATTTCTCTCTGGCTTTCATGAAGCTCGCGGGTGCGGGTTTCATTTTCCCGCTCCGTCTGATGGATATCATAAATCAGCTCGTTGAAGCTTACGGACTGCTCCATGGCGCCCTGGTCAGCGGACTGTGAGCGGATCTCCTACATTTCCCGGACCTTCTCATACACTGCCCGGGTCTCCTCCGGAATCAGCTCCTCCATGGCCTGCTGTGCGGCGGTAAGGCGGCTCTCCTCCTGGGGAGCCTTCCTGTAATGCTCCTCAATGACAAGCTGAGGATTCTCCAGCGCCCTCAGGCTTTCCTCCCGCATTTTCTCAGCCGCGGGCTTCTCCTTTGACTTCCGGTCATTTTCCTCCTGGCGGTGAAGCTGCACAAGCTGCTGGTATCGCTGATAATTTTCCACATTCCGGCGGTTGATTTCCTGCAGCTGCTCCATCAGCAGCTCCTGATCGCCGGGCTCCTGCGTTTCCTGCTCTTCCGAAGCAGGCTGTCCGGTGTAATACAGGTTTGTCTCCTCAGCGCTCTGACGAATGTTATAAATATCTCCCTGATTTACCGAAGGCGAGAGCTCCCTCCACTGCGCTTCTTCCTGTTCCCGGGCGGATCCGGGAGCCGTCTCATTTTCCCGCGAAGCCTCCTGTGCACGAATATATTCGGTCCTGGCTCTTTCCTCTGTCGGCTCCCCGGGCCGCATAGCCGCTCTCTGCTCCTGAATCTGAATCTGCTGCAAAATGCGGCGGGTGGTCTCCTGAATGGTCTGTACGCTGTCCGGTCCTTTCTCCGGTTCAGGAGAGAGCGGCTGCCCATTCTCTCCGGATATGGTTTCCCGGGGCGGCTCCGCCTCCCGCTCCTCCCCTTCCCCGTTTCTGTAGGTGAGGTGGATATCGGTTTGGCCGGGGCGGGTTGGGAAAGCTTCTCCCGCAGCTGTCTCCCGGAAAATTCTCTCCCGCAAAAGCTCTCTTTCATAAACGGAATCCCGGCCTGTGCCTCCCTGGGCTTCTATTTGCCCGGAAAGCGCCTCCCGAGGCTTTTCCTGTGCCGGTATTGTTTCCCCGCCATTTACCCCGGAGCCGGAGTCCTGACGCTGCCCTGGAATCTCTCTGACTCTTTGTTCTGTCTCCACCGCCGGTAATTCATCTGTCCGGGATTTGGGCTCTCCGGACGGCAGACTGTTTTCCTCCCCGTCCTTCGCCGCCGCATAGGTCAGATTGATCGTCTCTTCCGCTGCCCGGCGTCCCTCCCTTTCCCGGATCAGGCTCTCCCGGGTCAGATATTCTCTGGCTGTTTCCTGCTCAGATAAAAGCCTTTCCACCGTCCGGGCAGTCTCCGCCGCCTGGCTCTGCGCAGGAGAGGTCTTCGCCTCAGAAAGAGGCCCGGCCTCCTCCCGACCGTCTTTAACGGATTTTCGGTCAGGCTCGTTTTCCGGAGTCCCTACGGCAGACCGCACAGAACCCAGAAGCATTCCTTCCTGCTGCGGCTCCCCCAAAAGGGGCGATTGTGGGATTCTGTCCCCTTCCGGGACAGAAGGTTGAATTTTACTCTGAATCAGATCCTGTTCCCGGCTTTCCTCCCGATATTTCTCCATTTCCGGCAGGATCAGCTGCGCCTGCCGGAACGCGGGGGCAGCTTCCTCCGCCTCTGAACGGAGCGTTTGCATCCCGGTGTTCTCCATCCGGGTCTCCAGCTCCCTGAATACCCGTTCTGTGGTTTCCCTGACGCTTTCTCTTTCCTGAATGAGGCCCCCGGCGCTCACCGGGGCTTCCCCCGCTTTGTCCTCACCAGCCGGCAAAGCCTCCTCAGCTTCCTCCAAACCGCCTCCGGCAAGGTTCAGGTCAGCCCCCCTGACTGCTTCCTTTTCCCGGAAAGCCATTTCCCTCTCTATCCTCTGACGGGTGCGCTCCAGAAAATCCGACTCTTCCCTGCGGATCTCTTTTTCTGTCTGAAGCTCCTGAGAAATCCGCTGCGTTTCTTTGATCAGCGCTGTCTGCTCAACGAAAGGCGGTTTTTCCCGGTCTCCCGGTCCGGCAAAATCCGTCTGTTCCCCGGACCGCGCCGATGTTGCTAGCGCGGGCGCTTCCTGCGGCTGTTTTTCCACATGTCCCCGGCCCTCGTCCGGCAAGGGCTCCTCACTCCCGTCCACAGCTAGATGAACCAGTTCCGCGGGCGTTTCCTGCGCCGGATTTCCGATCCGCTCCCGGAGGATTTCTGTTTCGCGGGCATATCTATCGATTTTTTCCTTTTCCGACAGTATTGAAAGTTCCCTGGGAAGCTGTCCGGTCTGGTCTGCCGCCTCCCCGGTTTTTGACGGTGTTATCTGCGCCGCGTTTTCTGATCCTGCCGGCCTCTCCTTTGCAAAAACCGGCTCCTGCGTCCGTCCCGCGGCTCCGCCCCGGCCTTCCGGCACATATTCATCCAAAGAAATCGTCTCGCCCTGAAAGACCAGATTTCCCTGATGATCCTCCGCTTTTTGCTCTTCCCTCTCCGGAAGGCTTTCCTCCCGGTGAATAAGCTCTCCGGCCGTCTCCCTTTCCGTGAAAAAGCTTCTCTCTCTCTCCTTTTCTGATAAAATAACTTGGGATTCCTCACCGGCCTTATCTTTTAAAAATACCGGTTCGGGAGACTGAGTTACGGTTCGAACCTGCGGAATGGCCTCCCCTCCCTGAACCGTTCCGGATTTCCGGGTCTGCACATTTTCCGGTTGTTCTGCCTCTTCTCCTGTCTGAAGGGATAAATCCAGCTGGGAAATTTCTGTCCCGGCCGTTCCTTCCGTCCGATAGACAATGGACAGATAGCGGTTCAATATCTGCTCAAAATAGGATTCCTCTCCCTGAGTCCGTTCCCTTCCGTACCCCCGGATCTCCTCAGGCGCCGGTGCTTTCGTCCCGGTTTCCTCCAAGGGTAAAGGGTTCACTGGTTCAGGCTGCGCATAATTTTCCTTTGCGGCCTCAGCACCGGCCTTTCCCTTCTCACCTGGCCTTACCGGCTGTCCGGCAGTTTCCTCCGGTCTTTGTTCCTGATTCCCGGCGGATGCCTCCTCTATTCGCCTGTCGGAAGGCCGTTTTCCGGCTTTCTCCTGGTCTGAAAGTGTCTCCACGGTTTTTTTCAGAGTTTCGGTATGTACCTCTCTTGTCCGTCTCTCCGTTTCCGTCTGCGGCATCTGCGGGGATTCCGGCTCCTGCTCAAAATCACTTTCCGGATAGGAAATATCAGCAGGGGGCAGAGGCTTCTGGATTCCCGGTTCGTCCGCTGTCCAGCCTTCCGGACCTTCCAGCCACCGCGTTTCTTTGCGTCCGCCCAGCGTTAAGATCTCTCTCAGCGTCTCTAATTCCCTCTCCTGTGAGCTGACGGTACCGGCGGTAATTTCCTGTCTTACATCCACGTGCGCGCTCTGCTCCGACATGGCGTAGGAAATGCGTTTCAGCGTGTTTTCCGCTGTCTGATACAGCGCCCTCTCCACATGGACCCAGATCTGGTTTGACCGGATATTTTTTTCAGACAGATTCTGATACAGGCTGTCCGCCAGATTCAGCAGAATGGCGGAGGTAATCTGGCTGTTGACAGCCTCCTGCGTCACCTGCGGCCCCTCCAGCCTGGTCTCCTCATAATAATTCTCATGCCGGTACTCCAGGGGCACCTTCCTGCCTACGGCCTGTGACTGCAGGCGGTTTAGCAGAATTCTGGAAACCGTCCTCTGCTGCTCGGAAAATGTCAGCTCGCTTCCGCTGACCTGAGGGCTGTTCCCCTCCGGCCGGGAATAAAAATTATTCAGGATCTGATAAACTGCCCCGGTCTTTAACCGGTTCATAATATCCTCATGCAGATAGAGGCGTGTCTGAGAGTCATAGGATGCCTGCGTCGTTCTCTGATCAACAGAGCTGCTCTCATACTCCTCCACCGTCCGGTTGAGCTCCTGCAGATGATTCCAGTACAGGTCTGTCAGCTCTCTCACATTCTGCGTTTCCTGCTTCAGCAAAGATACCTGCCTCATAAACTGATTGGCGTTGGTCACACCCAGCTTATACAATACATCTGTAATATAGACCCGGTCCTGATAGGTGAGATTCACTTCCTCCGTAACGGAAATCCTGTTCAGCAGGTTGTTGATCACCTCCAGCCTGGTCTCCCGGTTATTTTGTATCCGGGTATCCTGCAAAATGCTGGTATTTCCTCCTCCGCCAAGGTAGATCTCCGGCGGCGCCATCACCACATGGAGAAGGTCCTCTCTCTCCATCTGGGCCGCGGTCAGCTGGTAATTGCCCTCAATTCTCTGCGCGAAAGCCTCATACGAGGAGGAGAGAGCCTTTCCGCATTTCAATTCAATGGGTGCCTTGATTGTCAGCATGCTTTCTCCTCCTTCCTTTCCCTTTTAAAATATATCGTTCTGTTCCAGATAAGAGACAATGTTGACGGCGCTTTTCTCCGATGGCCAGAGCCTGGCCCTCTGCTCCATTTCCTGCTTGCCTGGCTGCTCAGTGATCACAGCGCTCTGTCTGGGAGGCCACCTCCGGGCTCTTTCTTCCATCTCTTCTCTGCTCAGCTGTTCTGTTGTTACAGCGTTCTGCTGGGGCGGCCA
>JAJQBK010000011.1:80122-111910 GCA_021203305.1 Lachnospiraceae bacterium
TCTGGGCACGCTCTTCCATCTCTTCTTTACTCAGCTGTTCTGTCGTCACAGCGCTCTGCTGGGGCGGCCACTTCTGGGCACGCTCCTCCATCTCTTCCTTGCTCAGCTGATCTGTCGACGCCGCGCTCTGTTTCGCCGGCCATCTCTGCGCGCGCTCTTTCATCTCTTCCTTGCTCAGCTGATCTGTCGACGCCGCACTCTGTTTCGCTGGCCACTTCTGCGCGTGCTCTTTCATTTTCTCCCTGCTCAGCTGCGTAGACAACGTCACCGCGCTTTGTTTGGGCGGCCACTTCTTCGCTTTTTCTTCCATGGCGTCCTTTGTGGTTTCGCTCTGGGTGACAGCGCTTTGGTTGATGCCCCTGTACGCCAGCCTTTTCTGCTCTTCGGCCAAAGCCGCGGCAGCCTCGGGACTGAGGGTCTGTGAGCCGTCAGTCTCCTCCTCCTGCTCAGTCTGTATGGCGCGGGCGGAATCACCGTCTGTGAACATCCATTTTCTGGCTCTGGCCTCCATGGAGCCCTGATCCAGCTCCGTAATCCCTGTTTTGCCGCCGTCGTTGTGCCTGGCCGAGCGTGTGCCGCTTCCCGCTTTGCTGGTTCCGTCAAAGTTCCAGTTGCTGCCTGTCAGCATCCCCGCAAAGGGATTATCAATACAGAACATTTCCTGATAAGCGATTGTGGTGGTCTCTGTCAGAAGCTCGCTCTTTTCTGAATCCAGGACTCCATACTCCTTCCCGGTTACCGTGCAGCCGGTAAACACGTAGCAGCGGACAATCTGCGTCTGTTTGTAGCTCCTGTTGACCATCAGAAGGACCGGCAGCACCAGATCCGTGCCATTGGTAAGCGGATCCAGCAGATTCACCGCCACATATCTCTCCACCTGAAAGGTAAATGGCTGAGAAATGGGCTTTCGCAGCATGTGGACATAATCATTCACTCCGCCCTCCTGCACATATTCATATTCATTAGCCTTGGAAAATGCCCGCACCGATTTGCAGGGCAGATCGTAAAGGGCTTCCACCCAAAGCACAAAATTAAATCCGACCGCCGGTTTTCTTTCCAGGTCCAGTCCCACATTAAAACTGAATAATTCCGCCATACCATCAACCGCCTTTCCTCAGGAACCACAGCGAAATCAGTTACGCAGACCATACCGCCTGACTGATTTCGCTGCGGCTCCTAACGCGTGGGCTTCATGTCAAGAATGCTCTTTTCCCTGCTCTTTTTGGAGGGATTCAAACTCTCATTGATCCGCGAGATCTCCGAGCACCATTTCCTGCGCGTCATGTGATCGAGCCCCATCACATCGTCGCTGCTCCAGTGAAAATAATAGGAAATGAAGGACATCTCCTTATACAGCTCCTCCTGCGGATACAGCTTTATCCCTCCACGGTAAAATTTAACGGCACCCTGAATACCTTCCCGCAGTCCGGACACACCACCTCCATGGTGGGCGGCTCGATGTCGTTGATTCTCTGATACATATCCTGGAGAAACGCCAGATCCGCCGTAAACAGCTTCTCTATCACATTGGCGGTCACCATCTCCAGACCCTCCAGCTGCGTCACCACCTTTCCCAAAATCACGATGGTCAGATAGGACGGATTGCTCAGGACTCTCGGATCCCTGGTGGCGCTGATCTCATCTCCCGCGGTGGCCAGCCGCATCTTTCCTTTTCTGTGAAGCTGCCCGGTGCTGTCCATATATCCTTTGGGCAGGGTAAAATCAAATACTGTTTCCATCTTTTCTTTATCCTTTCAGTTATCGTCAGGGAATAATATCGTTTGCCGGCCTGAACCGGGGCGGCGAAAGCCGCCTCCGGAATCCGCCGGTTTCGTCAGGCCGCAGGGCCATCCGGTTTAGTTCGGGATCACCAGCTCCTCGTAGGCAATCTCCACACTCTCAATGGCCACGTCGCTGGTCTTCGCGTCCAGGTCGGGGGCATTGTACTTGGTCACCCAGGCGTTGGTCAGAATCCACACTCTGGTTCCCGTCACCGCCGTGGCGATGGTCTGGGGAGCGCCGCCGTTGATATCGATCATCTCGATCTGCACATTATTGCGGGGAATCTCGCCTCTGACCTCGCTGACGCACTCCTGAACCCAGGTCTTAAACGCGCTGTCCAACGTATAACCGAATTTCAGAGTCACGTTGCCGTGCTTCACCAGGCCCGGGATCTTCACCGGCGCCAGGCTGTTGGCGTTGCCCTGGCGGAACTCGATCACATCCACCGACGCTTCCACTCCGGTCACCTCGCTGAACGCGGCCGTACCGGACACGCCGTCCACGGTAACCAGAAAATTCATTTTTGTTAAAGGATAAGAAAGTCCCTTACTGTTTTCATATGTCGCCATACTCTAATTCTCCTTTTCATTCAAGCTCCATGTACGCGTTATCATTCTCCGCCGGATTCAGCAGTGTGCTGGGTCACGCGGAAGATTACGAACTCTGCCGGACGGGTCGGCGCGATACCGATGTTGCAGATCAGTCTGCCATTCATGATATCATCTCTGCTCATCGTGGACGGTCCGATCTCCACAAAATAGCCCTCTGAAGGCGTGGAGCCGGCGAGCATGCCCTGTCTCCACATGCTGTCAAGGAAGGAGGAGACGGTCAGGTTGACTCTCTGCCACAGCGTCGCGTCGTTTGGCTCGAAGACCACCCAGTTGGTGTTGGCCTTGATGCTCTCCTCCACATAGATAAACAGGCGGCGGACGTTGATATATTTAAACGCGGAATTGCTGCTGGCGGTGCGGGCGCCCCAGACGCGGATTCCCTGGCCGGGAATGGCGCGGATCAGGTTGACTCCCTCCGGGTTTAACAGATCCTGCTCCGCCTTGGTGTAATTGACCTTCAGGCCGGTGCAGAATACGATCTCATTGGCCGGAGCCTTGTGAACGCCGCGGTTGATATCGGTTCTGGAATACACGCCCATCACCGCGCCCGACGGCGGCACAAAATCGCTCTTGTTGGAGGAGCGGTCAAAGACCTGAATCCAGGGGTGATACATGGCCGCGTAGGTGGAGTCGATCACGCTGCGGTATTCGATCAGGTCCTTAATCTTGTAAGAATCCTTCGGCATATCAAAGACCGCCACACGGCTCTTTAAGTTCTCACAGTGGGCTACCAGCGCCACAATCACTTCCGCGTCGGTCACTCCGGGGATTGCCATCATGCTGACAGTGCTGTTCTCCAGGAAGGACTGGATGCCGGTGCGCTTTCCGGGGCCGCCGTCCTTTCCGATGAAGGTAGCCGCGCTGACGGTGTCCATGGTTCCGTCATAGCCGCCTTCCAGCGTGAACATGCCGCTCTGATTCCCCTCTCCCAGAATGGCCTCCACCGGATTGCCGATCGATTCGGGCTGTCCCACGGAAACCTTCACCAGCTCACTGGCGGAAAGCTTGGTGCCGATATAAGTCGGTGCAGCCACGTTAAAGCTCAGCTCCCCGTAATTTTCCACATCATCGTTGTAACGGATACTCATATCCACAGTGACAAGATAAAGTACGGTCTGCGGGATAATGCCGGTGTCCACCACTTCGCTGTTGAAGGGCTGCTCAAAGGTCACGGAATTATCATAAATGGTGGCGATCTTATTGTACTCGCCGTTCACCTCTACCAGGTCGCCCTCTCTGAAACCCGCCACGGTCTTCGCCACATACCCGGTTCCCGACTGGGCGATGAGCTGCATCTTCTTCTTTTCCACGGTATTGAAGGAAATCTGGATGCGGTTGCCCCATTTCCCCTCATTCGCGGCTTCCACGGACAGGATGCCCATCTGCCTGGAGGCTGCCTTCGCGTCATCCGGAATCACACGGGATACATAACATCTGGTGCCTCCGTTGATGAAGAACTGCTCCACGCTGTTTGCCAGATAGCGGTACTCGCCGTGGGTAAACTCGCTCAAAAAGCCTCCGAACTGTTTGCTGAAGCTCTTAAAGCTGGTAACCAGGGAGGGTTCCCCGATGGTCGGGCCTTTTTCCGCAAAGCCGATGAAACCGGCTGTGCTGGTCCCTACACCTTCGATACTCCGGGGAGAATTATCGTATTCTTCCACATAGACTCCCGGTGTAAAATATTCTGCCATATTTGTTATTCTCCTTTCGTTTTGGTTGTTACGTGACAGTCGCCTTTACCTGCCCCGGCGATGTAATGCTGATCACTCCCCCGTAGGAGCACGTCAGCTTGCAGTCGCTGGTAAGGCAGGGCTTTCCGTTGATCAGCACTGTCGGTTTTGTGGGAATCCAGGTTCCGGCCGCCACCAGCGTACAGGGCTGCGGCGTCAGGGCTCCCATCGCCGCGGCTGTGGCCGAGGCAACGGCTGGATTCGCCAGGGATGAGCACATGCCAAATGGGGTGATGTTTGCCGTCTGGCAGTCCTGAATCGTAGCCGCGGGTCTTGAGTCCGCCAGACATATCGTCTGAGAGGTCACGCTCAAGGTTCCGGGTGCGGCTCCAAACGTACACATGGCCATAGCTCCTGTCGCTACCATCTGTCCCATATCTCATCCTCCTTTTCTCATTTCAGTTCTTCAGCCCGGTGCATATCCACCGTTCTGAATTTCGCGGCGCCCCGCACTACATAACGGATCATATAAATGAGCGTCTCCGCGTCATCCCTGACCCTGAGTACGTAATCGCCCTGCTCCCCCGCCATACCGAACACTATTCTGGCTATGGGGGAATTGGCTGAAAACGGCTCCGCCAACGGTTTGCTGATTTTCACGGAGCCATCCGGCAGCTCCTTTACCACCTCAAAGGGCTCATAATTCTGCCGGTCCGCGTGAATCAGTCCGTAATAAGTGTGGTCCATGGCCGTCTGGTGCGTTTTTAAAAGCTTCATAATCCGCTTTCTCTCATCAAAGCCGCTGATACAGCAGCCGGCCGGACTAAGACATACCGCCTGGATTTCCGTAAGGCCTGGAAGATTTCCTGAAAGAGTGATAACCGGCTGTTGTCCCGCCGCGTTCTCTGACGGTATCAGGAACGCTTCTTTTACCGGCATCCTCTTATCCAGCTCCTGGTAGCGGATGTCCAGACTGCATGGTTCAAAACCATATACCGCAATCTTTAACTCACCGTCTGACCTTCCCTTGTTCAGGAATACGTAAGTTCCGTTTCCTCTGGGAACAGGCCTGACCGGATTTCCATCCATCCGGAACCGGACATTTCTCTCATCCACCGCAGCTGATGTGGTTGTGTCAATCAGTCGGACCACCAGGTCCAGGCTGTGGTGAATTGTCGATGCTTGCAACTGTTATCCCTCCCCTCCTTCCTCTCCGGTAATATGCAGCCCAAAGGACGCGTCCACGACTCTCGGAGTATCGATGACCACCTCGCTGGATAAAAATACGGGTGCCGCCTTGTAAAACAGGCTGATCTGATAGGGCTTGTTGATCGCCTGCCACACCCTCACCTTCTCCTCCAGACTTATCTTCGCCTGAGACAGTACTATGGGAGGTTCCTGCGTATCCAGCCAGGACTGCAGCTGACTGGGAAGGACAGAGCTGTTGTCATTGACGATCTGCGCTACCCTTCCGATGATCTTCTGAATATCCGGCGCCTTCAATCCCATCTGGGAGGAGCCGTTGATGAAGACCATATAGTAAAGGCCGTATGGCCTGGGCGGTTTTTTTAACTGAACCCTGCCCTTCTGCATATAGGGTTGCTGGGTCACGTCGCTTTCCTCCCGGATATCATACAGGTACAGGCCGAGGATATAGTCCACATCCTGATCCGCCGGGGAGGAAATCTCTATATTGTTGGGAGACGGGATGGGCTCAGGGCACATCTTGCTGCGAAGCGTCCTCACGATGTAAGCGCTGACGTCCGCGATAATCGGATAATCTGCCATATCTCTTCTCCTTTGCTCTACTTCATCTCGACAGCGGTTTTCACTGTGAGAACGGTGACCGGTACAGCGGTGTCAATCTCATATGCTCCCAGCTCCCCGCCGGCCGCGTCATAAAAGCGAACCTGCAGCTCCGATATATCAGAAAGGCTGTCAGCCGCCAGAACCTCATCTGTCCCCGTCCGGCTTCCGATCCGCGTATCCCCGTTCCACAGTTCAAAGGAAACGATGTCCTCCGCGTATTCCTCCGGAACGGATACCTCCAGGGAAAAGGTCTGTTCCCCGGGATATGCCCGGACCAAAACCACAATGCCGGCTTTCTCAATCTCATCAGCGGTTTCTTCCCCGGTCTCCTCCACCAGAAGCCCGCCCGACGCGATGGCCGAAAGGCCGCCGCCCGTCACGCTGTTCAGGGAATAATACGCCTGCCGGTATTCCTTTCCGGCCTCCAGGATATCCAGCCTAAGCGTTTCCATCTCCTCCGTCAGGGACTGATACTCCTCCTTCGACAATTCCCCCAGGCGGTATCTGACCCTGTACAGCTTCTGATTGCCCTGAAGCTCCTCCTGCTCTTCCTGCAGACTGAGGTATGTATCGCGCAGACTCATAAGGCTGTCATACGCTTCCTCCACGTTTTTCGTCACTTCCTGTACCTGGGTGTTCATCTCCAGAACCCGGTTCTGATACTCCAGTATGGCGTCATGGAATGCGTAAGCGTCCTCTTCTTCGGTCTCTTCTTCCTCCGGAGCGTCCTCTTCTGTGGTCTGCGCCGTGCCGCCGGTCTGATCACCGTTTTCAGAAGCCTGTGTTTCCTCTGCGGTTTCCTCTGCGCTTTCGGATTCCTGATTCTCTTCGCCGGTCTGCGCAGCAGTCTCATCTCCAGCTGTTTCATCGGCAGTCCCCTCAGAATCATTCAGGGCCTTTGCCGCCTCAAGCGCCGCCTGCCGTTCCTCCCAATACGCGGTATATTCCTCGTAAAAGGCTTCCGTATCTATGCTCTCCCCCGCGGCCGCGCTCACAATATATTCAAAAATACTGTCCGGAATGGGATATTCCTCATTCAGAACCGTGTAGTCTGTCCACATCTCCAGAAGTGCTTCCAGGCAATCCTTCCAGGCGCTCAGGCATCCCTCATCCTTCTGCACTGCCCAGTCCGTCAGCTCCTCCAGATGCCCTTCCCAGAGAGTGTCGTCCACCTCCGCGTCATCGAAGACCGTATCCTCCGCAAGCTCCTCCCCGATAAGAGATGACAGCTCTTCCATGACTGTTTTCAGCGCGTCCCGATCCTCCTCCAGGCTTTCTTTGAGCGCATCCACCTCATCCTCCAGGGACTCCTGTAAGGAAGCCTCCTCCTGTCCGGACTTCACCAGAGCCTTTGTCTTTGTCAGGGAAGTGTTTTTCTCCTCCAGCAATTCCTCCTGAACGGAAATTCTTTCCTGACAGGTGATCATCTGTATATACAGATTCGCGATTTCACTCTCCAGCTCAACCTTTCGGCTGTTTAATTTTGCCTCTGTCAGGGAAACCTCTGCCCCAAGAAGCGTCGGCTGAGTCATCACGGAATAATATTCCGCGAGGCCATCTCCCTCCGAAAGCGTCACCTCAAGAAGCGCGGACCAGGCTTCGTCCTCCTCATCGCTTCCCCCGGCGGCAATGACAGCCTGTCTGAGATTTTTCCGCTGTACGGCAAGCTCATTGGTCAGCGTTATGTACTCCGCGTCAGAGGCAAGGGCCAGCTCCAGGGAGCTTTCCAGCGTCAGATTTTCTTCCCCGCTCTGTCCGGCGCTCAGATCAGCGCTCACAGCCTGCGTCTGAATTCCCGCGCCCGCTGTCACTAAAACCGCCGCCAGGGCCGCCGCCGTCAATCTGATCTTCATCCGGCCTGTTCCTCCTCTTTCTCAATGGTATAAAAGGAAAACGTACCACCAAAGCCCGTGGACCAGAAGGTGTATGTCAGCCCATCCTTCGTATAGGTATATGCCGTGCACTGCCCACTGTACGCTTCCACCTCCAGATAATCGTCGTAGACCCCGCTCGTTTCAAGACTCACAGCGCCACTATCACCGCCCGTCAGGTAAAAGGCGACAGCCTGGGAAAGATCCACCTCCACTGTCTGCCCCTGCGCCGCGGTGCCGAAATAATTGTCCAGCGAGGTTTTATCCGAAAGCCGGCTGTTTCCCGCAAGGAATTCGTCCTTCAGCACAAGGATCCGGGAAGCGGTGATCTCATCCTCCAGGGTGGAGGCGTTCGCGTCATTGGCATAGACCGCGTCTATATCCTTAAGGATGACCGCCAGGCTGTCGCCGTACTCATAAATCAGTCTCTCCCCTGTATAGCTTTCCGAAATCTCCGACGCCTTTTTCCCCAGAAGCTCGCTGTATACCGGCTCATCCCTGCTGAAGGTACCGGTGTAAATCAGGCTTCCGGCCACGTCGTACAGACTGCCGCTTCCCTCTTTATACCCGGCCGAGAACTCTCCCTCATATTCCAGGGTGCCGTTCTCCCGGTAGAGCTTTCCGCTGCCGCTGAATTCATTATCCTCAAAGTCCCCTGTGTACATCAGCGTGCCGTCATCATAATAGCGGGTGCCGGTCCCCTGATATTCGTTATATTCAAAATTCCCCTGATAAACCACCACGCCGTCGGAATTGTAGAGCGTGCCGTAGCCTGTGACGGCTCCGTCCGCCACCTCTCCCTCGTAGGCCAGATAACCGGAGGCCGCCTTAATCTGCACGGTGCCGCTGGTAAACCTCAGGAAAAGAGAGTCATAGGAGTAGGATTTGACCGCGTCCTCGTCCGTCTCAGGCAGGATATTCCTCACGCAAAACAGATAATAAAGACTGAGCAGCCCCGCAATTGCCACCATGGCGTAGGCCAGCCTTTTGCTGACCAGCCAGCCGAAGACCTCATAGTAATCCTTCTTATGGCGGGGCTTGACATTGAGAACCTTCGTAAAAAGAGACTGAATCAGGGCGATGAACTTAGTCCTGATATAGTTCCAGCTGGTCCAGAGCTTGATCTTGGTCACCAGAGGCGTAATCTTCGCCTTCGCGGTTGTGAGCAACACGTTGAACAGATTGGTATTCACCCTTCTTCCTCCCTTCTATGGTTTCTCTTTCTTCATGTCCTCAAGGCTTCAGTCCTCCGGCCGCAGACGGCAGATATCGCCGCTTGTGTACGCCTGGTTCAGATATTTTTCACAGGTAAACAGATACCACTTGCTGATCTGATCAAAAGGATTGACCTTCATGACATCGGAAAAGCCGTTTCTGGCCAGATAAAAATCATGCTGGTAAAATAACCGGATGGCTGTCTGGAATTTTTCCTCCGTATCAAGCTTCAGCCTTCTCTCCACCGGGGCGCAGGCGTTGAGCACCTCATACAGCTCCAGCTTCCTGCCGGCTTTTTCCAGGAAAATATAACCTATGTATCTGCAGCCCTCCCCGGCTTTTTCCCGGGTTCTGACCTCGTCCGTGATCACCAGCTTTAAGTCCATCTCCCGAAACCAGGCCGCGAAACGCTCCATCTGCTCTTTTTCCTCCGATAAAAGGAAGGGGAAGCACTGGCGTTCATTGCCGGCCACCGCGTACAGAAATTCCGAATAATGAAGCAGTATCCCGGTTCTCATGCCGTCAAGCCCCGGCGCCGATGAAAACTCATGCAGAAAAGAAGTTCCGAACTCCACACTACGGCTGTTTTTTTCCAGGAAAAGAACTCGCAGGCCTGTCAGATCCGAATTTCCCGGCACAAAGTAACCGCCGCTTTCCTCCTGATGCTTTTCAACCAGTGTGACGAATTCGCTCATCCGCGAAGCGGACTCCTCATCCGCGTTTTCCGGCTCATCGGAGGTGACAAAGGCCACTGTTCCTTTCAGGCGGACAAAGTCTCCTCCCTCCACCTCCGTAATGGAGTCCCTGCCAAATATTTTCTCAATATCCTTGGGAGCGAAACGGTAACAGGATTCGTAAATCCGGTATCTGGCGTAATTGATCCTGCTGATCTGTTTCTGCATTTCCATAAAGCTGTTCCACATCACCGCCACATCTTTGCTTTTTGCGGTCTCTTTGGAGGGAACCTCCTGCCCGCCGGAGGCCGTCAGCATGGCTTTGGAAAGGCCGGAAATTTCTCTCCCCTGCCGGAAAAGAAGTCCGAGGCAGACCGCGCTGCCCAGCAAAAACAGCAGTACCGCGGCCAGAAGATAAACCCGGGTAAAGAAGTCCGCAAGCAAGCCCTCACTCTCCCTGGAAATAACCGCTGTCAGAGAACCGGAAAGGCCGTCTCCGACCTCAAGCTCCATTTCCAGGAATTCCTCCCCGCTGCCGTAAACACTTTCTAAAGACAGGCCGTTGTGCCCGCTGGCGCTGGCCAGAATCATCTGATCCGACGTTCTGACCAGGCAAAGATCCGCAAAGAAGCCTTCCGTCCTGTCATCCTTTACATAGGCCGACAGCCGGTTCCACAGGGCGTAATAAGCATCAGTGGAATAAAAGCTGTCCGTTCCCATACCCTGAAGCATATCGGCGTCCAGATTTTCCGCGAACAGCTCCAGATAGTACTGGCCGAATTTTTCATTTTCTTCATTCTCAGATGTCCGCCGCCCCCACAGCGTGAGCGCCGCTCCCGCGAAAATCAGCAGAAAGAGAAGCCCTTCCGTGATTGCCGCCATGTATATCGTATAACTCTTGCGATACAGGGCGTTCACTGCCAGTATGATCAGGCCAAAGCCGATAAACAGGAGAAGAATCCATGTGATCAGGTAAAACTGCTGATTGTTGGCCTCCTGCCCCGCGTCCAGGAGCAGCTGTTCACACACAGCGTCCTGGCTGGCGTCGCTTAAATAATACTCCGCGCCGGTTCCGTCATCCTTCCAGGAGACAAAGGCTCCGTTTTCATATCCGGCCCAGTTGATCTGCCGGCCTTCCCTCGCAGACAAACTCTGCGAAGCATACAGGACGAAACCTTCAGCGTCTTCCCCGTTTTCCGGCAGATTCTCCTCGGACAGATATTCCACATCTATAAAAAACACTTCCGCGCTTTCTCTCGTCTCTGAAACCACCGTCACATAAAAGCCCTTGGACACGGCGGCAAAATCACTGACAAAGCCTTCCTCTTCCGGCGTCAGTTCAAAAACCGGCGTCGCGGCCAGTGCCTGGCCGTCCTCAGAGATCTCCACAATGCGATAGGTCTGTTCTTCCCCCTCCTCCGTTTTCAGAGCCAGAAGTCCATACAGGCCGTCCCCGTTGCTATCCAGGCCGATAAAAGTGCTTCCGCTCTCCACGGCGTTGCTCAGCAGCATAAACTGAGGAACCTCATCAATCAGGCTTCCCCCCGACAGGCTCCGTAAGGCAGCTACCGCAAGCAGCCAGAGACAGCAAAGTAGAATTGTCACTCTTCCTTTCATTTGCCTCTCCCTCCTTATCCTGTCAGTGTTTCCGTTCCGATTGTCTTAAATCCGTTAAATAAAAGCCTGAGCCAGGGAATATCCCCAAAGATCAGCTGTGTGATCAGGGACGCCAGCACAACCACCGACAGTACCACACACAGATACAGTGAAATTCTGAAAACCAGATCCTGCCTGCGGACAAACCAGGCTTTGATCCTCTGGATAATGCCCTTCTTTTTTTCAGGCGCGGCAGCGATCCGTATGTCCTTGTATAGCTCCGTGAAGGAGGAATAGCTTCTTCGGTCGATTTTCTTTTCCAGAAGCTGGTAGCTGAACGCCTTTCCGGAGGCCTTGGAGCTTAACAGCTTTCTCAGTATCTGCGCGCATTCCACCGCGCAGTCCCTCTCCGTTTTTGTAATATCCAGCTCCGCTAAGTCTGTCTGATATCCGAGATAAACGGAATGATCCTTGGAAAGATTCAGCTGCCCCTGTCTTAAAACCAGGTAAAGAAACGGGAAGGGAAGGCCACAGGTAATACAGGCCATAATGACCTGTACACAGATCGCCTCGCACTCCGGAAGCGTGTAAAATCTCCCCGTGTAAAAATCAGAAAGCGGTCTCTCCTGCTTATATTCAAACACCATGCAGAATATGCCCTGATCCGAAAAGCTATGAACGCACACATCCCTGTCCGACGTACCGGACAGTCGGAACATCTCCAGGCACTGCTTCACCGTCGCATGATCCCGGACCGCCAGGACCGTATACAACGCTCCCGAAGCGGAATTCAGATCACGGCAGACTAAAACGTCGTTGACTGTATTAGATTTTATCGTCCGGACGCATAAAAGCCTCATCAACTGCGACTGATAGATCATATCTGTCAATCTCCTCCACTGTGATCCGTCAAACCGCTCCCGTTATTTTTCGGGATCCGTTCCTTCCTTCTTGACGATCGCGTACGCGTATGTACAGATCACCGGCATATCCACACAATAGACGCGGATCTCATACACTCCTTCTTTGGACGGAGATGTATAAACGCCGTCGGATGTGATCTCCCCGCTTCCCGGCTCTGTCATCTCGTAGGCGATACTGCAGGCTTCCATATTATTGTACCGTACATGGAAATAATGATTCTCCCGCACGCCCATAACCACCGTAGGCGTATCCACTGAAATGCTCTTCCCACTGTAGCTTTCCGCAAGCCCCAGGTCGTTGCCGGCCGGGAAACGGATGGCCACCCATCGATAGGTCAGAGACAGATAATTCACATTCTCCTGCAGCCTGGCCGCCACAATGAAGCTTCCCTTATCCGCCATGACCTTCACGGCAGTCTCCACATCCACCGCGGTCATCTGCTCGCTGTCAAAAAGCTTCGGATTTCCGTAAACCGTATTCCGGGAGCTGGCGCCCAGGGCCGGGTCCTCCGCGATGTATTCATATCCGATCTCCACATACACATTTCCCTTGCCCAGGCCGTGCATGATCTCCCCGGAATAACGGACGTCGCCCCGCCGCGCGTTCTCGCCCAGAGGAATTTCCAGCACGCCGGAAGCCGCTTCAATGGCCTTTCCCTGCCAGCCGGACTGGCCGGCTGCCTTGGACCGGGCGGAGCCGGCTGCCGTCGGCTTATAGATATCCGCCTCCTTGGAAAAATATTCCAGATAACGGCTTCGCAGCCCGTCCTGGGCCGGAGCCTGTATGTAGCTCTTGACGCCCTTTTCCTGAATATCCTCAATAATATACGCGTTCTGTGTCCTCGTCAGCTTCAGGTCCGCCAGGCAGACATAATCCTTTGTCTCACCCATGCTTTTCATCTCCAGGCTGATATGCCCGATCTCCTGGCTGACCAGATCCTGCGGCCTCATGTCCGTCAGCGCCACAGTCAGCGCGCAGCCGGAAGCCGCCTCCATTTCCTCTCCATCGATTGAGACCCGCGCCGCGCCGCTTTCCACCACAATACTGCTCTCCAGCACCGGCGCGTTCTGTGTATGCAGCCAGTACTCTCTGACGGCGTTCTCCCCCATTGCCAGAGAAACATCCTTCACACCAATTTTCAGCTCATGGCCGCCGTCCGGAGTCAGGAACACCGGAGTCTGCAGAATTCCGCGATAGGTCAGCTTTCTGTTCTCTGAGGAATTTTTTTCCACGGTCAGGTCGAGCTTTACATTTCTCCCCCGGCAGACGGTGGCGGGCATGGTCAGCCGGACGGTAAAGTCCTCATTTTCAAAAAGAACCATGCTGGTAAAGAACTCGCTTTCCAGCTCATACTCATCCGCATCGTCCTCTTTATCCATCAGGAACAGATCATAGGACTCGCTGATACGGTTATATTCGTAATCCTGCTCCCCGTCCTTTTCGCTCTGATTGGGTTTATATACCGTGTGAACCGGATCCTCCCGGTAGCGCAGGCACAGACAGGCCTCATCTGACTTCAGGCTTTCAAAGCCCTCGATGGCGGACAGCTTTTTGACAACGGAGGACTCCACCACAATCTCCCTGCCCATCCCGTCGATGGCGGCCCCGCTCTCCACCAGGATGGACAGATCATCCAGGCTGAAAACCCCGCAGCCGCAGACAATCTCGGACCCGTACATCAGATTGTTAATGAATCTGCGCTTATTGTTAAAATAAGTCTGCTCCGCCCAGAAATCTGAGGAAGTGAGCATTTTCCCGGAATAATACCGGTTTCTCTCAAAGGGATAGAGTTTCGTATTCTTCATAATATGGTTGTTCCTCCTGTTTCAGGATGGATCCGCGGATCCCTTCCATTTATATAGTGATGTCCGATTTAAGTTACTATTCACGGCTCTCCGCCCACATGCGCAAAAGCATCCGCTGTCTTCGCTTCGCTACGGTCCGCGCTGAACAGACGTCCCCCGGACGTCTAGCGCCGTCTGGCGTCGCAAAAAACGCGACTCATCTTTTTGCTTATGTGGGTGGAGTTCCTGCTTCACAGGCTCATCGAAAAATACAATCAATCTCTTTCGTGCAAGCACGATGAGCTTGCTTGTATTTTCCGATGGCCGTGAATAGTAACGTTTTTAAAGCATCTCCGGATGAAGGTTGATTCGAATTCTGGTGGTGAATTTCTGTCTCTGCTCATCAAACTGAAAGCCCGCTTCCCCTCTGTACTTTTCGGCAGTCATGGCGATGCTTTTCAGGCCGTATCCCCCGCCCTGCTTTCCGCTTGCGAAGGCCTCTGCCGGGAGAAAGCTGTTATCCATCCTGTAAGAGCCCGAAGGATAGACCTTCCCGCAGGAATTCCTTACCAGTATCATCAGAGAATCCCCGATGATGCCGATCCGGACGTCAATTTGGGGCTCTGTTTTCACCCGCTGGCAGGCATAAATGGCGTTCTCGAGAATATTGCCTAACAGGACGGTCAGATCCATGCTCTGAATGGTCAGATCCCCGCAGTCCGCCTGCGACTCAAAGCGGATCCCCTCGCCGCGGGCCAGCCCGGCGTAATACTGCAAAATGGCGTTGACTGCCTTGTTCTCACAGTAATTCTCCTGTTCCCGGTAATGCACCTGCTTCACAAGCCGGTCAAGGTATTCCTTCGCCTCTTCCACCCTGTTCTCTTCCAGAAGCTCATACAGCCCCCGCAGATAATGATTCATATCATGGCTGGTCCTGTGGGCGTTCTCAATCTCCCGGGTAATGCTCTGGTACTGCATCTGCTGGATCTGAGCGTTCTTCCGATACTCGCTTTCTTTTCTGTGAAGAACGGATTCCTGAAACAGAAACCAGTAAAAAGTCAGCAGAACGATGACGACAAACAAAAGCGGCGGGGCCAAAAGCCACCAGTATTCCCGAAATTCTCCGCCAATCCCTGAGGAATAAATCAGAAGCACCACAGTATAGCCGAGAGAAACCCCGACTACAATGCCGAATTCCTTTCGCATATTCTGTTCATCCAGTCCTCTGATATAATTACTGACTACTTTTTTCATCCCGAGGGCGGATAAAGGAAACATGACAGCGGCTGTGGCCGCGAAGAGGAAAAGATAGCTTCCGGAATAAATCTCACTTCTCATCTCCTCCGGTAAAAGGGAGCCTATCAAATTCACAATCGCATATTGGGTAAACGCGTAAATCAGAGCCAGAAGCAAAACCAGAATTTTTTTGATTGCCGCTTCCGATACAAGTAAAAACCATACGATTGCAAGCACTGCCGCCGCCGTCAGCATACAAAAGCTGGCGCGCACATTGTCGTCAGGAAAAATATATTGCAATGACGAATTCAAAAGAATAGGAAACAGAAGGGCGGCCGCCAAAGAAACCAGCGCGTAGCCCACGCAGATTCTGCTCCTGGGAAAACGGTACGAGCTGTTCGGGAAAGGAATAATACACAAGAAGATTGCGGGAGCAAGCTGTATAAAAAACCCAAGGCTGTGCCGCAGATAAAATCCCACTTCCTACCTCCATTCCTGCTCCCTCATCCTGGCCAGGCGGTCAAACGCGTAATTGTCATATGCCGCCCGGATGGAAAGCCTGTCGTTCCTGCTTAACAGCAGCCTGGTCCCGTCCCTCAGAATGCAGGAATCTGTTCCCATCTGCTCAATATAGCCCATATTTACGATGATACCCCGCTGCACCTTCAGAAAGCTTGCGTTGAGCTTTCCCGCAAGCTCATTCAGCGGCATCCATACCCTGTAAACCCGGCCGTCCTGCATGAGAATCTCCGTCGCGTGGCTGGCGCTCTGGATATAACGGATCTCATCCATATAGAGAGAATAATTGTCCTTGCCGACAGAAATATCCAGAACGGACCTCTCCCGCCTGCCGCTCCGAAGCCTGGTCAGCCTCAGGAAGGATTCCCGGATCCCTTCTACGGTGACAGGCTTCACCAGATAGTGGAGCGCATTGACTGAAAAGGCCTCCACGGCGTGCCATGAGCTGTTGGTCACAAACACAATGCCGGTTTCAGGAGAGATGTCCTTCAGCCCCTTCGCCACATCCACTCCGTTCTCCGCCGGCATATAAATATCCAGAAAGGCGATATCGAAATGCGGAAAGACATCCGCCGCTTCCAGAAACTCCCTGCCGGACACAAAAAGTTCAGGCGTTCTGTCGGCATCCCACTGGTGCAGAGCCTGAATGAACTGTTCCTGTTCCGTTTTGTCATCATCGCAGAGAGCTATCCGCATAATATCTCCTCTTCTCTTTTCCGGTATTTTACCATTTTTTATCCAAAATGGAAATTACCACTCGCGAAGTCAGAAGGTACCTTTCGGGTAATCTGTCTGGAACCTCCCCTGCTCAGCTTTTGTTGGCCCACAGCCGTTTCTTCTGTCGGCATGCGCCGATCAGAGCGTGGGGAGCGATCGGCTCAAAAAAACGGCAGGAGCCGCAGTCATTGCAGCGCTGCGGTTCATCCCATTCTCCGTAAGGACAGGCATCCTCCACGGAATGCATCAGCGGACAGCCCTCAGCTGTCCATGCCGGATTCTCGTTAAAATTCCGGTATTCCTCGATATACTTGCGGGACAGCTCATCATAGAACATGGGGATATCCAGTACCGCGCCCTCGAATTCATAATGTCTGAATTTCTTATCCATCTGCCTTCCCCCGCCATGCAAATCAATGCGCCTGAAACATGCGTGTCCGCAGATCGTCCACTGTGGAGGCATGTTTCTTCCCCGCTTCTTCCTCACTCATGATCCCGTTCGTCGTTCATTAAATGCGTGTACACCCGTAAGGCGTCCCCTATGAAGACGCGTCCTTTATGTCCGCTCTCATTGTACCATCTCACTTTTTATTTGAAACTACCCGAATTTTCAAAAAATCAGGCAGGTGAACATATGTTCGCCAGCCGTTAAACTTGTAAAATAATGGCGCATAAGCCTCCCGGCAGCAAAAAAATCCCCCTGTATCAATAAAATGATACAGAGGGAAATGCACAAAAACATGGTGTTTCACCGCAGCATATATTTTTTTAATTCACTCTTTTTTTCAATTCCAAGCTTTCCTATCACCGCTCCCATATGAAACTTCACCGTATTGATCGAAATTCCCATATGGCTGCCGATCTCCTGGTATGTCCATCCCCGCGCTGTCAGCATGGCAATGGCGAACTCTGTTGTTGTCAGGTTATTTGCCACGTCATCCCCGGTATCCGGATTGTGAACCTTGCGCCACCCGCTGGAAAAGCTGTATGTAATGCCGATAATGCGCTTAAAATCTTCCGGCCAGTCCTTTTTCAGAGTGGCTTCCAGGACGCCGCCGAGCAGGCCGTGATGTTCGCCGAACGCCTCAATCAGGCCGTCCGGCCTCGCGATCTTCCAGGCCAGAAGCATCTGCTCCTTCGCCTTCTCAGAATCCTTCAGCCCCATATAATCCATGACCATGACCAGCCTGAGATAAATCGTGGGGATGGGATACAGCTCAGGCTCAAATGCCAGCGCTGTCTGCGCAATTCCGAGGCTCCTGCCGTAGTCTCCCTGAAGATAAGCGTAATGCGCCAGAACATAGCTGTAAAAGAAGCGCAGGCCCGGCGGAAGCAGGTTCATGATTCCCGGCTCAAATACCAGTTCCTTCTTCACCGGCATGTGTAGCAATACAGCCGCGGCTGCGGAAACAAACGCGGACATTGCCATAAGCTCAGGCGGCGCATCCTCATCGGCATTGATGTCCGCAAAGGTCTTTTCCATCTCGTTCAACGCATGCCGGGCCAGATGAATTTTATCCGTGGCAAGATTCGCAAAAGCATAGACAAGACAGGCGGACAGTCGCAGCCCAGTATCCGCGCTGGCCAGATACGGCTCCATCTCTTTGGCCGCTTCCTCCGGCCGCCCACTGAAGTAATAATACTCTCCCATGGCGATCTCTCGCTCGCTTATATTCTCCATTGCCTGGACAGTTTCCAGACACTGCCCCGGCTGAAACGCGCTGTTGATTAGCGGCAGAAGTATATGGCTTCCCGTTCCCGCCTTCGTGACAGTCTGAGAAAATATCTCTTCTTTATTTGATGTTTCCTGTATATCCTCTTCTTTCATAAATATCCCCGATTCTCTTCTGCGGGCATGGCCGCGTGCCGTGAGGGTCGTCTGTGCCCGATGCGTGCCGCCGGCACACGGCACCCCGTCTGATTGTCCGCTGAGAACACTTTTATGGTAAATAATGTCCGGAACCTATTTTACGCTTTTACTTTTCCATATGCAAGCAGATTTATTTCATATTCTCAAACAGAATGCTGCTATTCGGAGCAGCAGCAGAATTATTTCATGTTCTCCAGCCCGGTCTTTCGATAATACCGGTGCTCTATAAGCTGCAGCGCCTGATACATCAGCATCGCCAGGATGCACAGAAGAATAATCGATGTCAGAACCAGATCCAGCTGAAAAACCTGTGTCCCGTAAATAATCAGGTAGCCCAGGCCGACCCTCCCTGCAAAAAATTCCCCGATAACCACGCCCACCAGCGCCAGGCCGATATTGACCTTCATGACGCTGAAAATATTGGGGATTCCGGAGGGAAGCACCACCTTAGCCAGCACATCCCGCTTCCTGCCGCCGAGGCAGCGCACCAGCAGGATCTTTTCCTCGTCAGTCTCCCGAAAACCGCTGTAGAGGCTGATGATGCTGCCAAACAGGGCCACTGAAATGCCCGCCGCGATAATGGCCTTCGTACCGGTGCCGATCCAGACAATAATCAGGGGCGCCAGCGCGGATTTGGGCAGGGAATTCAGTACCACTAAAAAGGGCTCCAGAATCCGGCTCAGAAAGTCGCTCCACCACAGCAGGACCGCGGCCGCCAGGGACAGCGTGATGATCAGCGCAAAGCTGAAAAGAACCTCTCCGATACTGGCCGCCAGATGGACGCCCAGCGTGTTTTTCTCCAGCAATTCCAGAAAGCACTTCGCTATGATCGAGGGGCTGGCGAAGAAAAAGCTGTCAATCAGCCCTGTTTTCGCCGCAATCTCCCACAGGATGAGAAAGGCGGCCAGAATGAAAAGACGCAGGGCCGTGATCTGATGGTGCTTTTTGCGGTGCTCATGTACATAGCGTTCCTGGTCAGACATGACAGTCTTCTTCCTGTCCTTTACTCTCCCGGCCGGCTTATTTTCCTCATCATCCATTCTCTCTGCCGCTTCCGGGTTCTTTTCCTGCCCCGGCAGCTGGCTCCGTGTCCTACAGATGTCCCTCATTGTCTCCCTCCTCTTCTCTCAGATCCTCCCACAGCATATTAAAATAGCCGTTAAATTCCGGCGCGTTTCTGGCGGACAGCAAATCATCCCCGCTTTTTGTCAGGCGGATCGGCACATCCCGGATCAGCCTGGCCGGGCGGCCGCTTAACACCAGCACCCGGTCTCCCAGGCTGATGGCCTCCTGCAGATCATGGGTGATCAATATCGCCGTCTTCTCCTGCTCCCGGATAATACGGGCAATGTCGTCGGAAACCTTAAGCCTCGTCTGAAAATCCAGGGCGCTGAAGGGCTCATCCAAAAGCAGCAGCTCCGGATTCAGAATCAGCGTCCTGATCAGCGCCGCCCTCTGCCTCATGCCGCCGGACAGCTCCTGCGGCTTTTTGTCCTTAAATTCCCAGAGCCCATATTCTCTCAGAAGCTGTGCAAGGCGTGCTTTCGTATTTTCATCCACTGTTTTCTGGATCTCCGGCCCCAGAAGGCAGTTCTGCCAGATGGTCCTCCAGTAAAACAGATGATCCTTCTGCAGCATATAGCCGATGACCGGCTTTTTGTCGGAATCGTATCGGATTTCTCCCTCCTGCGGGCTCAATATTCCCGCAATCAGTGAAAGAATCGTGGACTTCCCACAGCCGGAAGGTCCCACCATACTCACAAAGCTTTTGGGCTCCACCCGGAAGCTTAAACGGCTCACCGCCCGGGTCTCGCCCCGAAGGGAATGATAAGCAAAGGAAACATTGTCAAAGGTGATCATGCCTGCCCCGGCGAATTTGTCTTTTCTATTAAGGTATGCCGGGGACAGGCTGAGTGGGAAATGATTTGAAGTGATAATCTGATTTCGTTATATTTTTTCTAATTATTCTCATCCGGTACAAAGCTGTCAAAAATAAATATCTGAAAGCTCTCCTTCGCTCTTTGCAGCTCCTCCCCGCTCTTGATGGTCCAGGCGACGGGCAGCGCGCCAAAAAGCTTTGTGGAAATCCGGAAGGACAAATTGTCCGCCCCGTGGTGGTCATAGGCGATAAAATCCGGTTTTGTCCAGAAATTAAACATCATGTTGGTCATGAGCCAGTATATGGGTTTTCCGCGGTACTCAGGCTCCGCTATAAAATTCATGGACAGCTGCCCGCGCATGATATCCGGCCGATGCTTCTTATACCAGCGCAGCGCAGCCGGATGGAAGGATTCAATACAGTACATTCCCTGGTATTTACTGAGAAGCTCATTTCCCAGTGCGCAAACCTCCGTATCAAAGGTCTCCAGCTTATACTCCACAATCAGCGGTACCCGTCCATTGATCAGATAAAGCACATCCGCAAATTTGGGAATGCGTTCCTCCGATGCGCAGAGAGGAAAATTCTGCAGTTCCTCATAAGTATAATCGCTGACGCAGCCGGACACACCGCAGACTCTTTGCAAGGTATTGTCATGGAAAACCACCGGCACCTTATCTTTTGTCAGCTGGACGTCAAGCTCAATGCCATAGCCTGCCTCCACTGCCCTCTGAAAGGCTGCCATGGAGTTCTCCGGAGCCTCGCTGTCATTGTCGTGAAACCCGCGATGGGCATATAACCAGCGCTCATGACCGGAAGACGTCTTATAAAGAAAAGGCGTTCGGTCCACGCGGTTCTTCCTGCCGCGGGGCGAAATTGCCGCTAGGTACAATCCGGCGATACCCGCCGCCGCGGTCATTCCGGTTATCAATGCTTTTTTACAGTTCATATCTGTCTCCATCTTAAAAGGCCATCAGCATTCATTTCGGCGTGAGAGTCCTCTGTATTGCATCCTCAAAACTTAAAAATGGAATTGGCAGAAAACAGCATCCTTAAAACTGTTCATCCAGCTTTTTCATCAAATATGTCTCCGTCATTTTGATAAATTCCTCTGCTTGTCGGATTTGCATTGCTGCATCTTCTTTTGACGCCAGGAAAAAATCCTGATAATCACATTTCTCTCGAATTCGATATGCATTATCGATGATTTTATATGTATTTTCGGCAAACTCACCTGTATGGACAAAATAGCGGTTGAAATATCCTATCACCTGAGAGTGTTTTGATGAGTCGTATCCATTTGTGATATTAACCGCTCGAACACAGTGGAAAATAGCATAATAAGAACGATTAATCGAAGCCTTGTAAAGCCCTTCCTTATGGTTGCTGATTGCAGCGGCCAAATCTTCCTTTGCACGCTCCATGCGATAACTGGATAGAGTTTTGATATCAAGCGGCATATAAAATAACCCCTTCCTCTGATACATTCCTGTAAAACGGAGATACCGTCTTCCAGTCATTATATTCCTGATAGCTGACGTCTATAATAGAAAATACCTCTAAATACTTCAATGCCATTTCCGTTGAAACATCCGAAAGCTTATCCCAAAAGCTGCGCAATATAGCGGTATCGCCGTCCACCAGAACCATAATATCAATATCTGATCCCTCTGTCTGCGTCCCTCTTGCAACAGATCCATACAGAATAACCGCCTTCAATTTGCTGCCATATACCTGACAGAGCAGTTCTGAAAGCTCCTGCAGAATATTTTGTAACCGAAGATCTTTAATTTGCTCCATATCCGCACACCTCCTCGCTAAAAGTTCTTTATTCATCGGATGTCCATTGTGATTATTCCATCGCGCATCTCATGTATATATTTTATCAGCATTCCTGATACCGAATATCACCAGTCATTTGTATTATATCAGATTTCTGTAAATCCTACACCCTTTTTTTATATCATGCCCCCAATGTTTTTTAAAGCAGTTAGCTCAAAAAAACATTCCGCTGTAATCGAGGGGCTGGCGAAGAAAAAGCTGTCAATCAGCCCTGTTTTCGCCGCAATCTCCCACAAAATGAGAAAGGCGGCCAGAATGAACAGCCGCAGAGCCGTGATCTGATGGTGCTTTTTGCGGTACTCATGTGCATGGCGTTCCTGGTCAGACATGACAGTATTCCTGCCGCCTTTTAAACTCTCCGTTAGCTTATTTTCCTCACGGACACCCCCAAATCCAAGGCGCTGAAGGGTTCATCCAAAAGCAGTAGGTCCGGATTCTGAATCAATTTGTCTTTTCTATTAAGGTATGCCGGGGACAGGCTGAGTGGGAAATTATTTTCCGGCGTTAAAAATCCTCTGGCCCGCAGACCGGAGGATTCTCTTTTTTTAAATGGTAATAGTACATTTATCTGATTCTCAGGCTCACCACCGCGCAGGCAGGGATGGTAAACTTTAATCCCCGTTCTGTCACAACCACGCCGTCAAAGGTGCGCTCGGCCACTCTGTCCGGCTCATCGAAGCTGTTAAAGGCATCCTTTTCATCCGTCAGAATGCTGGCATCCACCGATGTCGGCCTGAGCTTTTCGAGAGATACCTCCACCGGATAAGAGTTTTCCAGGGAAAGGTTGGCGACTGTCAGTGTGAGCACGCCGTCCTGATCAACCGAAACGGATTCCTGAAGAGTGGGTACCTCGTACATGGTGCCGCCCTCTGTCTCCGCGCCCTCGATACGGCTCTCAACGAGCTCCGCGCCCTGATGGCTTCGATACATGTGGAAAATATGGTAGGTAGGCGTGAGCAGCATCCTCTCCTTGTCCGTCAGGATCATGGACTGGAGCACGTTCACCATCTGGGCAATGCAGGCCAGCTTCACCCGGTCAGAATGCTTATTGAAAATATTCAGGGTGACGGCCGCCACCAGGGCGTCCCTCATGGTGTTCTGCTGATATAAGAAGCCAGGATTGGTGCCCGGCTCCACGTCAAACCAGGTGCCCCACTCGTCCACCGCCAGGCCGATTTTCTTCTCCGGGTCATAACGGTCCATGATAGCGCCGTGCTTCTCCACCAGCTCTTCCATGTAAAGAGCCTTATGCAGGGTGTTGTACCACTCCTCCACGGTAAATTCCGTGGCGCTTCCCTTGTGCTCCCAGGGTCTCGGCGTGGTGTAATAATGCAGGCTCAGGTAATCCATGAAGCCGTGGAGATGGCAAGGGCTGGGATTGAAGCAGGTATCCAGCACCTTTTCGGTCCACTCATAGTCATTCACGTTGGGACCGCAGGCCACCTTCTGTATGGGCGCGTCCGGGTCATAATTGCGCACGTAGGTCTGATATCTGCGGTACAGGTCGCCATAATAGGTGGGGCGCATGTTGCCGCCGCAGCCCCAGCTCTCATTGCCCACACCGAAAATATCCACCTTCCAAGGCTTTTCGTGTCCGTTGGCGGCGCGCAGGCTGGCCATGGGGGAGAGGCCGTTGAAGGTCATGTATTCCACCCATTCGCTCATCTCCTGCACGGTGCCGCTTCCCACATTCCCATTGATATAGGTCTTGCAGCCCAGCTGGCGGCACAGCTCAAAGTATTCATGAGTGCCGAAGCTGTTGTCCTCCACTACGCCGCCCCAGTGGGTGTTGATCATCTTTTTTCTCTGCTCCTTGGGGCCGATGCCGTCCTTCCAGTGGTACTCATCGGCAAAGCAGCCGCCGGGCCAGCGAAGGACGGGCACCCGGATTTTTTTCAGGGCTTCCACCACGTCAGAGCGCATACCGTTGACGTTGGGGATATCGGAATCCTCACCCACGTAAAGGCCCTCGTAGATGCAGCGGTCCAGGTGCTCGGAGAACTGGCCGTAGATTTCGGGGTTGATGTGGCTTACTTTGTTTGTCTCATTGATGTAGATTTTAGCCATGGGGTCCTCCTACAACTCCATCACAAGCGTATCATACGCGGCAACTGTCACAGTCTGCGTCCCCTGCGGTGTTGGAATACTGGTGGTCTGCACTGTATCGCTGTTATTGATAACCACCAGCTTATTGCTGCCCGGGTAGTAGGCGCACTCGCAGTTCAGGTTGTCGGTCATGTAGTCGCCGGTCAGTCCCTCACCGCCGGCGTAACGGATCAGCTGATAAAGCATGCGGGTGTTGGCCAGGTTTACCTGGAAGGAGGACAGATAGATGCCCTTTCCTTTGCCGAAATCATGCATGGTAATCAGCGGGTCTGTGCCGTCCGCCAGCAATACCTTTGTCTCGCCGTCGGTCAGGAAGCGGTGCTCCTTCTTCTCCACAGTGGCTCCTTCGGGGAGAAGGCCATCCGGATCCGCCGCCGTGAAGCTCCACTTGCCGTGGCAGACCTTCGCGCCGGTATCTTCGTCCACGCCCAGCACATGGGACATGCGGAAATAATTGTCATAACCGGGTACCGCGGAGGGCTCGTTGACGCCGATGAAGGTGCCGCCCTCGTAAACCCACTTTGTCAGAGCCGTCACCAGCTCATCATCCGCCCAAGCGTCGCCGCCGCTCCAGGCGCTTCCCACGTAACCGGCGTTGATGACCACGTCCACATCCTTCAGCGCCCCGTTCTTCACATCCTCAAAGCTGATAAAGCTGACGTCCACAGGCAGGCCGGACAAAGCCTCATTGATGTGAATCAGGTCATGCATATAAGTCTCATGAAAATGCCCGGACAGGGTCCAGGAGCGAAGAGCCCCCCAATAGTGAAGCACTGCCACCCTGGTCTTAATCGTATAAGGCTTTCCCTGCTCATGGAAGGTTTTGATCAGGCGGAATTCGTCCGCCACCTTCTCAATGTAATCATTGAAATCCGGGAAGGGCAGCGTCAGGGAGAGATACCCGCCCAGGCCGATCCGGTCGATTTTCACTCTGAGCAGCGCCCGGCGCACATTGTTCCAGTATTTCTTGGCGTCCAGCGTGGGATTACCGCCCTCCATGAAGGTGGGAGCTCCGCCCAGGCCGGTGGGGAACAGATAGGGATGCAGTCTCAGCTCATGGGTCGGCACATCCACACCGGCGCACAGACGGGCCTCATAGCCGGAGAACACGCACTTGATCAGGCCGTCAAAGCCAAACTCCTGGAAACGGCCATTGTAGGGCTCCACACCCACCCAGCTGTCATCATAAAACACGTAAGCCTTCTTGCCGTACTCATGCACCATGGCAATCAGCTTTTTGCCGAAGGAAATCACAAAATCATTGATGAATGCCATCCAGTCCGCCTTCTTCGGATTGCCCGGCATATGGGTCACATGCAGATCACCCTTATTGATGAAATCCTCCGCGGTCAGGCTGTAGCCGTACTGATCCGCGAACTGGTCCAGCGCCAGCTCACTGACAGTGAAATCATAGGAACCCCAGTCTGAGAAAAGAGCGCGGTTGCGCTCATCGGCGCCCCAGATCCAGACAAAATTGTAAAACATGGAGGTAAAGCGCACCACTGTGGTATCCGGATGGGTTTCGCACCAGTATTTCATCCACCCGAGCATATACTCCTGCGTTTCAGGATATCTGGGATCGATCTGCATCAGGTGCTCCTTGTCCCAGTGGTTGGTGGTGTGATTGTACATGGAAATTTCTTCCCAGATCCGGTAGGCCAGAAAGCTGACGGTATATTTGTGGAAGGGAGTGATGTCCTTCACCGTCACGGAGCCCTTCTCCCTGTCATAGCTCCATTTGGCGGCGTCCACCAGCTCATTGGCTGTCCGGTCGTACACCTGCCAGTATTTCATGGCAGCGGCGCCGTCATTGACGCGGAACTGCTCCGCAAAAAAGTTCTCCATCAGATGGATAGTAACCGTCTCCTCCACTGCCACCTTCGCCGGTGTGCACAGAAATGTCTGCTGTAATTTGTCCTGATTCTCCTTCGCCCAGGCGTTGTGGTCGCGGATGATGCAGATGGTGGAATAAATACCGTAGCCGGAATGCACAATCTCATCGGACAGCACCGTGCCGTCGCTGTCCCGGATCACATCCGCTCCCCATTTTTCAGCCATCTGTAATGTAAGTTGCTCATACCCTGATTCACCCGGCAGGGTAAAACCGCCCTTTGTCTTTGACATATCAATCGTCCCTCCTGACAATGTATGTTCGGAATTAAAGCAGCCGACACAGCCGCCCTATATCAATCGAAAAATATACATGAAGCCGTTTACAGCGCCCCATCCTTCTGAATTTTGTCAGAAACTAACAGCGTGGAGAAAAACGCCAGCACAAGGCCCTGTCCCCAGCCCTGAATCCACCTCTTCGGAATTCCGCGGTAGCCTTCTTTGTCATTCATCACTGCCGTACCGCCGGACACGTTCATGACCTTGCCGTCCTCGCTGATATTGGCCAGCAGCCCCTGAATGGACTTATTGATATATTTGTTGTGCAGTACATTGCCCCGCTCCAGCATGGCCGCCGCGATACCCGCGGAGGCGGAAACCTCCTCGTAGGACTCCGGATCGTCCAGCACCGTCCTCCAGAGGCCGTTCTCGGTCTGCACCGTCTTCAACGCAGCCAGCTGCTCATTTAAGGAACCGGCGATCTCCAGATATTTGGGATACAGGTAGCACTGGGGCAGAATGCCGCCCACCTTCGACATGGTGTAGGCCGCCCAGGCGTTGGCCCGGCCCCAGTAAATGCCGGACATGTGGTTTTTGGCGATATTGTCATAGCCATGATAATAAAAGCCGCTGGCCGGATCCTGCAGATACTCAATGTGCCAGTACCACTGGTTCAGCGCGTCGTCGATCAGTTCCTCATCCTTTTCCATCACGCCCACGCGCAGCAGCAAAAAAGCCGCCATAAACAGGGTGTCCGCCCAGGCCTGCTCCGGGAAGTCGTTGTTGGCGGAAACCGTGTGCTGCAGCACATGATCCCCGAAGCGCAGGGCGTCGTTTTTCAGATACTCCACCTTGGACATCAGAAGGTCGTGATATTTCTGCTCTCCCGTCGCCTGATACAGCGTGATCAGACAGTGTCCCATAGTGCAGGCGTTCACCGTCCACACCTTCGGCAGCCCCAGATCGATCAGCTCGTCCACCCTGTCCTTCAAAAGGGTCAGGTACTCTTCCTTCCCCGTTTTCTCATAGGCCTCGCTGATGCCGTAGTAAGCCACGCCGCAGGGCCAGTCCCAGGTCAGGTCCATATTCATGGTCTTTCTGACCACCTTGTCAATAACGCCCTCAATCTCTGTTTTGTCAAATTCCAGCTTTGCCATTTTTTCTCCTACCTCTCCTTTTTCATTTTGATCTATAGTCTGACAGAATACTGTTTTTTTCAGGTTTATTATACATTTATCATTTATTTACATCAAGTGTCATCCTGTGTGAATTCTCATCCCAAGGTTACTATTCACAGCCGCTTCCCTCCCCTTCACAGAACGAGTTCCATCAAAAATCAAAAAATCAATTTCGTAATTTCACTCTTTAAAAAATCCTCCGGCCCAAATTTTACAATTCAGCCGGAAGATTATGATTTATCCGTTCTTTCTCACGAAAGTGCCGTCAGCATACAGTATGTACAGATCCCGCGTTGAGATTTCTGTCCGTGGAAACCATGAAGACTGCATACCCGGCGCCCGGAATATTGACAGCTTCCGCCCTCTTACGCGGTGGGCAGCTTGGTGGTCAGGCCCTCATTGTAGAGCTCCAGTCTCTCATCGATAACCGCCTGATAGCCGGCGTCCAGATACTTCTGGCTGTAGTCATCATACAGGGTATCGAACTCATCCGGATCGCACATCACCAGCAGGTCGCGATACTCGGTGTACAGGTCATACAGAGTCTGGCTGTACTCACTGACGGATTCCAGAGAAGCGCCGAACAGAGCGTCGGAGTTTGCGTAGCCGGCATTGTAGAGATCATTCTGTCCATTATAATTGTCCAGAATTTCCTGATAGAAGTCCTGAGGAACACCCTGAGGCGTGATAGCCGCGACGTCATCTTCAATTGTGCCAAGCGTCTTGGAAGCGGTGACGACCATCCAGTAGTCTACGTTGTTGTTGTGGCCCTGCGCATAGGTCTCATCATATCTGGAATCATCAGAGGAGATCACGGTCGGTGTGCCATCCACATATTCGAAGTTAATGTCTTCAATGCCCCACTGCATGGTGAAGAGCACATCCTCCTGGCACATCCATTCCAGATACATCTCAGCAGCCTTGAACTCATCATCGGTAGCGGTGGTGGAACGGGAAATCATGGTACCGAACACGTTGGTGGGACGATAGGAGTTGTTGGAGCCCCAGGTGTCATCCTGAATAAACTCGCTGCTGCATACGCAGATACCAAGCTCCGCATCCGGGTTGGTCTCATAGAAGCTGTCCAGAACCGTGATGGTAGAGGAGGTATAGCAGGAATAGGTAAAGCACAGGCCATTGATGAAGTCAGACTGCGCTTCTGAGGAATCTCTCATGTAGTATTCCTGGTTGGTCCAGCCCTGGTTATAGTGATAATTCTCCAGCTTCAGGAATCTCTTCTGCGCCTCTGTGGACAGAGCCGGAATCTGATAGTCACCGGTGGTAACCCAGGTTTCCTCATCCTGCGGATAATCTCTGTAAGCGTAGTTCTGGTCAATGCCTGCGCCGGATACCTTGGTGCCGCCAAGCGGAGCGCTGTGTCCGTTCTCTACCAGCTTCGCGTACAGCTCATTCAATTCGGAAGCGGTATCCGGATACGCATCGTAGCCGGCCTCCTCCAGCCAGTCTTTGCGGTAGAAGGTGACATAGGTATAGTTGGTGTTGCCGTAGGGTCTCTTGCCCAGGATCAGATAGTCATCGTCATCCAGCTGCGTATAGCTGTCGATGCTCTCGTCGACCATCATCTGATAGTAGGTGGGAGCGATGGTCTTGAACTCTTCCATATCATAGGGTGCGGAATAGCCCTCGGACTGCCAGGTGGCCAGCTTGTCATAGTCATACTCCATCAGGACGGTGGGCAGTGACTGGGAAGCGGCCAGCAGACCGTAATCAGTCATAACGTCGGAACGGGTGATGGCTACGAACTGCACATCGATATTGTACACATCACCGAAGTTCTCCTGAATCCAGTTAGTCCAGTAGTTGTCTACTACATCAGCCACACCGTTGCTGGAGCTGCCGCGGTCATAAACCGGAATCTGCAGGGTAACCGTTGAGTCAAAGGCGGTCCAGCCGTCCATACCGGCTACCGTCTCCGTGGTCTCGCTGGAGCTGGAACTTTCAGAAGAACTGGAGCTCTCAGAACTGGAGCTGCTCTCGGAGCTGGAGCTCTCAGAAGAGCTGGAACTCTCGGAAGAGCTGCTGCCGCAGGCGGACAGAAGTCCGGCGGAGCCGACCGCTACGCCGCCAACCATCAATCCCTTCATAAAGTCTCTGCGGGAAATTGCGTTGAACATAAATTTTTCCTCCTTTTAATAAAACATTTTATAATGATCCGGCACAAAGCCGAAAAATTATTGAAAAAATCCGCTATGTAAATATCACTCCTTGACCGCGCCCACCATGGTGCCCTGCACGAAATACTTCTGTACAAAGGGATAGATGATCAGAATTGGAATTGTGGCGAACATAACGCAGGCCGCCTGCAGCACCTCCGGCGTTGACTCAATGGTACTGCCAGTGTCCAGAGAGGACGTCTGTGACTCGGCTGCCGCCGCCACCAGCTGGTACAGCTTATACTGGATCATCTTTAAGTCAGAGGAGCGGGTATAGTACATATTGTCCGCGTAGGAATTCCAGCGTCCTACCGCGTAGAACAGGGAAAGCGTCGCCAGGATCGGCTTGCACAGCGGCAGCACGATCTTAAACAGAATCTGGAAATTGGACGCGCCGTCCAGAAACGCCGACTCCTCCAGGCTCTCCGGGATGGTGGTCAGGAAGAAATTCTTCATGATCAGCATATTATATGCGGAATAGATCAGCGGAAGGATCAATACCCACATGGTATCGTATATGCCCAGATTAAAATACAGCAGATACTGGGGAATGATACCGGCCGAGAAATACATCGGCACCATCAGAAGGAACGTCAGAACGCTTCTGCCCTTTAAGCGTTTTTTGGAAAGCGGATAGGCCGCGCAGGTACAGGCAACCATGCCCAGGATCGTGAAAATCAGAGTGACCTCCACAGAAAAGAACATGGAATAGGTCATAGAAGAATCCGCGAAAACCTCCTGAAAAGCCGACAATGTAAATTCCTTCGGCCAGAAATATACCTTTCTCGCCAGCACCATCGTGTTGCTGGAAAGCGACTTGGCCAGTACATGCAGAATCGGCAGGATACAGGTCAGGCACAAAATACTGATAAACAAAATAATGACAATATCACTGACACGGAACCTGACAATGGCGCGCGCGCCGGCGGATCTGTCTTCTTCTTTATTCTTTGCCATACGTTCGCACCTCCCTTACAGTAAGCCGTTCTCGCCCATTGCCTTGGCGATACGGTCAGTCAGAAGCACCAGCGCCAGCCCTACCAGGGACTGGAAGAGGCCCACGGCGGTAGCCATGCTGTATTTCTGGTTGCTTAAGCCCTTGTTGTAAATGTAGATGGCCAGCTGGTACTGGAAGTCCTTGACCATGGAATTCTCAAAGGACTTCAGGCGCTCGAAGTTGGAACCCATGACCTTGCCCAGGTTCATGATCAACAGCGTGATAATCGTGCTCTTGATGCCCGGCAGAGTGATATACCACATTCTCTTCCAGCGGTTGGCGCCGTCGATCATGGCCGCCTCATACAGATCCGCGCTGATACCGGTGATGGCCGCCAGATACAGGATCGTGCCCCAGCCCATGCTCTGCCATACGCCGATCAACAGGTAGGTCACCGCCCAGTGCCACTTCTCATTGAGGAAGGGAATGCCCTCGGAAATAATGCCCGCGTTCATCAGAAGCGTATTCACCAGACCGCTGGAGGGCTTGAACATGGTCAGAGCGATGCTGCCGATGATGGCCCAGGACAGGAAATGGGGCATGTAAAGAATGGTCTGCGATACCTTCTTGAACTTCTGGAACCTCAGCTCATTTAACATCAAAGCCAGAATAATCGGCATCGGGAAGCCGACCAGCAGATCCAGCAGATTAAACACAATCGAGTTGCGCAGCGCCCGGATAAAATCAGCGTCCTGGAAAATCTTCTGAAAGGTCTCCAGTCCTACCCACTCGCTGCCCGCATACCCCTTCGCGGGCTTGTAGTCCATAAAAGCCATGCGCAGTCCGGGATACGCGCCGTAAACGAACACAAACACCAGCGCCAGCGGAACCAGCACCATCAGATACAGCTGCCAGTCCCGCTTGATCGCCTTGCTCCAGGTTGTGGTCGTCCCTTTTACAGGTTTTACCTTTGTCTTAGCCACATCAAAACCTCCATTCCTTTTCATTTTTCAGCAGGTCACTGCCTGCGGAACTGCTAAAGAATTAATCTTTACATCTTGCCTGTCTGAAGCTTTCCATGCTGCGTCATATGTGAAACTAACTCATAACAGTTCCTGAACGTAATCTATTTCACATATTATCTTACTTTTCAGCCGTATATTCTAATCAAAAAAATCAAAAAAATGTGCAGTTTCGACCATTTAAATATATTTTTTATTATCCGTTCACACAAAATTCACAATCTTTTGGTAAAAAAATTGGGCATTTTCACAAATTCAGGCGG
>JAJQBK010000011.1:111920-124482 GCA_021203305.1 Lachnospiraceae bacterium
TGGAAATAAAAAGAAAATATGAGAAAACGGAAAAATCATGGAAATGAATAACCAAAAAACATTGTTTTTTCACAATATTTTCAGTATAATTTTATGACACAGGGGACAAAAGGTCAGAATTCGAATGCTTATGCAAGGTACGCCCTACGGGTGTACGACGCGAAGCTGGTCCTTCAGGGCATTTGCATTCATGACCCTGAGAACCATGTATCATAATATCAAAGGAGCGTTGCCGCCTTAAGCAACCGGCGTTTGATCATATGTCAAAGACAAAGCATATCACCGAATACAGAATCTACGGCCTGGACCCGCGTTTTCCCGTGCTGCTGCTTTTAGACGGAAAGCAGTGGGAAATCTCAGACGTTCCCAGCGACCGGCTCCATTTTCACAACTGCATGGAGATCGGTATCTGCCGCAGGGGCAGCGGTTACATGAAATTCCGGGGAGAGACGCTGCGGTTTCACGAGGGGGATGTGACCGTCATCCCGGAAAACATTCCCCACACCACATACTCCGACCCCGGCACCTCCAGCTACTGGTCCTATCTGATGTTCAACCCCTGGGGCTTCTTTAAGGGGATCCTGCCGATCACCAACAGGGATTACAATCTGACGACGCTTCCTCTGGAGAGCTTCCGGTTCATCCTGCGCCAGAGCGACTTCCCGGAGGTTTTAAGGCTTGCCCTCTCCTCTGTCCGGGAGCTGACAGAAAAGCGCGTCGGATACGAGGTCAGCGCGAAGGGGCTTCTGCTGGCGCTGTATATGGAGATTTACAGGGCAGAGTCGGATACGGCCTTAAACTTCCCCCCTGATTTGATAAAGGAAAGGAAAAGTACGGCGCCCAGCCACGACAACCGCCTGGTCATCGCGCCGGCTCTGGATTATATCGCGCAGAACTACATGCAGCAGTTTACCATAGAGGATCTGGCCGGGCTGTGCCATATGAGCGATACCCATTTTCGGCGCGTCTTCAGGGAAATCATGAACACCGCCCCTCTGGATTACCTGCACAATACCCGGATTACAAGAGCCTGCATTCTCTTAGGCTCCACCCAGGAATCCATCCTGGATATCTCTGAAACGGTGGGATATCACACGCTCTCCAGCTTTAACCGCCATTTTCAGCAGATCATGAATATGACGCCCAGAGATTACCGCCGGGAGGTCATGCGCCAGGAGAAACCCCTTCAGGATAACGCCATACTGGAATACTCCGGCTGGGTCGAGCCGCAGGTATAAGAAACCGCAACAAACTAATAAACTAATATGCAGACACGCCAGCCGACTTTATCCAATATGCGTATTTACTCCCGTAAAAGACCCTGACGTCAGGCCAGCTTCATAAGCTCAACCAGCGCCGCGGTGCAGTCCGCCCTGTTAACCGGTTTCTCCGCGGCGTAGCCCTCCCACAAAAGGCCCAGCTCTCCCGCTTCCCGCTCACAGTCCTCCATGGAAATTTCTCTCTCTCCCAGGGGATGCAGGCTGCGGACCATAACGCTCACAAATTCCCCGCCTGTCAGTGCGTCATCGGGCCGGAAGCGCCCATCCGGCGTGGTGGAAGCATCGATCAGGCCGCTGTCGTAAGCCGCCTGGATATTTCCGGCGTCCCATTCATAGCGGTATACGTCACAATAAACCGCGCTCCAAGGCTTACTGACCCGTTCCGGCATGGCCTTGAAAAACAAATACCAGAACTGCCCTCTGGGCATCACGTCAAAGGGATGAAAATATAGAATATAGGGATCCAGGAGTCCCTTCCACATGGCCTCCTTCAGCCTCTGCTCCTGTCGAATTCCCTGGCAGTCCGCGTAGGGAAACTTCGGCAGATCATGGGGCAGCACTGGCTTCTCCTCCTTCTCCGTGCTGGAAATATCATCCTGTGGCCGCAGCGAAGCATCCGGCGTCCAGGGCTCTTCATCAAAGTCATTTCTATGGGAGGCAAAGGGCTCCACTCCAAGCCTGACCAGTTCACCGGCGATAAACCGCGTCATCAAAAGGGCTCCATAATCGTTGGTATGGGTCACATCCATGAAATAATCCTTACACCAGTCCACTCCCTTTTCACAGAATAACCGAAACGAATACTCATGAAGATTGATCACAGGCACATGACATTCCCTGCCCACCCGCAGACAGCTTATCTCATAATCCTCCAGCAGATCATACCAGCCGTCCTCATCCTTACCGGGGATGCGGCTCATGGATGTCACAATCACCGGATACGCTCCCCTCTTTCTCACTTCACTGATATACCAGCGCAGGTTGGAGGCGTACTGGTCAAAGGCCTTCAGATTGCGGCGCTTCTGGTCATTGTGGCCAAACTGCAGCATAAACACATCGCCCGGCCTTATATTATCCCGGACAATATTCCAGTGGCCGTCCTGGTGAAAGCAGTTGGTGGTCAGGCCGCCGTGAGCCTGGTTGCAGAAGGCAAGCCCCTCAAAATACTGGGGCAGATTCTGCCCCCAGCTGCCAAAGCTCATCAGAGGATTGTAGGGATATTCTGCCTTGTAATCCGCCACCAGAGAGTCTCCTCCGATAAAAACTGTGGGGGCTTCCGCCTCCTCGATTTCCACAGAGCTCAGGCAGTCCGCCAGACATTCCGCTTCTCCCAGCAGCGCCACGTCAATGTTAAGCTTTAACCGCGCCGGTTCCCCCACCACAGGCAGATACTCGCAGACATGACTGTAAAAAGTGACAGTGCGCGTTTCCCCGGGCGCAAGCTCCATGTCCCGGCGGACCAGATTTCTTCTGCCGGTGTAAAGATTTAAATTTCTGACGCCCGCCCCGCCGCCGGACAGCGTGACTATCACCCGATAGACTCCCTTTCGCGGCACATCAGCGCTGTAACGAAAGGGAGAGCCCAAGATACCGTGATCCATGATTTCGTTCTTTCCTTTCCTCTATACATAAAAGTTGTCTGACAGCCATGCTCTTAGCCGTAGACACCGTAGGACGTACCTCTTGTGTAAACACGACACGAGCCCGGCTATTGACAACACTTTTTATAGAAAAAGAGCGGAGCAGCAAGCCGCCCCGCTTTCTCAAAAAGCCACTGAGGGGATTCGAACCCCTGACCTACGCATTACGAGTGCGTCGCTCTACCGACTGAGCCACAGTGGCATGACTGCCATTTCCGTCCGCAGTTAATCAGGCGCAAGAAATCACATCCCACATCAACGCGAACAGCTTCTCATGGAAATCCTCTTGTGAATTTCAACAGGATTGATTATAATAAATGTTGAGAAAAAACACAAGTATTTTTTTGCGCGAACAGCAAAAAATGTATCGGAGGTCAAAGATGTATATCACTATCGAAAACGAAACCCTGAAGGCCGCGTTCAACACCAAAGGCGCTGAGATGATTTCCCTGATCTTAAAGGAGGATAACTCCGAGTATGTCTGGCAGGGAAATCCGGATATCTGGGCAAAGCACGCGCCCCTTCTCTTCCCCGTCATCGGAAGGCTGAAGGACAATGAATACACCCTGCGGGGCAAAGCCTACCATATCACCAACCACGGCTTTGGCCGGGACAGCGAGTTTGAAGTCCTTTCACAAAAGGATGATTCCGTCAGCTTTCTGCTGACCCCCAACGAGCTTTCCGCCCAAATGTATCCCTTCCCGTTCCGGCTGCAGATCAACTACACCCTAAGCGGCAACACCCTGAAAAAGGAGCACATCGTCACAAACGAGGGCGGCAGCACCCTCTACTATGAAATCGGCGGCCACGACGGCTACAATATCTGCCTGGAGCCAGAGGAAGTCATGGAGGACTACTACCTGGATTTCGGCGCCCTGGACGCGATCCACCCCCTGCGGCTGGATGAAAACATTCTGATCCTGGACGGCACCGACACCATCCCTCTCAAAGACGGAAAGCTGAATCTGCGGATGGAGCTTTTCAAAGTGGACGCGCTGATGCTGCGGAAGCCGGGCGTGGATCAGATTTCCCTGAGAAGCCGCAAATCCGGCCGATACATCACCTTCGCGTTCCATGACTTCCCCACCATCGGCATCTGGACCAAATACAAGCCCTTCAATACCAACTATATCTGCTTCGAGCCCTGGAGCACCCTGCCGGACTGCGCCTACCTGGGCAAGGAGCTGGAAAAGAAGGTGGACATCCGCACCGTAGAGCCCGGGGAGAAGGACGTCCTGAGCTTCTCCGTGACGGTAGGGAAGTAATAATCTCACACAACGTCATTCACTTCGCGCCTGTCACTGGCCGTCACGTCACAGTCGGTGACGGGCGTTTTTGATACGTGCGCCTCTTTTCTCAGCCCAACCACACAGAACAGAATCATCACCGTATAAGCATTGTCATACAGGAAATCAAAGGCAATCTCATACATGCCAAAGATGCTCATACCGATAATCAACATGGCCGGTACCAGCTCCTCCAGGCGTTTCGTCCTCAGAAACGCCTTCACAGAGCTGACAACCGCCGCCACAAACATGGCGATAAACGCGATCATCGCCGGGATGCCGTAATTATATCCCATAATCAGGAACACATTGTGGGCGTGAGGCAGCACGGTCAGCTCCATGGTATACGCATAGCCCTCATAAAACTGGAACTCCCCGTACTCATGGCCAGTCCAGTTCAGCCGCTCGATCGCGAATTTGTGAATCGCGTTCCTTACTTCCGTGCTGGAAGCCTCATAAATATTCACAAAATAGGGATTTAACTCGCTTTCTCCCTTTGTCTCCTCATCAATCTCCAGGAAATCCAGCTGATCTCCGGGCCAGGCCTCAATGATTTCCTCCTCATTTTCCAGTTCGTAAATATACCTGTCATAGTCCTCCTGTGTGGTATACCCCAGCTCCAGATACTGCGCGTAGCGGTCCTTCTTATTCTGCTCCGCCTTCTCATAAAAATAGTCCGGAATGATATAGTCAGCCCCGGGAATAATTCTGCCCAGACAGAAGGTCAGAGCCTCCGCGAAGGTCATCCCGTCCAGATCGCTCATTCCCCCCTCGTAATACTGCTTGTACTCATTATCATACTGATAGTGGCTTCCCAGGAAATTGGTCACAATGGAATACCTCCGGTTATAAATGGAATCCAGATAATCCGGGCGGTTAAGTATCTCCGGCATATAGCGCACCGCGCAGAAAGCCACCGGGAATAAAACAAGAGAAATGATTCCAACGAGAGCGCTGTTTAAGATTGTCTGAACTGTCTTTTTCAGAAGCCCCGCCTCTTTTTTTCTTCGGAATACATCGATTCCCTGGAATACAAAGGTTATGAAAATCACCGCCAGAACCGGCGCGCGCCCTCCCGCCAGATACATCAGCGACAGGTCAAAAACCGCCAGCAGATAAAACACACCGCTCTTCCATTTTTCGGCTCCCGCCGCCTTCAGCAGAAAGTGCTTTACGTACAAAGCTATGAAAAACAGAATATAGGATTCCCCCGCGAAGGTCGTGTAAAGACGATAGGAGCGATACCGCTCATGCCCAAACAAATAGGGCACAAAGAGAAAGGAATACAGCTGGCTCACCACAAAACCGACGCACAGGCCATTGATGATTCCGGTAAGCAGATTCTTTCTGAATTCCTCTCCCGTTTCATATACACAGAGCGGAATCAGGAAAATCGCCACCACAATGTACCTGTATTTCAACGTCTCACACTGCGATATCAATATAAACGCTGTCATAACATAGAAAAACAGCGCCGATGCCGAAAGACCCATCCGCTTTCTGAACCGGATATTATGATACAGCTGTACTGCTGAATCAAATAAAAGGGGCAGCCACACGATCATCACCGGTCCCATGGCATAATTAAAGTAAATATAAAAGCTGAAATAATTGGCCTCCAGAAAATAAATCCAGCTTGCTATCCCTAAAAGAACGCCGCAGATCATACAGGGCTTTTTCCACCTCTTATAAACATCAAAGCGAATGTAAAAATAAAAGGCCGCAATCACCCAGACACCCAGCTTTTTGATATCGCACCAGTAGTAATAATCCGCCAGATCCGCCCAGCAAAAGGAAAAAACAATAAAGGTCCAGGCCCATTTGTCCAGCTTGGACTTTTCAAGCTTAAACGGATTCCATTGATTAAGTAACGCTGAAGATACTTTCATACTCCATCTCCTCTGAGTAAATTTCGCCTGTCCGCCGCCGCTGCTTCTTTCAAACCTGGCCTCCTTTGGTCAGATGCAGCCTGTCAAGCGCCAGATGAATCATTCCCACAACAATCTCCCTGTGCAGAATCACCAGCAGGAAAAATACCGCGAACACACCTATGTATCCCGGAATGGTCTGCAGATACAAAAGCCCCATCTGAGCCAGAATCAGGACATAGGAAGCAATGTCCTTTTTCAGATAAATATCCAGCCGGATAAACCGCCGGGAATCCAGAAGCCTGACCAGCCACATCACAAAATAGCTGATCAGCGTCGCCCAGGCTGCCCCCATGGCCCCCAGCCCCGGGATCAGCGCGAAATTCAGCACAATATTGACCAGCGCTGCCGCCACCGCGGACCCAAGCAGAAATTTCGTCTCCTTGGCCGAGGTATAAATCGTCCCAAGGAACCCCGCCAGCGCGTGAAACACAAAGGAAAACAGAAGCACCGGCGTATAAATCCAGCCCTCATAGTATTCGCTCGCGAACAGAATTCTGGAAAGAAGCTGTGTTCCGCAGATAAAAGCGGACACCACCACGATATTCACAGAAGAATATTTTCTGTAAATATCCGAGTAAAATAATCTGGACTGCTCACTTCCGAAATCCTCCACCGCCGAAATCTGCCAGGCATTCAGAAAGATCGTGCCGATCATGGCAAACAGAGAGGGAATCTTCTGCGAGGTGGCATACACTCCCGCCAGCGCATAGCCGTGAAAGAAAATCAGGATATACTTGTCCGCGGAGGTACTGATCCACCAGCTGATGGAGTTGGGAATCATGGGAATGGAATAGCGAAGCATCTGCCCGGCCAGCCCCCGTTTCATCCTCCAGGGACGGATCAGATAATGGTGCAGTCCCGCCACAATCCAGGTGAAAATGCATCCAATAAAGCTGGAAATAATTAAGGCCAGGAAATATCCATGAACTCCGATTTTCAGTACCAGCAGAAATATAATATTTAAAACCAGATATATAAAGGTAACAAGAAAGCCGTTGAAGGCAAACAGCTTCACCCTCTCAATCCCTCTGATAAAATAATTCAGCAGTATCTGAAGGGTCGTCACAAAGTAATATAGCATAAAATACCAGTAATAGCCCTGCAGCCCGTCAAACAAAAAGTAGACCGGGGAAACCAGAAGCATAACCCCAAATCCAAAAATCGTAATCCAGAAGCCAACGGAGAAAATCTGTTTCTGATCCTCGTTTTTATCCAGGGCAAACCGAAGTACCGCCTCACTGACCAGCAGAGTGAAGAAGGGATACAAAAGACTGATCGTCGTGGAAAGAGTATCCACAACCCCGTATTCCTGCGTGGTCAATACCGCTGTGTAAATCGGAACAATCAGAAAGGACAATATCTTGGAGGCGAAATTGCCGATGGTGATGGCCGCTACATTGACGCCCAGTTTTTTATATTGCTTATTCAATATCCGCTACCTCTTAATTACCTTTTCTGCCGCCGGATAAGCATAACGTATCAGAAAATAAAACGCCACATACAATCTATGCCTCATCAGAAAGCAGATGCCTCTTTTATATCGGCTCATATGTTCATAATCCATGCCGCGCAGCCCCTCCTGCACACCAGAACCATTAAACAAATCCTTCAGATAACGACGGCTCTGTACCAGACTGGTCTGCGCATCCCTGATCCGGATAGAATTCCAGAAGGCAACGCTGACCTTCCTGCAGGCCATCTGAGCGGCAAATTCATCCTTCAGTCCATTTTTATCAAAATACTCTTCAAAGACCCTCTCAGAGCTGTCAAATCTCGCGTCAGCCTCAAGAGGTTTTCTGCCCGCTGAATTTTTCCATTGATTATAAATATAAACATAGGGCTGTGCCATCACCCGGATTTTCGAGGAATGCCTCAAAAACTCCAGATTAAAAAAGCCATCCTCATTCACTCTCATATCCCGGTGAAATTTCAGGCCATATTTCCTTATAATACGACCGGAATAAAGCACGCCACAGCCGCTTCCGAACAAAATTCCTGTCAGCGTACCATCGTCCAGAAAACGCCCCTTTAAATCATCCCAGCTATAGCTTCCTGACGCGATACGCGGAATGCGCGGCAAAAGCTTTCCGCCATAGCTGTACGCGTGATTTCCAAAAACTGCATCGCAGTCCTCCCTTTTTATCTCACGTACCATACACTTCAGGGCATAATCCGGAAGCAGATCATCCGCATCCAGGAAAAAAAAGTACTCTCCCTTCATCTGAGAAAGAGCAAAATTACGTGTATCCGAGACGCCGGTATTCTCTTTCTGGAAATAACGAATTCGGTGATCAGATGACGCAAGCCTCTTACAGATCACACCGGCAGAATCACAGGACCCATCATTTACCACAATAATCTCAAAATCAGCGTATGTCTGGCAAAGCACACTGTTCAGCGCTTTTTCTATAAAACGCTCCCCATTGTATACCGGTACGATAACTGAAATCATGGATACACCCTTCCTCATCCCATTGACGCGTAAATCTCTCTGAGCCGCCTCAGCACCTCCTGTGTTCCGAAGCCTCTGATTTTCCGGGCATTATATCTTCCCATAGCATCCCTGTCCCTTTTCAGTAAATTCTTAACAGCACGTCTCACCTGGGATATATCGCGGGGATCAAACAATTCTCCCCCTTTTTTATCAATCAGGTCAATATTGCCTCGAATCCGGCTGACCGCACAGGGAAGACCGCTGGCCATGGCCTCCATCAGAGATACGGAAAGCCCTTCCCTGTATGAGGGAAAAATGAAGGCATCTGCCGCCTTATCAAGCTCAACGATATCGGTCCTGAAGCCAAGAAGCTTCACTCGTCCCCCCATTCCCAGCTCCTGTGCCAGCTTTTTCAGATTTTCCTCTTTTTTTCCGCGCCCGGCAATGACATAATATACGTCCATGCCTTGCAGTGCTTTTATCACGGTTTCATGATTTTTATTTTCATTCAGTTCTCCAACGGAAAAAAGCATGACGGCATTCTCAGGAACTCCGATTTCCTGCCTTTTCAAAGCTCTTTCCACAGGCTGATTCCCGAATTTATTCAGATCGACTCCAACCCCGGGAATATACACAATTTTTTTCGCCTTCATTCTTCTTTTGGCGCGCTCATAGTCTTCCTTGTTGATGGTAATCAACACGTCAGTCCAGTGTGCGCACAGCCACTCCACAGGATAAAAAAGAAGCCAGTTTTGTAAAGGGGCGCCTTTATAGAAATGAAAACCATGGGCTGTATAAATTACCTTCGTGTTTGTCAGCTTTCCGGAGATACGGCCCACGACACCGCCAATCGGGGTATGGCAATGAAGAAACACATAGTTATTTTTTTTCAGCAGCCGCTCTACCTGTCGGAAAGCCTTCATATTCTGGGAAAGCTTCGTCACATCTCTCGCAAAATCAACATGAAAATATCTCACCTTCATCTTTCTCAGTCTGGCCATCAGCCGCTGAACTTCCTCATCAGAGCAGGTATTGCCCTCTTTAAAATTACAGGCGACGTCCACCTGATATCCCATCTCTATCAGAAGCTCAATCGCAGGTATATTAAACTGATCAATCATGGACGCCACAGAGCCAAGTACCAAAACCCGTTTCATCTTTTCTCCCCAATTTTCTTCGAAGACCGGCATTTTACAATAATAAATAACACAGCAATAACCGTGGCCGCCGCTCCGCACACAACCGCAGCCCCGGTTCTGATTTCCTTTTTCAATTTATCCGCGGAGACTACGGCTTCTGCCGCGCCGGAATTTTCCTGTATATCATCTTCGCCGACATGTAAGCTGCCGGTGCCGCCCTCCACCACGCCGTCCGAGCTTAACACAGAGCCTATGGTCCCCAGAAAGCACTTAGTGTCCATCAGAAAACCGAATTTCTCCACATACTCTCCGTCAAATCTGGCCTTGACAGGAATCTCCAGCTCATCACGGCCATTAATCTGCGCCCAGCCGGTCAGGCCCGGCGTCAGGCTGTTGGCTCCATACTTGTCCCGCTCCGCGATCAGATCGTCCTGATTCCAGAGGGCCGGGCGGGGACCGATCAGGCTCATCTGTCCCAGCACGCACTGATAAAGCTGGGGCAGCTCATCCAGAGAAAACTTACGCAGAAAACGGCCTGTCCAGGTAATATAAGCCTCCGGATCATTCAGCATATGGGTCGGCACATCCTTCGGCGTGTCCGTCCGCATGGTGCGGAATTTCCAGATTTCAAACAGCTTTTTGTCCCGCCCGACTCTTTTCTGCTTAAAAAGCACCGGCCCGGGTGAATCCAGCCTGATCGCCAGCGCCAGCGCAGCCATCACCGGAGCCAGCGCGATGCCGGCGGTCCCCGCGATCACAATGTCAAGCGCTCTCTTCACCGGAAGATATTTTTTTTGTTTTTTTGTCAACTGATATGCCATTCCCTGTCCTCATATTCCTGTTTTGAGCAGCCGCCGCACCAGGCAGTCTGTTTTCATATTATTCATCTGTTGTACCGGCCATCCGTCAGAGATTTCATCTTGTATTTTCTTCATAATGATACGTAGGCACAAGCTCCCGGATTGCGGCCCTGATATTGCTCTTCTCGTCATTGGCGATCAGATTCAGATCCTCCAGCTGCTTCTCAAACAATGCTCTGTCAAAATCAATGGGTCTGCCGATATAAATCTTCTGATTGGCCGTTTTCTGCAGACCCTCCTCATCCATCAGAAGCTCCTCATACATCTTTTCCCCCGGGCGAAGGCCGGTAAATTTGATCTCGATGTCATCGCCCACGCGGTGCCCGGACAGCTTGATCAGGTTCTCCGCCAGATCCAGGATTTTCACCGGCTCCCCCATGTCAAGCACAAAAATTTCGCCGCCCTTCGCGTAGGCTCCCGCCTGCAGTACCAGGGATACCGCCTCGGAGATGGTCATAAAATACCGGATAATATCCGGGTGGGTGACCGTCACCGGACCGCCCTCCTCAATCTGCTTTTTAAACAGGGGAATGACGCTGCCGTTGCTGCCCAGCACATTGCCAAAGCGAACCGCCACAAAATTGGTTTTTGACTTTTCGTTCATCATCTGAACCACCATCTCGCACAGCCGCTTGCTGGCCCCCATCACGTTGGTGGGGTTAACTGCCTTGTCGGTGGAAATCAGCACAAACTTCTCCACGCCGTATCTGTCCGCGGCTCTGGCCGTCTTGTACGTACCCATGACGTTATTTTTGATGGCCTCCCTGGGACTGTCCTCCATCAGCGGCACATGCTTGTGGGCCGCCGCGTGATAGACGATCTGAGGGTGATAAGTTTCCATGATGCTTTCGATCCGCGCGGTATTTCTCACGGAGGCGATCAGCGTTTTCAGATCCAGCTCCGGATAATTTCTGATCAGCTCCTGCTGAATATCATAAGCATTATTTTCATAAATATCCACAATAATCAGCTGCTTTGGGTTGTGGGCGGCGATCTGTCTGCAAAGCTCGCTGCCGATGGAGCCTCCCCCTCCGGTGACCAGCACCACCTTGCCGCTGACATAACCCAGAATCTCGTCCACATTGATCTGAATTGGCTCCCGGCCCAGCAGATCCTCAATCTCCACATCCTTTAATCTGGCAATGGAAACATCCTCATTGATCAGCTGATACATGCCCGGCAGCGTCACGACCTTACAGCCGCTCTCCTTGCAGATTTCCAGAAGCTCCTTCTTCGTCCGCGCGGAAGCGGAGGGAATGGCGAAAATAATCTCATCAATGCGATACTGCTGCGCCGCGTCGATAATTTTGTCCCTGCCGCCCACAACGGGAATGCCGCGCATATATTTCCCCTGCCTGGAGGAATCATCATCGATCAGGCATTGAATCTTCATATTCACATATCGGCTGATTTCCACCTCACGGATGATGGCGTTAGCGGCTTCCCCGGCTCCAATCAGCATAACATTTTTTACGGAATGCTTATCAGCAATCCCCATGGAATGAAGACTTTTCAGTATACGGCCTCCGAAACGATAGAGACTGGTCAGGCCAAAAAGCATAAACCAGTACAGGACATGATAGCTTCTGGGCAAATATAACGGAAACACATAGGAAACCACCAGCTGAACAGCAGCGGAGCACAGTGTCGCCCATATAATTTTGATCAGCTCATTGGTGCCGGCGTACTCCCATACACTGCTATACAGCCTGAACGCGAAAAAAATCAGAATCGTGGTAACAATGGTAACCGGCAGAATATGGGCATAGTGATCCAGGAATTCCGGTTCAATTTCCATAAATCTGAACTCAAAGCGAATATATAACGCCATAAAGGAGGAAATCATGATAAAAAGAATATCAAAAAATACCATGATAAAAAGACGGTCAGATACAATATTCTTTTTTCCCCTCTTTTGGGTCTGCATTCTTGTTCTACCTCCCACAATTGTCTAATTTACCATAATTTTTCTTCAAAGTATAGCTTTTATCC
>JAJQBK010000005.1:0-55931 GCA_021203305.1 Lachnospiraceae bacterium
AAGAGGTTTTAAGGGATTTTATCGCCAGTGAGAGGCGGGAGCAGGCGGAGGAAACGACGCGGGAAGTAACAAGAGAAGTAACAAGAGAAGTAACAAGAGAAGCTGCAAGGGCGCTTTATGAGAATGATGTGGCAGTAGAAGTCATTGCGAAATCTTTAAAACAGAATGTCCACACCATTGAAAACTGGCTGGGGCTTGCGTCTCAGGTGTGATATCTTGCCTGTGGGAAATCCGGAAAGTTCGGAATATTTGTTGTGCCAGAAAACAGGATGATAACAGACAGAGGGATATCTATGGGAAAAAACAATAGCCGTGAATAATTCAGATTATTCAGGAACGGAAAAATAAAAACAGGGCTTGACAGACAGTTATGGTTCGAGTATACTTACTACAGGTTAGAGAAAGCTAACCAAATTTCAACGCCACTGTTATCATAAAACAGCATAAAACAAATCCTTTCCATAAGGGCGCCTGTATTAACGCGGGCGCCCCTTTCCATGTGACTTCTGATGATACTTCGGATTCCTGCGCGGCACAAAGACTTTTACAGGCTGTGATTCGCACGTGATTCTGGTAGCCTCAGATCACTCCCAGATACTGAAACGCGTTGTACAGCCCGTCCTCGTCCACATCCGTGGTCACATAATCCGCCGCCGCCCTGATTTCCTCTCCTCCGTTGCCCATGGCCACATTGTATGCGCAGCACTCAAACATGGACAGGTCGATTTTGGCGTCGCCGAAGGAAATGGTGTCTTTTACATCGGCATGCAGATAGTCCAGCAGCACCTCGATGGCGTGGCGCTTGGTGATGCCTGTGGGTCCCAGGTCTCCGAAGAGGGCAAGCTCCCCTCTGCCGCCCCAGGTGTTGGCCTCCAGAGTGGGAAATTCCTCTTTGGAATCCAGGTGGTCCTGATAGGAGCTTAAGATAAAGCTGATCTTATTGACGTCGTCCCGGTACAGATCCTTACCGTGAGCCAGGATAAAGTCGTTTACAATGCCCTGTGCCGTTGCCAGTGCCTGTTCCTGACTGACTCCTTTACCTTGGGCGTACTTTGCCATGGTGGCGGGCCCCTGCTCGATCATGTAGTCATTGCAGTACATGCCGCTGTTGGATTCCAGATAGAAGCCCAAGCGGCGGTCATTGCACCAGTCCACGATGTGCTTGACCTCCTCCCTTGTCAGTCCCTGATGCATGACCACGGTTTCATGATCCTCCACATAGGCGCCGTTGCCGCCGATCATGCCGTCCAGCTCGCCCAGGTCACGCTGCATGATCTCCGCCTTGGAGCAGCCTGTGCAGATGTAGACTCTGTGGCCGTTGGCACGGGCCCTTTTGACCGCCTCCCGGGCGGAGTCCGGAAGCTTTCCTTCATAATTAATGAGGGTGCCGTCCACGTCCAGAAAAATAATTTTGCTCATTGTCATTTCACCGCCTTGCGAAATTATTTGCGTTTTCATACGCATGAGGGGGTTCTTATATCACATTTATTCTTCATGCAATAAAAATCCTCCCTGCTTATATTCAAACAGGGAGGGAGGAATTTGTCAATAAAAATCTTGCAGTACAGGTGTTGTTGTCAGTAAACGCTCCCTCCATGTGAGCATGGCCGGGAGCAGGGTTATCGGACAGCCAGATGCGGCTTATGCTGTCTATACTGGCTGCTTCGCGATAGCCGCGTTCATCTCCTTATAAACGGAAATAATAACACAAAACGCGATGATAAACGCCAGGACGTCCGCCGTGGGGAAGGAGTAGAGAATCCCGTTCAGTCCAAAGAATATCGGCAGAATAATCGGCAGCGCCACACCGAAGACGATCTCACGCATCAGGGAAATCATGGTAGAGGCGAAGGCCTTGCCCATGGCCTGCAGGAAGATAAAGGTTCCCTTGTTAATCATGGAGAGAGGTACCATGCACAGATAAATCCGGAAAGCGCGTACGGCAAACTGGGTGTAATACTCGGTTTCATTGCTGGCGCCGAAAATACCGATCAGCTGATAGGGCAGGACCTCTACGATGAACAGGGAGACCAGTCCCAGCACCAGCTGGGCGATCAGCACCCTGTTAAAGAGCTGCTTGGCCCTGTCCATTCTGCCGGCGCCGATATTGTAGCCAACCACGGGAATGGTGCCGGCAGAGATACCGATGCAGACAGAAATCATAACCTGATAAAATTTCATGACAATGCCGATGACCGCCAGAGGAATCTGCGTCAGCTCCGGCTGGCCGTAGATTTCATCCAGCGCCGCGTATTTGGAGCACATGCTGTTGACGGCCGCCATGGAGACCACCAGGGAAACCTGGGACAGGAAGCTGGTGATGCCCAGCGTCAGAAACCGCTTCATCAGATGAGGCCAGAAGCCGAAGCTGCTCTTATCTAACGTCACTGCCTTCATGTGGAAAAGATACCATACGGAGAGAGCGGCTGTCAGCACCTGGCCGATAACAGTCGCTACAGCCGCGCCCATCATTCCCCATTTAAAAATATAGATAAAAATCGGGTCCAGAATCACGTTGGTGATAGCGCCCGCCACGGTGGAAGCCATGGCGAATTTGGGACTGCCGTCGGAACGGATGATGGGGTTTAAGCACTGGCCGAACATATAAAAAGGAATGCCCAGCGTGATGTAGAAAAAGTATTCCTTTGCCAGCACATAGGTTTCATTGTTGACCGTGCCGCCGAACATAGTGATGATCTGTTTTGAGAAGATCAGATAGATGGCTGTTATCACGACGCTGCAGGCGATGCACAGCAAAACGGCGTTGCCCACGCTCTTTCGGGCGTTGCCGTCCTCCTTTTTGCCAAGGCAGAGGCTGACGAAAGCGCAGCAGCCGTCGCCGATCATGACGGCCACGGACAGTGCCAGGACAGTCAGCGGGAATACCACGGTGTTGGCGGCATTGCCGTAGGAGCCCAGATAATCGGCGTTGGCGATGAAAATCTGGTCCACAATATTGTACAGAGCTGCCACCAGAAGAGAAATGATGCAGGGAACAGAGTATTTGCGCATCAGCGTCCCGACCTTCTCAGTCTCCAGAAATTGATTTGTCTTTGTTTGTTCCATAATACCTCCTGAAAAAAGATTCTCAGCCAGCCTGAAACGGATCATCAGACTATTAAAAGCAAGCTTACCGCGCCTGATGAAACATTCCATGCCGCCTGTAAAAGTAACATTTAAGTCAAACAAAAAAGACAGTCTGCAAACCAGCCGGACTTATACCTTTTGGTTACACACTGTCTTTCTGGTGAAAATATTAACATAATTTCAGAAAAAAGTCAAAATGAAAATATACAGAAAAAGTACACAGAAATATTAAGAAAAAGGAAAAAGAAATTGACATTTTTATAAAAAACGGTATTATAAAGTCATCTTTACCATTTCTTAAAGAAATTCCGCCTGTGCGGCCCGGGTCCGACAGGTGGAGAAACTCAGAATACAGATCATCTGATAAGTCCATCATTGTAATCCTGGATAAATTTCATACGTTTGCTGCGGATTTCCTCCATGCTCTTGGAATTGGCGCCAATGCCGCGGATGCGGGTAAGCTGGCCGTCCGAAAGCTTCAGCAGATCGGCGACAGTCCTGAGCTCTCCGTAGGCCGTGAGCTTTGTGAGAGCGCCCATAGTGCGGGCTGACAGACACAGATATTCCAGAGGATACTTGTCAGCAGCCTGAAGAAGGGGGGAGGAGGAGATATTTCCCTGCGGCGGCTGCGGATAAATCCCATTAAACAGTATCTCCAGGGCGGACAGGGTGTCCGGCTCCTTTAAGAGAGCGTGAAGACGCTCTATATCCTCTGCGCTGGTAATGCGGAGTTCACTTTGCAGAGCGCTGTCGGCCTGACAGCCTTTGAAGGCCAGATCGATGATCCGGATGATATCCTGCTGGTCGTATTTCATTTGTGGCATCCTCCTCTGAGCTGGAGTTATTTTTACAGGAGTTACTTTTATAAATAACGGATGTTGGGGCGGACTGCTCCTTGAGCTGCATAAGAGAAACGAAATTTTAGCTTGCCTCACTTTTACAACCGATTATAGTATTACTGAGCGTAAAATCGGTTGTAAAAGTGAGACAGATCGTTTTCATTATCAAGGAGACCGACCATATGCCCAAGCCGAGGTCAGGAACCGGCGAGAAAAATTTAATAAGCCAGAATCTTATCCTGCTTCGCAAGCAGTATGGTATCTCCCAGAGGGACCTGGCATATCAGCTGCAGCTTCTTGGCTTCGATATGGATAAAAATGTGATTACCAGGATTGAGACCAATCAAAGGTTTGTGACAGATATTGAGGTCCAGGCGCTGTGCCAGGTGTTTGGTGTGGATTATGGGACGTTGATTGATGGAGAAGGGCTTGAGGAAAGTGAGAGCGCGGTTTTGTGACCGCGCTCGTTTTAGCTGCGGCGAGGCTTTTATGGCCTGTGATTCGCGTATCAGGCGGTGCAGGATGCGCAGGTTATTCCCTGACAGTTCCTTAATTGCGGAACAGTCCGTACCGGTACTGTTCTAACCTTGCCCATGCCTTCTCCATGGCATCCTGATCATAGAAGGAAACCCGCAGGGCGCCCTCTCCGCGCTCCCGGTTGTGGTTGATGCCGATATTTTTGATGCTGACGCCTCTGGCCGCCAGGATAGCGGAGATCGTAGAGATGGCGCCCACCTCGTCGGCCACGTCGATGGTGAATGTGTACTCCGGAGCGACGGATCCCTTGGGACGTTCGGTAAAGGTATTCCGGTAGTCCCTGGAGGTCTCAAAAAGGCGATAAATTGCCGCGCCGTCCCTGGACTGAATTTGTGTCAGAACCTCCTGGAGGGAATGGATATAAAGACTCAGAATGTCGGCCAGATTCTGGGAATTGGTCATGCAGATCTGCTCCCACATCTCCGGGGAGGAGGAAGCGATTCTGGTGATATCCTTGAATCCGCCCGCGGCCAGCAGCTTCATCATTCCGTCACTCTCATCGGAATCCCTGACGAGATTTACCAGGCTGGAGGCGATGACGTGGGGCAGGTGGCTGATGGCGGCGGTGATCTGATCATGCCGCCTGTAATCCAGAACTACCGGGATGGAGCCGATACATCCGGCAACATCCACCAGCCGGTCGATATCCTCCTGCCGGCTCTGGGCAGTCGGGGTAATGATATAATAAGCGTTTTCCAGCAGATGATCGGAGGCGTTTTCGTAGCCGGTTTTCTCGGAACCGGCCATGGGATGACCGCCGACAAAGACCTTTTCCATATTCAGGCGGCTGACCTCCTGGTGAATGTCCGTTTTGGTGCTTCCCACGTCAGTGATGAGAGCGCCTTCTTTCAAGTAAGGACGAATCTGGGTGAGGTAGGCCGCGTTGTACTCCACCGGCGCGCACAGGAAAATCAGATCGCAGTCCGCGAGTCCTTCCCCGACCCCGTCCATGATCACGTCAATGACGCCGTCCGCTCTGGCCTGCTCCAGTCTGGAGCGTGTCCTCATATATGCCTTGATGGTGATTTCAGGATGAGTCCGCTTGAGTCCTCTGGCAATGGAGCCGCCGATGAGTCCCAGCCCGATAAAGGCGATGGTAGAATCTGTCATGGAAAATTCCTCCCCGTTTATTGCGTAAGTTTTGTACTGCCGGTCTCATTTTAGGTGAGACCTGTGAGAAAGTCAATGGGAAGACAGTAACTTTTTCCCGTCTCGTAGAGGAAGGCTACTTTTCAGCACTCCGTGAAAAGTAACTTCCTTTGGCTGCTCATTTATATTTGAAATTGACATCGTGTATATAGTGTATTATAATATCATTGCAATGAAAGCGAGGTGCTTACGATGGAAGCAATGGATCTGGTACAGGCGAGAACGCCTAAAAGCGTGAAAACTACAGCGAATGATATCCTTGATACACTGGGGCTCAATATGTCCACTTATATTAATATGGCTTTGAAGCAATTAATCATACAGGGTGGAATTCCTTTCAGCGTAAAGGTCAGCAGGGAGGTTTATACTACAACAGAGGCAATCAATGAAATAGACGCCACACTGAAAATGGAGGGGATGGCTCTGACATCTGACGATCTTGATATGCTTAAGGAAATCAGATCAGGGAAACTAACGACTGACGAAGCGAGGCAGAGAATTCTGAACGAGGTATGATATGGCGGACAGAATATATTGCTATCCAAATTCTGATGTCCTGGTGAATAAATTGGACATCAGGGATATGGATAAGCTGCATGATTTTGAACGCAGGCTGACCATGCTGCGATTGTCGGAGCTTCTTGACAAGCCAGTTATTGGCAAATTTGACTTTGAGCATTTGCAGAGTATTCACGGATATATTTTTCAGGATGTCTATGAATGGGCAGGGAAGGTTCGGACGGTTGATATTGCGAAAGAGAATATGTTCTGTAATGTGAAATATATAGAATCTCAGGCGGAAATAATCTTTAGAGGCCTTAAGAGTGAAAATTATCTGGTTGGGCTTGCGGAAGAGGTATTTATAAAACGTCTTGCGTATTATTTCTCTGAAATTAATGCCCTGCATCCTTTTCGGGAGGGAAACGGCAGAAGCCAGCGTGAGTTTATACGGTCATTGGCATTGCATAATGGCTATATCGTAAATTTCGCTAAGATAAACAGCGAGGATATGATAAAAGCAAGCAAAAAATCTTTCCTGTGTGATTATGAGGAAATGGAGCGAATATTCACAATATGCGTTCGTAAGATGTAAGACAGATGCATCCAAAAGAATAGACCATTGAGAACCCGGCGTAGTGCCGGGTTTTTGCTATGTCTGACCGTGAAAATAGTCGGCGTGGACGATTTAATTCCGGAAAGTGTATTGAAATTAGTCGAAAGCCTTAGTAAAATGTTTGTGTGAAAGACAAGTTGAACATTCCGTAAAACTGTAGAGTATAAGGTTATAAATAAATTTTTTGCTTTTAGGGAATCTGGAAGAAGATGAGTACATTATATTTGTATAATAAAGGAACACAAGTACATGTGCAGTTAGATAAAATGCATATACAATATATGGGACCCTGGTCATTAATACGATTTATAAAGATATACGACTATTCAGATGGGTGTATATCTGTGGACACAGAATTTAAGACGGAAGATGAAAACTGGATAGAAGAGGATTATATAGACCTGCGGGATGTATTTGGAGACTACGAGTATGATGTAGAGGCAATTATAAAATCAATATCAGACATAGAGATAGGAGAACCAAAAATGGAAAAATTGAGCAGGGCAGAACTAATAGATAAGAGTTTAATGGTTTCTGATAACATGGCTTTGATGTATAGGCGTAACAGCGCTAATGCGGAGCAGATTCTTGTTGTGAACATGAAAAATACTAATGCCAGAGCCTTAGTAAATCTGTCTGATTTTAGCATAACATACTCAAACATGAGCAGTACGCTGTTAAAGAGGGCGGTTGATGCTGTAAAAAGAAATCAGGAGTTGATATATGACGAAATAAAAGAAAGGTATGCTTATGCCTAAATATACTGACGACATTATAGCCGGTTATTCCCTTTACTTCACTGACAAGTGTATAGTGGAGGCAATGCATGTACACGCAAGCGATAAACAATTATCAGAAGCCGGGTCGGCGAAATTATTTGTTTATGCAAATGGTGATACTGAGATAGCTCGTTGGGGTACGGTTAACAAACATGATATGGCAAAGATACATTAAAAAGAATCATGAGCACATGTATGAAAAATGGAGAAGGATTAGTAAAGAACCATATTATGGAGAAAATGAATAACTCAAAAGCCCTTATTTTCAGGTAAAAAAACAGTCGCCGATCTGCCAGCGACTGTCAATTCTTTCTGCGGAAGAAGGGACTTGAACCCTCACGACGTAACCGCCACCAGATCCTTAGTCTGGCCTGTCTGCCAATTCCAGCACTTCCGCACGCTTAAACAAGCAAAAATTATAATACTATTCCATATTGCAAAAGTCAAGGACTTTTTGAAATTTCACACCGTTACGCGGAGCTGGGTACCATTGCGAAGCTCGGCTCCGGGGTCAATGCACCGGAGGCAGGGCGTGCTGCTTATTCTGTCCTGCCCCAGCGCCGCGGCGCCCTGCGCCCGGTCAGCTCCTCCACCTGCTCGATCTGGCGGCGGTAGTAACGGTTTAAAAGCTCTCTTGTTTTTGGAAACATTTTCTCATTGCCGGTGTCCGGCCGGGTCATGTGTTCCATGGACCAGTCATAGAAATTCATGAATCCGCTGAAAAACACAGGGCAACGCCGCCCCAGGCTCAGAAACTCAAAGAAAAGATAATATATCGCCTGCATGATCTTTAAAAACAGGGGAGAGAGGGGCGTAATGGCACAGAAATTTGTCTCATTGCTCTTGACCGGAAATACCATGTCCTCATCCTCCGGGATTCCCAGAAAACGCATGATGTCCTTTGTCACGGTCTCCTGATCCGTCACGAAATCCTCAAAAAACACGAATTTCATATTTGCCCTGGGAAAATAACGCAGATACTCTTTGATGATGGTTGCGTAATTTCCCTGGGAGAAGCACATGTATTTGAAACGCTTTTTCATGATTTCCCGCCGGTGGTCTTTTTGGCAGAGAACGGAGCGAACGTAGTGGTCAAAGCCCTCGGCGTGGCCGTGCCTTAAGTCGTAGGCCACGGCGGACACGGGCAGAAAGCCCAGCGCCAGGAAATATTTGTAGGCGGAATAGCAGCGGTCGGCCGGGTCGCGCATCATGAAGACCAGCTTTGTGTTGGGCGCGAAATCCTTTCCTACCCATTTGGCGCAGTTTTTGTAGCCAAGGCCGGCGTTGATCTCCCCGGCAATCAGCTTATGGCGGCCTGTCGCGGCGCCTGAACCTTCTGCTTTTGCAGAAATATCGGATGCGCGGGACGATAAATCGCGGGAAGCGCCGTCGGCTCCACTTTCAGAATGGCGGGCCGCGGAGCCGGAACCGGTATCGTCCCCATGCCCACGCCTTCCCGTGATCAGGCCTACCTCACAGGTATTGTCGGTTTTGCCTAACACGGCCTCCACATAATGGCCGAAATATCGCTGACAGTACCATCTCCGCCCCAGAAACCGCCGCATGAAGGGCACCCGGTAATACATGGGCTCCTTCACGTCCTCGGTGAGGTAGACGTTTTTATTTTTTTTGAATAAATCATAAAGAGACGTGGTTCCGCATTTCTGAAATCCAATGCATATAAATGACGGCTCCATAGAATTCCTCCGATATAAAATCCTGTCCGAATCAGAGCCCGGAAAAGCAGCGGCACAGATCCGGCGGCGAAGACGGCTGATCCGCGAAACTACAGACCGGCAAAATTCAGACCGGCAAAACAGATCGGCTCATCAGAACGGATGATCCAGGTAAGGCCTGAGTTTCTCCAGAATATCGTTGACGCTGTCCTCCACGGAGCGTCCCACGGTTTCCACCACGATTTCCGCCGCCTGAGGCGCCTCATAGGGGCTGCTGATACCTGTGAAATCCTTGATCTCGCCCCGGCGGGCCTTGCGGTACAGATTCTTGGTATCCCGGCTCTCGCACTCCTCCAGGGGCGTGTTCACATACACCTCGATGAAGGAGTCGCCGATGATCTGGCGGGCACTCAGCCGATCCCTGAGGTAGGGGGAGATGAACGCGGTCAGCACAATCAGGCCGGCGTCGTTCATCAGCTTCGCCACCTGGGCGATGCGGCGGATATTCTCAATCCGGTCGCCCTCGGAAAAGCCCAGATCCCGGTTTAAGCCCAGACGGATATTGTCGCCGTCCAGCACCATGGTGTGCTTATTCATGGAATAAAGCCGCTTTTCCAGGGCGTTGGCCAGGGTGGATTTGCCGGAGCCGGAAAGGCCGGTAAACCAGATGGTCAGAGGCTTCTGCCCCAGATTCATGGAGCGGGTTTCCCTGGTAATATCAAAATTCTGCCAGAACAGGTCGCCGTAGCCGGCGGTGGTGGTCTTCACGGTGCCGCAGGCGCAGGTCCTGTGGGTGACCTGGTCGATTAAAATCAGCTCGCCCATGGTGTGGCTCGCTTCGAAGGTATCCAGGATAATTTTGTCAGAGACCACCATGCTGCATTCGGCGATTTCGTTTTTGTAAAGCTTGTCCGCCGGAATGTGGCTGCCGGTGTGGATATCAATCTTGTGCTGGATGTCCATGACGGTGGCGTTGGTCATTTTGGTGCCCAGCTTTAAAATATAATTGATGCCGGGAATCATCGGGGTCTCATCCATCCACAGCAGGGTACAGGTGAAGTCCTTGCTGATGGGATGTCCCTTGCCCATCACCAGCACACAGCCTCTGGAAATATCGATTTCCCGGTTGAGCTGGAGAGTCACCGGCTGGCCGGAGACGGCCCGGTCCACATGGTCAAAGCCGCACAGAATGTCTACGACCTTGGCGGTCTCGCCGCTGGGCAGGCTTTTGATCTCATCGTTCACATGGATGACGCCGCTCTCAATCTGCCCCTGATAGCCCCGAAAATTCAGGTTGGGGCGGCAGACCCTCTGCACCGGCATGGTAAAGTCCTTGTCGATGGTCTCAGCGATCTCCACCTGATCCAGGTATTCTAAGAGCGAGGGCCCGTGATACCAGGAAATGCGGGCGGAATTTGTGGTAATATTGTCCCCCACGGTGGCCGATACGGGGATGATAGCCAGGCTGTCCACCGGGAAGGATCTGGTCATTTGCTGAATGGTGTTGGTGATTTCTTTAAAACGTTTGTGGTCATAGCGCACCATATCCATCTTGTTGACCGCGAACACAAAGTCCCGGATGCCCATGAGAGAGCAGATGCGGGTGTGGCGCTTTGTCTGAATCTGCACGCCCTTGGAGGCGTCGATCAGAATCACGGCCAGCTGGGCGAAGGAGGCGGCTACGGCCATATTTCTGGTATATTCCTCATGGCCCGGGGCGTCCGCCACGATGTAGCTGCGCTCCGCGGTCTTGAAATAGCGGTAGGCCACGTCGATGGTGATGCCCTGCTCCCGCTCGCTCATCAGCCCGTCCAGCAGGAGGGAGTAGTCGATCTGCCCGTCCCGGCTGCCCACCTTGCTGTCCAGCTCCAGGGCCTGCTTCTGGTCGGCGTAGAGCTGCTTGGTATCGTAGAGCATGTGGCCGATGAGGGTGCTCTTGCCGTCGTCCACGCTGCCGCAGGTCAGAAATTTTAACAGGTCTTTCATCTAAAAATAGCCCTCCCTTTTGCGGCGCTCCATGCTGCCGGCCGCCTCGTGGTCGATGACCCGGCTGGTCCGCTCGGAATAGACAGCGCCCAGAGTTTCCGCGATGATCTTGTCCAGGGTGTCCGCGTCGGACTCCATGCCGCCGGTCAGCGGATAGCAGCCCAGGGTGCGGAAGCGGATTTTTTTATATTCGATCTTCTCGCCGGGGCGGAGCTTTAAGCGGTCGTCGTCCACCATAATGATATTGCCGTCCCGCTCGATGCAGGGCCTTTCCTTGGCGAAATACAGGGAGACGATGTCAATATTTTCCCTCTGGATATACTGCCAGATGTCGGCCTCGGTCCAGTTGGACAGAGGGAAGACCCGGATGCTCTCGCCCTTGTGGATTCTGGTGTTGTACAGCTTCCACATTTCCGGGCGCTGGTTCTTGGGATCCCAGGTCTGCTCGGTGTTGCGGAAGGAAAAAATGCGCTCCTTGGCCCGGGATTTCTCCTCATCCCGCCGCCCGCCGCCGAAGGCCGCGGTAAAGCCGTATTTTTTCAGAGCCTGTTTCAGGGCCTGTGTTTTCATAATATCTGTGTAGGCCGCGCCGTGGTCGAAGGGATTAATCCCCTCACGCACGCCCTCCTCGTTGGTGTAGACCAGCATGTCCAGGCCGTACTTTGACGCCATGGCGTCGCGGAATTCTATCATTTCATGGAATTTCCAGGTGGTGTCGATGTGAAGGAAGGGAAATGGAGGATTCTCCGGATAGAAAGCCTTCCGTGCCAGGTGCAGCATCACGGAGCTGTCCTTGCCGATGGAGTAGAGCATCACCGGTTTTTCGCATTCGGCGGCGACCTCTCTCATAATGTAGATGGCCTCCGCTTCCAGTGTGCTTAAATGATCCAGGGTGTTCAAGCTGTTCTCCTTTCACAGTGTCCGGGCATTGCCAGGAAGCCGGAGACTGCTGCGTTTTTATTGTAAAAGTGTTGTCAATAGCCAGGCTCGTGTCGTGCTTACACAAGGCACACCTCACGGGCGTGCACGGATAAGAGTATGGTTATTATACAACCTGACTTTTATGCATAGTGATATCCGAATTGAAAAATATATGGTTATCAGTTTATTGCAAAAATGTGAACACATTATGACTAACACCATAATTCTTCTTTTGAATTATAAAAAAAGTGGTATCCGCTGTCAAGGCAGTGGGAAGAGAAGTCTTTTATTTTTTGATGAAATTTTTGCAAAAAAAATATTTTTTCAAATTGAAAAGAGGATTTTGAGGACTTTGTGTAGAATAATCAGTCAGAGAAAGTTTTGAGGAGACGAAGATGGCGGATTATGACACGTCGATCAGAGAACGGCTGGAGCAAAGAGAAAAGGAATATCTGAGCCCTTACGCCTCTCTCAGCTGCGAAAGCAAGGGCAGGGAGAGGGAGGAGGAGCCCTGCGATATCCGCCCCGCTTATCAGAGGGACAGGGACCGCATCCTTCACTGCAAGTCCTTCCGGCGGCTGAAGGACAAGACCCAGGTTTTTCTGACGCCCAACGGCGACCATTACCGGACCCGTCTGACTCACACCCTGGAGGTCTCCCAGATTGCCCGCACCATCGCCAAGGCGCTGCGCATGAATGAGGACCTGACGGAGGCCATCGCGCTTGGCCACGACCTGGGGCATACGCCCTTTGGCCACGCCGGGGAGCGGGCGCTGAACAGAGTTTCCCCCTGCGGCTTTGTCCACAGCGAGCAGAGCGTGCGCGTGGTGGAAAAGCTGGAGCAGGATGGCCGGGGGCTGAACTTAAGCTATGAGGTGCGGGACGGCATCCGCAACCATCAGACAGCCGGGAAGCCTTCTACGCTGGAGGGAAAGATTGTCCGGCTCTCTGACAAGATTGCCTATATTCACCACGATATGGACGACGCGGTCCGGGCGGGGGTTTTAAAGGAGAGCAATATTCCGGTGGAGATCCGCAGAGTCTTAGGGGACACCGGCAGCGCCAGGCTGGACCGGATGGTGCATGATATTATTTCAAACTCCGAGGGAAAGCCGGATATTGTCATGTCGCCGGAGACAGAGGAGAATATGATGGCGCTCAGGGCCTTCATGTACCGGGAGGTGTATGTGAATCCGGTGGTCAAGGCGGACGAGCTCAAGGCGGAGAAGATGATCGAAGCCCTGTACGCGTATTATCTGGAGCATTTGCAGGAGCTCCCGGAGTATATTCTGAACGCGTATCTGGAGGGGGAGCCGAAGGAGGCTGTGGTCTGCGATTATGTGGCCAGTATGAGCGACAAGTTTGCCATCACTACTTTCCAGAAGCTGTATATCCCCAGGTCCTGGCAGGGGTAGAGAACGCGGCTTCATGTGAGCGGGCAGCGGCACAGGCCGGGGTGAAAATGCGGGGGCAGGAAGCCGCGGCGCAGTGAGAAGGCGGAGCGGTGAACAGCCTGCAGATCTTACATAGAGATACTGCGAGAGAAGCGCTCCGGGGCATGCCGGGGCGAAAGAGGGGAAACGTGTATTATTCAGAGGAGATTATAGAGGAAGTCAGGACAAAGAATGACATTGTGGACGTCATCGGCGCCTCAGTGAAGCTGCAGAAGCGGGGAAGCTCTTATTTTGGGCTGTGTCCTTTTCACAATGAAAAGAGCCCGTCCTTCTCCGTGTCCGGGCAGAAACAGATGTATTACTGCTTCGGCTGCGGCGCCGGCGGCAATGTGATTACCTTTGTCATGAATTATGAAAATTACACCTTTCAGGAGGCGCTGCGGTATCTGGCCGAGCGGGCGGGAGTGACGCTTCCTGAGGAGGAGGATTCCGGGGAAAGCCGTAAGAAACAGAGCAGGAGGGCGCTTTTGCTGCAGATCAATAAGGAGGCGGCCCGGTATTTCTGCCATCAGCTCCGCACCCCGGGAGGGCGGCAGGGTTATGAGTATCTGAGCGGCAGGGGCCTGTCGGAGGAGACCATCAAACATTTTGGCCTGGGCTTTTCCCATAAGACGCCTGCGGATCTGACCGCTTATCTGAGAGAGAAGGGATACAGCGATGAGCTGCTGACAGAGGCGGGACTGTGCGCCTATGATGAGAACAGGGGATTTCATGACAAATTCTGGAACCGGGTCATGTTTCCCATCATGGATATCAACCACCGGGTCATCGGCTTCGGCGGCCGGGTCATGGGAGACGGAAAGCCCAAGTATCTGAACAGCCCGGAAACGCCCGTTTTTGATAAGAGCCGCAATCTGTACGGACTCAATTATGCCCGGACCAGCCGGTCGGGGAATCTGATTCTCTGCGAAGGGTACATGGACGTGATCGCCATGCACCAGGCGGGCTTCACACAGGCGGTCGCCTCTCTGGGAACGGCCTTTACCTCAGGACAGGCTTCCCTGATTCGGCGCTACGCCCAGGAGGTGCTGTTAGCCTACGACAGCGACGGCGCGGGAGTGAACGCGGCGCTTCGGGCCATCGGTATTTTAAAGGAGGCCGGACTGTCCGGGAGGGTGATCAATCTGGAGCCCTGTAAGGATCCGGATGAGTTTATTAAGAATCTGGGGCAGGAGGCGTTTCAGGAGAGGATTCAGAAGGCGGAGGACGGGTTTTTATTTGAAATCCGGATTTTGCGGCGGGGCTTTCAGACGGAGGATCCGGCGCAGAAGACAAAATTTGAGATGGAGCTTGCCCGCAGGCTTTCCGCGATTGAGAACGAGATTGAGCGGGAGAATTATCTTTCAGCCACTGCCAGGGAATATTATATTGATCCCCAGCTTTTGCGGCGGATGGTGAGAAATCTGGCGGCCGCGGGAGGGCAGGTGAAGCCCGTGGAGCGTCCAAGGAGCACGGCAGGGAAAAAACAGACCGCGGAGGATAACCGCAAAAAGACCCAGCGCACGCTGCTCACCTGGATCACCGACGAGCCGGAAATCTACGATAAAATCAAAAAGTACATACAGCCCGCGGATTTCACGGATGAGTTTTACCGCCGGGTGGCGGAGCTCCTTTTCGGGGAGCTTGAGCAGGGCCGCTGCGACCCTGCCGGCATCATTTCCCGGTTTGAGGATGAGGAGGAGCAGCGGCTGGCGGCGTCGATTTTTCATACCCGGCTGGAGGGAATTGACAATCCGCAGCAGAAGGAAAAGGCGCTGAAGGAGATCCTGTACGCGGTGAAGCAGGGCAGCTGTGAATATTACGCGGAGAAACAGGGGACGGACATCAATGCTTTAAATCAGCTTATTGCCGCAAAGCGCGCTCTGGAAGAGCTTCCCAAAGTGCATATTCTTTTTACGTAAGCTTATACTATTTAAATAATGGAAGGATGGACCATCATGGACGAAAACACAATGGCAAAGTACGAGGAGAAGGTCAAGGCGCTGTTAGCCCTGGGCAAATCCAAAAAGAACATACTGGAATTCACGGAAGTGGCCGAGTTTATGGCCGAGCTGAATTTAACCCCGGAGCAGCTGGACCGGGTGGCGGAGAGTCTGGAGCGCAGCGGGATCGATGTGCTTCGGATTCCCGCGGACGACGACATGGACATGATCGACGAGGACATTCTGCTCAACGACGAGGAGACCGTCGACATAGAGAATATTGATCTGACCGTGCCGGACGGCGTCAGCACGGAGGACCCGGTCAGGATGTATTTAAAGGAAATCGGCAAGGTTCCCCTTCTGACCGCGGAGGAGGAGATTGAGCTGGCCAAAAGGATGGAGGAGGGCGACGAGGAGGCCAAAAAGCGTCTGGCTGAGGCTAATCTGCGCCTGGTGGTCAGTATCGCCAAGCGCTACGTGGGCCGCGGCATGCTCTTCCTTGACCTGATTCAGGAGGGAAATCTGGGCCTGATCAAAGCGGTGGAGAAGTTTGACTACCGCAAGGGTTATAAGTTCTCCACATACGCTACCTGGTGGATCCGCCAGGCCATCACCCGCGCCATCGCCGACCAGGCCAGGACCATCCGTATTCCTGTCCACATGGTGGAGACCATCAACAAGCTGATCCGCGTCAGCAGGCAGCTGCTGCAGGATCTGGGGCGGGAGCCTACCCCGGAAGAGATCGCTGCGGAGATGGATATGCCCGTGGAGCGCGTCCGGGAGATTATCAAGATCAGTCAGGAGCCGGTTTCCTTGGAGACTCCCATCGGCGAGGAGGAGGACAGCCATCTGGCGGATTTCATTCAGGATGAGAATGTGCCCGTGCCCGCCGAGGCGGCCGCCAACACTCTGTTAAAGGAGCAGCTGGATGAGGTCCTGCAGACCCTGACAGAGAGGGAGCAGAAGGTGCTTCGCCTGCGCTTCGGCCTGGACGACGGCAAGGCCCGCACCTTAGAGGAGGTGGGCAAGGAGTTCAATGTCACCCGTGAGCGTATCCGCCAGATTGAGGCGAAGGCGCTCAGAAAACTCCGCCATCCTTCCAGGAGCAGAAAGCTGAAGGATTATCTGGATTGAACGGTTTAAGGAGAAGTCAGAATGGCCATCAAGTCGATTGAAATTATGAATGTAATGATTTTCAAGCGTCATCTGCGAAAGGATAATGGAACTTATCGGGTAAAAGAACTTCAAAATGGCAATACGCTGCATGACAGCTTCCGGCTGAATTTTTGCGATGGCATTAATGTTCTGATCGGCGAAAATGGCGTAGGAAAGACCACAATTCTGAAGATGATTTATGCTGCCGCTCAGTTTTCCGTTGAAAGGACGACAGCCGGAAAGACAAAAAATTTTCTGCATTATTTTTCAAATAATCTGAAAAATCAGGAGGCCCTGAAGAATTCGGAACGCAGTAACGACTATTGCGGTTATAAGATTTCAGATGGCAGACACTGTTTTGAGGAAAGCTTATCTCACAATGGTATTGTCAATTATGAAGACTGGCTCGGATTAAATATTCAGTCTGTTTTTATTCCAACGATGGAAATGCTTTCTCATTCCAAAGGCTTTCTGGCGTTAAATGAAAAATATAACATGCCTTTTGACGGTACTCAGCTGGATATCGTGGTGAACGCGTCCCTGCCCGAGGCGAGAGTGATTCCGTCTGCCATGCAGGGTGTTTTGCAAAAAATCAGTAATGTCATTGAAGGCACCGTAATTCAGGAAGACGATTGTTTTTATGTGCAGAAAAGTGATGGAAGGAAAATTGAATTTTCACTGGAGGCGGAAGGATTGCGCAAGCTTGGACTGCTCTGGAAGCTGATCAGAAACGGGCTGCTGGAGAATGGTACCATTCTTCTCTGGGATGAGCCGGAGGCAAATCTGAATCCGGAATTATATGCCCTTGTGGCGGAGATCCTGCTCGAGCTTGAAAAGAATGGCGTTCAGATTTTTGCCGCCACGCATAATTATAATTTTGCCAAATATCTTGAGATACGCCGTGAAAGGAAAGAACAGGTAATGTATCACAATTTGTATTTAGGTAGCATTGATGAAGCTGACAGAGTAATGGAGACAAATGCCTGGGCGGAAGATTCCGGGAGGACGGTATTTGGACAGTCGGCGTATCGCCTGGAGGATCTGCGCCCCAATCATCTGATTATCGCGGACAGTAAGCTGCTGGATGAGGTTTATGCACAGTGAGGTATTTCAATGGCAGATATTCTGATGGAAGAAAATGGAGTTTATTGCCTGGACTGCACAAATGCGGTCTGGGCTGCGGATCAGATGCATCAGGCATACAGGAACGCGGGGCTTCATATCAATGATGTCGATTTTGTGGTTGAGAGTGCGGACGACCTGTTTCTGGTCGAGTACAAAAATGCCAGTATTCCGGGAGGGGCGAATCCATCCGCTTTTCAGCCATTGGACAATAAAAAGGTGGATACCGCGGCCAAAAAGTTTTTTGATTCTTTGCATTATCTGGCATTATTGAATAAAACGAAACCTGTGAAATATGTTTACATACTGGAGTATCCCAATGGCGATGTTGTGACGCGCAAAAGACTGCGTAATTTGTTGAAGGAAAAGCTGCCGTTTGTACTGCAGAAAAATATAGGAAACGGGAAACGGCTGATAGAGAGTGTGGATGTAGTATCTATTGATGAATGGAATGATAATGAGACTTACGGAAGGTATCCGTTGATAAAGGCGGAGTGATTGCTTCAGGGAAGTCGCGGCTGGTGATAAAGTATTTGTGGGAAATTAAGGTTTAAACTGAAAATACCGGCTTCATAAATCTGTGCGTGCTTCGCTTCGGAAATCTGCCTATGATAAAAAAGACCAAAACAGCAAAAGTAATAAAAGTGGCAAAAGTGACAAAAGAATCAAAAACAGCAAAGACAATAAAGGTGACCAAAGCAGCAATAATCATCATTGCCCTGCAGCTATTATCCTGGACGTTATTGGCCTGCGCCTGGCGGGTGGCAGGCTTTTCGGACTGGTGGGCGGCACATGTGTTCCGGTGGTGGACGGCTGTGGCCGGTACGGTTTTTGGAGTGTTTCCGTTTTCTGTGGCGGAATTTGTACTTTATCTGCTGATTATCTGGGCGGTGGGAAGTCTGGTGCTGGCGGTGCGGCACAGGCACTTTCAATGTGTGAGATTTCTGCTGGCGGCCTCAGTGCTCTGGTTCCTGTTCGTGGCATGCAGTGGCATCAACTATCAGAGGACCTCTTTTACGGACAGCGCCGGTATCGAAATGAAGGAATATACGTTGACGGAGTTGAAGGAAACCTGCCTGTGGCTGACCCAGAAGGTCAATGAATATTCCGTTTTGGTGGAGCGGGATGAGGACGGCATCATGCAGCTGTCCTTAACGCAATACGGAACCGGCCAGCTGGCGGCGCAAGCCATGGAAGAACTGGGCGATACATATCCGCTTTTGTCAGGCAGCTATCCGACGCCGAAGCCAGTGACATTTTCCAAAATATTATCTTTGCTGAGCCTGACAGGGGTGTATTCGCCGCTGACCATCGAGGCCAACTACAACCGGGAGATGACGGCTTACAATATTCCCTATTCCATGTGCCATGAGCTTTCCCATCTGTGGGGCTTTATGCAGGAGCAGGAGGCCAATTTTATCGCCTTTCTGGCGTGCACCGGCTCGGAGAACGCGGATTTTTGTTACAGTGGCTATATGCTGGCGTGGATTCAATGCACCAACGCGCTGTATGACGCCAGCCGGGCGGATTTTAGCGAGGTGCGTGAGCTTTTGTCGGAGAAGGCGCAGCTTGACCTGACAGAAAACACCGCGTTCTGGAATACCCATGAGGGCGTACTCTCGGAGGTGTCCGACCAGGTAAACGACACTTATCTGAAGGCCAACGGGCAGAGCGACGGGGTGCTCAGCTACGAGAAGGCGGTAGACCTGCTGGTCAGCTATTGGATGGAGAACTATGAGGATGGCTGATGGAGAAATATGCGGAGGGATGCTTTGTGCAGGGAAGGATTGAGAACTTATTGCCGAAGCGGCTGAAGGCGGCTGCGGATATGATTCCTTTTTATGATACAGTCTGTGATATCGGCTGCGATCACGGCTATCTCTCCATTTATCTTTTACAGCAAAAAAAGGCTCATCATATGATTGCCATGGACGTCAATCGGGGACCATTGGAGAGGGCGGCGGAAAATGCCAGGCTTTTTGGCATGGAAGAGCGGATGGAGCTTCGTCTCTCGGATGGCCTAAAAAAGGTGTCGCCGGGGGAAGCGGATTTCTTCGTCTGTGCCGGCATGGGCGGTAAGCTGGTGATGAAGATCATGTCGGATCATCCCAGGGTGACAGCCTCCATGAAGGGGGCGCTCCTTCAGCCCCAGTCGGATATCGGCGCGGTGCGCCGCTTTGTGTATGAGCTGGGCTGGCATATTGAGCAGGAGGATATTGTATTTGAGCAGGATGGCGGCGGAAGGAAAACGGGAAAATATTATCCCCTGTTTCTGGCTGTGCCCGGCCGGGAAGAGACGCCGTCGGAAGAAGAACTGGCCTATGGGAGTCTGGAGAAGCAGAGAAATCCGGGAATTTTGCAGGATTTCCTTCATTATCAGATGAAAATAAAGTGCGAAGCGCAGGCTGAGGTGCAAAACAGCACTGCGGAAAGGGCGCGGGAAAGGTTTATTCAACTGAAAATAGAAATTGAGGAAATTGAGACGGTGCTGTTACAGATATCAAAGGTCAGCAGGGAAAACGGAGGAAGCTTTGCAGAATAAATTCTGTGTACGAAAGCACTGAGATGGGCAGTTTACAGATGAAGTGCAGCGAATACACGGAATGACTGATAAAATTCGAAGTCATGCAGCAGTACGGGAATAATGAAACGAAAAAGCGAATAGAATATTAAGGAATTGCCATGAAATAATATACCCATCCTGCGCTGGCTGATACGTGAATGTTATTTTGTGACAGCTCCTGAAGAGCTTCGGTCTGTAATTACAGACGGCAAATCCAATGGAAACAACAGACAACTACGAAAGAGAAGGGCAAAAACGATGACGTGTAAAGAGATTACGCAGTGGCTGGAGCAGCTCTCACCTGTCAGTTTTGCTGAAGATTGGGACAATGTGGGACTGCTTGTGGGCCGACAGGAAAAAAATGTGGAAAAGGTGATGCTTTGCCTGGATGTGACAGAGGACATCATTGATCAGGCGGTACGTGAGGACGCGGATATGATCGTCAGCCATCATCCGATGATTTTCAGGCCTCTGAAGAGGGTCACCAGCGGGGACGTCTTTCAGAACCGGATCGTGGAGCTTTTGCAGGCGGACATTTGTGTCTATGCCATGCACACTAATTTTGACGTGATGGGTATGGCAGACGAGGCGGCGGAGCGTCTGGAGCTTCTGAATTCCCAGGTGCTGCAGGTGACCTATGAGGATGAGATTGCCACCGAGGGCATCGGCAGGGTCGGACAGCTGATGGAGCCCATGCCGCTTCGGGATGTGGCGTTGTCGGTAAAAAGGGCGTTTCATGTGGAGAAGGTAAAGGTCTTTGGAGATGGAGCTGATATCTGCTGCACGGTGGCTGTCTGCCCCGGCAGCGGAAAGGATCTGGCTGCCGACGCGGTGAAGAGCGGCGCCGATGTGTTTGTTACGGGGGATATCGACCATCACACTGGCATTGATCTGATGGCCCAGGGAGTGAATGTGATCGATGCCGGACATTTCGGAATAGAAAAATTATTTAAACCATATATGAAGGATTATCTCGCCCGGATGCTGCCCCAGCTGACGGTCATTATGGCAAAGGAAGAGGAGCCGTTCTGGTACGTATAAGCAATCTTAGCCCTGTAAGGGGCGGGAAAGCACGCGAAGCGGGCGAGATTGCGTATGTGGAGGCACCCGTAGGGCGTCCCGTGAAGGATAAGGAAGCGGATATGAATATATTAAGGAGAGATTTCAATGGAAAAAAGAACCTACACCGCAAGTGAATACCGGGCCTACGTCAGCGCTGTTATTCTGCTTCTGTGCCGGGCTGTAGCGGATGTGGTGGATTACAACGCCTCCCGGAGCTGTTTTGTGGATTATACCATCGGCAATTCTTACTTTGTGAGAAATAAAAGCGGAAAGGCCTTTGATCAGGAGCTGTTAAACAGGATCAGGGAGAGAATGCTCGCGTACTGCAATACGGGGGCCAGGGTCGAGACCATCCATTTTCCGCGGGAAGAGGCCATAAAGCTGATGAAGGAAGAGAAGCTGGATGAGATCGCCAGGCTCTTCAGATACCGCCGGGGCGGGGGCATCAACCTGCGCAGCCTGAACGGATATTATGACTATTATTACGGCCCGTGCCTGGAGGAGCTTGCCCAGATCGGCAGCTTTGACCTTGTGGCGGGAAAGGGAGGTTTCTTTCTGGTGCTGCCCGCCAGGGAGGATATGGATACGCTCATCCCCTATCAGCCCCGGCCCCGGTTGGAGGCTACGCTTGAGGAAACGCATCAGTGGTATGAGCAGGTGGGCATTGAGACGGTGAGTGACCTGAATGACAAAATCTGTGAGGGCAACATCAGTGACCTGATTCTGGTGCAGGAGGCGGAGCAGGAGCGAAAAATCGCCCAGATCGCTCAGATGATCGCGGCCAGGGAGGGCGTGCGCTTCGTCATGATCGCGGGACCGTCCAGTTCCGGCAAAACGACCTTCAGCCACCGGCTTTCCATTCAGCTTCGTACCATTGGCAAGAAACCTCATCCTATCGCGCTGGACGATTATTTTTTAAACAGGAAGGATACGCCGTTAGATGAGGAGGGAAAGCCTGATTATGAATGCCTGGAGGCCCTGGATGTGGAGCTGTTCAATCAGGATATGATCGCCCTCTTAAGCGGCCGGGAGGTGGAGCTTCCCACCTTCAATTTCATTACCGGCTGCCGGGAATACAACGGAAAGCGGCTGAAGCTGGGGCCGGACGACATTCTGGTGCTGGAGGGGATTCACGGCCTGAATGACAAATTGTCATATACGCTGCCTTCGGAGAGCAAATTCAAGATTTATATCAGCGCGCTGACCAGCCTGAATGTGGATTCTCATAATCGGATTCCCTCCACGGATAACCGTACGATCCGCCGGATTGTCAGGGACGCGGCCACCCGGGGGATGGACGCCTCCTACACCATCCAGATGTGGCCCTCCGTGCGCCGGGGGGAGGAGCAGTATATCTTCCCATTCCAGGAGGAGGCGGATGTGATGTTCAATTCCGCTCTGGTTTATGAGCTGTCTGTCTTAAAGCAGTTCGCGGAGCCCTTATTGTTCCGCATCGGCCCGGAGGACCTGTCCTACAATGAGGCTGCCCGGCTTTTGAAGTTCCTGGATTATTTTCTGGGCGTCAGCAGCGAGAAGCTGCCGGGAAACAGCATCTGCCGGGAGTTTGTGGGCGGGAGCTGTTTTCAGATCTGAAGTATCGTAAAATATTGAAATCGCCATAGCCGTCACATTGCGGGGCTATGGCGATTTTTTTACAGATCAGATGTGTAATGAGAACGGTTATGGCTCATTGGGCTTTAACCGTATGAGGTGGTCAAAATCTGTCATTGACAGGGAAAGCAGGATTTCAGATATTCCAGAAAGCACCTCATGCTGTCCGTCAGATATTTCTGCCGATGGTAAAACAGCGAGTAGCGGCGGGTCAGGTCGGCGCTCTCGATGGGCAGCAGGATCAGGGAACCGGCGTCGGTATATGCTCTGGCGGCGGAGGACAGAAGGAAGACTACGCCCTGGCCCCGCAGAGCCAGTTCGACGAGAGCCTGGGTGCTGGAGCTTTCAGCGGCAATGACGGGACTGATCTTCTCCCGGTGGAACAGCCTGTCCAAGAGATCCCGGGAGCCGCTGCCCGGTTCGCGCAAAAGGAGAGGAACAGCGGCGAAATCATTTATGGACAGGGAGAACTGCTCCGGTTTTGAGAAAATCCGGGAGACTTCGTCTGGGGTTGTTGCGGCGTTTCTGTTCGGGGAGGGAGTATGATCCTTCATCAGTATGGAAAGATACTCAAAGTCCGGGCTGCACAGAGCTGTCATCTGGTCTGAGGCAAGAGGAATCCGGTAAAGCTCCTCCATGTCGGCGGTATCGTCCGCGATGGCCAGATCCAGCTGATTGTGGAGAAGGTCATCCATAATCCGCCCGGAGCTTAAAATGGTAGTCTTCACAGGAATTTCCGGATGTATCGCGCCAAAATCAGCGATGACGCGCGGCAGATGTGCAGTCCCGAAAGCCACATTGCTGCCCACCCGGATCTGGGCGGCAGCTTCGCTGGCCTGAAGAGCGATTTTGGACTCCTCAAACTGCAGGAGGATGGAATCCGCGTAATTTAAAAGGGTCTGTCCGGCCTGGGTGATATAAATCCTGCGGTTCATGCGGTCAAAAAGCCGCACCCCGTAATAGGTTTCCAGCTCCCGGATGGCATTGCTGACAGCGGGCTGGGCCATATTCAGCTTTTCAGCGGCCTTTGTGATGCTCCCCGCCCGGCAGACCTCGGAAAAGATGTTCAGATGCTTCAGCGTCATATTTTTTGCCCCGATTCATAATAAAATCATTATATATTTTATATTAACATAATAATTTAATTATGTAAATCAAGAGCGTATACTAAAAATGTATGTGCTGTGGGGAGGTGTCTGCACTATGAAGAACGCACACGCACGGAAAGAGGTTCCGGCAGCGTGGTTATGATTTCCTGTGCAGGGCGATACCGGTGAAGACAGATAAATGGTTAGGGTATCAAAGGTGGTTCATGGATTGCTCCGCGCTACCACAATCCTACAGGAAATTCGTTTGAGTTACAGCAGAGAAAGGCAGTTCTATGACCTACATCATCTTCTTTATTGTATGCTTCGGCGCGTCCATCGTGGGCGCCATCTGCGGCATCGGCGGCGGCGTCATCATCAAACCGGTGCTGGACTCCTTTGGAATCCTGAGCGTCACGGCGATCAGCTTTCTGTCCGGCTGCACGGTGCTGTCCATGACCACCTATTCTGTAATCAGAAACAGGCTGGACAGAGGCGGCAAAGCTTCCGGGGCGGGAGACCGCACGAGGCTGCCCCTGGCGCTGGGCGCGGCGGCGGGCGGCCTGATCGGCAAGGAGATGTTCTCCTATGTGAAATCCTTAAGCGATGACCCGGATCGGGTGGGGGCTGTGCAGGCGGCCTGTCTGTTGGTGGTCACCGTCGGAACATTGATTTACACCGTTTACAAGGATAAAATCAGAACGCACCAGGTGGAAAATACAGCGGTCTGTGTGCTGATCGGCCTGTTTCTGGGGATGATATCCTCTTTCCTTGGCATTGGGGGAGGTCCCATCAATCTGGTGGTGCTGTTCTATTTCTTTTCCATGACAACCAAACAGGCGGCGGAGGATTCCCTTTACATTATTTTCTTTTCCCAGGCGGCCAGCCTGATTTCCACCATCGTGACCGGCTGTGTGCCCTCCGTGGAGATTGGCCTGCTGCTTTTGATGGTGGCGGGGGGAATTTTGGGCGGCGTCTGTGGCCGTCATATCAATAAAAGGATTGATGAAAAGACGGTAGATAAGCTTTTCATCGGATTGATGGTTGCGATGATTCTCATAAACATTTATAATATATGGAAATATATGTAAGCTACAAAAGACCAGAGGTCATAAACTGGATGCTTATATCAGGTATGCCTTTTGAGTGTGCAATGCGAAGCTGGTCCTTCAGGACATTTGCATTTATGACATTGGGAACCTAATAATATGATAAGGGAATAAGACTATGCCGGCCATCAGTGTGTTAATGAAGCCCGCCTCCGGGCTCTGCAATATGAAATGTGACTACTGCTTTTACTGCGATGAGGCAGCCAAAAGAGAGCGGGAATCCTACGGGCTGATGTCAGAGGAAACCTTAAAGAATGTGATCAGAAGGACCATGCTGCGGGCGGAGGGCGCGATTACCTACGCCTTTCAGGGCGGGGAGCCCACGCTGCGGGGTCTTTCTTTTTTTGAAAAAGCGGTGGCTTACCAGAGGAAGTACAATAAAATGGGGGTGCGGGTATATAACGCCTTGCAGACTAACGGGTACGGAATCAATGAGGACTGGTGCCGCTTCCTTTCGGAAAATCATTTCCTGGTGGGGGTATCCGTAGACGGCATAAAAGAAACCCATGATAAGTACCGCCATGGGAAGGACGGTAGCCCTACCTTTGACAGGATTCTTCGCGCCACGGAATTATTTGACCAATTCGGGGTGGAGTACAATATTCTGACAGTGGTGAATCAGAAGGTGGCGGCGCACATTTCTGAGATTTATGATTTTTACAGGAAAAGAGGCTGGCACTACCAGCAGTATATCGCCTGTCTGGATCCTCTGGAGGAAGAACGGGGGTTAAACGAGTACGCTCTGAGGCCGGAGCAGTACGGGGACTTCCTGATTACACTGTTTGACCTGTGGTATCAGGACTGGGAAAAAGGGGAGGCCCCCAGCATCCGCGAATTTGAAAATTATATCGGCATTCTGATGGGCTATTATCCGGAGGCCTGTAATCAGCGGGGTATCTGCAGCATACAGAATGTGGTGGAGGCGGACGGGAGCGTCTATCCCTGTGATTTTTATATGTTGGATGAGTACCGGCTGGGCAATTTCAATCAGGACCGGCTGGATCGGATTCTGGAGAGGGCGAAGGAGAGCGGCTTTGTGGAGCGGTCCATGAAGCTGACGGCGGAATGTAAAGCCTGTGAATATTTTAAAATCTGCCGGGGCGGCTGCCAGAGAAACCGGGAACCGGATTCCGGCAGCGGCCTGTATCGCAATTATTTCTGCGAAAGCTTCCGGCGTTTTTTTGAGGCCTGTCTGCCCAGGATGGAGAAGGTGGCAGGGGCGCTGCGAAGCGGGAGGCAGTAAATTTATAACGCGTTTTGTGATGTTAATTACTGATTTATGAGTGTCATATCAGTTTAGGTGGCACTCACCGGACTGATTGTACATTATATCCAGATTCACGAGAGTTACTTCCTGGTTTACGGCTGCAGCAAGCAGTCCTTCTGTAAAGCCGCCTTTGGAAAAGATGTAATAATGGTATCGGGTTCCTTTCCCAAATATGGAAGCATATTCTCGAAGTAACTCCAGCTCATCCATGCCGGTTTTTTCATTTCGGTATTTGCAGGAGCCAATGATATATTCATTCCCGGATGCGGGAGTTCCGATGATATCAATCTGTACCTGTTTTTTTGTTTTTGAATCAGTTCCCCACCATTGACCGATCTCCTTCAGGTCTATCGGCAGATTTTCTTCGTAATACAGCAGATAATCCTGACACATTTTTTCAAAAGTAATGCCCATGAAATCCGGGAAATCAGCTTTTACAGCCTTTTGATAGGTATTCCTGATTCTTCCGGAATCGATCGCGTTGATATTTGAGGGGACAAAACGATACCAGAAGCGGAAAAAGCTGTCCGACAAAAGGTAGATCGTCCTTTTCCCCGGCTTTTCCGTGATAGGGGTTTCTTTTTTGATGATGCCAAGATCTATGAGTGATTTCAGGTAGATGGTGCATGTCGAGCTTGGCTCTCCGGTTTTGGTGACGATTTCGTTCAAATGGGAAGCGCCCTGCGCGATTGCTGCAATAATCGCATTGTACAGGGCCGGTTCCCGCAGTTCCTGCTTCAGCAGATTAGATGGTTCTTCATAGAGGTAACTGGATCTGTCAAACAGGTTTCTCAGGAGAGCTTCATCAATCGTTGTTTTCACATTCAGCTTATTGATATAATGAGGAACGCCCCCGGTGATACCATAAATCAGGGCGTTTTCCTCCGGAGATCTTTCCGGATGGAAGACAGCTGTTTCCCTGTAATCCAAAGGAATTATTTTAAACTGGGCTGTGCGCCGGCCATATAAAGGACTTTCCTGACCAAGCACCTGATTTTCCATAAAACTCATGGATGATCCGCATAGAATCAGATAAAGCTTGGAATGGCTCCATTTATGATCGATCAGATGCTGGAGCATCGCGGAGATTGCAGGCTTGGCCTTAGCCAGATATGGATACTCATCAATAACAAAAACGATACGTTTGTCTTCAGACAGCAGTGTGATCTCATCCAGTGCGGAATCGTAGTCGCGGAATGTCGGCGATAAAACAGCGTCCGGCCGTTCATAGCTCATGATAGCTTTAGACAGGGATTCCAGATTTTCCTGCCCGGTGGTGTTCAGGGCTGAGAAAAAAATGGTCGGTTTGTCCTTGCAAAACTCGTTGATCAGGGCGGTTTTACCTACACGCCGTCTCCCATAGATGATAATGCATTCAAAATCATTGTCCTCATATCGGGCGTTCAGTTTTTCAAGTTCTTCCTCACGGCAATAAAATGGATCCATATGATATTTCCTCGATTCTATAGTAACGACTTTATGACAGTGTGAATTGGAGCGGGAGGCAGGACAGCTTATAATAGTAAACGACTTTATGTCATTCATTGCAAGCAAAGTTATTCTTGATTAAGTTAATCATGATTATGTTTATTTTGATTATTTTAATATACCTGAAGGAAAAAGTCAATACTGTTAAAAAAGGTTTCCCATACAGATTTGCACGGGAAACCTTTTCCTTAGTTGTTACAGATGCCGGTTTTTGTATTCCGGCTGCTTGAAATGGCAGCATATATTCATGCGATGGCTGCTGGCTACCTCTTAATATCGTAGCTCATATTCATCAGGTTGCGGATGGTGTCCACATCGTCCGTAATATTGGCGTCGCCCCGGATGGTGTGCTTGATGGCGCTGCTGGCCACCGCGAAGTTGACCATATCCATGGCTTTATAGTTGTGCATCATGGCGTAGATCAGGCCGCTGGCGAAGGCGTCGCCGCCGCCCACCCGGTCCAGAATATTGAAGGTAAACAGGCGGCTTTCGAAGGTGTGGCCCTGATACCACATGAAAGCCTTCAGGCTGTTTTCGCTGCCGCTTAAGGTATAGCGGACGTGGCGGGCAATACATTTCAGGTTGGGATAGCGCTCGATAAAGTGTTCAAAGATATCCTCCTGCTGTTCATAGTTGGGCTGCAGCGGAACGCCGTCCTTCCAGTCGCCCTTACTGTGGTCATTTTCATCCTTCCACAGGTGGTAGGGCTCGATGCCCAGCAGCACGTCCACGTAGGGCAGGCACTGGGTACAGAAATCTCTGGCCTCCTCCCAGGTCCACATCTTGCTGCGGAAATTGCCGTCGAAGCTGACGGTCATTCCCAGCTCTTTCGCCGTTTTCAGAGCGTTCATGATCAGCTCCCGGCAGTTGGGGCCGATGGCCGGGGTGATGCCGCTCAAATGCAGCCAGGTAAAGCCCTCCAGAAGTCCCTTCATATCAAAATCGGAGAAATCAAACTCGGAGATGGCGCTGTGCTTGCGGTCGTAGGTGACCTTGCTGGCGCGGATGCCGTAGCCGGTTTCCAGATAGTAGGTGCCCAGGCGGTGGGTCGGAGTCTGGGCGTGGGAGGATAAAATCACCGGGGTACAGTGAACGTCATTGCTGCGAAGCATGCGGATGGCGCTTTTCCCGATGCTGTTATTGGGAACCACAGAGAAAAAGGTGCTGTCAATTCCCAGATTGGCGAGAGCCAGGGCAATGTTGGCCTCGCTGCCGCCGTAGCTGGCCTCAAAGGAGGAAGCCATGCGGATTTTTTCATAGTTCGGCGGCGTCAGGCGCAGCATGATTTCGCCGATGGTAATAAACTTGTTGGCCGCGTCGTTTTCGCGCAGCAGCGGATTCGCGTGTTCCATAATCAATACCTCCATATTCGGGATTTTGCCTTCTTTTTTCATAATAACTTATGAAGCGCAAAATTTCAATAACGCTTGAAGAATTGTGGGAATTTTGTTAGCATTGGTGACGATGAGCAAAATAAAGGACTGAGAAATTTACATGAAAAAAGAAAATAAAAAAAATATTATTCTGACCGGCATGCCGGGCGCGGGCAAGAGCACGGTGGGCGTGGTGCTTGCCAAGCGGGTGGGCTATCATTTTATTGACTCTGACCTGGTGATTCAGGAGCGCACAGGGAAGCTGCTTCATCAGCTGATCGAGATTCACGGGCTGGAGGGCTTCCTGCACATTGAGGATCAGGTCAACGCCTCCCTGGACTGCGACAGGTATGTGATCGCCACCGGCGGCAGCGTTGTGTACGGCAGAGCGGCCATGGATCATCTGGCGGATATCGGCACCATCGTGTATCTGAAATTATCCTACCGTGAGATTGAGGAGCGGCTGGGGGATCTGAACGCCCGGGGCGTGGCGTGTAAGCCGGGCCAGACGCTGCTTTCCCTGTATGAGGAGCGCTGTCCGCTGTATGAGCGGTACGCGGATATCGTGATGGAGTGCGATGGGAAGCCGGTTCGCAGGGTTGTGGAGGAGCTGGAGGGAGCGCTGAGGGGCTGACATTATGACATCTGCACAGAAAGGCAGAAGGCATCCGGAACGGAATGCTGCGCTGAACGACTGATTACGCCGGGTTCACGTGTACCATGATGTGCTTCACCTTTGGAAAAGCGGCCTCAATGGTGCTGTGGACCCTTTCCGCTACCTCGTGGGCTTCGGTCAGGGAGGAGGAGCCGTCCGCCCGGATCTCTAAATCCACGTAAATTTTATTGCCGAAGAGCCGGGTCTGGAGCATATCCACGCCCAGAACCCCCTCCTGGGCCAGCACACAGTCCCGGATGGCTTTCTCCGTATCGTCATCGCAGGCTTCGTCTACCATTTTGTCCATGGCGTCCCTGTAGATATCGAAGGCGGCCTTTTCAATGAAAAAGCAGATCACCAGGCTGGCGACAGGATCCAAGATGGGGAAGCCGGCCCTGGCGGCGGCAATACCGACCAGGGCGCCCACGGAGGAGAGGGCGTCGGAGCGGTGGTGCCAGGCGTCGGCCATCAGGGCGGCGGAATCGATTTTTTTCGCGTGATAACGGGTATAGCGGTACATGGCCTCCTTGGCCAGGATGGACACCAGGGCGGCGATTAACGCCAGCGTGCCGGGCACAGTTGTCGTATAATCTTTATGAGCAATCTGAGTGACGGCGGAATAACCGATGCCCAGACCGGTCAGGGCAAGCACGGTAGCCAGGATGCTGGCCGCCACACATTCCAGCCGCTCGTGGCCGTAGGGGTGCTTTTTATCTGAGGCCTGGGCGGAGAGCTTCACGCCGATCATCACCACGATGGTGCTGAACACATCGGAGGCGGAGTGGACAGCGTCGCTGACCATGGCCGAGGAGTGGGCGAAGACCCCGGCGAAGAGTTTGAACACGGACAGCGTGATGTTGACAAGGATGCTGATAAAAGAGACATACATGGCGGTCTCTTCAAAATTTCTTTCCATATGACTTCCTTTCGGATTTATTCGCATATTTCATTTCTTACTACGGTATTTTCCTGAAATATTTTAAGGTGTACCTTTTGGTACGCGGTGCTTTTCATGGGTTGTGACGGCACAGAGGCTGGGGGACAGCATTTGAGAACCCGTTACTGACCCTCAGGTATTCCCTGCACTATAACATAATTATATGCTTGATGCAAGCAAAAATTACAAATACAACAGTAAATTTCAGGCAAAATTTGGTTAGTTTGCATAAACTAATGTCACTATTCACAGCCGACTTGAAATGTATCATCTGGCTCGTCAGGTTTATGCCAGGTATGCCCTTCGGGTGTGCTTGTAAGAGACTGATGAAACATTTCAAAATGGACAGGAGAAAACCGCCCCGTATGTTAAATTTTTATAAAAGCGCCATTTTACCTTGATTTTACACAATATTCTCATAAAATAATCACAGAATGTTCACCCAGGAAAATGGTGATTATGGTAAACTGCTATCTGCAAAGATTACTATTCACAGCCGACTTGGGAGATATAAACAGGCTCGTCAAGCGTATTGTGCTTGTAAGGGACTGTTTATATCTTCCAGGGTGAAATACCTACAACGCGACGGTGCATTCCGGCCCAAAAGGCGGACATACACGGACAGGGGGTTTTATGGGAGAGATACAGCACAGCTTCAAACGATATGAGAAAAAGTGTCTGCTCACGAAGGAACAGTACCGGGCCATTCTGCCGGTGCTGAAGGAGCATCTGACGCCGGATGAGTACGGGGTACATACAGTCTGCAGCATTTATTACGATACGGACAATTTTGACCTGATCCGCAGGTCATTGGAGAGCCCGGCCTACAAGGAGAAATTTCGTCTGCGCAGCTACGGGGTGCCGCAGCCGGAGGGCATGATTTTCGCGGAGATCAAAAAGAAATACGACGGCGTAGTATATAAGAGACGGGTGGATGGCTCCACCGGCCAGATCGCCGCGTTTGTACGGGATGAGGAGAGGATAGAGGGTGAGGATCCACAGATTCAGAGAGAAATCCGCTGGTTTTTGCACCAGTATCAGCCGACGCCCAAGGTATTTATCGCCTGTGAGCGGGTGGCGATGCTGGGAAAGTCGGATTCGGAGCTGCGCGTGACCTTTGACTGGAATCTGCGCTGGCGCGCGGACCGGCTGGATCTGTGCAAGGGAAGCGACGGCAGGCCGCTTTTGCCCGAAAACCAGATTGTCATGGAGATTAAGACGCCGGACACGATTCCACTGTGGCTGGTGGAAGCGCTCAGTGAACAGGAAATATACGCCACCGGTTTTTCCAAGTACGGGTATTGCTATCAGAATTACATAGCCCCGGTGATTTTCAGGAAAGAGAGGTTCGCCTATGCTTAACAGTATTATCGGCAGTTCAGTGACGCTGACCGCGTTTATCGTGATTATTGCGGTTTCTCTGGCGCTTGGCATTATGAACGCCATTGTCTTTTCCTTTAAAGAAAGGCACAGCGCCAGCTTCGCGCTGACTTTGGCGCTTCTTCCCATGGCGGTGGCTGTGATTATCATGCTGGTCAATGGGAACGTGGGAACGGGAGTGGCGGTGGCCGGAGCCTTCGCACTGGTGCGTTTCCGAAGCGTGCCGGGGACGGCCCGGGAGATCGCGGCCATCTTTATTGATATGGGAATCGGCCTGGCTCTGGGCATGGGATATGTGGGAATTGCTGTGATCTTTTTTGCCTTCGCGGCGGTCTGCACCCTGCTTTTGACGGCCATCAATTTTGGCGGCGCATCCAAACATGAGAAGCAGTTAAAGATCACGATTCCGGAAAATTTTGAGTATGACGGCCTGTTTGACGATGCTTTTGAGGAATATGGCTGTAAATGGGAGCTGGAGAAGATTCGTACGACCAATATGGGTACGCTTTTTGAGCTGACCTATCATGTCACCTTCCCGGACAGTAAGATTCCGAAGGCATTTATCGATGAGCTGCGCACCAGAAACGGGAATCTGACCATTACCATCGGGGATTTCGCGGATAAGGAAATGCTGTAGAAGCCTTCAAAAAGTGATGAGGAAAATTGCAGAAATTCGCGGACAAGGAAATGCTGTAGAAGTCTTCAAAAAGCGATGAGGAAAATCGCGGAGATTCGCGGACAGGCAGATGCTTTAGAAATTGGTAAAAGGAATTGAGATCGCGGGACTTCGCGGACAAGGAAATGCTGTAGAAGGGGATTTTAAATATGAAAACTATGGCGAAGATCATGGGAGTGGTGCTTCTGCTGGGCGTGGTCGCGGGCGGCGTGCTTTTCTGCGTTGTGTTCGGCGGCCAGATCGGCTCCGGCGATTCGCAGAGTGCCGCGGCAGAGGCGTCAAACAGCGGCGCTGATACCGGCACAGTCGCGGATACCACGTCTTCTGATGCTGACGGAACGGCGGAGGTACGGTCGGATATTTCCACGCTGAGCCCGGACGAAACAAATCAGACGGAAATTATTTTTTCAGAAAACGGTATTACCGTGGACGGCTCCGGGGCCTCGGCCTCGGACAGCATTGTCACCATCAGTGACGGGGGAACCTACACTGTCAGCGGCTCCATGGAAAACGGACAGATTTATGTGGACGCGGGCGGCAGCGATGAGGTGATCATCATTTTAAACGGGCTGACTCTTTCCAATGAGGAGGAGCCTGTCATTTACGTGGAGAACGCGGGACAGACCCAGCTGATTCTGGCCCAGGGGACAGTGAACACCCTTCAGAGCGGCACGACAGTGGAGATCACCGCGTTGGAGGAAGGGGCGGACGATGACGCCAGCGGCGGCGCCGTTTATGCCAGGGATGACCTTTCCATCTCAGGGGAAGGCACGCTGATTATATATGGATACATCAATAACGGAATTCAGACGACCAATAACCTCTTCATTGACAGCGGCACGATTCAGGTGACGGCGCTGGGACATGGCATCAAGGGAAAGGATTCTGTGACGATCACCGGCGGCAGCTTTACCATCACGGCAGGAGGGGACGGCGTCAAGTCCAATGATACCACAGGGGATAATTACGGCGTTGTGTCTGTCAGCGGCGGTACCTTTGTCATGGAGGTGTATGGGGATGGGATTCAGGCTGAGACGGCGCTGACCATTACGGGAGGAAGCTTTGACATCCTGACCGGGGGCGGTAGCAGCGAGGCTACCTATTCCTCCTCTGACAACTGGCGGGTGTATGGCTCCAACTGGGATATGGCTGATGAGACGGACAGCAGCGCAAAGGCGCTAAAGGGTGGCACGAAGGTCACTATCAGCGGCGGCGCCTTTACCATTGATTCCTACGATGACGCGGTGCACTCCAACGGTTCCGTCGTGATTACCGGCGGTACCTTTGAGATTGCCTCCGGGGATGACGGGATTCATGGGGATGATTCGCTGGAAATCAGCGGCGGCACGATCTATATTTCCGACTGCTATGAAGGGCTGGAAGCCAATCAGATTACGATTTCCGGCGGAGATATCACACTGACGGCCTATGACGATGGCGTGAATGCCAACGGCGGGAGCACCACGGGCGGCTTTTTCGGGGGCGGTCAGAGTTCAACGGCCTCCTCTGATCTGCCGACGCTGCGGATTACGGATGGCAATATCGTCATTAACGCGGGCGGTGATGGCCTGGACTCCAACGGCGATATTATTATTGAGGGCGGGCTGGTCATTGTGAACGGCCCCACGGACAGTCAGAATGGCGCCATTGACTCGGGATCTGAATATGGCGGCACCTGCACCATCAGCGGCGGCACCCTGCTGGCGCTTGGAAGCTCGGGGATGGCGGAGGGCTTTTCGTCTTCCTCAGAGCAGTGCTCCTTCATGGTGTCCATGACGTCCTCCTTCTCGGCGGGGGATGCGCTGACCATCACAGATTCCGGTGGGAATGTGGTTTACCAGTATACGATTACCAAGACCGGGTCGTCCGTGGTATTCAGCTCCCCGGATCTGACGCTGGGGGAGACCTATACCCTGACAGTGGGAAACCAGAGCGTGGAGATTACCCTGAGTTCCGTTTCTACTACGGCGAGAGGCGGAAGCCAGACTGCAACGCCTTCCGGCGGCCAGACAACAGTTCCCGACCAGTCCGGGGATCAGACAATGACGACTCCTGACCAGTCCGGCCAGCAGGATCCGTCCACGCAGACGACGCCTGACCAGGGCCAGCAGGGCGGCATGGGCGGCGGCCAAAGGGGAACGGGCGGCCGTTAAAATCCAGGTTTTTTGATCGCTCCGGTTAAAATCATGACAGAACTGATCAGGGTTCCCGCGATAAATCCGAACGCGTGAACCAGAAAAGCGGTGACGCTGCTGTTCGCGAACACAAAGTATACCACCACGATGACAACGTCCGGCCGGTACCATTTGGGGTGAAATTGCTCCGGAAACCGGAGATAACACACCAGCAGGCACGCGATGAGCGCAAAGACTCCGCTGGACGCGCCGATGTCATAAACCGGGTCAAAGGTCACAACGGCGTAAGCGAATTCCGCGAGAATGCCGCCGGACAGAAAGAGGAACAGCGTCTTTCCTTTTCCGGAAAACGGCGTGAGCAGGGAGCTGACAGCAAGTAAGGCCAGGGAATTGCCCAGCAGGTGCCTGGGGTTGTAGTGCAAAAACAGGCAGGTGATAAAACGGTAGTATTCCCTGTTCAGGTAGCTCATGCCTGTGGCGCCAAATGTAAGGTACGCGTCTTCCATACCCGCGGACGCGATATAAATCAGAATAAACAGGAGCACAAGGCCGACCGCGGTTATATTGCGGCCGGCCCATTTTTTTATTTCCGCGGGGTCTTTGACTTTTTCAGACCGGTTTTCGTGATTTGCCATTTGCTGTGATGAATCCTTTCTGAAAGATTTACTGCGGCGTGCCTTTCCTACGGTGAGCCTTTTAGCGGGTGCGGTTCGTGTATCAGGCAACACAGGATGGGCATATGTTTCGCGACAGCTTCTTAGCCGACGGTGCCGTTTCCCGGGGGTTCCTCCGGTACAGCCTTCGGCGTAACGTATGCGGACAGGCCGCGTAGCATCAGGGTTTGCAGTATCGCGCAGACTTCCTCCGCACTGAGGCTTTCATTCTGATTATGCCAGTACTGCAGCAGGCCAAGCGCGGCGGAGCTGACATAACTCAGCACGTAATCAAAATGGTCTGTGTCCGTGGAAATCGGGAGATGCGGCGCAACGATCGGGATCAGCTCCTCCTTTACTCTTGTGATAAAGCCCGGATCTCCGGTCGGCCCCGCAAGCAGGTACATTTTCTCATTCATAAGCAGGAATACATTGGAAAACAGGTTGGTGCTTTCCAGATCCTTTTGCAGACCATTTTCCGGAAGACTTAAAAGGACCTCCTGCTTCAGATCCTCCAGCAGCTGACCCTCCACATAGGCCAGCAGATCGTCCGTATCCAGAAAATATTCATAAAAGGTGCTGCGGTTGTAGCCCGCGCGGCGTGTCAGCTCATTGACGGCGATCTTGCGGATGGGCTTTTCCTGCGCGAGCTCCCAGAAGGCGTTCACGAACCTCTGGCGCGTTTTTTCCGTGATTTCCGGCTGTTTTTTCATTTGTTCCTCCCAAATTACTGTTCACAGACGACAGGAAAGAAATTATCCGGTGGGGCTGTGAAACTCCTGATATCATCCGACAAAAATTTTTTAATTGACGGTTGATGTTTCTATGTCGCATGCTTATAATACCATTTATACAACAAGTTGTTGGATAATGTCAAGGAGGTTTTTACATGCAGGTTATTTCCGTCGATCATCTGACAAAGGACTACGGCCACGGCCGGGGCGTGTTTGATGTATCGCTACAGGTACAGGAGGGGGAGTGCTACGGTTTCTTAGGTCCCAACGGGGCCGGGAAAACCACCACAATCCGGCATCTGATGGGATTTTCCAGACCGGAGACAGGATCCACATCCATTTCCGGGATGGACAGCTGGAAAAACAGTGCAAAACTGAAAAATACAGTCGGCTATCTTCCCGGGGAGGTCACGCTGCCGGCGGGACTGTCCGGGACAGGCTTCCTGCGCATGATGGAGCAGATGCGCGGGGTGAAAAACGACGATTATCTGAAGATGCTCTTAAAGCGCTTTGATTTAGACCCCAATATCAGTATCAAGCAGATGAGTCTGGGCGTCAAGCGCAAGCTGGCCGTTGTCACGGCCTTTATGCATGATCCGGAGATTCTGATTCTGGATGAGCCGACTTCCGGCCTGGATCCGGTCATGCAGGAAACCTTTATTGAGTATGTGAAGGAGGAAAAGGAACGGGGCAGGACGATTTTTCTCTCCTCCCATATTTTCCGTGAGGTGGACGCGACGTGCGACCGCATCGCCATCATCAGGGATGGAAAGATCGTCTCCGAGTTTGGGTCCGGGGAGCTGAAGGAGAAGCATGACCGGATTTACCGCGTGACCTTTGCCGACGAGGCGTCTTATGCGGCTTTTGTGAAGCTTCCGTTCCACTTTACGTCCAAAAACGCGGGGAAGATGCGGGCAAGAGTACAGATGGAACCGAACCGCGTCGGGGAGCTTTTTGACTGTCTGTGCGACTATCAGGTGGCGGACTTTGTGGAGATTCCGTTTACTCTGGAGGATTATTTCATGGAATTCTATGATACCGGACATCATTTCGAGGGGGTGAAGGCATGAGTGAAAGCATGATTTCTGTACAGAACCTGACGAAGGATTACGGGCAGAACAGGGGTGTGTTTGACATTTCCCTGGATATTCAGGAGGGAGAGGTTTTCGGCTATCTGGGAACCAACGGCTCCGGGAAAACCACCACCATCCGCCAGATGATGGGTTTTATCAGGCCCAATTCCGGAACGGTATGCGTCAATGGGCTTAACCCCTGGACACAGGCGCCTGAGGTGATGAAAAATGTCAGCTATATTCCCGGGGAAATCGCCTTTCCCGATCTGAAGACGGGCACGGACTTTTTTAAGGTGCAGGCACAGTTTCTGGGTGTGAAGGATTATACCTATATGAATCATCTGATCGATATGCTGGGGCTGGATCCTTCTGCGAACCTGAAACGCATGAGCAAGGGTATGAAGCAGAAGACGGCCATCGTGGCGGCGCTTATGGGCGATAAGCCGATTCTGATTATGGACGAGCCGACCACCGGCCTGGATCCGCTGATGCGGGAGACCTTTCTGGAGTTAGTCCGGGAGGAGAAAAAGAAGGGCAGGACGATCTTCATGTCCAGCCATATTTTTGAGGAGATCGAGGATGTCTGCGACCGGGTGGCCATCATCGGGAACGGAAAAATACAGAGTGTTTTAAGTCTTTATGACCTTCGGCACAACACGCCGAGGATGTTTAAAATCACCTTTGGCTCTGAGGCGGCCGCCAAGGAGTATGTCAGCAGGGTACCCGATTCTTTAGCAGAGGGGGCCGTGGTATCACTTGGGGCTCCGGCCTCTGAAACAGGCCGCATCATCCAGGCGACAAAGGGTCTGCCTGTGGTGTCCGTAGACGAAACCCACGAGGATCTGGAGGAGTACTTTATGAATATATATCGGAAGGAGATCAAATAGAGCAATGAAAGTGACAAAGATTTTTTCCTGGCCCCTGATGAAGCAGAGCCTGAATGCCAATAAGGTGCTGGCCATCGCGTGCACGGTGGTCCTGTGCCTGATGACTTTTGTGACCACATACGCCAGCAGCCTGCTGGAAACGACTGATACAGTGGATTATACAGACGCGCAGACAGACTTTTATACCTATCTGTATGTATTGGTATCTTATAATGAAATGATGGGAACCGAACTAAGCTATGCGGATTTCGCGGAAACGGATGACCGGACTGTCTATGATACCGTTTTTGAAATGATGTCCGCCCAGTCGGAGGATCTGGATCTGTCCAGCGAAGGCTTTGAGGAGGCTGGCGAAATCCTGGCAGGGTCTGAGGCCGGGGTTGACGCTTATGTTTCCCAGTTTGAGTATGTCTATGCCCTTGGCTCCGTGCAGGGCGTCTTTTCCGGGGACGACCTGGATATCTCGAGCATGATGACCATGATGCTGGAGATGATGGGAATTCCCTCCGATATGCTGGAGACCATGAGCGAGATGGATACCTCCGTCATGTTGAACCAGATGTATTTCACGATTATGGCCCTGCTGCCGATCATTCTTTTCCTTGTGTTTGCGGGGAATGCGCTGGTGGTGGATCAGGTGGATAAGGGCTCCATGGCTTACATCCTTTCCACACCCACAAAGCGCAGCGCCGTGGTCATTACGCAGGCGATTTATCTCGTTGTGATTCCGTTCCTTATGGTCGGCTGCGGTTTCCTGGTAAAGGTGGCTGCGACGCAGGCTCTGACCGGAGAAGTGGACATGGCAAAGTACGCGGCCCTTTACGGTGGCCTCTATTTGCTGACGGAAGCGATGGCTGGTATCTGCTACATGGCAAGCTGCCTGTTTAACTTAAGCAAAAACGCCCTGGCGCTGGGCGGCGGCCTGAATGTCTGGTTCTTCCTCTGCTCTCTGCTTGGCATGTTCGGTTCGGAGAGCATGGTCAGCATGGGAATCGGCGTGGAGATGCTGGGACGGTTTAACAACCTTACCATTGTCGGCCTCTTTGATATTGAGGCGCTGGGAACCGTCGGCTCGGAAGCCGTGGACTACGCGTTCGCACCGAAGCTTGCGGCGCTGGCGGCAATCGCGGTGGTCTGCTACGCGGTGGGTATGATCCGCTTCCAGAAAAAAGATCTGCCGCTGTAAAAGAAAGCAGCTTTCGGGAAATAATTCCGCCTGTGCGGCTGCGCGGGCGGAATTATTTTTTTTCTGTGTTGTAATATTTCCGCGGATTATTTACAATAGAAGATGATTTCGAGGAATATGTTGACAGAAAAAGAGGACGGCAGGCATGTATCAGCTGGCGATAGCAGAGGATGAACAGGAATGTATCGATGAGATTGTCGGATACATTCATAAATATGAGGAGGAAAACAGCTGTGGATTTCAGATTTCTGTTTTTCATGACGGGAGTGAGCTGCTGAAAAATTATGAGCCCCGCTATGATGTGATTCTCATGGATATCGAGATGCCGAATGTGTCCGGAATGGAGGCCGCGCGCAAAATCCGTGAGACGGATGAAAATGTTGTGATTGTCTTTATCACGAATATGGCAAAGTACGCCATTGAGGGTTATTCGGTGGGCGCGCTGGATTTCATGGTGAAGCCGGTTACTTATTATGCCTTTCAGATGCGGTTGAAGAGGGCGGTCTCTCGGGCGGAGAAACAGCGCAATTCAGAGATCATTCTCCCGCTGCGCGACAGGATGGTGAGAATCGGGATTCGACAGATTTATTACGTGGAGATTCAGAACAGGCTGCTGCATTATTACACAGACGATGGAGAGTACATCCTGAACGGAACCATGCGGGAGGCCCAGGCGCAGCTTGCGTCCTTTCATTTCGCCAAATGCAATCACTGGTACATGGTGAACCTGATGCACGTGCAGGAGGTGCGCAAGGATGTGGTGATCGTGGGCGGGCATAAGCTGGAGATCAGCCGGCGGGCGCGCGCGGATTTCATGAAAGCGCTGACCGATTATATGGGAGGTGCCTTCTGATGAGTGAATTTCTGGTGAGGTGGTGTCCGGCTCTGGCGGTCAGTGTGACGGAAATCTTCTGTGCGCTCGCGTTTGTGTGGGAAGTGCGCCGCGGATATATGGCCGTGCGCATTCCGCTGGGGGCTGTCCTTGTGTTTCTGGCCAATATCGCGCTCATGCTGGCGGAGATTACCGGTTTTCCGGCTTACGCGGGCGCCCTAGTGTTTCGTTATGCCGTGGTCTTGCTGCTGGTGCTTCTCCTGGCGGACGCGGGGGCGTTTGAAACGGTATATCTTTCCATATGGTCGTTTTGCCTGAGTCAGTTTCTGCCGCGGATGTGGGTCGTCCTGTATACCGCCGCGATGAACACGGAGGAGGTTGGCTTAACCGCCTGGCTTCTCTGTCTTTTGTGCGCCGCTTTTTTTCTGTTCCCGGTTTACCGCCTGGTGGTGTGTCCTATGTCCCGGAACGGTGTGCTGCATGTGGGACCGAGGCAGACGGGATCCGCCGTGGTCATTCTGCTGCTCTTTGGGAATCTGTATCTGAATGAAATCGCCGGAAACAGCGTGCTGCCCGGCGACAGCGGGAATATGCTGCTGCTCTGCGAATTTTACTGCCTGACGCTTCTGTATCTGCAGAATATTCTGTTTCAGAAAAGCGCCATGCGCCAGGAACTGGCCATGATCAACCGGCTCTGGTACCAGCGCAAGGAACAGTATGAGCTCAACCAGGAGAATATTTCCCTGATCAATCAGAAGTGCCATGATCTGAAGCATCAGGTCAGGGCCCTGCGGGATATTCAGGGAGGGGCGGAGCGGGAGCGGTATCTCGATGAGATAGACGATGCCATTCAGATTTATGAGTCAAATATTGACACAGGGAGCCAGGTGCTGGATACGATTCTGACAGAGAACAGTCTTCGCTGCCGCAAGGAAAATATTCAGATTCACTGTGTGGCTGACGGAGGGGAAATGGAATTTATGAACGCGGTCGATCTGTATACAATTCTCGGCAACGCGGTTGACAACGCGATGGAGGCGGTGCGGAAATTTTCCGATCCGGCCAAAAGGCAGATTGACCTGCTGATTCACCGCCAGCAGAGCTTTCTTGTGATGAATATCAGCAATCCCTGCGAGGAGGAGCTGCATTATAAGGATGATCTGCCGGTCACAACCAAGGAAAATAACGGCTATCATGGCTTTGACCTTAAGAGCATCCGCCATACAGTCAGCCGGTACGGTGGATTTATGACGGCGGGAACGCAGCGGGGGTGCTTTGAATTAAAAATTCTGATTCCGCTGCCGAAAGAAAACATCGACAGACGATGTAGTGAGAACTGATAACAACTGAAACAGGAACGGAGAATCCGCATGGCAGTGCTCGTGCGGATTTTTTTGTGGGAAATAGATAAGGAACTGTCGGAAAAGGGAAGAAAATTGTGAAAAATGCGCGCCACTTAGGAGAAAATTATGACCACTTTTGTAAATAGTGTTGAAAGCAAAACGGTTTTCCTTCATACTGAAAAGAAAATTTCCATAAAATAACGGGGAAATTTTCGTGAAATAAAAAGCTGGAGAACAGATTTGCCGGGTAAAAAGCGGGCTTTGAGAAAGCTGGGCAGGGTATTTGCACTATGAGAAGAATCATCAATATCAATCGGGACTGGCAGTTCACAGGTCCCAGTGGAGAAACAGAGGCAGTTGACCTGCCGCATACCTGGAACGCGGTTGACGGACAGGACGGAGGAAACGATTACGCCCGGGGAGAGTTCGTTTACCGGCATTTTTTTGCTTCTCCTCAGTTTGACTTACAAAGGGAGATGGTTTATCTTCAGTTCCATGGCGTTAACGCAAGCTGTACGGTGGCGGTAAACGGCGTGGAGGTCTGCTCTCATGACGGGGGTTATTCCACCTTTCGCCGGGAAATCACCTCCCTGCTGCGGGAAAGGAATGAGCTGGCGGTTTCCGTGGACAATGGGCAAAATGACCGGGTTTACCCGCAGAAGGCTGATTTTACCTTTTACGGCGGGATCTACCGGGATGTGGAACTGCTGATTGTAAATAAGGCGCACTTTGATCTGGACTACTATGGTTCTCCCGGCTTTCAGGTGACGCCCGCTGTGGAGGGCGAAAACGGAAGAATCAGGGCGGTCAGCTATCCTGTCGGAAATTATGACAGGGTAAGGGTATCCATTCTGGACGCTGAGGGCAGGGAGGCGGCTTTGGGAGAAGGAACGGATGTGACGCTGCTGATTCCGGCTGTGCATCTGTGGGACGGAGTCAGGGATCCGTATCTGTATACCGCCGTTTTCACGCTGTTTCAGGGAGAGGAAGAGGTGGACCGGGTATCTTCCCGCTTTGGCGTGCGCACTTTTCAGGTGGACGCGAAGGAAGGCTTCTTCTTAAACGGAAGGCCGTACCCTCTGCGCGGCGTCAGCCGCCACCAGGATCGGAAAGGGCTGGGCAATGCCATATCGAAAGAAATGCATAAGGAGGATATGGACCTGATCTGTGAGATGGGCTGCAATACCATCCGCCTGGCGCATTATCAGCATGACCAGTATTTTTATGACCTCTGCGATGAGAGAGGCATGGTCGTCTGGGCTGAGATTCCCTATATCAGCGAGCATATGCCGAACGGGCGGGCCAACACCGTAAGCCAGATGAAGGAGCTCATTGTACAGAATCATCACCATGCCAGTATCGTCTGCTGGGGGATTTCCAACGAGATTACCATCAGCACGAAAAAAAAGGCGGACATGCTGGAAAACCACCGGCTGCTCAACCATCTGTGCCATGAGATGGATTCCACCCGCTTCACCACGCTGGCCTGCTACGCCATGTGCGGCCCCTTCAACAAAGTGGCGCACATCACGGACGCTGTCAGCTGGAATCTGTATCTGGGCTGGTATGTTCCCGGCCTGTTTTTAAATGACCTCTGGGCGGATTTTTTCCATGCGGTTTTTCCGAAAAGGCCGCTGGGCTTCTCCGAGTACGGGGCGGAGGGCATGCCAAATCTCCATTCCTCCCACCCGCGCCGGGGCGACCATACGGAGGAATATCAGGCCCGGTATCATGAATATATGCTGAAATTTATTGACAAACGTCCCTGGATGTGGGCGACGCATGTCTGGAATATGTTTGATTTTGCCGCCGACGCCCGCGACCAGGGAGGCGAGCCGGGCATGAACCATAAGGGGCTGGTGACCTTTGACCGGAAAACAAAAAAGGACAGCTTTTATCTGTATAAGGCCTGGTGGAGTGAGGAGCCGTTCGTCCATCTGTGCTCCCAAAGATATGTGGAGAGGGCTGAAAAGGAAACGGTGGTCAGGGTGTACAGCAATCAGTCCCGGGTCGCGCTCTATGTGGATGGAGAGCTGGCGGAGGAAAAAAGCGGCTCCCATGTGTTTGTTTTCACTGTTCCTCTGAGCGGGGAGCACCGGATCAGGGCTGTGGCGGGGGAATGTGAGGATGAATCTGTGATTCGCAGGGTGGACAGGCCCAATCCCGATTATATTCTTAATAAAAAAGGCGGCAGCAGTGCCAACTGGGTGTGATTTTTTCGTCAGCGAAGAAACAGAACGAAAGCAACAGAGCGAAGAGCAGCAGCGCCAGCGGGGTGTAATTTTCCCATCGGCGAAGCAATAGAGCGAAGGGCAGCAGACCGTCACTCGCCCGAAGAAGGAGGTATTACAGTGAAAGACAAAAAGAGAAAGAAGGAACTGAAAAAGGCCTACAAAAGAACGAAGCGCAGGTATATCCGCCCCTTTAAGGGACTGAGCGTCTTAAGCATCGTGATTGCCGTCATCATGGCACCCATCCTGGTTTTGGTGACGGTTTTCGACAATACGGTGGCGGCTTATGTGGGCGGCACCTTCTGGAAGCTGGTGGATGAGGACGAGAGCGCCCAGTATTATACCAGCGATTTCGATTCCGTGGAGGATATGACCGCCTATGGCCTGGAGGTGGCCCTGCAGGTGGAGGCGGAGGGTGCGGCCCTTTTGATGAATGAAAATAACGCCCTGCCGCTGGAGAAAGGCGCGGCGGTGAGCTGCTTTTCCACCTCCTCTGTCAATCTGGTTTACGGCGGCACCGGCTCCGGCAATATCGACGCCAGCACCGCGGATACTTTGAAAACCGCGCTCGAAGGCGTGGGCTTTTCGGTGAACTCCACGCTGTGGGATTTTTACGCGGAGGGTGACGGATCGGAGTATCTGAGGGTAAACGCGACGGTCGTTGCCACGGAGAGCGCGGTCGTCTCGGAAGCGCCGTGGAGTGCTTACACAGACGAGGTGCTGTCTTCTGTTGCCTCCTATGGGGACGCCGCCATTGTGGTTCTGTCCCGTGTGGGCGGCGAGGGCGCCGACCTGGAATATGAGACCACCAATTATCTGGCGTTAGATGAGAACGAAAAGGAAATGATGGCGCAGGTCGCGGCCATGAAAGCAAACGGTACTGTGAAAAAGATCATCGTCCTCATCAATTCCGCCAACGCGCTGCAGGTGGATTTTCTGAAGGACAATGAATATGACGTGGACGCCTGCCTGTGGATCGGGGATGTGGGAATCTCCGGAATCAACGCGGTGGCGCAGATTCTCTGCGGAGACGTCAATCCCTCCGGGAGTCTGGTAGATACTTACTGTTATGATAATTATTCTTCCCCGGCCATGCAGAATTTCACGCCTGTGACCTATGCGGGGAATACAAGTGCTGTTCCGGGCAATGCGGATACCTATATGATTTATCAGGAAGGAATCTATATCGGTTATAAATACTATGAGACACGCTATGAGGATACAGTGATGGGAACCGGCAACACGGAGGGCTATGTTTACTCTGACGATGTGGCGTTCCCCTTCGGTTATGGCCTGTCCTATACCACCTTCGAGTACAGTGATATGTCCGTGAAATATGATTCCGCTGAGGATGTCTTCCTTGTTTCTGTCACGGTCACGAACACCGGCGATACCTATTCCGGCAAGGAGACTGTCCAGATCTATGTCCAGTCCCCTTACACAGAGTATGATGTGGAAAACGGGGTGGAGAAAGCCGCGGTTTCCCTGGTCGGTTTTGGCAAGACGCAGATTTTGGCTCCCGGCGCGTCTGAGACGCTGGAAATCACCGTCAATAAGAGCGACATCGCGTCCTATGACTCCTACGGCGCGGGAACCTACATTCTGGATGCGGGCGATTATTACCTGACTGCCGCGACAGACGCCCATAACGCGGTCAATAACGTTCTGGCTGCCAAGGGCTATACCGTATCGGACGGCATGGACGCGGAGGGCAGTGCGGATCTGACCTGGTCCTGGACGGAGGATGAACTGGATACCACCACTTACGCGGTCTCCGCCAACGGTACCGAGATTACGAACCAGCTTTCGGATGCTGACCCGAACTTGTATGATGGAATTGAGACGGAGGTCACATGGCTTTCCCGCAGTGACTGGACCGGTACATGGCCCTCAGAAACCGTGCAGCTGACGCTGACGGATACTCTGATTGACGATCTGCAGGATTTGCAGTATGATCCGGATGATTACGACAGTGTCGAGATGCCGACGCTGGGCGCCGATAATGGCCTGACACTCTATGATATGATCGGCCTGGACTATGACGACCCGCTCTGGGACGATCTGCTGGATCAGGTGACCTATGATGAAATGGTCAGCCTGATCGGTGACGCCTTCCACTGGACCATGCCCGTGGAATCGGTACAGGCGCCCGGCACCAGGGATGAGAACGGCCCGCAGGGCCTGACCGCCAGCCTGCTCGGCTCTGACGCGACCCAGCTCGACGCCACCGCTTTTACCTCGGAGGACGTCATGGCGGCCACCTTCAACGTGGACTTAATGACGGGGGTCGGCAATGTGATCGGCAACAACTGCCTGTCGGCGGAAATCATGTGCCTGTACGGCCCCGGCAACAATATCCACCGCACTCCCTACGGTGGCAGAAACTTTGAGTATTATTCGGAGGACGGTTACCTCTCCGGCAAAATCAGCCAGTACGAGGTCGCAGCGATCGAGGCCAAGGGCGTCCATGTGGTCATGAAGCATTTTGCCTTAAATGACTGTGAGCAGGACCGTATCGGCCTGGGCGTATGGATCAATGAGCAGGCCGCCCGTGAGGTATATCTGAAGGCGTACCAGGCTCCGGTGGAGGAAGGAAACGCCAACGGCGTCATGGTGGCCTACACCCGCTGGGGGAGCGAGTGGTCCGGCGGCAATTACGGGCTGATTACCGGGATTCTGCGTGAGGAATGGGGCTGTGACGGGATGATCATCACCGACAACGTGCTGACGACCTATGTCAACGGTGTGGACGGCGTTCTGGCCGGTACCTCGATCTTTGACGCCATGCTGCCCTATGTCACGAACCAGCTTCCGAAGTATGAGGACGACGCGGTGATTGTCACGGCCATGCGGGAAGCCACCCATCATAATCTGTACGCGATCGCCAACTCCGTCGGCATGAACGGCGTGGGAGAGAATACCACAATCAGGACAACGCAGCCGACAGTGATTTTTATCGTGGAAATCATTACCTGCGCGGCGACGTTCTTTGCCCTCCTGTTCGCGGTGTTCTGGATTCTGCGTGTGCGCAAATTCCGTAAAACTGAGGAATACGCGGCTTACAAGGCTTATAAAAAGGAGCGGAAAGACAATAAGAAGCAAAAAGAGCAGAACGCCTGAGACGAGAAATGAGAGCGGCAGTTTGACTGCCGCTCTCAGCACAGACGAAGGATGGCGGACTTATGCATCCTGCACCGTCTGACGCGCGGACCGCGGGCCGTAAAAGCCTCGCCGTAATAACAATTCGTCGAAACGAAGAGGAAGTATCGATATGAGTGAAGAAACAAAACAGACATCCGCGGGAATGAACCGGGCGAAAATGTACCAGCTGGTCTTATTTCCGATGAATAATGGCGCGACGAACGTATATTTCGTCCTGGTTCTTTCCTATGTGGCGCAGTTCGGGTCCAGCGTCCTGGAGCTTGGTATCTTTGCTTCTCTGATGGTGACGGTGATGCGGCTGGCGGACGCGGTCACAGACCCCATTATCGGGGCACTGATGGATCGGACAAGCACCCGGATCGGCAAATTTCGGCCTTTTATGATACTCGGCAGCGCGGTTATGGCTGTCAGCGTCATTGCGCTGTATGTTTTTCTGCCGTTCATTCCGGACAGCAGGAAGGCTCTCCGCTATATCGGCTTTGTGGCGGTTTATTTTATCTGGGTGATCGGCTATACCTTCCAGACGTCCTGCACCCGTGCCGGTCAGACTGTGCTGACCAACGACCCGAACCAGAGGCCCATGTTTACCATCTTCAATACCATTGGCTCCCTGCTGGGCATGGGCGTCATGCAGCTGCTGATTCCCACCATCAAAAATATGTACAATGTCTATGATGAGGCGGGAAATCTGCTGATTTCCGGTTATGCACGCCCGGAGCTGTACCGCATGATCGCGCCGGTGGGAATTGCCGTCTCCGTCTTTCTGACTGTGCTGGCGATTATCGGGATTGCCGGTAAGGACAGGCCGGAATATTACGGGATGGGAGGCAGCCAGGAGAAGGTGAAGGTCTCCGAGTATGTGGAAATTATCAGAAACAACAAACCTATGCAGCGCCTGATGGTGGCCGGAGCTGGATGTAAGCTGGCCCTGGCCATCGCCACCAACACGACCGTTCTTCTGGCTCTGTACGGCATTATGATGGGAAGCTACGACAGCCTGTATCTGCCGATGATGATTTTGGGATATGCCTGCGCGGTGCCGTTTTTCCTGCTTTCCGTGCGCACATCCCAGAAGCAGGGACAGAAGGCGTCGCTGACCAGATATGTCTCGGTCGCTTTTGTCTGCTATATCGGCGTCCTGATTTTACTGCTTCTGTGCGACCACACCAGCGGCAGCGCGCTGACCCTTTCCTTCCCCTACAACGGGGGCGGCGCGGTCAATCTGTATACGATTCTGTTTATTCTTTGCTTCGGGGTTGGATACGGCGCGTATTATGCCACTGCCGACATGCCGATTCCCATGGTGGCGGACTGCTCCGACTATGAGACCTATCGCTCCGGAAAATATATTCCGGGCATCATGGGTACGCTGTTTTCCCTGGTGGACAAGCTGGTGTCCTCGCTGGCGCAGACGCTGGTCGCGCTGATTTTTATGGCCTGCGCGGGTTTAAGCGAGCTGCCTACGGACGCTACGTCATACTCCGGTGGCATCAAGGTGGCGGTGATTATCATGTTCTGTCTGATTCCGCTGCTGGCCTGGGCCGCAACGCTCTGGGCCATGAGGGGATATTCCCTGACCGGAGCGAGGATGAAGGAGATTCAGGCTGTGAACGCCCGGCGTAAGGCGGCGGTGGCGGCGGGCATGCCGCTTGAGGAGGCCATGGAGAAATGGCAGACGGCGGAGCAGGTTTTTGAGGAGCATCGTCAGGGACAGTCAGGGTAACGCGGCCTTGTATATACGCGGCGAAACTCCGGGGATCAATATAGGATGAAAAAATAAGAGTACAGGGGTCATTGCTCCTGTACTCTTTTATTTTATGGTAACAGCTGTTATCATCCGACAGATAAAAAAATATTGACGGTTGATGTTCCTGCTCCCTCTGCTTACAATATTTTATACAACAGGTTTTCGGAGGATATCGGGGGCTTCCCAAATGCGGATAATTCCCTCCGGTCACGCTTTTCTGACATGGAAACCGGATGCGGAAGAAAGGAGCGGAAACCGGATGATTGTATTGATTATAATCCTTGTAATACTGGCCGCGGCGGTGCTCGCCATCCTGCTTTATCACAATCATGCTTACCCGGAAGCGGTTAAGATCGCGGGTGAAATGGAGCGTGTCGGGAAGGATTATTATTTCCGCGGCGGGAGCGACATCGGTTTCATCATTTTTTCCGGCGCGAAAACAGACGAGAAGGCCTATGCCTATATCGCGAAGCTTCTGCATGAAAAAGGACATACCGTGGTCATTCCGAAACAGCTTTTTTCTCTGAGTATGTTCGGGACAAAGCACGGAATGGAAATCATGGCCTCCCATCCGGATATTAAAAAGTGGCTTCTGATCGGGCATTCCCTTGGAGGAATGCCGGTTGCCCGGATCGCGGCCGCTAAGCCGGAGGGGCTGTTCGGGGTGGCGTTTCTGGCCACCTATGCCTCTGCTGATCTCTCAGATCTGGACATTGGCGCCATACGGATCACGGCCGATCACGATGGAATCATGAACAATGACTTTATGCAAAGATATGACGGCAATCTGCCTCATAACGCGTCCAATATCATGCTGCAGGGGGCGAACCACCAGGGCTTTGCGGCCTATCATTCCACGTCCGGCCGGGACGGGGAGGCCTCGCTTTCCTGGCAGGAGCAGAATGAGCAGGCAGTGGGGCTGATTCTGGATTATTTTCATCTGTGAGATCGTTTTGAGAGTTTTCAGTCAGACAGGTGAAATTTTGCCGGGTCAATCAGCGGGATGATTTCGAGTGGAGTATCAATTTACAGGGAGCGACATTATAAATTTCGCTTTGAAATCAACACGGTATGCGCTGAAAGAGAAAATATTTTTGGCGTTTACTATAAACAGACAAGCAAAGGGTGCAATATATGAAAGAAAAAATTCAGCCGGATGAGATGGATCGGGCCGCGCAGATTATCCGCGCGGTGGGGGACGATTCCCAGCACGGCCTGACCTTAAATCCGGAAAGCCGCTATTTTTTCGCAAATGATGTCCGCGGCGTGATTCCCTATACCCTTGTGGGGAAAAGGGCCATGAGCCAGGGCGATCCGGCCTGTGAGGCAGGCGACAGGGAAAGGCTGATCGGGGAATATCTTGACTTTTGCAAAAGCCGGGGATATAAGCCGATTTTTAATTCTGTCAGCGACGAAATGGCGGATTTGCTGAAATCCAGGGGCTTTCGTGTGCTCCGATACGGGGAGGAGGCGGTTCTTGACTTAGGGAGCTATACTCTGGCCGGAGGGAAAAAGGGAGCTCTGCGCAGAAACGTGGCGAAGCTGAACAGGGCGGGCATCACCTCGATGGAATATTGCCCGGATAATTCCCGGGATTTGTCTCTGGAAAAGGAAATCGCCGACCTGGAGAAGCAGTGGTTCGCGGATAAAAAGCTGAAGCTGACGTACTCTGTCGGCGATCTGCAGTTTGACAGGTCCTATGGCAGGCGCTATTTTATCACCAGGGACGCCGACGGGAATCTCCTGACAGTTCTGTCATTTCTTCCTTATCGTCAGAAGAAGGGCTACTGTCTGGATGTGATGTACCGAAAGCTGGACGGACCCACGGGCGCGATGGAGCACGCCATTATTTCAGCGGCCATGAAAATGAAGGATGACGGCGTGGAGGAGGTCAGCCTGAATATTGCGCCTTTAGCGGGGATTGACATTACAAAGCCGGAGACGGTCCGGGCGGAAAAGCTGATGTATGAAATTTTCACCAATATGGACTTCGCCTACGATTTTAAAAATCTGTACCGGTTTAAGAGCAAGTTTGACCCATCCATCTGGAAGCAGCGGTATCTGGTCTATGACCGCAGGATTCATCTTGTGCGGCTGGCCACCTCCATTACAAACGCCAAGGGCGCGGACGATCCCACGCTTTACAAAAAGTACAGGAAATTTTTTATTTCCCTGCTGCTGTCCCCGGACCGATACCGGGAGCCACAGAATGAAGAAACGCAGGATATTCATTGACAGTACTTTTTGGTGGCAATATAATGAACACATAAACCACAAACACAAGGAGGTCGGAATGAACAATCACAAATTCTGCGAGGATCTGCTGGCGAAAATGACAGTGGAGGAAAAGGTGGCGCAGCTTTCCTGCGTTATGGCCATGCTGGCCTGCGACGGAGAAACGGTCAGCGAAGAGAAGCTCAAAAAGCTGGCGCCCAACGGGCTGGGCAGGATGACCCAGTTTTCCACAAGCTTTGTCAGCGGGGCAAAGTCGGTGGCGAAGGCTTACAATGATATCCAGAGATATCACGTGGAGAATACCCGTCTGGGGATTCCGATACTGATTCAGAATGAGAGCGCCTGCGGACTGGTGGCGGCCCAGGCTTCCAGCTTCCCGATTCCGCTGGCGTTAGCGTCCTCCTGGCAGCCGGAGCTTGCCGGAGAAATGGGCGAGATTATCAGCGAGCAGGCCAGGGCTGTGGGTGTGCGCAAGTGCCTGTCTCCGGTGGCGGATGTGGCCAGAGACCAGCGCTGGGGCAGAGTGGGAGAGACCTTCGGGGAGGATCCTACCCTGGTGACGGCCTTTTCCGTGGCGGAGTCCGGCGGCATGCAGCAGGAGTTCTACGGGGATCATGTGATTTCCTGCGCCAAGCACTTCATGGGATACGGAGCCAGCGAGACGGGGATTAACTGCGCTGAGATCAACGTGGGCAAGCGGGAGCTGCGGGAGGTCTATGGGACGCCCTTCGCGGCCATGATTCATGAAAATGACCTGCAGTCCGTGATGGTCACCTACTCCGAGATCGACGGATATCCCATGTCGGTCAATGATGAGTATATCAATGAATATCTTCGCGGAGATCTGGGATTTACCGGCTCCGCCATCTGCGACGCCATGTCCATACCGAGGGCGCATAACTCCAACGGGATTGGCAGGGATGAGAAGGAAATCGCGGTGATGGCCGCCAAAGTAGGCATTGACGCGGATACGCCGGTGACTTCTGTGTACCAGCTGCTGGTGGACGCGGTGAAGGATGGCACCCTGCCTGAGGCTGACCTGGACAGGATGGTGCTTCGCGTCTTAAATCAGAAAAAGGATCTGGGCCTGTTTGAGAATCCCTATGTGGATGAGGAGAAGGCCCAGGAAATCTTCGCGAAGCCGGAGGGAGATCTTCTTTCCAAGGAGATCAGCGAAAAGAGCATGATTTTACTGAAAAATGACGATCAGCTGCTTCCCCTAAAGGACGCGTATCACAATATTGCTTTTGTGGGTCCCTTCGCGGACAGACTTTCCACGCTGTTTGGCGGCTATGCCTATCCGTCCATGCTGGAAATGCTGGTGCTGGCCTGCTACAATGTCAGCGGCAGTATGGAGGGCGGCTTCGGCGATTACTTCCGCCAGTTTATGGACCCGGCGGTGATGCATGATACGCTGGGCATTGACAACAGTCTGACGCCGAGAGAAAATCTGGATAAGATTATCGCGGAGAAATATCATATTAAAACGCTGTATCAGGAGGCAAAGGATATTTTTAAAGACGCAAATGTAACCTACGCGAAGGGCTATAGCACGCCCGGCGCCTTTGAGGAGGATCTGGCGCAGGCAAAGTCGGCAGCCTCAGACAGCGATGTGATCGTGCTCTGCCTCGGCGAGATCACCGGTATGGGCGACGACGCCACCAGCGGCGAGGGCAAAAATACTCCTGACTTAAGGCTGCCCGGCAGACAGGCGGAGCTGGTGAAGGAAATGAAAAAGCTGGGAAAGCCGATGGTGCTGGTGCTCTTTAACGGCCGCGGCCTGGAGCTGACAGAGGTGATCGATGACGTGGACGCTGTCCTGGAGGTATGGTATCCGGGTCCCCACGGCGGAAGCTCTATCGCGAAAGCGCTTCACGGGGATATCAACCCGGGCGGCAGGCTGCCGGTCACATTCCCGACGCATTCCGCTCAGTGCCCGCTCTATTATGGACATAAGGCCGGCAGCGGCTATCGTGCTCTGGAGAATGATGGCCCGAAGGAGACGATTATGGGTCCTCTGTTCCACTTTGGCCACGGCCTGTCCTACACCACTTTTGCGTACAGTGATCTGGAGGTCAGTCCCACGGTGGAAATCATGGGAGAGGTAAAGATATCCTTCAAGGTGACCAACACCGGAGATGTGGCGGGGGATGAGACCGCGCAGGTTTATTTCCGCAATGCCGCCGCTTCCATCAACCGGCCCATTCAGGAGCTGCGTGGCTTTAAACGGGTCACTCTGCAGCCGGGCGAGACCAAAACGCTGGAATTTACCATTCCGACACAGGCTCTCGGATACTATGACAGACATTACAGCTTTGTCCTGGAGCCGTCACGGTATGAGGTGAAAATCGGCGCAAGCTCCGACGATATTCGCCTGAATGGCGGGTTTGAGCTGGTGGGCGAGACCATTGACATCCTGCATGACAGGAAATATCTGTTTGACGTGGAGGTAAGGGCGTAAAAGCGGCTGAGCCGGCCGTTACGCGGACATAAGAAGGGGCGGGATGAGGTGCCTGTACCTGTTCTCACCCTCGAAAATATAAAAATGGAACCGGAGCAGAGGAGACCTTGTTCCGGTTCTTATTTTTGATGGTTGTTATTATGATGATTTGTTGTGGCAGGATATAAAATTCCATGATATAATGAGTGAAAATGAGTCCGAAGGAGCTTGCGAGGCAATGGCAAAATATTTTAACGTAAACGGGTTATGCAGGCCGGAGAAGCATTATATGGTTGATCTGAGCTCCCGCTTGGAACAGATTAAAAAAATGGTGGATAACGGGGATTATTTCACGATTAACCGGGGGCGGCAGTACGGCAAGACGACCACACTGAATGCGCTTGCGGAATATCTGCGGAGTGATTATGAGGTGGTGAGCCTGGATTTTCAGACGATGAGTACAATGTCCTTTGAGGATGAACAGGCATTTGTGGCGGCGTTCTCGGAGGAATTGCTGGACAGTGTGGCGGCTTTTCCGGAAGGAATAGAGGAGCAATTTCTGGAGTTTGTGGAAGGAACAGCCAGAATCAATTCCCTCAACTCCCTTTTCAGAGTGATAAAATCCTGGTGCGGGAAGATGGATCGGGGAGTGGTCCTGATTATTGATGAGGTGGACACCGCGACGAATAATCAGGTATTTCTGGACTTTCTGGCGCAGCTTCGCGCCTATTACCTGAAACGGCCGAAAGCGGCTACATTTCAGTCTGTGATTTTGGCTGGAGTTTATGATATCAGGAATATCCGGAGAAAGATTCGTCCGGAGGAGGAGCACAAAACGAATAGTCCGTGGAACACTCGCGTAAGCAACGAGGAAAATGGGAGCTTGCTCACATTTGACGACTGCACGCGGGATCAAATGGCGTTTACGCCATTTGATATCGCGGCGGATTTTAATGTTGAGATGAATTTTTCTGCCTCCGATATTGCCGGTATACTGCGGGAATATGAGGCGGATTACCACACAGGGATGGATATCGGGGATATGTCGAATCGTATTTATGATTATACGACGGGATATCCGTATCTTGCCACCAGACTGTGTAAATTTATGGATGAAAAGATTCCCGGCAGTGAGGAATTTCCCGCGAAAGCTGACGCCTGGACGAAGGATGGCCTTGTGGAAGCGGTCAAGCTTCTGGTCAATGAGACAAACGCGCTGTTTTTGTCGCTTAAGGGAAAGCTGGAGGATTATCCGAAGCTTCGTATTGTCCTTTATGACCTCCTTTTTACAGGGAAACCGATTCCTTATACGGCAATGAACGATTATATTGAGATTGCCGCCATGTTCGGATTTATCAGGAATGAAAAGGGAACGGCTGTCATTCATAACCGAATTTTTGAAACGGTTCTTTATAACTGGTTTATGTCGGATGAGTACATGGACAGTAAGCTTTATGACGCCGGTCTGCAGGGAAAGAGCCAGTTTATCACAGGCGGTCATTTGAATGTCAGGCGGATACTGGAACGCTTTGTGGAGAGCTTTGACGATCTGTACGGTGATCAGGATGAGGCGTTCTTAGAGGAGGCCGGAAGGCGATATTTTATGCTGTTTTTAAAACCGATCATTAATGGAGAGGGAAACAGCTATGTGGAAGCCAGAACCCGCAACAGGGAGCGGACAGATCTGGTCATTGATTATCACGGAGAGCAGTTTGTCATAGAATGTAAAATCTGGCGCGGTAACGCGTATCATGAGCGGGGAGAGCAGCAGCTGACAGACTACCTTGATTACTATCATCTGAAAAAAGGGTATATGCTCAGTTTTAATTTCAATAAAAAGAAGCAGATCGGGGTTAGGGAAATCACGCTGGGAGATAAGGTGTTGGTGGAGGCTGTGGTATAAAGTCACCGGGCTTCTCTTTTTGCTGTTTATAAATTCACGGCATGATAAACTTCCCTGTCCAAATCCTTCCACAATATTTCTGTCCCATTCAACAGCATATATCCATGCGGGCTGTTTTCCTTTGGGATAGAAACGCTCCCCGGGTTAAGATCAAGATTATTGTTTCCGAAAACCTCCCATGCGGGAATATGGGTGTGCCCATGGAGCAGAATATCTCCGTGCTGCATAGGAGGAAGAGAAGAAATATTGAAATTATGGCCATGCGCAGCATAGATCAGGATATCTTTAAAGATAAAATCCCGTTTGCAAAATTGAAAATTTCTGCTATACTTTTTAAAGCGGCAAGCAAAGGCCAATGCCCGTTCTGCATATCTTTTTTACGAAAGAAATTTTGTGTGGGGGGGGGGTGAAAAAGATAGATGA
>JAJQBK010000005.1:55941-57696 GCA_021203305.1 Lachnospiraceae bacterium
TAAAAGCCCCCAGCAACGGCCCAAGCCCCGTCCGCATCTCTTTTTTCCCCCACCAATATTGGGGGCGGCGGCGACAAAAAGATAGATGACAGATGATGATGTCCGGAACAGAATTACAGAATTAAGAAAACAGAAAAAGGTGTCGGAATACAGAATGAGCCAGGATCTTGGGAAAAGCAAAGGATATATTCAGAGCATTACCTGTGGGCGTTCCTTACCCTCCATGTCAGAATTCCTGAAAATATGCGACTATTTCGGGATAACGCCGAAAGAGTTCTTTGATGAAGAGTTTCAAATTTAAGAAATAAAGAGCATCAGCAGGAAGCCCCAAAACGGGTTTCCTGTTTTTTTGCCTGAAATAAAGGATTTTGGAAGATTTCTTGCAAATTGGGTCTCGTCAAGTTTCATAGAGTGTCAAAAATGTGACACAAATATGGCAAAATCAGGATTTCTTCAAAATTAAGGGGGTTTAAAAACCCTTTATTTTATGGGAAATTCTCATTTATTTTAGAAATTATTAGCACTCAACGCTTGACAGTGCCAACAATAAGTGTTATAACACATATAGAACAAAGGAAAAGAAAGCCTGAGTTCAAAATCAATAACAGAACAGGAGTGATGAGTTATGTTGATGCCAAGTATTCACAGAAGAAATATATGGGATGAGTTTTTTGATGATTTTGAAAATGAGGTAGAAGACGAGTTCTTCCGCCCGGCAAGAGGAGGACACCGTGGGCGCGGAAATGCCGCTGACATGATGAGGACGGACGTCAAGGAAAATGCCGCCGATTATGAGGTCACGATGAACCTGCCGGGAATTCAGAAGGAGAATGTGAAGGTAAAGCTTGAGGATGGTTATCTGACAGTAGCGGCTTCCAGCGATACCAACAATGATCAGAAGGATGACGATGGCAGATATATCCGCCGTGAGCGTTATGTGGGCTCCTACAGCCGCTCCTTCTATGTGGGCGAGGACGTAAAGCAGGAGGATATCAAGGCAAAGTTTGAGAACGGCACCCTGATCCTGACTGTACCGAAGCAGGAGGAACAGCCCGTGGTTGAAGAGAATCATTACATCGAAATCGAATGATTACGCGGTGTTTAACGAATGTGGGATGCGGCCATTCGCCGGGCCGCATCCCTGAAGCCCTGAAATTCCGGCGTTTCCATACATCTTATTTCCCAGATCCCCGTATCCGGCCATTATCATAAATGTCCGGATACGGGGTTATTTTTTTGCGGCAGCTTACCACAAAGACCTGGCACAGACTTATGCATCGGGGGCTGACTGTGCTTTTTTGCCCAAAAGATCAGAAATAAAATCCGTGACATTCAGAAAAATGGTACAATCATTAAAAAATTTTACGGAGGTGCCTGACTGATGGAAGACGAAAGAAAGGTAACAGAAGAGGAAATCAAAGAGTACGAGGAGGCCATGAAGGAGGAGGAAAAGGCCAAAAACACCATAGATAAGTACAGGCGCGACCTGAAGAAGCTGCTGAATTGGCTGGACGGCCGCTCCCTGACAAAGTCGGTGGCTACGGAGTGGAAAAACGATCTGCAGGATCAGTATGCCGCCAGCAGCGTCAACTCCATGCTGGCGGCGGCCAACGGCTTCTTTCACTGGCTGGGCTGGGTCGACCTTGCCCTGGCCTATCTCAAAATCCAGAGGAAGGTTTTCTGTGAAAAAAAGAAGCTGCTGGAAAAGGAGGATTACGACAGGCTGGTCGCGGCGGCGGAATTACTGGAAAACCT
>JAJQBK010000024.1 GCA_021203305.1 Lachnospiraceae bacterium
CAATTGTCTCACCGGCAGTGACTGTCACGCCACAGACGGTGCAGACTGTATCGCCGGTATAGCCGTCCTCCGTACAGGTGGCGTCCTTCGCGTTCTGAACCTCGGTGGTATGGCCGGTGGCCTCAGTTTCATCTGCCGTGTAGCTGTCGCCGCACACGGTGCAGGTGTAGGTGGTGTAGCCTCCCTCTGTACAGGTGGGATTAGTGATAACCGCCTCATAGTCATGGCCGGTGGCTTCAGTCTCATCTGCCGTGTAGCTGTCGCCGCACACGGTGCAGGTGTAGGTGGTGTAGCCTCCCTCTGTACAGGTGGGATTAGTGATAACCGCCTCATAGTCATGGCCGGTGGCGGCAACGGTCTCAGTATAGCTGTCGCCGCAGACAGTACAGACATAGACGTTCTCGCCGTCCTCCGTACATGTGGAAGCGGTGGACGCGTTATCGTCCAACTCATAGTCATGCTCCGGCAGACTGCCGCTCACATAGTCCATGAAGAATTTCAGGGCTGCCAGAGCGTTGCCGCCATTGTCGAACAGTGTCTGGTTGTCGAAGGAGCTGCCTTCGCTGGCAGTGATATCATAATCCGTCAGATAATCATTGGCATACCTGGTAGCCCAGCCGGTGCCACTGTCCAGGGTGGAGGAGTCCAGGGCTGTCCAGGCAGGCTCCCAGTAGAACAGGCCGGTGCAGCCCTCCGTATTGGCAACAGTATCCAGGATAGCGGTCAGCGCGGCCTCCTGCCCTTCCTCGGAGATGGCGTACAGGTTGGCGTTCATATCGAAATCGTCATAGGCGCTGACCGAGTTGGCGAGGGAGTCAAAGTTCTCGCTGGTGTAGGGATAGGCGGTCTCCGCGATAAAGACCTCCTTGCCGTAGGTATTGTAGATGGTGCTGATTTCACTTGCCAGGTTGCTCAAAGTACCGTGCCAGTACATATAATAGGAAATGCCAAGAGCGTCATAATCCACCCCGGCGTCGTCCAGCAGACCGGCGTACCAGGAGGGGTTGGCGTTGTTGGGGTTGGTAAAGTGGAGGGCAACCTTGATGGTAGTGTTGTACTCAGCAGAAACGGCGCGGACAGCCTTGGAGCCGGACTCAAACAGCTTGACGATATTCTGCCAGGTCTCGTTTGTGCTGGCATCAAAGGTGGTACTCCAGTCGATGGCCTCGCCGCAGAGGGCGCCGTTGGTCTCGTTGCCCACCTGTACCATGCCCACGTTGACGCCCGCATCCAGCAGAGTCGTCAGAGAGTCATAGGTGTATTCATACAGGGCTTCCACCTTTTCGTCAATATCCATATTCGCCCAGGCCTTGGGGGCAAGCTGCCGGCCAGGGTCGGCCCAGAAGTCGGAATAGTGGAAGTCGATGAGAACCGTCATACCGGCTTCGGAAGCCCAAGCGCCGATGATGGCGGCTGTAGCTACATCGTTATTGCCGCCGCCATAGGGGTTGCCGTCCTCGTCATAGGGATCGTTCCAGACACGGAGCCGCACCCAGTCTACGCCGCACTCGTCATACAGAAACTCAAAGAAAGCCACAGCATTACCCTTGGCCTGGCTATATTCGTTGCCGTCATAGTCATAGTACACCGCGCCGTTAGTCCAACTTGTGTAGAAGGTGGAGAGATCCATGCCCCGCATGAAGTCACAGGAAAGGTCGCCGGTGGTGATGTCCTCACTGGGGTCAGCAGTGGAGCCGGTGACAGTGATGACAGCAACGTCGGTACTCTTGCTGATCTCAGCGTAACTGGAATCCTCCAAGGTGTAGGCGATGTAATAGGTGCCCACAGAGGGGAATTCAATGGTGACGCTGTTCGCCAGACCGGTATTTGGGGAGATGGAGCAGTCGGTCAGGCCGTCACTGTGGCCGTCCGCCCAGCTGTCCGCCCAAATCCAGAGATAAATGTCACTCTGGCTGGTCAGATCAATTTCCTCGCCGCCGTAAGTGACAGTGGCCGTGAAAGTGAGGGATTCATTCTGCTCACAAGTGTTGGCAGAAGGAGTGATGGTGACAGCGTAGGTTTCCGTTGCCGCCCCGTCCTCCGTCACGGTGAAAGTGGTGTCGGTAAGGGCATGACCAACCCAGCCGCCATGCGCACTCTCACAGTAGCCGATGTAAATGTGGTAGGTTCCGGCGGAATAGCCGCTGATAGTATAGCTGTCACCACTGGTGATGTTCGTGTTGATATAAGTTTCCGTCCAGTCAGAGTTCGCAATCTGAACATTATAATATTCATCGGAGGTTGCCGTGCCGGAGAAGGTGACCGTAATAGATCCGCTCTCCGTCATGGTGGTGCTGCTCAGGCTGGCGGAACCGTTGCTGGTTGGGTTATCATCCTCCGCCACGGTGAATGTCACACTGCCGGAGGCCAGAACATTCCAGCTGGAATCGTACAATTCCGCCTGAACAGTGTAGGTCGTTCCTTCCGTGAAGCTATCAGAGGACAAGGAAATGGTGGCGGAAGTAGTGCTGGAGCTGCCGTTCACCGGGGTAACCCAGTCGCTGTCACTCTGATACCAGATGGACAGCGTACAGCCATGCGGGACATCATTCTGTTCGGTACCCTCCACGTTGAAGGCAGCCGTGACCGTTACGCTATCGCCCAGCGCGGGGGCAGAGTCGGAGATGGACAGGGACAGGCCGTAGCTGACAGCTTCGTCCTCCGTCACGGTGAAAGTAGTGGTAGAGAGGGCGTCGTCCACCCACTCGTAGCTCTCGTAGTAGCCGATGTAAATCTGGTAGGTTCCAGCTGCATAGCCGGCGATGGTGTAGCTGTCACCGCTGGTGATGTAGGTGTTAACATAGGTGGTGGACCAGTTAGAGTCGGCAATCTGCACGTTATAGAAGCTGGTGCTGGTAGCCGTCTCGGAAAAGTTGACCGTGATGGAGCCGCTCTCCGTCATGGTAGTGCTGCTCAGAGTGGCAGTACCATTGCCGTTTGCTTTGGCCGTCATCATCGAGACTGAAGCCAGCAAGCAGACAGCCAGCAGCAGGAATAAAATCCTTCTGAAAGTGTGTTTCATAAGCATACCCCTTTTCAAATGATAGTCAGAATCTGTTACAAAACTTATGATTCCGCACATATCCATTTTGCAACATATCCTTATTACAGATGCCGTGAAAACGATCTCATAATCTGTATTATTTTACCACACGAAAAAGCTGATTAACAATCGGCATATTTACTAAAGCGGATTGGTCATTTTGCTACTGCCGGTTTTTCGTTCATTAATGATAAAGCTCCACCAGCCCCGCCAGGCTCCCCTCGTAAATCATACGCTTGCCGGCATGCTCCGCGAAATCCTTCGGCGTCACAATGGAGTAGTGCTTCTCAAACTCCCACACCCCGCTCTCATCCAGAAGCTTCGCCGCGTAGGCGGAACAGGTGAAGGCGTTTCTCATCTCAAAGGGAAAGCGAAAGGCGATCAGCGGAAGACGGATCAGCGTATAATGCAGGCTACGCCTCCTGGCGTAATCCCGATAAAGCCAGGCGATCAGCTTCTGCTTCTGCTCTCTGGTGCATTTGATCTCATAGACCTGGTAATCCGCGTCGGGGAAGGCTTTCAGAATCTTCTCCTTTTCCTCCTTCTCAAAGCCCGCGAAAAAAGGGATGGCCGGATTCCTGCGCCCGAAGCTGTAGGCCTCTTCCAAAGCCTCGTCCATGGAAAGGACTACGTGAATGTATTTGTGATTTAAATATCTGTGAAGGATGGCGGCAAAGATTCCTGTGGTGTCCACAAGGGCAATATAAATCGAATCGTCCATATCAGTTCCTTTCAGAAATCCCCTCACTGAAATGTATTTTAAAGAATATCGTCCACTGTGCCGGACATCATGATGCAGCAAAGCAGACAGCTTTTACTGTGATACACCAAAAATCGCTTTAAACAGAAAAGGGAAAGCAGACCGTAAGCCGGGTTCTGTCCATATCAGAAGATATGTGATGATCATCTATCTAGGCCTGCCGTTACCGACAGGCTCAAGCGACCCACCTGAACTCAAGCCGGGCCAGCCATAGAGTTCTGCTTGGTCTTGCTTCGGATGGGGTTTACACGGCTCCCCCTGTTACCAGGAGGACGGTAGTCTCTTACACTGCCATTTCATCCTTACCGGTTTCCCGGCGGTTTCTTTTCTGTTGCACTTTCCCTGGAGTCGCCTCCGCCGGACGTTATCCGGCATCCCTGCCCTGTGAAGCCCGGACTTTCCTCACCCGCTTTCGCGGCCGCGATCATCTGTTCTGCTTTCCCGTGCCATAATATCATACAAAAGGCCGGGAAGTCAACCCGGCCTTTCTACGCATACATAAATAAAAGAGGCTATATATAATCACTTTAGCATAGCTGAATTTTTTACTGTAGATATATTCAATTGAATATGCTAATATTTTTATAAAATTTCACTTTTCCATTGATTTTTTGAAATATTCCGCATATAATTTATACACAGCTGTGATACACAGTATATAATTGGGCTGGTCGCAAGACCCGGGTCCACATGCAGGCGGGGATGTTCCCCGCCTTTTGTTTTTCATAACCCAGCTGATCCTGACGAGGTGCCATGAAGGAATTAAGTATCTTTATTGATGAATCCGGTGATTTCGGTGAATACGACTATCATTCTCCATACTATATCATAACTATGGTTTTTCATGATCAGAAGAACTCCCTCACTAATGAACTTCAAAATCTGGAAAACGATCTGACTGCGATAGGATTTTCAAAACATTGCATACATAATGGCCCGCTCATTCGCGGTGAGGCAGAGTATCGGTATGTCGATATCTCTTTGCGACGCAAAATTTTTAATACAATGGTATCTTTTGTTCGCAGGACAGACATCCTGTATCATTGCTTTTTCATTGAGAAAAAACATATTTCCAATGAAATTGAAGCAATTGGAAAGCTTTCAAAAAAGATTTCTTTTTTCATCCAGGAACATTACACCTTGTTTTTCAAATACGATATTATCAAAATCTATTACGACAACGGACAGATAGAAGTAACAAGAATTCTATCTTCCGTTTTTCATGCACACCTGTCGAATGTAGAATTCCGAAAAGTGATTCCGTCAGATTATAGATTATTTCAGGCTGCAGATATGTTATGTACATTTCAACTTCTTATGTTAAAAAAAGAAAACAACGCACTCTCAAAGTCGGAAGTCATATTCTTAGGGCCAGGCAACCGGGATTTCAACAAAAATTATAAAAAACCTCTTATGAGCAAATCACTCTAACTGCCATTCAAAAATGCATCAGCTAATGTCAATATACCTGATAAACAGGCCGACCCCACAGTAAGCCGGCCTGTTTTCATTCTATCGCATCGCGTCCTTCATGCTCTTCACATAATCCGCCACATAGGGAACGCTGTCCGCGCCATGGGCGGCGATGATTTTGACGATAGCTGACCCCACGATCACGCCGTCCGCCTTCGCGCTCATTTCCCTGGCCTGTTCGGGTGTGGAAATGCCGAAGCCGATGGCCGCCGGTACCTTCGTCGCCTCTCGCACCAGCTCCACCATGGCGCCGATGTCTGTGGTAATCTGCGAGCGGACGCCGGTGACGCCCAGGGAGGAGACGCAGTACACAAAGCCCTCCGCTTCTCTTGCGATAGTCCTGATCCGGTCATGGGAGGTTGGCGCGATCAGCGAAATAAAGTCAATCCCGTATTTTTGGCACAGGGGCTGAAAGTCCGCCTTCTCCTCGTAGGGCACATCCGGCAAAATCAGGCCGTCGATGCCCGCCTCCGCTGCTTTTTTCAGGAATTTCTCCGTGCCGCCCTCAATATTGGTCTTGGAATTATTTCCATAAGAATAAACCACATTGGCGTAGGTCATGAAGACCAGCGGAACCGTCACGGCAGCGCGCAGCTCCTTCACCATATCCAGAATTTTGTCCGTGGTCACGCCGCCGGACAGGGCGCGCAGGTTGGCCTCCTGAATCACCGGCCCCTCCGCCGTGGGATCGGAGAAGGGAATGCCCAGCTCAATGACGTCTGCCCCCGCCTTCTCCATGGCGGACACCAGCTTTTTAGTGGTCTCCAGATCCGGGTCGCCGCAGGTAATGAACGGAATAAATGCTTTTCCCTTTAAAAACGCGTCAGTCACTCTACTCATGGATGTCCTCCCCTCTGTACCTGGCGATGGCGGCGCAGTCCTTGTCGCCGCGGCCGGAAATATTGATGACCATAATCTGATCCTTCCTCATGGTGGGAGCCAGCTTTCTGGCATAGGCTACCGCGTGGGCGGACTCAATGGCCGGAATGATGCCCTCCAGCCTGGACAGATACTCAAAGGCGTCCACCGCCTCGTCATCAGTGATGGCCACATACTGCGCCCTGCCGCTGTCATAGAGCATGGCGTGCTCCGGGCCGATGCCGGGATAGTCAAGCCCCGCGGAAATGGAATATACGGGGGTGATCTGCCCGTACTCATCCTGGCAGAAATAGGACTTCATGCCGTGGAAAATGCCCAGCTTTCCGGTGGCAAGGGTTGCCGCGGTCTCAAAGGTGTCCACACCCCTGCCCGCCGCCTCGCAGCCGATCAGCTGTACCTCCGGGTTGTCTATGAAATGATAAAAAGCGCCGATGGCGTTGGAGCCGCCGCCCACGCAGGCCAGCACGCAGTCCGGAAGCCGGCCCTCCTTTTCCTGCAACTGCTCCTTAATCTCTTTGGAAATCACCGCCTGGAAATCACGGACAATGGTGGGGAAGGGATGGGGACCCATGACGGAGCCCAGCACATAGTGGGTGTCCGCGATCCGGTTGGTCCACTCCCGCATGGTCTCGGACACGGCGTCCTTTAAGGTGGCCGTCCCGGAGGTGACGGGATGAACCTTCGCGCCCAGCAGACGCATCCGGTACACGTTCAGGGCCTGCCTCTTGGTGTCCTCCTCGCCCATGAATACCTCGCATTCCATGTCCATCATGGCCGCGGCGGTAGCGGTAGCCACGCCGTGCTGGCCCGCGCCGGTTTCGGCGATGACTCTGGTCTTGCCCATTTTTTTGGCTAAGAGGACCTGGCCCAGGGCGTTGTTGATTTTGTGGGCGCCGGTGTGATTTAAGTCTTCTCTCTTTAAATAGATTTTGGCGCCGCCCAGGTCGTCGGTCATGCGCTTCGCGAAATAGAGGCTGGACGGGCGTCCGGTGTATTCTCTGAAAAGTGTGTTCAGTTCCTCATTGAATTGGGGGTCGTTTTTGTAGTAGTTGTAGGCCTCCTCCAGCTCAATGACCGCGTTCATCAGGGTCTCGGGGATGTATTGTCCGCCGTGAATCCCAAATCTTCCTTTTGACATCGTTGTTCTCCTTTTATGAGTTTGCAGATGCGGTTTCCGGAGCTGCCGCATTTTTATTATTATTTTCCTGGCCTATATATCAACAGGTTACGCTCCGCGGGCTGCCTGGATGGCTTTGCGAATTTTGTCCGGATCCTTGCATTTGTCGGTTTCGACGCCGCTGGAGACGTCCACCATGGAGGGATGGTATTTTGCAATCACCTCGGGGATGTTCTCGGGGGTCAGGCCGCCGGCAAGGACATAGGGGCGGTTGAAATAAGCTCCGGGGGATTTCCTGTCCAGCAAACTGTGGTCGAAGCATTGTCCGGTGCCGTAGCCGTTGTCCAGCAATATCCGGTCCGCGGTGGAAAGCTGCGCTTTTTGCAGATCGTCCATGGAGCGGACTTTAAAGGCTTTCCAGATGGGAATTCCCGGAAGGAGTCCGCGGATAGCCGATATATCATCCTCCGTCTCCTGTCCGTGAAGCTGGACGACCTGGATAGCGCCGGAGTGAACATACTCTGCGATTTTTTCCGGTGCTTCGTTGACGAAAACGCCGACCGCTGAGATGCGAGCATCCATCCGCTCCCGCAATTCGCAGGCTTCCTGCAGAGTTACATAACGGAAGCTTTTCTCCCAGAAAATAAATCCGGCGTAGTCCGGCAGATATTCATTGATATAGTCCACGTCCTGCGGACGGCGGATACCGCAAATCTTTATCTGGACAGACATGTCCGCTCCTTCCCTATCCCTGCGTGAAACTCAGCCAGCTTCGCTTTCTTATCCGGCGCCCGCATCAGGGCTTCTCCCACCAGCACCGCGTCCGCTCCCAGGGTGGCCAGCGCTTTCACATCCCCGCAGTCCTTCACGCCTGATTCCGCCACAAAGGTAACGTCCGCCGGAATCAGCTCCCGCAGTCTTGCGGCATTGCCAAAGTCCACGGTGAAATTTTTCAGGTTCCGGTTGTTGACGCCCACCAGCCTGGCTCCGGCTTCCAGGGCGGAATCGATTTCCGCCTCGTCATGTGTCTCCACCAGGGCGCTGAGACCCAGCTCATCGCAGATTTTCAGATACTCCCGCACTGTCGCCATATCTGACAGCGCGCAGATCAGCAGCACCGCGTCCGCTCCCATCAGCTTCGCCTCATAAATCTGGTAAGCGTCCACCGTAAAATCCTTGCGGATCATCGGCAATGTGATCGTCTGCCTGATCTGGCGGAATATTTCATTGGAGCCCAGAAACCACTTCGGTTCAGTCAGGCAGGAGACGCAGTCCGCCCCCGCCGCCTCGTAATCCTTCGCGATCTCCAGATAGGGAAAATCCTCCGCTATCATGCCTTTGGAGGGGGAAGCCTTTTTGACCTCGCAGATAAAGGAGAGGCCGGGCTTTTGCAAAGCTTTCTCGAAGCGGAAGAATTCCGCCTCACCGCTCTGCCGCTGTTTTTCAGTAAGCTCCAGGGCTTCCTTTTGAATTTCTTCCAATGATTTTATTTCCTTTGCCCGGGTCACGCGGACCCGGGAATAGGCAGCCAGTTCGTCTAAGATCATTTTTTCACCTGTCATCTGAATTTCCTGACCTGCCAGCGGCCAACTTCCATTTTTCAGATACATTTATTGTCAGCTTAATTCAATGATTTCAGGCTCAAATATGACTGAATTGATCTGACATACAAAGTTGACCGTGGCCGATCAGATTTATTTTGATTACTGTTTGGAAGCCTCAATATAGGCCATGAGCTTCGCCTTCGCCGCCCCGGAATCAATCAGCTCCGCGGCCAGCTTCACACCCTCGGCCATATCTTTGGCCACGCCGCCGATGTACAGGCCCGCGCCCGCGTTCAGAAGCACCGTGTCTCTCTTCGGTCCCTTTTCTCCATTCAGGATGGCCAGGGTGATGGCCGCGTTCTCCTCGGGCGTGCCACCCACCAGATCGGAGATATCACATCTGGCAAAGCCAAAATCCTCCGGCTTGACGGTGTATCTGGTAAAGGTTCCGTTGTTATTCTCACACACCAGCGTGTCGCAACAGGTGGAAAGCTCATCCAGCTTCGCCGTGCCGTACACGGCCACGCTCCTCTTCACGCCCAGATTGTAAAGCACCCGGCTCATGGGCTCCAGGAGGCTCTCATCATATACGCCCAGCACCTGCATGGTGTTGTGGCCAGGGTTGGTCAAAGGGCCAAGGATGTTGAAGATGGTGCGCACGCCCAGCTCTTTTCTGACAGGGCCCACATATTTCATGGAGGTGTGATATTTCTGCGCGAAGAAGAAGCAGTAATTTAACTCCTGTAAGGTCTTCACGCAATTCGCTGGCTCCTGATTGACGTCCACGCCCAGAGCTTCCAGGCAGTCAGCGGCTCCGCTCTTGGAGGAGGCCGCCCGATTGCCGTGCTTGGCTACCTTCACGCCTCCCGCCGCGATAACCAGGCCCGCGGTTGTGGAAATGTTAAAGCTGCCGGCGTTGTCTCCACCAGTGCCCACGATTTCCAGCACGTCCATGTCGTGCTCCACCTTCAGGGCATGGGAGCGCATGGTGACGGCACTGGCGGTGATTTCCTCGATGGTCTCGCCCTTGGTCTCCAGGGCCGCCAGGAATCCGGCAGTCTGGACCTGGCTGGTGGCGCCGGTCATGATTTCATCCATGCAGGCCACGGTCTCATTGTAGGTGAGGTCCTGTCTTTGAATTAATTTTGCGGTTGCTTCTTTGATCATTGTATTATGCTCCTTTTTTATATTTTTAAAAAATTCTCTATAATCCGCATTCCTTCGGGGGTAAGGATGGATTCGGGGTGAAATTGGACGCCGTAAATCGGGTAATCTCTGTGCTCCACCGCCATGATCTCTCCGTCGGCAGTGGTCGCTGTCACCTTAAGGCAGTCGGGCATGGTCTCGGGCAGAGCGGCCAGGGAGTGATATCTGGCGCCCCTGATGATCTGTGGCAGACCATGAAACAGAACGCATTCCGTGTCTAAATGAATATCGGACTGCTTGCCGTGCATCAGTTTTTTGGCGTAACTGATGGTAGCGCCGTAAGCCTCGCAGATAGACTGGTGGCCCAGGCAGACGCCCAGGGTGGGGATGGTCTGAGAGACGGTTCCCGCCACTTCTACGCAGACGCCGGCCTTCGCGGGAGTGCCCGGCCCCGGCGACAGGATGATGTGGGTGAGGGCTAACGCCGCGATCTCCTCCACGGTCATCTCGTTGTTGCGGATGACTTTGATGTCCGGCTGGATGGTTCCCACAAACTGATAGAGGTTGTAGGAAAAGCTATCGTAATTGTCAATTAATAAAACCATTGAGCATGTCTCCTTTATGCCGAAAGGGTATGATACCCCGGATTGCTTCCATCAATCCGGTCTTACGCCTCGTACTTCGCCGCCTGCTGCCTGATCAGCTCCGCATCCTCAAAATAATTGATCCGCATGGTGCTCTTCACCTCGGAAAGGGTCTGAGCGGCAGCTTCCCTTGCCACATCGGTTCCGGCCTTCAGCACATCGAAGACCGCGGGAATATCCTTCTCCAGCTCCTTTCTGCGGCTGCGGATGGGCTCTAAGGTCTCCTGCATGACGTTATTGAGGAAGCGCTTCACCTTCATGTCGCCCAGTCCGCCTCTCTGATAATGCTCTTTTAATTCATTCAGATTGGCGTACTCCGGCAGATAGCGCTCAAAGTGCTCATCCTTGCAGAACGCGTCCAGATAGGTGAACACCGTGTTGCCCTCCAGATGCCCCGGGTCAGAAACCTTTAAGTGTAGCGGATCGGTGTACATGTTCATGATCTTGGTCTTCACCTCGTCCGCCTCATCCGCCAGGTAAATACAGTTGCCCAGGGACTTGCTCATCTTGGCCTTTCCGTCCGTGCCCGGCAGACGCTTGCAGGCCTCATTGTCCGGAATCAGGGCTTCCGGCTCCACCAGCACCGGCGCGTAAATGGTGTTGAATTTACGCACAATCTCTCTGGCCTGCTCGATCATGGGCAGCTGGTCCTCCCCCACCGGCACCGTGGTAGCCTTAAAGGCAGTGATATCGGAGGTCTGGCTGATGGGATAGGTAAAAAATCCCACCGGGATGCTGGCCTCAAAATTGCGCAGCTGAATCTCATTCTTGACCGTGGGATTGCGCTGCAGCCTGGAGACTGTCACCAGATTCATATAATAAAAAGTCAGCTCCGTCAGCTCCGACACCTGGGACTGGATAAACAGGTTTGATTTGGCCGGGTCCAGCCCGCAGGACATATAATCCAGCGCCACCTCGATGATGTTCTGGCGTATCTTCTCCGGATTCTCAAAGTTGTCGGTCAGCGCCTGGGCGTCCGCGATCATAATATAGATTTTGTCATACTCCCCGGAATTCTGCAGCTCCACGCGTCTGCGCAGGGAGCCGACATAGTGTCCCACATGCAGCCTTCCGGTAGGTCTGTCCCCTGTTAAAATAATTTTGCTCATTTTTTCCTTCGGACGGTCAGCCGTCCACTCCTTCCTGTGCGATTTTCAGCGCGTTCATCACCGCCGCCGATTTATTGATGGTCTCCTGATATTCATTTTCCGGTACGGAGTCCGCCACAATTCCCGCTCCGGAACGGACGAAGACCTTTCCGTTTTTCTTAAACACCAGGCGGATGGCGATGCAGGTATCCAGATTTCCCGCGAAATCAATGTAGCCGATAGCGCCGCCGTAAATGCCCCGCTTTGTCCCTTCCAGCTCATTGATAATCTCGCAGGCCCGGATCTTGGGCGCTCCGGAGAGGGTTCCCGCCGGCAGCACCGCGTCTACTGCATCCAGGGCATCTTTGTCCGGGCGGATTTGTCCGTGTACCGTGGAACCGATGTGCATGACGGTGGAAAATTTCTCCACAGACATATATTTTTTCACACTCACGGAACCAAATTCTGAAATTTTCCCGATGTCGTTGCGGCCCAGATCCACCAGCATGTTGTGCTCGGCGCACTCCTTTTCATCGCTCAGGAGCTCTTTTGTCAGCGCCTGATCCTCCTCCTCCGTGGCTCCCCTGGGCCTGGTGCCCGCCAGCGGGAAGGTGTAAAGCCCGCCGTTTTCCAGCTTTACCAGCGTCTCCGGCGACGCCCCCGCCATCTCAATATCATCGCTGGCGAAATAAAACATATAGGGGGAGGGATTGGTAGTGCGAAGCACCCGGTAGGCATTCAGCAGGCTTCCCTCATAATCCGCCTCAAAGCGGTTGGACAGCACCACCTGAAAAATATCTCCCTCATGAATATAATGCTTCCCCTTCCTGACGATATCGCAGAAGGCTTCCTTTTCAAATAAGGCCCGGAACGGGCTGGTCATTCGCCCGGGTTCATTTTCCTTCGGCGTGCCCTTCGCCAGCAGGTCGATCATATTCTGCAGCTCCAGCTTCGCGTTATTGAATTCCGTATCGAAATTCTCGCATCGGGCGTTGGCGATCAGAATAATCTTCTGGCGGAAATTATCAAAGGCGATGACCTTGTCAAAGAGCATCAGGTCCACATCCTTGAAGTGCTCCTCGTCCTCCGCGTCCAGCTTAAGAGAAGGTTCCGCGTATTTGATATAATCATAGGAAAAATAGCCCACCAGGCCGCCGGTGAAGGAGGGCAGCCCTTCCAGCCTGGGCGATAAATTATCTCTCACCACCTGACGGATGCACTCCCCGGGATGCTTCACAGGAAAGGATACGGAGGAGCCTGACTTAATGGTCATCATCCCGTCCGTACAGGTCAGCTCCATCTTGGGGTCGTAACCCAGGAAGGAATACCGCCCCCACTTCTCGTGGTCCTCGATGGATTCCAGCAGATAGACATGATGGCTGACATTCTGTAAAATGCGTAGCGCCTGGATGGGGGTGCAGATATCCGCGTAAATTTCGCAGCTGACGGGAACGGTCTTATATTCGCCGGAAGCGGCAAGCGCGCGCAGCTGCGCTTCGTTTCTGATGTTCATGGAGTCTCCTTTCTCATAAATTCAGGCAATAAAAAATCGCCCCTGATAAATCATCAAGGACGAGCTCACTCTCAAACCCGCGGTACCACCTTGCTTCATGGGAAAGCCCATGCACTCAGCAGGATACTATCATATCCCCGGCAACTGACGTATGCCACACGTCGCAGAATACTCAGCCTTTGCAGCCTTTCCTCCGCGCCCTCGGCGGTCCATTTGATCATCTGCGTTCTGCCCGGCTCGCACCTGCCCGGACTCTCTGTGAGTGCACAACAACCGTTATCTCCGCTTCCACGGTTTCAAAACTACAGCTACCTTACCACTTTATCCGGTATTCGTCAAGAAGAAATTTGCACAAGGGGTGATTTTCAGGAAAAGAAGAATATAATCACCGCCAGCGACACCAGCACCACACCGGTGGCCCGGTTCAAAGCCTTCGGCGTCGCCTTATTGGCAATACCCGCGGCGATCCTGGCCCAGATGAAGGTAAACAGAATGCACAGCACCAGCACAAACATATCCGGAGCCCCGCCAAGAATAAAGTGAGAAACTGATCCGGTGAACGCGGTAAAGGTCATGATAAACACGCTGGTGCCCACCGCGGTTTTCAGCTCATAGCCCAGCACCATCGTCAGAATCATCAGCATCATCATGCCGCCGCCGGCGCCCACAAAGCCGCAGATAAAGCCGATCACGATGCCGCAGACCAGCGATTCTATGGCTCTGATCTTCGCAGAAACCTTCAGCATATCCTCCCTGGTGGTCATCACCGGGAATAAAATGAACCGGATTCCCATAAAGCAGGTCATCAGGACGCTGAAATCCCCTACCGTCGTGGACGGAATCAGGCTGGACACAAAGCTGCCCACCACCGTAAAAAGAAGCACTGAGCACATCATGATGATACCGTTTTTGATGTCCAGATTGCCGTGCTTGTGATATGTATAGGCGGAAACAGCGCTGGCCAGCACATCCGAGGCCAGGGCAATCCCCACAGCCAGATAAGCGTCCATATCCAGGAATGCCACCAGCATGGGAGAAATAACCACCGCAGCGCTCATTCCGGCGAAGCCCGTGCCCAGCCCGGCGCCCATGCCCGCCAGAAATGTAATAAAGATCGTATATAATATCTGCTGCATCAGATGATTTCTCCGTTTCCGTGTTTCATATGTTTCCTGTCAATGACAGACAGCCACTGTGCCGCTTTCGTGCTTTGCTTTCATAAATCCCCGCCTTCATCATGCAACGCCGGGATGCCCCTGATTTCCACCATGCACACGACCACTACTGGATTATACTTTTTTTTCTTTCCGAATGCAATCAATAAATCTAAATGTTCCAAAGGGAAATTATAAATATTTTCTAAACCCCTTTTCATTTTCCAATTTCTGTGTTATGATGTGTGTCGCGGAAGTATAGCTCAGCTGGGATGAGCGCTCGCCTGACTAGCGGGAGGCCAAGGGTTCGAGCCCCTTTACTTCCATGGCTATAGCCAAAAATCGCGTGTTTTTAACGTTGGTTTTTGGCTATTTTGTTTCAAATTTTCTATTCTGTCTATATTCGTGTCATATCGTTTGGTATCAATTTAGTATCAAATCCGGCGGGCACTCTGCCCGGTTACAGTACCCTTCATGAATTTGAAATATCACATTTTTTGCCGATATCTCGGAGAAAAGGAGTCTGTATGTATCACACAACCGGATTTGCACCGGGCACACCAGCAGAATGACCGCGCCGTTATGCAAGCTTACGACTTCTCTGTAAAGGATATGACTGAATCTTCTTGCGTAGCCGTTTCGATGAAGATGTATCAGGAAATTGTACAGAACAGCTCCGCAGATTAGCGATAAAAAAAGAATATCCTCACGGTGAGGAGTAAATGTACGTTGATTTTTTTGCTTTTCCGCATATAATATATAAGGGTAGGTTACGTGCGTACTTTTGCAAATTCAAAAAGGGCACTGCTCTTCCTGCAAGAAAACCTGCAAGAAAAGCAGAATTTCATTGACGAAATCCCTTTTTGTGCTATAATATTTGCAGAGGATAGCGGCGATGACCAGCTATCGTGGCCGTGAAGCAGTTGACTGTGTCGGAAAGCAGCCTTCTGCCGAGCCAGCCCGTGGGTTATGCGATCACCACAAATCGACTAGATTCTCCGGAATCGAATGAAAACGCTTGATTGAGAGCCTTGCAATGGCAAGGCTCTTTATTTTTCAGACGTGAGGTACGGTATGGACGAACAGGCCGCAGATATTCTCTATCAGGCTGCTTCTGTATGGAACGAATTAACAGAGTACAGCTA
>JAJQBK010000061.1 GCA_021203305.1 Lachnospiraceae bacterium
AGGATTTATATGAATAAGATCATAGCTGCATTTGATAATAAAAAGGCGTTTATAATAACATATTATAATTCATATAATTATGGAGCCTTTCTACAAGCCTTTGCATTACAGGAATTTTTGAAATCCAATAATGTAGATGCCTTTATTTGGAAATTTGATTCTATAAGTGCTAAGGTCTTCGGGCGCGTTTATAGTTTGCTTAAGCCATCCAAAACAACGCCTGAACAATTAAATTATACAAGAGGAAAGAAGGAGTCAATAATTTCGGCGCAAAAGTATCTTAATTTGAGGAATAGACTTGAAAAATCAGATTTGATAATACTTGGAAGTGATGAAATATGGAATGTGAAAAATTTGGGTGCTTCCCATGATTACTTTATGTTTAAAAAGCAGAAATTGGCAAAGAAGACGATATCATATGCCGCTTGTGCAGGTAACACAGGTGAAGAACTATTAAAAAAATGGCCTTGTGCCTATAAGGGAATCAAAAGCCTGGATGGAGTTTCCGTTAGAGATGAAAAAACTTTGGATATCGTTAAGTCATTCGGAAGGAGAGATGCGGTTATATTAATAGATCCGACATTTCTTATTGATTTCACAAAATATTTGCCGTATATTTCTATTTCGCAACCATATCTTTTTGTATATTCATATGGCCTGAAAGCAGAAGAAATTCTGGCAATAAAAAAATTTGCAATCGAAAATAATTTAAAAACGGTTGCTACCGGATGCTATAGCCCTTGGGCAGATGAAAATCCGACACCAGATCCTTTCGAGTGGGTTGCGTTAGTTAAAAATAGCGAGTTAGTTATTACTTCTACATTTCATGGCACTGCGTTGTCTATACAGCAAAATGTACGTTTTGCTGTGCTAAACAGGAGTTCACACAAGATTGAATCTCTGCTAAACAGATTTCAACTGTTAAATAGAATGCTTACATCTGAGACTTCATTGGATTATTTGGCCTCTCACGATATTGACTATAAAACGATTAATGATCAGGTACATTTTGAGCAAAAAAAATCGCATGAATTTATAATGAAATTTCTATAGGAGGGCGGCATAATGGAGGGTGTCAATAGACCAAATGGTATTACAAGACCGGAAGTTTACGCTGTCAGGCATCAGGATGAGTCAATACGAGCGGCATCTCGTTCCGGAGGGATTTTCACAGCACTGTCTGACTTGGTTTTGGAAAGCGGCGGTATTGTGTATGGCTGTGTGCTTACCGAAGATTTCAGAGCGGTCCATATCAGAGCGGATAGCGCAGACCTACGCAATCAGATGCGCGGCTCTAAATATATCCAGAGCGAGCAGGGTGATACATATAAGAACGTTAAGTTGGATCTGGATGCAGGAAATAGTGTCCTTTTCTCCGGGACATCCTGCCAGATTGCTGGACTACGAGGTTTCCTTGGCCGGGAATATGAAAATTTGATTTGTGTTGATATTGTTTGTCACGGGGTGCCGAGCAAGAAAGTGTGGATGAAGTATTTGGAATGGCAGGAGAAAAAGACTGGCAAAAAAATCGTAGCTGTTGATTTCAGAGACAAAGGGACTTTCGGCTGGGGAGCACATACTGAAACACTGACTATGGATGATGGGAGTAAAGTGAGCAGTCAGGTATTCAGGACGTTGTTTTATGGACATACGGTGTTAAGGCCATGTTGTTATGAGTGCCCTTACAAAGATGTGATGCATCCAGGAGACATTACTATTGCGGACTATTGGGGCATTGAGAAAGCTGCACCGGAGTTTGATGACAATAAAGGTGTCTCTCTGGTGCTGATTAATACCGATAAGGGAATCAGGGATTTTGCTGAATGCAAGGAGAAACTTGTCTGGAAGAAAACCAGAATTGAAGATAGTATGCAGCCGCCATTGAAAGCCCCGTTTCCGCGGCCAGCAAACAGGGATGCATTCTGGAGTGATTTCAATGATGATGATTTTGATGTGGTCGCCAAACGATATGGAGGTTACGGATGCTTGAATACAATAAAGAAAAAAGCAAGAGGTTTGAAAAGGCGAGTTACGAAAATCGTGAAAGGGTGAATGCAATGGACAGACAGCCACCAAAATTATATAACAAAAAAGAAGAATGCTGTGGATGTACAGCCTGCTATGCGGTTTGTCCCATGGATGCTATCCCTATGGTTGAAGATGAAGAAGGATTTCTTTACCCGTTAATTGACGTAGAGAAATGTATCCGTTGCTATAAATGTTTGTCTGTGTGCGCATTTAAAGAAATGCAGAGGGAGAAAGGGTATTTGAAATAAAATGGGTTAAAGTGACCTGACTGCAGAGAAAGACAGTTTTCCACAGGTGTTATTTATTTAATTTCGAGTGTAAAATGTCCCTTTCCCTTTGCCATGTCTCATCAAAAACCCTTCGTCTACGAGTTTTTTCAGCGAATTTTCTACGGACGCCTTTCCGATACTGGGAACAAGCTCCATAACCTCGCTCTTTGTGAATTTCCCGATTTTCTCAGTCGTCGCAATTCTGACCAGTTCGATAGCTGGCAGTCTCTCGTCCATAAGGCTGACCCGGTTTTCAAAATCGCGGTAAGCCGAAAGCACAACTCCTAAAATGTATTTGACAAATGATATGGGATCGTTTTTTCCTTCGTGCCAGTTTACACCGGCTTGCTCAAGCACATTGTAATAAGTGGCTTTTGTCTTTTCAATCTTGCTTTCAATGCTGATATAGCGTCCAACGACATAGCCGCACTGGCAAAGAAGGAGCGTGGTCAGAAGTCTCGACATTCTGCCGTTGCCGTCGTTGAATGGATGGATGCAAAGAAAGTCATTGATGAAAATAGGGATCAATACGAGCGGGTCAACAGTGCAGGCATCGATTGCCTGGTTGAAGCATGCACAGATAGCATCAATCGCGTCCGGTGTTTCATATGGGGCAAGAGGCATGAAGCGGACAAACTGCGTACCATCTGCGTGTGTTTCGGCAATGAAATTCTGAGTGTTTTTGAACCTCCCACCGATGGATTTCTCAGAATACTTGTACAAATCCCTGTGCAATTGCAGAATGTATGATGCACGGATTGGGATGTACTCGTAATTTTCATGGATGGTGTTCAACACATCACGATACCCAAGAATCTCCTCCTCATCCCGATTGCGGGGTGTGGTTTTTTCGCTGCAGAGCTGCTGTATCCTGGTGTTGGTAGTCACGATTCCTTCAATCTTATTGGATGCCTCGGTGCTTTGGATTTTTGCGATTTCCACCAGCTTATCAAGGACTGCCGGCTTCTGTTTCAAAAACATTTCCTGGCGTCCTTTGAACTCGTGTATCTGTGCAACAAGCCCCAGCGTCTCGCTGTCCCACTGCCTTGATGCAAGCTGCGTGTAATCAAATGTTCTCATCGGGTTCCCTTCTTTCTGTTACAATATTCTATACGCCTAATTATAGAGCAAATTTAGGGGAAAGTCAAGACGGTTAGGAGAATAATCTCCTAAATAAGATACAAAATTAGGAGAAAGAGTTTTCCGTTAGGCGAATAATAGTATACACGTGTGAGGAAGAGACTATTCAGGAGAAGGTTGTTAGTCGCCACAGTCTGCATATTCCCTGTCGTAGATGATGGCTCAAAATATTTTTGATACTGGTTGACTTCATTCCCTTTTCTGAGTATAATATAAATGAAGACAGAGATGCCTTCCGTGCGGCGGCACGATAAAGCTGTACTGCACATGGGGCAGGGTAAAACCCATGGCGAATAGGCGTTCGGTAGGATACCGGGGCTGACGGCCAGCATTATAACACGCGACTATAGTGAAAAGGCGGGCGGTATTTATATCGCCCGCTATTTTTTTGCTATAATTGCCGGAGAAGGATGAACCATGGGTAAGATACAGGATAAAGCTAAAATCGTAGAAACGATTATTAAGGCAGCGGCGGAATATAAAGCAAAGATGGTTGGACATTCGTTCTTATATGTTTTTGAAGGGCGGTCAATTGAAGTAGTGTATAGGACAAAGGATTTCATGCATCTGACAGGGGTAGACACTAATTCCTCTGCTGAGCAGTTTTTTAAAGATGCAATACGGGGAAAACTGCAACCGAAACAGATTTTCTTTAGTGCACGACATCCTTATGATTTATGTTCGAAGAAGATGACGCAGTTAGGTGTAATTAATGAACATGATTGAGGTGAAGGAATACTTTCTTTGACCGTCAATTGAACAATTGGCTGCATATGTATCTGTACAAGAGAAATTATCCGAACATGGTCGAACATGGCAGGTTGTAAAATGCAGGAAATAAGGCTTGCAATTTCAGTCTGTTGACAGTAAAATGAGAAACGACTTAAATTGCCGGCCCAATCTATCAGAGCGTGACAGGCATAACTGCCGCGCTTTTTGCGTTGTGCAAATATGGCTGGCTCAGGGAACTGCCGCCAACGGTTCCTGAAATTCTGACAAAGTCCGCAAAGCGCACAACCGGCATTATCATTTATAAAAGGAATCCTTGCATGGCATTATATGTAAATAAAGAAAACGCCGATGAAGCGGCGTCATTGATAGAACAGATTGATGTCCACGGCCCTGTGCCGGCGGACGAGACGAAACGTCAGTATTATTTTATGGCGAAGGTCCGAAAGCATGTGGAGGCGCTGGCCGAAGAGCTGGGGAGAAAGCCCGGCTGCTGCGTGGTCACCTTCGGCTGTCAGATGAACGCCCGGGACAGCGAGAAGCTGGCCGGGATATTGCAGCTGGTGGGTTACGATATTGTGGAGACGGAGCGGACGGATTTCGTGATTTATAATACCTGCACCGTCCGGGACAACGCCAATCAGCGGGTGTATGGCCGTCTGGGCGAGTTAAAGCGCTATAAGCGCGCCAATCCGCGGATGAAAATCGCCCTCTGCGGCTGCATGATGCAGGAGCCCGCCGTTATTGAGAGGCTGCAGAAGAGCTATCGCTTTGTGGATCTGATTTTCGGGACCCACAATCTTTTTAAATTTCCGGAGCTGTTAAACTCCATGTTTGAGAGCGAAGGAAGCATGATCATCGACATCTGGAAGGACACGGACCAGATTGTGGAGGATCTGCCGGTGGAGCGCAAATATCCCTTTAAATCCGGCATCAATATCATGTTTGGCTGCAATAATTTCTGCACCTACTGCATTGTCCCCTATGTTCGGGGCCGGGAGCGCAGCCGCAGGCCGGAGGATATTATCGCGGAGATCGAGGCGCTTGTGGCGGACGGCGTAGTGGAGATCATGCTCTTAGGGCAGAACGTGAACAGCTATGGCAAAAATCTGGACCAACCCATCACCTTCGCCCAGCTGCTGGAGCGGGTAGAGCAAATCGAGGGCCTTGAGCGCATCCGCTTCATGACCTCCCATCCAAAGGATTTATCCGATGAGCTTATTGAGGTGATGGCAAAATCAAAGAAAATCTGCCGTCATCTGCATCTGCCCCTACAGTCCGGCTCCACCAGGATTTTAAAGGCCATGAACCGGGTTTACACAAAGGAATCCTATCTGGAGCTGGCGGCGAAAATCCGGGAGAAAGTTCCGGACATGGCCATCTCCACGGATATTATTGTGGGCTTCCCCGGAGAGACTTATGAGGACGTGCTGGACACGATCGATGTCATTGAAAAGGTGCGGTATGACAACGCCTTTACCTTTATTTACTCCAAACGCACAGGGACACCCGCCGCTTCCATGGAAAATCAGGTGCCGGATGATGTGGTGAAAAAGCATTTTGACCTGGTGCTGCAGAAGGTGCAGGAGGTTTCCAGAGAGCGGATCCGGCAGTATGAGGGGCAGACCGTGGAGGTTCTTGTGGAAGAGAAAAACGGACAGGATGAGCGTCTTCTGACCGGCAGAATGTCCAACAATACGCTGGTTCATTTTCCGGGCACGGAGGACCTGATCGGAAAGCTGATTATGGTCCGGCTTGTCAGGTGCCTGGGATTTTATTACATGGGAGAACAGGTGGCAAAAGAGAATGGCTGAAATGACGCCGATGATGCAGCAGTATCTGCTGACCAAAGAAGAATATAAGGACTGTATCCTGTTTTACCGTCTGGGCGATTTTTATGAAATGTTCTTTGACGACGCGCTGACTGTGTCTAAGGAGCTTGACCTGACTCTGACGGGAAAGGCCTGCGGGCTGGAGGAGCGGGCACCCATGTGCGGAATCCCCTACCACGCGGTGGAGGGATATTTAAATAAGCTGGTCAGCAAGGGCTACAAGGTGGCCATCTGTGAGCAGCTGGAGGATCCTAAGCTTGCCAAGGGCCTGGTCAAGCGGGATGTGGTGCGCATTGTAACGCCGGGAACGGTCACCAACGCCCAGGCCCTTCAGGAGAATCAGAATAATTTCCTGATGTGCGTGGCATACATTTCCGGACGGATCGGTATTTCCGCCTGCGACGTCTCCACCGGGGAATATTATGTGACCGAGGTGGAGGATCTGCAGAAATTAAGGGACGAAATGATGTGCTACGCCCCCTCGGAGCTGGTCTGCAATGAGCCCTTTATGGTCAGCGGCATGGATCTTGAGGATTTGAGAGATCGTTTGGGGATGGCGGTGTATCCTCTGGATTCTCACATGTTTGATGACAATAACTGTAAAAAAGCTCTGACCCGGCATTTTCATTTAAATACGCTGATCGGCCTGGGGCTGGATGATTTTCCCTGCGGCACCATCGCCGCGGGAGCGCTGATGCAGTATCTTGTGGAGACCCAGAAAAATTCTCTGGAGCACATCCGGCACATCATTCCCTATCTGACCAGTAAATTTATGCTGCTGGATTCCTCCTCCCGCCGCAATCTGGAGCTGACGGAGACTCTGCGCGAGAAGCAGAAAAAGGGCTCTCTTCTCTGGGTGCTGGATAAGACGAAAACCGCCATGGGAGGCAGGCTTTTACGGTCATACATAGAGCAGCCCCTGATTGAAAAAGAAGATATTGAGTTAAGACTGGACGCTGTGGATGAGTTTTGCAAAGACAGCGTCTGCCGGGACGAGGTGAGGGAATATTTAAATCCGGTCTATGACCTGGAAAGGCTGCTGGGCCGGGTCAGCTTCGGCACCGCCAATCCCAGAGATTTTATCGCGCTGAAAAGCTCGCTGGAAATGCTGCCTCACATTAAGACGGTGCTGGCGGACTGTCACAGCGCGGAATTAAAGCAGATCGATCAGGATATTGATTCTCTGCAGGATATCTGCGGTCTGATCGCCTCAGCCATCGTGGACGAACCGCCCTTTTCCGTCCGGGAGGGCGGAATGATTAAGGACGGCTACGACAGTGATGTGGATGAGCTGCGCCGCGCCAAAACGGAGGGAACGACCTGGCTTGCGCAGCTGGAGGCCGAGGACCGGGAGCGCACCGGCATCAAGAATCTGAGAATCAAATATAATAAGGTTTTCGGTTATTATTTTGAGGTGACCAATTCCTTTAAAAATATGGTACCGGAGGATTACATCCGCAAGCAGACCCTGACCAACGCGGAGCGCTACACCACACCGAAGCTAAAGGAGATGGAGGACAAGATTCTCAACGCCGAGGACAAGCTGGTGGGCCTGGAGTATGATATTTTCTGCGATATCCGGGACCGTATTTCCAGAGAGACTGACCGGATTCAGACCACAGCCAAAGCCGTCGCGAAGCTGGACGTGTACGCTTCTCTTTCCGTGGTGGCGGAGCAGAATCATTACGTCCGTCCCGAATTAAATGAAAAGGGGATTATTGATATTAAGGAGGGCCGCCATCCTGTGGTGGAGCGGATGATCGAGCACGATATGTTCATTCCCAATGACACTTATCTGGACAATGACAACCACTGTGTCAGCATCATCACCGGCCCCAATATGGCCGGGAAATCCACTTATATGCGGCAGAGCGCCCTGATTGTGCTGATGGCGCAGATCGGCTCCTTTGTGCCGGCGAAGAGCGCGGACATCGGCCTGGTGGACCGGATTTTTACCCGGGTGGGCGCCAGCGATGACCTGGCCAGCGGCCAGTCCACCTTCATGGTGGAAATGAATGAGGTGGCCAACATTCTGCGGAACGCCACCAGCCAAAGCCTGCTGATTCTGGATGAGATCGGGCGGGGAACCTCCACCTACGACGGTCTGGCCATCGCCTGGGCGGTCATTGAGCATATCAGCAATAAGCGGCTTTTGGGGGCGAAGACTCTTTTTGCCACCCATTATCACGAGCTGACCGAGCTGGAAGACAAGATGGACAATGTGAACAACTACTGCATCGCCGTCAAGGAGAGCGGGGATGACATTGTGTTCCTGCGCAAAATCATACCCGGCGGCGCGGACAAAAGCTACGGCATCCAGGTGGCCAGACTGGCCGGGGTGCCCCAGATGGTCACAGACCGGGCGGAGGAGATCGCGGCGCAGCTTTCGGAGAATGATATTTCCTCCAAAGTTCAGGGTATCCTGAAAAAACAGAAATCCACCGGGACGAAGGCGAAGCCGGTGAAGCATTATGATGATGTGGATCTGGCGCAAATGTCGCTGTTCGATACGGTGAAGGATGAGGATGTGCTGAAGGAGTTAAAGGAGCTGGATATCAATAATATGAAGCCGCTGGACGCGCTGAATACCCTGTATCGGCTGCAGAATCAGCTGAAGAACCGGTGGTAGGACGTAGTAAATATGCAGCAAATGGCTCGCATGAGTAAGTATAAACTTCTTCGCTCATGCCGTGCTTAGGTGAAATAGGAAATCTTTGATTTCCGTAATTGAACCTATACATTGTGTAAAACGCTCCGATGAGCCTTGAGCAGGAAAAGTGTCAGCATGGGCTTCCACTTTTCCTAAGTCTCATCTCCGCAGCACAGAAATCGCAAAGAAGTTTATACTTACTCATGCTTAGGTATGTGGCTGTTTACATATTTATTGGTCTGGAATGCAGGAACAGCGATAATAACAAAGGTATAGGAAAACATGCCAGAAATTTTAGTACTGTCTGAAGATACAATTGATAAAATTGCCGCTGGTGAGGTGGTCGAGCGTCCATTGAACGTGGTTAAGGAATTAGTGGAAAACTCCATGGACGCCGGCGCTCACGCGATTACGGTGGAGATTAAAAACGGGGGAATTGACTTAATCCGCGTCACCGACGATGGAGAGGGTATCCCGGCCAACCAGGTGAAAACCGCCTTTTTCCGGCACGCTACCAGCAAGATCCGAAATATGCAGGACTTAAACCATCTGTCCAGCATGGGCTTTCGGGGCGAGGCTCTTTCCAGCATTGCGGCGGTAGCCCAAGTGGAGCTCGTGACCTGTACGGAGGACTCTCTGACCGGCACTCACTATGAGATTGAGGGCGCGGTGGAGAAGGCCTTTGAGCAGGTGGGAGCGCCGAAGGGGACGACCATCCTGGTGCGCAATCTGTTTTTCAATGTACCGGTGCGGCGCAAATTTTTAAAGCAGCCGCCAACCGAGGCCGGGTATGTGGCGGAGGTTATGGAGCAGCTGGCCATGAGCCGTCCGGATATTTCCTTTAAATATGTACAAAACGGACAAGTCAAATTTTACACCTCCGGAAACGGGGAGCTGAAGGAGGTCATTTACCGGATTTACGGCAGGGAGATCACGGAGCACCTTCTGCCCATCGATGTGACGGAGGGGGAGATTCAGATCAGAGGCTTTCTGGGGAAGCCGGAGCTCAACCGCTCCAACAGGGGCTTTGAGCATTATTTTCTCAATTCCCGCTATTTGAAGAGCAAGGTGCTCTCCAAAGCCATAGAGGACGGATACAAGCAGTACGTCATGCAGCACAAATTTCCCTTTGTAGTGCTTCATTTTGCCATGCCTGCACAGGCGGTGGATGTGAATGTCCACCCCAGTAAGATGGAGGTTCGGTTTGAACAGGAGCAGCTGGTCTATCAGACCATTGTGAAGACCATTATCGAGCGGCTGCGCAGTAGAGAATTTATCGTGGATCATTCCTTTGGAAAAGATGAGCCCGTGCCCAGAAGCACACCCGCCGACCGGGTGCCGGCCCATTCGCCGGAGCCGTTTATGCGCTCCGCCGGGATTTTTGATAAAAGTAATACCGATATAACCTCAAAAGAGCAGTCAATTGGCAGCGGGATATTGGAAGTTTCAGTGGGCGGAAGAGAAATTTCCGTAAAACCGGATGAAGCCAATACCGGCGTAAGAGAAACTGGCAATCATGAAGTGAAGGATGGCCTGAAACTCAACGGGAGCGATGAAAAGGGCGGCTTGGAATCCAACGGAAACGTAGGAAAGGACAGCTTGGAATCCAACGGGAGCGATGAAAAGGATGGCCTGAGACCCAACGGGAGCGATGAAAAGAACGGCCCGGAATCTAACGGAAGCGATGAAAAGGATAGCCTGGAATTTGAATTTGACTTTGATCAGCCGACAGAGGCAGATGAAGGATCAAGCGCTGTAGCGGAGCCTTCCATTACGGAAATTTACGGAAAACCGGATCAGTCTGAAAAGACTATGAATTTGGCCTAGGCCCCGGCGCCGTCTCTCCCAGACCTTGGAATAGAAAAGGCCGAGCAGGAGACACTGTTTACACCGGAATTCCTGACTGAGAAAAGCAGGGAGAGCTATGAGATCATTGGTCAGATTTTTAAAACCTACTGGATTATCGCCTACAGCGACCGGATTTACATGATCGACCAGCATGCCGCCCATGAGAAGGTAAAATATGAGCGCCTTGTCAAGGCCATGCGAGAAAAGAACGTTTCCACCCAGATGCTTATGCCGCCCCAGGTCGTCCATGTCAGCGCTAGGGAGGAACAGGTACTGACACAGCATCTGGATGCCTTCACGGCACTGGGCTTTGAAATCGAGGACTTTGGAGAGCACGCCTTTGTGATCCGGGGCGTACCGGTGGATCTGTACGGCTGCAGCTATCAGCAGCTTTTTGAGGAGGTGCTGGACGAGCTTTCCCGGGGACCAGTGCAGGGCAATTTTGAGGTGATCAAAGATAAGCTGGCGAGCATGGCCTGCAAATCTGCCGTCAAGGGCAACATGTCCATGTCCCGGCCGGAGCTGGAGGCTTTGATCGATGAGCTTCTGAGCCTGGAGAATCCCTATTTCTGCCCCCATGGCCGTCCTGTGATCATCTCCATGACAAAGCAGGAGATTGAAAAGAAGTTCAAACGGATTGTGTGAGATCATGAACACCGATGCTTATGGCAAAAGGAAGTGCGCACAGAGTATGGAAAAGAAAAAACTGATCATTCTGACCGGTCCCACCGCGGTGGGAAAGACCAGCCTTTCCATCCGCTTGGCAAAGGCGGTGAACGGAGCAGTTATTTGCGCGGATTCCATGCAAGTCTACGAATATATGGACATCGGATCCGCCAAAATCATGCCGGAGGAGATGGACGGTGTGGACCATTATCTGGTCAACTGCCTGAAGCCCTGGGAACCCTTCAATGTGGTCATTTTCCAGGAAATGGCGCGGCAGGCCATGGAAAAAATATACGGGTCAGGCAAAATTCCCATCCTGGTGGGCGGCACCGGCTTTTATATCCAGGCCGTTTTATATGACATTGATTTCACGGATAATGACGGCGACGACGCCTTCAGAAAAGAGCTGGAGGCAATCGCCCGGACTGAAAACGGCCCGGCAAAGCTACATGAGAGACTGCGCGCCGTCGACCCGAAGGCGGCGGAAGAAATCCATCCTAACAACACCAAAAGAGTGATCCGGGCGCTGGAATTTTACGCCCAGACCAGCCGTCCCATCTCCGAACATAACACGGAGCAACGGGCAAAGGAAAGCCCCTACGATTTCCGTTATTTTGTACTGACCGACGACAGGGAGAGGCTGTACAGACGCATCGATGAAAGAGTGGACCGGATGATGGAGAACGGCCTTGTGGAAGAGGTAAAACAGCTTATGGCCATGGGCTGTGACCGCACCATGACCTCCATGCAGGGCCTCGGCTACAAGGAAATCATCGACTGTCTGACCGGCGAAATCTCACTGGAGGAAGCCGTCTACCGTATCAAACGCGACACACGCCACTTCGCCAAACACCAGATTACTTGGTTTAAGCGGGAAAGAGATGTAAAGTGGCTTGACAGACGCGACTACACAGACGAAGAACAACTACTGAATACGATTATAAAAATGCTGTGGGCAGCATAATGAATAACTGAGACTTTTATATTCGGAATTTTTGATTTAACCAAAAGAGATATTGTAAAAACCGCAAACCCTTTCGTAAATGTATACAAGCCTCTTGAAAATGATTACAAACCTTCGCAATTTATCCAAAAAGGAAAGAAAAACTATGCATGATCAGCAACTGAAATCGCAATACTCCTCCCTCGGCATCTCCGCCCCGGTCCTCCAGTTCGGAGAAGACATCCTTGCGACCCTGACCGACCGCTTCTCCGCCATCGACCAGGTTGCCGAATACAACCAGCTCAAGGTCTTAAAATCCATGCAGGAATGCCAGGTCCGCGAAGCCTGCCTGACCGGCACCACCGGCTATGGCTACAATGACATCGGAAGAGAGACTCTGGAAGCAGTCTATGCCGGAATATTCCACACACAGGACGCTCTGGTGCGCCCCCAGATCACCTGCGGCACCCACGCTCTGGCCCTGGCCCTGATGAGCAACCTGCGTCCCGGGGACGAGCTTTTAAGCCCTGTGGGAAGGCCCTACGACACTCTGGAGGAGGTCATCGGCATCCGGCCCTCCAAAGGCTCACTCGCGGAGTACGGCATCACCTACGCCCAGGTGGATTTACTCCCGAACGGCTCCTTTGACTATGACGGAATCCGGAACGCGGTCAACCCCAGGACCAAGCTGGTGACCATCCAGCGCTCCAAGGGCTACGCCACCCGGCCGACCCTGTCCGTGAAACGGATCGGAGAGCTGATTTCCTTTGTCAGAAAAATAAAACCGGACGTGATCTGTATGGTGGATAACTGCTACGGAGAGTTCGTGGAAACCGTGGAGCCCACGGACGTGGGAGCGGACATGGCGGTAGGCTCCCTGATCAAAAATCCCGGCGGCGGCCTGGCTCCCATCGGCGGCTACATCGCGGGGACGAAGGAGTGTGTGGAGAACGCCGCTTACCGCCTGACCAGCCCCGGCCTCGGCAAGGAGGTTGGCGCAAGCCTCGGTGTTCTGCCCAATTTCTATCAGGGCCTTTTCCTGGCACCTACCGTGACGGCCAGCGCCTTAAAGGGAGCCATTTTCGCGGCCAGTCTCTATGAACGGCTGGGCTTTTCGGTTTTTCCTGACAGCAAAGCCTCCCGGCATGACATCATCCAGGCGGTGACCTTTGGAAAGCCGGAGGGAGTGATCGCTTTCTGCAAGGGAATCCAGGCGGCGGCTCCCGTGGATTCCTTTGTGACGCCCGAGCCATGGGACATGCCCGGGTATGACGCCCCGGTGATCATGGCGGCCGGCGCCTTTGTGTCCGGCTCCAGCATCGAGCTTTCCGCGGACGGCCCCATCCGTCAGCCTTATACGGTATATTTTCAGGGAGGGCTGACCTGGCCCCACGCCAAATTCGGAATCCTCAAAAGCGTGCAGTCTCTGGCAGATGAGGGGATAATAAAAATGTGATTATTCACAGTAACAAAAAATTTAAATTTTCTTTGTATACATGGCCGGAATTTTATGGTAGTATATTCAGTGACTTGTGGATTTTGCCCGCACCTGGAGAGGGAAAGGCATATATGAAATCAGACGCCGGTTCGTCGGCTCTGCCCTACGAGCGCTTCCTTTCCTGCGGCCCCGGGGCATTGACCGATGCGGAGCTTGTGGCAGTGATCCTGCGCACAGGCACCAAAGATAAAAGCGCCCTGCAGCTTGCGCAGGACGTTTTGAATTCCTGCGGCACACGGGAGAATCTGACTGTTCTCTACCAGCTGACTCTTTCCGATCTTTTAAAGATCAACGGCATCGGGGAGGTAAAGGCCGTCAAGCTGCTGGCTTTGGCAGAGCTTTCCAGACGGATGTCCCGGCAGAGCCTTCATTCGGAGTTGTCCTTCCAGAATTTGGGCAAGGTGGCGGCCTATTACATGGAGACGCTGCGCCACTTCAGAACCGAACAGGTGCTGGCCGTGTTCCTGGACGGCAGGGGACACTATCTGGGGGAGGAGAAGCTCTCCTTAGGAACGGTGAATGCTTCCCTGCTTTCTCCCAGAGAGGTTTTCATCGCGGCGCTTCGCCATAACGCGGGCGGATTCATCCTTTTGCACAACCATCCCAGCGGAGACTGCACGCCCTCCGCCCAGGATGAGGCCATCACCGCCAGAATCGCGGAGGGCGGAAGGCTGATTAATCTGCCGCTGATCGACCATATTATTATCGGAGACAATACTTATACAAGCTTTCGCGAGCTTGGACAGATCTAGGAACTTTCGCAAAATAACCCGGCACAATCTGCACAGGTTATTTTCCGACAGCTCCAAAGAAAGGGGTAAGATACTTTGGGAACGAACACATTCGGGATTGACCTTGGAACCAACAATATTAAAATTTACTCGCAGAACGACGACGGCTACGTCATCGAGAAAAACATGATCGCCATCGAGAATAAAAAAAATATTTTCGCCTATGGCGACAGCGCGTATGAGATGTTTGAGAAGGCGCCCTCCAATATCCGGGTATCTTTTCCGTTGAATAACGGCGTCATCGCCGACATCCGGGATATGGAGGTTTTAGTCCGCTATTTTATCTCGGACATCTGTAAGGGCAAGGCCCTTCCCGCGGACTATTACATGGCGGTCCCCACGGATGTGACGGACGTGGAGAAAAGAGCCTTCTACGACCTGGTCAAAAATGCCGGCGTGAAGGCGAAGGAGGTTTACGTGGTGGAAAAGGCGGTGGCCGACGGGCTGGGCCTCGGCATTGATGTAAAAACCGCCATCGGCGCCCTGATTGTGGACATCGGCTTCCACACCACGGAGATCTCCCTGATCTCTCTGGGAGGCATTGTCTTAAGCCGCCTGATTAAGATCGGCGGGCTGAAATTTGACGAGACCATCAAGTCCACCATACGCAAGGAATACAACCTGGTGATCGGCTCCAAGACCTCCGAGAAGCTCAAGATCAGCTTAAAGGAGCTGGAGGAGACCAATCAGAAGGCCGTTGTGTTCGGCAGGGATATCGTGACCGGGCTTCCCATGGAGAGGACTGTGGACCTGGAGGTCATCGATGCGGCCCTGGAGGAACAGTACGCCACGATCATTGATCATGTAAAGCTGATTCTAGAGCGGACGCCGCCGGAGCTTTCCGCGGACATTTACCGCAACGGCCTGTACCTGACCGGGGGCGCTTCCCAGATCGTCCACTTCGCCGAGCAGCTGTCGGCGGGCACAGGCCTGAAGGTGATCCCGGCGGAAAACCCGGTGACCAGCGTGGCCGCGGGTCTGGCCAGGGTGATCAATGAGGACTATTTCAAGACCGTCGCTTTTGCTGTAGAAGGAATGAATAAATGAGTCCGGTTGTCAAAAAAAAGGGAGAAAAATTTACGATACCCAGTAAATATCTCCTTTTTGCTTTATCTGCCCTTTGCTGTCTGCTTTTAGTGCTCAGCATCTTCACAACTGTATTCGATACCGCCTTAAGCTACGTGGCGGGCTATGCCGTGGTTCCCTTTCAGAAGGGCATTAGCATTGTGGGCACCTTCCTGACGGACAGGGCCGACCTGTACGCGGATATGCAGGAGCTGATTGCAGAGAATGAGAGCCTGCAGGAGCAGGTGGACGATCTGACCGTGGAGGTCAACCGTCTGCAGCAGGACCGGTATGAGCTCAATGAGCTGCGCAAGCTTTTCGACCTGGATGAACAGTATGGCAGCTACACCAAGACCGGCGCCAGGATTATTTCCAGCGAGAGCACCAACTGGTATTATTCCTTTGTCATAGATAAGGGAACCGATGACGGGCTGGCGGTGGATATGAATGTGATCGCGGACGGCGGCCTGGTAGGCATTATTACGAAGGTGGGACCCAACTGGGCCAGGGTTTCCTCCATTATTTCAGATGATGTGTATATCATGAGCCAGGTGCTTTCCACCCAGGACAACCTGCTGGTAGCCGGCGACCTTGCCTTAATCCAGAGCGACGGTGTCATCAGCTTTTCCCAGCTTCTTGACACCACGGACACGGTGGCGGTGGGAGACAAGATTGTGACCAGCAACATCAGCGACAAATTTCTGCCCGGCCTTGTGGTCGGCTATATTCAGTCTGTTTCCATGGACGCCAACAATATGACCAAGTCGGGGACAATATTGCCGGCTGTCGATTTCAACCATCTGGAGGAGGTTTTAGTCATTCTGGAGCTGAAAGAGACCTACGAGGAGGAATAAAGTCAGGATATGGTTGTTGTCAGAAAAGTGTTATTACAGGCAGCTTTGATCATTGCCGCTTTCATTTTGCATACCTCGGTTTTTCCCCATCTTGCCTTTAACGGCATCATTCCCAACGTGCTTCTGCTGCTGACGGTCTTTTCCAGCTTCCAGCAGGGGCTGAATACGGGGATGGTTACCGGGGTCTGCTGCGGCCTGTTGTGTGATGTCTTTTACGGCTCCGTTACGGGGATCTACGGCATGTTTTATCTTTTGATCGGCCTTTTCGCCGGAAGCATGGCGCGCTATTTTTATAAGGATGAGCTGCTGTTTCCCGTGGCGGTCATCGCGATTTCGGATCTCTTTTATAATTTTGTCATGTATGTGACCTGGTTCCTGCTGAGGGGCCGCTTTGATTTTCAGACCTATTTACAGAGTATTATCCTGCCGGAGCTGGTCTATACTCTGGTCCTGGCGATCCTTTGCTTACCGTTCATTGCACTGTTAAACCGCCGGGCGCGGCGCATCCATATTGAGGAGAAAGATTCAGATGCTGGAAACGCTGAGAAATTTTTGGAAAAGAATCCTTAATTCAAGGCTGTTTCTTATGGGGATCATATTTATCGGCTGTGTCTGCGCACTGGTGTACAGACTTTTTGTGCTGCAGATTGTCGAGGGGGAAACCTACCTGGAGGAGTACGAGGTATCCATCCAGAAGACCAGGACCATCTCCGCCACGCGGGGGAACATTTACGACTGCAACGGCGTGCTTCTGGCCTACAATGAAATTTCCTACACGGTAAAAATCGAGGACGTCTATGAAAGCTCCTCCAGCAAGAACGAGCTTCTGAATGAAAACATTTATACCCTGATCAAAATGATCGAGAAAAACGGCGATTCCATCTACAGTGACTTCCATATTTATCTGGATGACAACGGCGTCTATCAGTATGACGTCTCCGGGACCTCCCTGCTTCGCTTCAAGGCGGACGTTTACGGCGAGAGCTATGTGGAGGATCTGTCATATGAGCAGGAGACCGCCACGGCGGAGGAAATGATGGAATACCTGGCCAGGGAATCCAAATTTGCCGTGGGAAGCTATGAGACGGACGAGAACGGAAACACTGTAAAGGATTCCAGTGGGGATGAAATCTTCCTTGTGGGTGAAGGCTATACCAAAACGGAGGTTTTACAGATCGTCACCATCCGCTACGCCATGAGCCTGATCGCCTATCAGGTCTATCTGGGTACCACGGTGGCCACGGATGTGAGCGAGGCGACCGTGGCCGTCATCATGGAAAATATCGACCAGCTCCAGGGGGTTTCCATCGAGGAGGACACGGTACGAAGATATACCTACGGAGAATATTTTTCTCAAATTCTGGGATATACAGGCAAAATCAGCAGCACCGAGCTGGAGGAATTGAACGCGGAGCTTGCCGCCGCCGGGGAGGAGGAAAAATATACCTCCTCCGATGTGGTGGGCAAGTCCGGCATTGAGGAATATATGGAGCTGGAGCTCCAGGGCGAGAAGGGCTATGAGACGGTTTATGTGGATACGGTGGGCCAGGTGCTGGCTACGGAGGATACCGTGTCCCCCACTGCCGGAAATGATGTTTATTTGTCGATTGATTCTGAGCTTCAGATTGCATGTTACGACATATTGGAACAAACCATTGCTGGTATACTCGTATCAAAAATACAGAATGTCAAAACCTATACCATGGGGGCGAATGAGGACAGCTCCGATATTATTATTCCGATTTATGATGTGTACAACGCGCTGTTTTCCAACAGTGTGATCAGCCTTTCCCATATGGCGGGGGAGGACGCCGGGGAGGTGGAGCAGGAGGTATACGCGGCCTATCTGTCCTTCCGGGAGGAGAGATATGAGTATCTGTATGAGGAAATGACGTCAGGCCGCACCGCGTATAACCGGCTGAGCGCGGAATATCAGGCTTACGAGGAGCAGCTGATTGAAATCCTGAAGTCCTACGGCGTCATCGACATGGATCTGGTGGATACGGATGACGAGGTCTATCAGGCATGGTTTTCGGAGGAGACCATTTCCATGGCCGAGTATCTGGAATACTGTATTTCTCAGAACTGGATTGATGTGAGTGATCTGGATCTGGAAGGGGAGTATGCCGACTCCCAGGAGATTTATGAAAAGCTGATAGAATTCATGTTTGAGGCCGCGGAGGAATCCTCCGCCTATCAGAAGCTGATCATCAAGTACATGATTCAGACGGATACCATCAGCGGGACCCAGGTATGCAAAATCCTGATTGAGCAGGGGCTTGTGGACCTGGACGAGGAGACGGTGGAGGCTCTTTATAATGGAAATATTTCCGCCTATCAGTTCATGATCGACAGGATACAGAACCTGGACATCACCCCCGCGCAGCTGGCACTGGACCCTTACGCCGGAAGCGTGGTGGTGACGGATGTAAATACGGGAAAGGTTCTGGCTCTTGTATCCTATCCGAGCTACGATAATAATATGATGGCCAATTCCGTGGACGCGGAATATTACGCCACAGTGCAGGCTGACCAGTCCAATCCGCTGTACAATTACGCGACCCAGCAGAAATCGGCGCCGGGCTCCACCTTTAAGATGGTGTCCACGGCGGCGGCGCTGGAGGAGGGCGTGATCACCCCACAGACGACCATCACCTGCCAGGGAATTTTTACCCGGTTTACCACTTCCTACCGCTGCTGGATTTATCCCAGCGCCCACGGCTCACTGACGGCCTCCCAGGCCATCCGGCATTCCTGCAACTATTTCTTCTATGAGGTGGGATACCGGCTGAGCCTGGATGAGGACGGGGAGTACGACGCCCAGCTCGGCCTGGACAGGCTTTCTTATTATGCGGACCTGTTCGGCCTGACGGAGACCTCCGGCGTGGAGATTTCCGAATCCGAGCCCCAGGTTTCCACGGAGCTTCCCGTGCTCTCCGCCATCGGCCAGGGCACGAACTCCTACACCACCGTAGGCCTGGCCAGATACGTGACGACCATTGCCAACGGCGGCACCTGCTACAATCTGACGCTGCTGGACAGGCTGACAGATTCCGACGGCTCCGTGCTGGAGGAGTATGAGGCAGAGGTCAGAAACACGGTGGAGTTCGCCGACAGCACCTGGGAGACCATTCATACGGGAATGCGCGCGGTAGTTGAGAATTCCAGCGTCTTCACTGAGCTGGAGGAGACGGTGGCGGTGGCCGGCAAAACCGGTACCGCGCAGGAGAGCTCCAGCCGTCCGGACCACGCGCTCTTTGTGGGTTACGCTCCCTACGAGGAGCCGGAAATCAGCGTTGCCTGCCGTATCTGTTACGGCTACAGCTCTTCCTACGCGTCGCAGCTGGCCGAGCAGATTTTTGAATATTATTTTGCGGAGGATAAGGAGGAGGTGCTTCATTCCGAGGCAACGGAAATGGATTCCTCCAATCTTACCAATGACAACTGAAAAACCGGGAGGCAAAGAGCCTCCGGGATATGTACACTCCGGGAGAAGGCCGCAAATCCGGCAAAAATCTGTTTGGAGGAGCTCCTTATGAGTGAAGTGTTAGTTGTTACAAGCGGGAAAGGCGGCGTGGGAAAGACCACGACCTGCGCCAACCTGGGCACGGGACTCGCCGCCATGGGATACAAGGTCTGTCTGATTGATACGGACATCGGCCTGAGAAATCTGGACGTGGTCATGGGCCTGGAAAACCGGATTGTCTATAATCTGGTGGATGTGGTGGAGGGGAACTGCCGCTTAAAGCAGGCCCTGATCCGGGACAAGCGGTGGCCCAGCCTGTACTTAATGCCCTGTGCCCAGACCAGGGATAAAACCAGCGTCAACCCCTCCCAGATGGTCAAGCTGGTGACCCATCTGAGGGAAATCTTTGATTATATTATCCTGGATTGTCCGGCCGGCATAGAGCAGGGTTTCCAGAACGCTGTGGCCGGAGCGGACCGGGCCATTGTGGTGACGACCCCGGAGGTATCCGCCATCCGGGACGCGGACCGGATTATCGGCCTTTTAGAGGCAAGGGAATTTTCCAAGATTGAGCTTGTGATCAACAGGATCAGGTCGGATATGGTGCGCAGGGGCGATATGATGAGCGCCTCGGATGTGACGGATATCCTTTCCGTCCCTCTGATCGGCGTGGTGCCGGACGATGAGCATGTGGTGATTTCCACCAATCAGGGCGAGCCCCTGGTGGGAAGCATGACGCCGGCGGGGAAGGCCTACCAGAATATCTCCTACAGGGTATCCGGCAAGGACGTCCCCTTAAATCTGGAATTCGGCAGGATCACATTCTGGACAAAAATTTCCGGAATCTTCCATACCACCGGTTAGGAGGGCTTTATGAGAAATTTTTTCAGACGCAGAAGCTCCAGGGAGGTTGCCAGAGACCGGCTGAAAATTCTGCTGATTTCCGACAGAGTCAACTGTTCGGCGCAGACCATGGAAATGATCAAAAACGATATCGCCAGAGTCATCTCCAAATACATGAAGATCGACGTGGACAGCATGGAGATTCAGATCAGCAAGACCGGCAGTATGGAACGGGGCGGCAAAAATCCCGTACTGAGCGCCAATATTCCCATTCTGGATATCGGAAACGGGGATAAGTAGCGGGCAGGCTTTACGAAGGGAGAGGGAATGCTCAAAAAATACAAATGGAGATATTACGATTTTCGTCTGGCAGTCCTGGTGATCCTGGCTTCCGTCATGGGCGTTTACGCCATCGGCAGCGCCAACGAAAGCTATCAGGGCCGCCAGATTATGGGCGTGGGCATTGGAATCGTCCTGATGCTGATTATTTCCGTGATTGATTATACCAAAATCCTGAAGCTGTACTGGCTCATCTACGCGGTGATGGCCGTGCTCTTATTTGTCACGCTTTATACAGATATCGGCGACAGCTCCAACAACGCCCAGCGCTGGATTCAGATCGGCAGTTTTACATTTCAGCCGTCGGAAATATCGAAATTGCTATTGATTTTATTTTTGGCACAGTTTATTATGAAATACAGAAACGATCTGAATAAACCATGGATGCTTTTGATCATCGCGGTTCTGTTTGCCATACCGGCCTATCTGATCTTAAAGCAGCCGGATCTGTCCACAGCCATTGTGATCGGGACGATTCTCTGCACTCTGCTTTTTGTGGGAGGGATCAGCTGGAAATATGTGGTGGCGGCTTTTGCCATCGTGATTCCTGTGGGAGCCATATTTATTTTCCTGGCGATCCAGCCGGATTCCACGCTGTTAGCTTCGCACCAGCAGGAGAGAATCCTGGCCTATCTTTATCCCGAAGAGTATCCGGACACGGCCTGGCAGCAGCTCTACAGCGTGAAGGCCATCGCCTCCGGGCAGCTGGACGGAAAAGGCTACAAGAATAATGAAGTGACCAGCTTAAAGAACGGCAGCTACATTCTGGAGCCTCACACGGATTTCATTTTCGCCGTGATCGGCGAGGAGTTTGGCTTTAAGGGAAGCGTGGCGGTGATCGCGGTCTTATTTTCCATCGTCCTGGAATGTCTTTACGCGGCATATAAGGCGAAGGATCTGGCCGGGCGCCTTGTGGCGGCAGGGGTAGCCGCCTGGATTGGGTTTCAGTCATTTTTCAACATCGGGGTGGCGACGCTGCTTCTGCCCAACACAGGGCTTCCACTTCCCTTTATCAGTTACGGATTGACCTCACTGCTGAGCCTGTATATGGGGACAGGCTTTGTACTGAACGTAAAATTACAGCAAAGAAAAAAGAGAGAGGGTATCACATCATGAACATCGCACTTATCGCACATGACAACAAGAAGAAGCTGATGCAGAACTTTTGCATCGCGTATAGGGTTTTGCTTTCCAAGCATGAGCTGTACGCGACAGGAACCACCGGACGACTGATTGAAGAGGCGACCAATCTCTCTATTCATAAATTACTGGCCGGGCATCTTGGCGGAGAGCAGCAGATCTGCGCGCAGATTGAGCAGAATCAGATCGATCTGGTGATTTTTCTGAGGGATCCGCTGTCTCCAAAGTCTCATGAGCCCAATGTGGACAACACCATCCGGCTCTGCGATATGCACAATATCCCGCTTGCCACCAATCTAGCGAGCGCGGAGATCATGATCCGGGCAATGGACAGAGGAGATTTGGACTGGCGTGAAGCATACAGATAGAAAAAGGACGCTCGCTTTTCTGTTGAGCGTGGTGCTTGCCGTCGGCTTTCTGACAGGCTGCGGTACCACCCTGCAGGCCGCTTATGAAGAGCAGGCGGGCAACAACAGCTATGAATTAATCACAATTTCCACACAGGAGCGGGCCACATCCTTTGCGGCGAATCTGGCTGTCGGTGAGACCAGTGTGGCGTACGATGGCTTTGAGATTGAAAACGCTTCCTCGGCGGGGCTTTTTGACCTGACCAGCAATGAGGTGGTCTACGCGTTCAATATGCACGCGCAGCTGTATATGGCCAGCCTGACCAAGCTGATGACAGCTCTGGTTGCAGTCAAGTACGGAAGCCTTGACCAGACGCTGACCGCCACAGACTCTGTTACCATCACAGAGAGCGGAGCCCAGCTGGCGGGGATAAAAGCGGGTGATACCATGACGCTGGAGCAGGCCCTCAACATTCTGCTGATTTACTCAGCCAATGACGCGGCCAACCTGATCGCGGAGAATATCGGCGGCAGTATCGATGAGTTTATTGAGATGATGAATGAGGAGGCGAATGCGCTAGGAGCCACTAACACGCATTTTACCAATGCCCATGGACTTCATGATGACGATCACTACACCACGGTTTATGATCTGTATCTGATTTTTCAGGAGGCGGTGAAATATGAAGCCATCACCCAGATTATCAGCCAGTCCAGCTACAGCACGACCTATTATAACGCCAGCGGGACGGCGCAGACCATCAGCGTCAATACCACCAACGCCTTTTTTAAACAGCTGTATGCGGCGCCGGAGAATATCACCATCCTGGGAGGCAAGACCGGCTACACCAATCAGGCGGGGCAGTGCCTTGCGCTCTACGCCAAGGATGTCAACGGAAATCCCTATATCGCCATTATCCTGAACAGCGCGTCCAGGGACGACGTGTATGGGCAGATGAAGCTTTTGCTGGAGCTGGTCAGTTAGGAGCCTCAGGAAAGGGATGCCGGAGCTGGTCAGTTAAGAGCTTCAGGAAAGGAATGCCGGAGCTGGTCAGTTAAAAAGCTTCGGGAAAGAATAATTCAGCGGTACTGAAGGGATGCTGAGGTACTGTCAAAGAATTTGTGAAAGTGGTTGATTTTTGAGGGCAGATTTACTATAATACCTGTAACGGATCGTTCGCAGCGGACAGGCTTATCTGTCCTGGGAATGATGTACATTTCACTTTTTAGGAGGACTACATATGGTTCAGTTAATTGTTGGCGACAAGGGCAAGGGCAAGACAAAGGCATTACTGGATAAGGTTAACAGCCATATCAAAACGGTGGAAGGCAACATTGTCTATCTTGACAAGAGCACCAAGCATATGTATGAGTTAAATAATAAGATCCGCCTGATCAATGTGACAGATTACATGATCAGCGACGCGGACGAGTTCATCGGCTTTCTCGCGGGCATTATCTCACAGGATCATGACCTGCAGGCGATATATCTTGACAGCTTCTTAAAGATCGCGAAGCTGGAAGGGCAGGATATCACTCCCGCCGTTCAGAAGATCAGGGCGCTCGGCGAGAAATTTCATGTGGATTTCACAATCAGCATTTCTCTGGACGGAGCCGACATTCCCGAAGCCCTGAAATCCGATATTGAAATTGCCGTATAGGCTCCCGGATGAATCAAAAAAGCAATGCATGCGGAGAATGTGCTTCGGCACATTCTCCATTTTGTAATTACAATCTCAGCCCCGTAAGGGGCGGAATTGCGCATGTAGAGAAATCGGCTGTGAACAGGAACATTGAACTGAAGTGAATTTGGAGGCAGCGTGGCTGGAAACGCAGACAGAAGAGACAATGTAGTCTCTTTTCCGAAACAGTCAAAACTGAATATCGGCGTCATCATTCTGGCTGTCGTCTTTATCTACGTGATGGTCTGCGTTGCCACCTTTCTTTCCGGGGAACAGATTCAGAGCTATCAGGTCCGGGAGGGAACGCTGGTGGAGGATACCCGCTACACCGGCGTTATTGTCCGGGAGGAGAATATCGTGTACAGCTCCGGCGCCGGTTATGTCAATTATTTTACGGCGGAGAAGGACCGGGTCGCTGTGGGGAATCTGGTGTATACCCTGGATTCCAGCGGTACCATCAAGGACTACACGGATCTTCTGAGCGCGGACGAGAATTCCCTTTCCGACAGCGACAAGGAGGAATTCCGTTACCTGATCGACAGCTTTCTCGAAAAGTACAGTGACGACAGCTTCTCCTCCGTGTATGACCTTCACACAACACTGACCTCGAAGACGGACAAGCTTGTCAATAACCTCCTTCTGGAAAATATTGACTCCCTATACAGCAGCACCAGCAGCATGATTGAATACCATTACGCCTCCGATACCGGCATTGTAGCTTACTGGATTGACGGCCTGGAGGATCTGAGTGTGGGGGAGGTTACCTCCTCGCTCTTTGATGATTCTTCCGCATACTCCCGCACAGAGCTTGTCAGCAACTCCCTGGTGGCAGAGGGAGAGGTCGTATACAAGATTCAGCCCTCCGAATACTGGGATGTTGTGATTGTGGGCGCTGATGAGGAAAATGTGGAATATTATCTCTCGGAGGAGGTTGTGCAGGTCCGTTTCCTGAAAAATGACCTCCTGCTGTGGGCGGAGGTATCAACCACCACCAACAGCCTGGGCGAAACGCTCCTCGTCCTCTCATTTCAGAGCGGCAGTGTAAATTTCTCCACAGACCGCTTCCTGGAGATTGAGATTGTCACTGACGATGACACGGGGCTTAAAATTCCCATTTCCTCCATTGTGGAAAAGTCCTTCTACCTTGTCCCGGAGGAGTACGTGAGCTATGTGGAGGAAGAGGACGCCTATTACATTCTCATTGAGTCCTACGGCGAGGAGGGGCTGACCGTCACAAGAACCGAGGTGGAGCCTTATTCGCTGAAGGAGAATTATTATTATCTTGACGACGCCTCCATCGAGCTGGGCACCCGGATCTACAAGCTGGACAGCTCAGACGTTTATTCCGTCCAGAGTACAGGAGTACTGACAGGGGTATATAATATCAATAAAGGCTACGCGGAGTTCCGCCAGATCACGATTCTGGAGGAAAACGAGCTGTATGCCATTGTCCAATCCAACACCACCTACGGCCTGAGCGTGTATGATTATATTGTGCTGAACGCGGACGCCGTGGATGAAAATGATTTTATCTATGAATAACAGCCTTGTAAACTTGTAAACTTTTTGTATATCAAAAGAGAATTGGCAGTTGACATCCAACGCAAAAAAGGCGATAATAAAACCAATGCAGAGCACGGGCGCGGCGGATTGCTCCGTCATAGAACAGGCCGGTGTGCTGGCGAGGAGCATTCCCATGAGTGTAGTAGATAATCTTGTAAAATTTATTACCATAGGCAACGAGAACGATGATCAGGATTTTGACGATTATGACGACATCCCTGATGAAGTGGACGACCATGGACCCGCGGAATCCCCGGTCAGCAATATCAGGGCTGTACCGGACCCGGAGCCTGAGACAGCGCCCAGGACAGTGAAAAGGGCCAGCAGGCCTGTACCCATGAGACAAAAACGCAATGTCAATATAGGAGGCGGCATGGAAGTTTGTGTAATTAAACCCACAAGGGTAGATGAAACCCGTGACATCACAGATACTTTGCTGCAAAACCGCACTGTAGTCCTCAATCTGGAGGATATTGACGAGATGTCCGCACAGAGAATTCTGGATTTTACCTCCGGAAGCTGTTATGCCATGGATGGGAATCTGCAGAAAATTTCCCAGCGCATTTTCATCGTGACTCCCGCGTCGGTAGAGATTTCCGGAGATTTCCTCGAGGTCTTCGGGCAGAACCAGCAGGACGATACATATTGATATTTAATGAAGGGCTTCCCCAGATCAGGTCCGGGGGAGCTTTTTTTCTGGTGCAGTGTTTTCAGAATATGGAGCGGGCGGTGTGACAGCTGATATGTCCGTCCGAATTTACAGACAGGCTTCCGGATTTTTTGTTCCGGATATGAAAAGGAGAAGAGAATGGCGCAGCGTTTACCGATTTTGAAGGACAGAAAGCCCTGTTATGAGATTGTGATTACACAGGGCTTTGAGGAAATATTGCCGGAAATGGAAAAGCTTGGGGGAAAGGAGAGGCGTGTCTGCATTATCACCGACACCAACGTGGCTCCTCTGTACGCCAATCAGCTGGCGGATCTGCTGGATCAGCAGTGCCGTTATGTGACAGTATACGCTTTCCCCGCGGGGGAGGAGAATAAGACCCTTGACACCGTCCGGGAAGCCTATAAATTCCTCATCGAAAAGGAGTTTGACAGAAAAGACCTGCTCCTGGCCCTTGGCGGCGGTGTGGTCGGCGATGTGACCGGCTATATCGCGGCCACGTATCTCAGGGGTGTGGATTTTGTACAGGTTCCCACGACCCTGCTGGCGCAGTGCGACTCCTCCATCGGCGGCAAGACCGGCGTGGACTTTGACGGCTACAAAAATATGGTAGGCGCGTTCAAGATGCCGGTGCTGGTATACATGAATGTGGATACCCTGGATACTCTGCCGGGACGGCAGTTTTTCAGCGGCTTCGCGGAGGTCATGAAGCACGGCCTGATTAAGAATGAGGGCTTTTACACCTGGCTTCTTGACAATATGTACGAAATCTGCGGCAGGGATAAAACCGTGCTGGAGGACATGATTTATCAGAGCTGCACCATCAAAAAGCTGGTGGTGGAGAAGGACCCATATGAGCAGGGAGAGCGGGCGTTATTGAATTTCGGCCATACCATCGGCCATGCCATCGAGAAGGCGAAGGGCTTTGAGCTGCTGCACGGAGAGTGCGTGGCTCTGGGCTGCGTGGCTGCCGCCTATATTTCCTATAAGAAGGAGCTGATCACAGCTGAGGAATATTATGAGGTGCGGGATATGTTCGTACCCTTCTATCTGCCGATCACCGTGGACGGCATTGATCCAAAGCAGGTGCTTTCCTACACCAAATCGGACAAAAAGAGGGAAGCCGGCGGTATCAAGTTTGTGCTCCTCAAAAGAATCGGAAAAGCCTTCATCGACCGGACAGTGACAGATGAGGAAATTCTGGAGGCCATCGAGGAAATTTATTTTGACGAAGAGGATATGAAAGCGTAATGAAGAAACTTTTGACCAAGGGCTGGATTGTCTGCTGCGGAGCGCTTTTTATCCTTCTCATTGTTCTGGACAGAGTCTCAAAGGTCTGGGCGGCGAATACCCTGCGCGGCAATCCTCTCGTGCTGATTGAGGGCGTGCTGGAGCTTCGCTATCTGGAAAACACCGGAGCCGCCTGGGGTACCCTGCAGGGGATGCAGTGGTTGTTTTATATTCTGACAGCGGCTTTTCTGGTACTTGTTGTTCTGGAGATCATCCGGCTGAGAAAGTACGACAAATATTTGCCCCTGATCTATACGCTGACAGTCATGAGCAGCGGCGCTGTTGGAAATTTCATTGACAGGCTGACCCTGAAATATGTGATCGACTTCGTGTATATCCGGCTCATCAATTTTCCAATTTTCAATCTGGCGGACTGCTGTATCACCTTTTCAACGGCAGTGCTGGTGCTCCTGATTTTATTCCGTTACAGCGGTGCGGATCTGGACTACATTATTCCAGGACAGAAGGCGGAGAAGGACAGCAGGTAACAAGGCTTTGGCTCCTGCGGGACTGTGAGACGCCGGGCATCCGTGGGCTCTCTTTATTGAACTCAAAAATATGAAAACATATCTTTTTAAAATCTCAGAGGAACTGGACGGGGAACGGCTGGACAAGGCACTTTTGAGCCTGACCGATTCTCTGTCCAGATCTTTTATTCAGAAATTAATCAAAGAGGGCGGCGTCACTGTCAACGGCGCGGCGGTGGCAAAGCCGGGATTCAGGCTGTCCTCTGACGATGAACTTCATTTTGACCTGCCTGACGCGGTGCAGCCGGAAATCCTGGCGGAAAATATTCCTCTGGACATTTTGTATGAGGATCAGGACGTGATCGTGGTCAACAAGCCCAAGGGGATGGTGGTGCACCCGACGGCCGGCCATTACAGCGGCACGCTGGTCAATGCCCTGATGTATCACAGCGGGACGGAGCTTTCCGGCATCAACGGCGTCATGCGGCCCGGGATCGTCCACCGTATTGACAGGGATACCACAGGAGCCTTGATCGCCTGCAAAAACGATATGGCCCACAACGCCATCGCTGCACAGTTAAAGGAGCACTCGATACACAGGGTCTATCACGCGATCTGTTACGGCTGCATGGAGGAAAACAAAGGAACCGTGGACGCGCCCATCGGCAGGCATCCCACAGACCGGAAAAAAATGGCGGTGAACTATAAAAACGGCAAAGAGGCCGTGACCCACTATCAGGTACAGCGCCGTTTTGGAAAATATACATATCTCACCTGTCAGCTGGAAACCGGCCGTACCCACCAGATCCGGGTGCATATGGCCAGTATCGGACATCCTCTGCTGGGAGATGAGATTTACGCCTCAGGCAGAACTTCTCCTTTTCAACTGCAGGGACAGTGCCTGCACGCCATGACCCTGGGCTTTGTGCATCCGCGCAGCGGGGAGTATATTGAGGTGAACGCGCCGCTGCCGGAGTATTTTGAGCATCTGCTGAAGGCTCTTGACTGATAATTGACTGGTAAAAATCAATAAAAACAGTTGCTTTTTTTGAAAATTTTTGTTATTATTATCAAAAATAAAGGCGTACCGGTATGCTTGACAGATTAATTGCGGAACAGGAGGACGTGGTATGAATACAGTCGTGACAATTGGCAGACAATTTGGCTCCGGCGGACGTGAGATCGGCGAAAAGCTGGCAAAGAAGATGGAGGTTCCCTATTTTGACAAGGAGCTCCTGGCGAGGGCCGCGCAGGAGAGCGGTTTTGCCGAGGAAATGATTAAGATGTATGATGAGAGGCCTACCAGCTCTTTTCTGTACAGCGTTGTGATGGATTCCTATTCCTTTGGCTACAATCAGGGGTTCTCCGAGATGCCCATCAGCCAGAAGGTGTTCCTGGCGCAGTTTGACACGGTGAAAAAGATCGCGGCGGAGGGCGCATGCGTTATCGTGGGCAGATGCGCGGATTACGCCCTCAGCGATTTTGACAACTGCCTGAATGTGTTCATATTCGCGCAGGAGGACGCCAAGGCAAAGAGGGTCAGCGCTCGCCACAATGTGACCATCGCGGAGGCGAAGGACATGTGCCGCAAGACAGACAAACAGCGGCAGAGCTATTACAATTATTATTCCGCCAAGAAGTGGGGCCGGGCTGACAGCTATCATCTGTGCGTTGACAGCGGGGTACTGGGCGTTGACGGCACCGTGGATTTTCTGTATGAATATATCAAAATCCTGGAGGCCCACAGGAACGGCGAGAGGTAAGGAGCTGTTGTCGCCAATCGGCAATAGCAAAGGGGCAGGATACTATATCGTCAGATGACCTCTGAAATCTCATTGATTCTCTGGCAGTTAGCCGGGAGTGGATTTCCCATTCCCGGAGACTGTCTGGTATATACGTAAATACTGTCAAGGCCGTTGTCATGGGCACCCCAGGCATCGGCCTTGTCGTCGTTTCCCACCATGACGGACTCCGCGGGATTTAAGCCCTGTTCCTTTAATAATTTCTGATAGAAATGCCGTGACGGCTTGGCGAAGCCCGCATCTGAGGAATAGTAGACGGCGTCGAAGGAATCGTAAATTCCAAGGGCGCGCATTTCCGGCTCTGTGAACAGGCGCTGGGCGTTGGAGAGAAGATATACCTTCCTGCCTTTTTCGTGTAACCGGGCAAGCAGCTCTGAAGCTCCCTCATACAGACAGAGGTGCTCCATGGAAATGGCGCGGAACGTGACCGCCCAGTCTGACGCCTGTTCTTCCGAAACGGTTACGCCTTTAGCCAGGTAAAGGTCAGGGATCAGCTTCTCGAAGGAAGCCTCAATCTCCTCAGGCGGTACATATGTCCCAAGCTTTGCACTGATTTCAGCGCTTTTTATATTTTTCTGTTCTCTTATTTTGTCATGATAAGCCCGTCTTAATTCCGCTGCGGTATATTCCGCGCCCTGAAAGCGCATACACAGGGCCATTTTTTCCCAGAGATATTTTTTTTGCTCATTGGTGTGGATGTCCACCAGAGTGCCGTACAGGTCAAAGATGTAATTCCGGTACATGGAGAGGCTCCTTTTTGAAAATAAAGTAATAACATTACCTAATCTACTGAAAGGAAGGAAAATTGTCAACAATTTCTGTCAGACGTTTTTCAAAAATTTCTTGACAAGAGCCGCCTTCACTGCTATGATACCTAAGGTATGCCGCTTAACGAGGTATAAGTATGCCCAAAACCGGGCATCACCACAGTTAGCGAGTAAATAACAGGAGGTGTCTTAGATGTACGCTATTATTGCAACAGGCGGCAAGCAGTATAAAGTAGCCGAGGGTGACGAGATCAGAGTGGAGAAGCTCGATGCGGAGACCGGAAGTGAAATTACTTTTGACCAGGTCCTGGCGGTAAGCGGAGAAACCTTTAAGGCCGGCGCTGACGTTGCGGATGCAAGTGTAACAGCAACCGTCACAGCTCAGGGCAGGGGCAAAAAGGTCATCGTTTACAAGTATAAGAGAAAGACCGGCTACCACAAGAAGAACGGTCACAGACAGGCATACACTCAGGTAAAGATCGACAAGATCAATGCGTAACCGCATACACATATATCTGATTATATGACGACAATCATTTTTGAGAGATCAGGAAGCAGATACCGTTCCATGACCTGCATGGGACATGCCGGACATAAGCGCTTTCCTCTGGAAAAGGATATGGTCTGCGCGTCCATTTCCGTTCTGGTGATCAACACCATCAACGGACTGGAGAAGTTTACGGACACGAAATTCCAGGTGCAGACCAACGAGGAGACGGGATATATCCGCTGCGAGTTTGAGGGGGAATTATCCTCAGAGGCGAGGGTGCTGATGGACACGCTGGTTCTTGGTCTGAGTGACATCTGCCGACAGTACGGCAGAAGATATTGCTGCATAGAATTCAAGGAGGTATAAGGCCATGTTAAATTTGAACCTTCAGTTTTTTGCCCACAAAAAGGGAATGGGCTCTTCCAAAAACGGCAGAGATTCCGAATCCAAGAGACTGGGCGCGAAGAGGGCTGACGGACAGTTCGTCAAGGCCGGCAACATTATATACAGACAGCGCGGCACGAAGATCCACCCCGGCACCAACGTGGGCCGCGGCGGAGACGACACACTGTTTGCGACGGCAGACGGTATTCTCAGATTTGAGAGAATGGGCCGCGACAAGAAGAAGGCTTCCGTATATCCGGTAGCTGAGGCCGAGTAACACGGACAAAAGACAGGCTCCAGACTCTGACAGTTTGGAGCCTTCGTATTATCCGAAATTCTGAGGGATGAAGGAGGCGGCGGATGTTTGCCGACAGAGCGAGAATCATAGTAAAAAGCGGAGCGGGCGGCAACGGCCACGTCTCTTTCAGAAGAGAGAAATTTGTCCCGGCGGGCGGTCCCGACGGCGGCGACGGCGGCAACGGCGGCAGCGTTATTTTTCAGATCAATGAGGGCCTCAATACCCTGACGGATTTCCGCCATGTGAGAAAATACGCGGCCCAGGCCGGCGAGGAGGGAGACAAGAAAAACCGGAAGGGCAAAAGCGGCGAGGATCTTTATATTCAGGTGCCCGCCGGTACGGTCGTCAAGGAGGCCTCCACCGGACAGGTAATTGTGGACATGTCCGGAGATACGAAGGAATTTGTTCTGCTGAAGGGCGGGCATGGCGGCCGGGGAAACGCGCGCTACGCGACCCCCACCATGCAGGCTCCCAAGTATGCCCAGCCCGGGCAGCCGGCGCAGGAGCTGGAGCTGATTCTTGAGCTGAAGGTCATTGCCGATGTGGGGCTCGTGGGCTTCCCCAACGTAGGAAAATCCACCCTGATCAGCCGGGTTTCCAACGCCAGGCCCAAGATTGCCAATTATCATTTCACCACTCTGCAGCCCAGTCTGGGCGTTGTGGATCTGGATGAGGGAAAGGGCTTTGTGATGGCGGATATTCCGGGCCTGATCGAGGGAGCCAGCGAGGGAGTCGGCCTGGGGCATGAGTTCCTGCGTCATGTGGAGCGCACGAAGGTGCTGATTCATGTGGTGGACGCCGCGGGCAGCGAGGGCAGAGATCCTGTGGAGGATATTTACGCCATCAATAAGGAACTGGCAAATTACAGTCCCTCTCTTCCGGCACGCCCCCAGATCATTGCCGCCAACAAGCTGGATCTTCTCTATGACAGCGCGGACGAGGCTGTGGAGCGTCTGAAGGCCGAATTTGAGCCTCAGGGGTATCGTGTCATGCCGATTTCCGCGGCCACCGGAAAGGGCGTCAGAGAGCTTCTCTATCAGGTTTGGGACATGCTCTCCGAACTTGATGATCAGCCTGTGATCTTTCAACAGGAGTATTTTCCGGAGGAGCATAAGGAGACCGGGGACGAGCCCTTTACAGTGGAATATGACGCCAAAGAGAAAGCCTATGTGGTGGAAGGCCCCAGTATCGAGAAAATGCTGGGCTACACCAATCTGGAAAGCGAAAAGGGCTTTAAATTTTTCCAGGATTTTCTGAAGGACAGGGGTATCATCGCCCGGCTGGAGGAAATGGGAGTTCAGGACGGCGACACCGTCCAAATCTACGGCTTTGCCTTCGACTATTATAAAAATTAGAATCAAAACGGAGAAAGAGTGAGCAATGACAAGCAAACAGCGCGCGTATCTGATGCATCTGGCAAGTGATCTTGACCCCATTTTCCAGGTAGGAAAGGCTTCTGTGACCCCGGAGTTTGTGGAGGCTGTCAGCGAAGCGTTCAACAAAAGAGAACTGATCAAGATCAGCGTCCTGAATAACTGCATGGATGATCCGAAGGAGCTGGCCCACACTGTGGCGGGACGGACCCGTTCCCAGGTGGTGCAGGTAATCGGCAAAAAGTTTATTTTGTACAAGGAAAATAAAGACAACAAAAAGATTATTCTGCCCCTGTAGTTCACAAAACATCAGCATCAGCCGGAAATTTGAGGCTGATCAGAAAAAAAGCCGGAAATTTCTGAGGCTGATCCGGAAACAGCCGGGAATTTCTGAGTCTGATCCGGAAATAGCAGGGAATCAATTCTGAGGCTGATTTGGAGAAACCGGGAAGATATGGAAATTCCCGGGCTGACAGAGAAATATCAAGGAGAAAAGCGGATGGCGAAAATCGGCCTGATGGGCGGCACCTTTAATCCCATACACAACGCCCATCTGGCTCTGGCGGAGGCCGCCTACAACTATTGTGGGCTGGATCAGGTGTGGTTTATGCCCAGCGGAGTATCCTATTTAAAGAGTGGACTTTCCATTCCGGATTCTGAGGTGCGTTCGGATATGGTCAGGCTGGCGATTGAAAATGTACCTTATTTTTCTTTTTGCGATGTTGAAATCCGGCGGGAGGGCAATACCTACACCGCGGACACGCTGGAGGAGCTGACAAACCGCTATCCGGAGCATGAGTTCTTTTTCCTTATGGGCGCGGATTCCGCTTTTTATTTTCCTCACTGGTATCAGCCGGAGCGGATTACCCGGCTTTGTACTCTGGGAATCGTAAATCGAAATCCCCGGGAACAGGAGAGGCTGGAGGCGCAGATACAACTATTGCAAAATAAGCTTCACGCGAAAGCTGTGTTGATTCCCTTTCAGGATCTGTCTGATATTTCGTCCAGCCGGATCAGGGAGCTGGTACGGCTGGGGGAGCCGATCACAGACTATGTGCCGTCATCGGTGGCTGAATATATACGGAGGAACCGGCTTTATACAGGAAGCTCAGAGGATCAGAGCAAAGGGCGGCAATGCCCGAAGGACAGGGGATAAAAGCAACAGTTTTTTGACCTTAGATACCGCAACGACATACCTTTTGTCGCTTTAATCATGTTACTAAAAAACGGGGAGAAAAGGAATGGACTTAAAAAAGCTCAGGAAAAAAATGAGAAAAGTACAGGATGAACCCCGTTATGAGCACACTCTCAGCGTCGCCTACACCGCGGCCAATCTGGCCGCCGTTCACGGAGGAGATATGGAGAAGGCTCTGCGGGCCGGAATGCTGCACGACTGCGCCAAGTGTCTGCCGGATCATGATAAGCTGGCGCTGTGCAAAAAATATCATATCCATGTCAGCGATATGGAAAGGCGAAATCCTTCCCTGCTTCACGCCGAGCTGGGAGCCTGTCTGGCAAAGGAACTTTACGAGGAGTCTGATCCTGATGTGTTAAACGCGATCAGCAGTCATACCACCGGCAGGCCGGACATGAGCCTTCTGGAAAAGATTATTTTTGTGGCGGATTATATTGAGCCCGGCCGGACAAAGGCAACCCATCTGCGGGAGATCCGGAAAATGGCATACGAGGATATTGACCGGGCTGTTGTCCGGATTCTGCGGGATACGCTGGAATATCTGGTAAAAACCAAAACGGATATTCATCCGGGAACGCAGAGGACACTGGATTATTATCTGAAGCATGAAAAGGTTTCCTGAAGCGGAAGGGTAAAAACCGCTCAGGCTATAAAAAGAGAAGGGATAAAGGAAAAATTATGGAATCAAAGGAAATCGCGAAACTGGCCATCGAAGCGCTCTCAGACAAAAAGGGAGAGGAAATCCGTGTCATCGACATCAGCGATGTCTCCGTAATCGCGGATTACTTCATCATTGCCAACGGTACCAACCGCAGCCAGGTGCAGGCTCTCAGCGACAACGTGCAGGAAAAGCTTGGCAAAGCGGGCATATTTGTGAAACAGGTAGAGGGATATGATACCGCCAACTGGATTCTGATGGATTTCCGGGATGTGATTGTGCACGTGTTTGACAAGGAAAACAGGCTCTTTTACGATCTGGAGCGTATCTGGAGAGACGGAAAAGTCATGGACGCGAAGGATTTTCAGTAAGCAGGACATAAAAAGACAGGCCGCTATGGATTTATTTGTCCATTTCACGCCTGTCTTTTTTGTATTCTTATCCGGCCTCCGGCTGTCAGCTGCGCGTTCTATTCCCGGCTTCCCAGATGAGAATAGAAAGAAATGAGATAAAGGCCGCAGATCCCCACAATCGCGTATATGATCCTTGACAGCCAGCTCATGTCGCCGAAGAGGAAGGCGACCAGATCGAACCTGAAAAAGCCGATGAGCCCCCAGTTTACCGCGCCGATGATGGCGATGGTAAGGGCGGTTGAGTCAAGCGCTTTGTTTCCCATAAAAAATTACCTCCTTTTGTCTTTAATATCTCCGGAAGGTAATTTTTTATACATGCTTTTGTATTCTCACAATCCCTTGAATCATTTCATGATTAAAGCGACAAAAGGGCGCCCCTGTGTAAGCATTCGATTTCTGACCTTTTGTCCATTGTATCATATCATTTAATTGCAGAACCGGAAAACGCCGAAGACCTTTCCCAGAATGCGGCAATCGTCCACAATAATCGGCTCCATCGTATCATTCTCCGGCTGCAGACGGATATGTCCCTTCTCCTTGTAAAATGTCTTGACAGTGGCGGAATCGTCGATCAGCGCCACCACAATATCGCCGTTTCTGGCCTCCTGACAGCACTGCACAAAAATCTGATCTCCGTTGAAAATACCGGCATTGATCATGGAATCACCGCGAACCTTCAGCGCAAAGGATTCGCCGTGAGGAATAAATTCCGCCGGAATCGGGAAATATCTTTCGATATTCTGCTCCGCGAAAATGGGAGCTCCGGCGGCAATATTGCCCACCACAGGCACATTGACCATCTCTGTGCGCAGCATCTGAAAATTATCATCGCAGATCTCAATGGTCCTGGGCTTGGACGGGTCTCTACGGATATAGCCCCTCTTCTCAAGAGTCTCCAGATGGGAGTGTACGGAGGATGTGGATTTGAGCCCGACCGCGTCGCAGATCTCGCGCACAGACGGCGGATAGCCCTTCTTTAAAATACATTCCTTCAAATAGTCCAGTATTTCCTGCTGCTTTGCGGACAGGCCTTCATAATTCATGATATATCCTCCGGGTTTATTAAATAAAGTGGAACAACCGGCCCTCTTCTCAAACCTCAGTCGTTCATTTAATATATCGTAACACATCTCCCCGGAAAAAGCAAACATATATTCTCGAAAATTTGTTCGATTTTTCTTGACAAACATTTGTTCGGGTTATATAATTGGCATACAGCAAACAAATGTTCGGCAAATTCTGAGGAGATTTATCATGTACGGCGATTTTGAATACAGAAGGAATTTAAGGCGGGAGAGACTGATGGAAAAGCAGAGGAGAGAACAGCTTCGGCGTGTGCGCCTGATCACCTCATTGCTCTCAATTTTCCTGTTATTTGCGGCGGTTGTCTCCGCTAATACCCTGATTGCCAGGGCACGGGACAATGAAACACCGGATTATCACAAGTATTATACCCAGGTCTATGTTGCTTCCGGCGACAGCGTCTGGAAGATTGCGGATGCCTATATGAGCGACTGCTATGATTCTGTCGGTGATCTTGCCAAAGAGATTATTGCCATCAACCAGCTGGACAGCGAAGGTACCATCTATTACGGGACAACAATCGTCGTGCCCTATTACTCCACGGAGGTACTTATGGGTGACAGCTATTAAGCCATCCTTAAGATACAATACCAAAGACAGCCTGCAAAAGAAAAAGTCCCGATATACTCATGATGAAGGAGGGCAAACTCAAATATACCCGGAAAAGAAAAGAGATTACAGGATACGGAAGATTGCATTTTCAAAAGATACTATCGACTGTGATTACAAAAGGATAATGAGTTACAAAAGGTATTGAGCTGCAAAAGCTTATGAATTACGAAAGCTGATTTATACAAAAGACGGCTGTCTGCAAAAGATGATTCTTTACAGAAGACGACTTCACTCAAAGGATATAATGCCTGAAGTACATAAAGAAATAAGGAATACATGAGATAATCTGGAATACACGCGATAATCTGAGAATTCACTAAGGAAGAGAATTTTAAACTACGAAAGAATCCCGGCTGTTGAGCATGAAATAATATGTTCAACAGCCGGGATTATCTACGGCAAGGCTTTCAGAGGCTGTGATTCACGTATTAGCCTGTGCAAGACGGGCATTATGCAGGACAGGCGATTTTCACGACAGTTCTTTCTATTGTCAGGTTTCCCTCAGCTTCACTTTATTGGCGGCCTGACGGCGGCGCATATCCGCCTGTGCGGCATAATGCTTTCTGGTAGTATTCACATCCTTGTGGCCAAGGACATCCGCTACCAGATAAATGTCGCCGGTTTCCTCATAGAGGCTTGTGCCGTATGTGCTGCGTAGCTTATGAGGCGTAATTTTCTTGAGTGTAGTCACCCGGGAGGCATATTTTTTGACCAGCAGCTCCACACTGCGTACACTGATGCGCCTGTTTTGCAGAGAGAGAAAGAGGGCGTCCTCGTGACCCTGGCAGGGGATGATCATCTCCCTTTCATCCAGATAATCCCTGAGAGCCTTTTCCACCTCATCGCCGAAGTACACTACAGCGTCATAGCCTCCTTTCCTGCGGACCTTGACGCCGTTGACATCGAAATCCAGATCAGGAATGTCGATACCCACGCATTCAGACACACGGATGCCGGTACCCAGCAGCAGGGTCAGGATAGCAAGATCCCGGGTACGGGTCTTTTTATGATATTCCAGCTCTTTTTTCGTCAGCTTTTCGCCGGCCTCCACCTGGTCTAAAAGGGTTGCCACCTCGTTTGGCTCCAGGCGGATGATCGCATTCTCGTGGAGCTTCGGCATCCGCACAAGGGCCGCGGGATTATGTTCGATCTTTTCGCTGATGAAGAAATAATTATACATGGTTTTCAGGGCGGAAAGCTTCCTGGCCTTTCCGCGCTCCTTGTTGGTGACCTCATGGTCATCCTTTATGTAATAGCTCACATATTCCATGTACTGCTCAATGTCTTCCTTCTGAATCTGGTCAAGCAGCGAGAGAGGGTAGTCGGTAATGTCCATTTTATTGCAGACCGGGTTATTCTCGTGCATATACTCAAAAAATACCCTCAGATCGTACGCGTAAGCCAGTCTGGTGCGAGTGGAGGTATTTTCCTGAATCCCGAGGAAGAAGGTCCGGCAAAAGCGTGGGAGAGTGGAGAGTACCTCCCTCAGCTTGATAATATTCTGTTTATCTACCTGTGAATGATAGCTGTTGTTTTCGGACATGGTGAGTCAGGGTCCTTTCTTTTTTGACTGATCGGCATTAACTGCAAACAATGTGGGCAATAACTGTCTGATTATAATAAATGGCTTTCGGCTATTCAAAACGTTGAGTGGCATATGATTCATTGTGGAATTTTGCGAATAGTTGCTAATTCAAATGTTATATTAAACCATTTGGGTGAATAATGCAAGCTTCCCATCAAAGTTTACGAAAACTTTAGCTGATGTAAGAAACTGCCGTGAAATAATATGCCCATCCTGCACTGGCTAATACGTAAATCGCAGTAGTATGACTTTTCGCTTCAACTGCAAAAATTACAAAACTTTAAGGTATCAGCTTTAAATTATCAGCCGAATTTTATATGGAAAATCATGGCTTATTGGTTTATAATAGTCGATGGAGGAATGGCGAAATGAGAAATGACACTGAAAAAGAAAAGGCTGATGATGAGCAGACAGATGAGAGAAAAGGTCTCGATTTCCGCTTCCGCTATCATGCCATTGGAATCGCGTTAATTTCTTTTGTGACTATAGTTGCTCTCCTGGGCGTCTACTATATAATGTTTCATCTGGAAAAGCTGTCCAGCTTACTCAGCTTCCTCGGCGGGATTTTTACCCCGGTGCTGTACGGTTTTGTGATCGCGTATCTGATGACACCGATGCTCAACTGGATGGAACAAAAGCATGTAAAACCGTTCATTGAGAAGAAAGGGCTTAAAATCGGCAGCCGCGGGATTTCTGTCCTCCTGACCGCCGTCCTGTGCCTGCTGGCTTTATTTATCGTGATCTATTTGTTTATCTCCCAGATCATACCAAGTATCAATGATATTATTGTCAATATTGACATTTATTCCCAGAATATCTCTCAGTTTTTCAGCACGACCTTTGAAAACAATCCTGAAATCGGAGAACAGGTTGCGAATCTTTACAATCTTCTTTATGACAGGGTGGAAGGCCTGATCAGTACGCTGATGGCGAATTTCAGCGGCATTTTGCTGACAGTTCTTGCCAGCGGCCTTAATCTGCTGAGAACACTCTGGAATTTTATCCTGGGATTTATATTTGCCCTTTATATGATCGGCTCCAAGGAAATGTTCGTGGGGCAGGCCCGCAAGATCGTTTACTGCGTATTTCAGGAGGACAGAGCCAATCAGATTCTGACAGACGCCAGATTTATACACAGAACCTATATCGGCTTTATCGGCGGCAAGATTCTGGATTCATTTATTATCGGCTGTCTGTGCCTCCTTTTTACCACGATTCTGGGAACTCCCTACAATGGCCTGGTCAGCCTGATCGTGGGCATTACAAATGTTATTCCGTTTTTTGGCCCGTTTATCGGAGGGATTCCCTGCGCCATCCTTGTATTTGTAGTGACGCCCACACAACCGCTGAATATGGTATATTTCGGCATACTGATCCTGATGCTGCAGTTATTTGACGGTTACGTGCTGGGGCCGAGAATCCTGGGTAATTCCACAGGCATAGCCGGTTTCTGGGTCATTTTTTCCATCATCACCTTCAGCGGCTTCTTCGGGGTCGCCGGTATGATCATCGGAGTACCGACCTTTGCGGTCATATTCGCCGCGGTCCGGCGCGAAGTCAACGGACATCTGCAAAAGAAAGGCCTGTCAACGAACCGCAAAAAATACGAAACTATGGACACCATGCGCAATGGAGAATTTGTAATATATCCCAAAGAGAAAAAACCGCCTAAGGCGGTACATCACACATTGCGCGATATATTTAAAAACAGCTTTAAATCCCATCACAAATGAAGAAATGATGTTTTAACTCTGTGATCGCCGGTGTAAAGCATTTCCTTGAAAATTCACTTCTGGGTATTTCAGACCATGAACGACAGCCATTCCATAATCCTGTCTTTATAGTTGTTTTAAGCTGCAACTCTTCGCAAAATCGGCATTTTGCGAAGAGTTGCAGAACTCTTCATACTGCTCTCCCGGGGAAATCTTTTCCAGACTGTATCCAATTATTTTTATGTATTTTTCCAACCAGGATTCAGGATCAATTATGTATTTTTCCAACCAAAATTCAGAGCCGATCATGTATTTTTCCAACTACAGGGCGTTCGTATAAAGATCATAATCGGCAATTCAGCTGTTTTGAGAACTTCAGTATTATGGAACTTTTGAGAACTGGATTTGACCTAACGATCCAAATCCTGACTAACACCTTTTTAATCTATAGGTTAGAAACTGTTAAAATTTAACTTTGCATAGCTCCTTATTTCGTTGTAACAGTCTGCTCCACATGCAACGCGTTTTCCGCGTCCTGCAGGGATTCATACCCATACAGAAGCGCGGTATTGGTCATGATAATCTCAGCCAGGTTCTGACCGGTCTGGCGCAGACTTACGATAAAACGACCGTAAAGCTTGAGCGTTTCCTTGCTGTAGGTGCCAAGCTCCCCGCGAAGATAGGTCTCGTAGGAAGTATCATAGGGCGTATCCTCAGAGGTGTGGATGGTACGGCTGTTGCCAGCCATGCAGGGGTACTCCACGGCGAACTGTTCCATCCAGGCAACCTGAATGCTGACAATCTGTTCAATAATAGCCTCCCGGGTCGGATCAAGCTGCGGAAGCTGATCCTGAATTTCCTGATATCCCCGCGGGTCTGTGGATTTCATCATTCTGCCGTATTTTTCCGTGATCAGATTCCAGCCCCGGGCGTTGGCGTTCAGAAAGTCCTGCATGTAACTGAGCAGCAGCTCCTCCGGCCAGGCCAGGTACTGGCTTTTCCGCATGATGGAGAAGGTATTCCAGTCATCCTGGCAGGAGGCGCGGCCGCCCTCATTCTGCACGGCGTCAAAGACCGCCCACTCCAGGTGGACAATCTGATTAATCAGTGTTTCCGTATCATGCTTCGACGCGGCGGTTCTGATTTCCTCCGCGGAAGGAACCGGGCGGGCTGAGGATTCATTCTTTTCAGATTTAGAGCCGATGTCATTAAAATCCGGAGAAACAGTGTTGGCACTGTTTTTACTTTCATGAGCATCAGCGGACGGATGATCAGCAGTATTATCATGATTGCTCCCGAATATCTTTTGCAGAATTGCTCTTCCGTAGGGCTCCAGAAACGTCTCATCCTCCGGAATGGATATATTCTCCAGTATTCCCTGTTTTTTTAGCTCATCCAGAATCAGCAGCGCAATGTACTCGACGGTTCGGCAAATTACATCCCGGCTTTCTGCCTCCGCACTGTTATCTTCCCATACGGAACGCTGGTCGGCATAATCCGCCAGAGCCTCCGTCAGGCTGGAAAGAACGCCCAGGCATTCAAAACGGGCGCTGCTTTTTTTCAGCCATTTATAGTAGGGTGGGAAGGCATGGTTTACATAATGAACCAGGCGATATAATTCCTCAATATATTTATAAAGCGCGACCTGAGCTGTGACGTAATCTCCCCGTTTCATGGAGCGGGCATAATTGTACTGGCCATACTGGCCCAGCTGAAGCAGGCTGTTGGCAATTTTGACCTGCCAGTACTCTTCCGGACAGATTTTATAAAAATTTGCCCTTCTGGCGCTGAACTCTCCCACCGGGTCGACAAAGACAACGCCGTTCGTCACCGTGGCAAGAGCCTCGTCAGGAATGGACAGAAGGCTCTGAATATCCGCAATATCCTCCGCCCTGGTGTAGCCTGTAAAGCGGGCAAAGAAGCGATCCATATCAAAGACGCCCACTCTCCCATTTTCAATCACCACATTGCGCTGATAACCGTTGAATTCCTGAGGAAGCATCTGATACAGTTCAGACAACTGCTCACCATAGGCCTCATAATCCTCATGGGTCAGCCAGATACACAGGCCGGGGCCGAAATCATGATCCTGAGAAACGGCGTCATCAAAGCCAAAGCAGTCGCTGCCCTCCCCCGCCAGACCTACGGCTATTATATCCATACATTCCGGGGCATATTTTGAGAAAAGGGGCAGAAAAGCCTGCTCATAGAACGCCTGGGCCAGCTGCATACCAAAGCCCGTGGTCTTTCCAGATTGTGAAGCATCATCGGCAGATGCATAATCTGTGTTCATTTTCCCAACTTCCGGAGCAGCCTCCGCTGAAATGAACGATTGAGGAGATTCTGATATTGCTGCATCATACTCCATTGAAGACGTTGATGTCCCTGTCCCGGCGCGCTTGGGAGCCACATATAAATCTGGGTCTGACTGTTTGGGTGCCGCGGATGAAGCTTCCCCGGCCTGCCCCGATACCGATGAATCCAGGTCGGACTGCTCTGATAGCGACGGATTTGCCCCTATTTGCTTCTCTTCATCCGGCGAATCCGGTGCGGTTTGCTCTTCATCCGGGGCTGCGGCTGTCGATGTGTTTGGTTCATCCTGCACTGCGGTTGCCGACATATCCGGTTCAGACTGTGCCGCAGTTTTCGGTGTATCCGGTTCAGACTGCGCTGAAGCTGTCGGCAACTCCGCCTCACTCTGCTCTCCTGCCGCCGGGTCCGGTGTAGGCTCCACTCCCAGCTGCTCCTCCACGTAATGCAGATTATCAAGCAAATTGTAATAGCTCTGCGTCACGCCGTGGGTTTTACGGTACTCTTCCAGCGCCGTCAGATAATAGCCGCGGGCTGTTTCATAGTCCTCCTTCATCACATAGGCCTGCCCCAGTGAAGCCAGGGCGGCGCTATAATGGTAATCTTTGTCCCCAGGGAGAGAATCAAAAAGCTGAACCGCGTAATTCAGATGGACCAGTGCCTCGTCCATATGCTCCATCTGCAGAAGCGTCGTTCCCAGATTGGAATGAGAGATGGCAAGCTTCTGTGTATCATCACTGCCCTCCAGAATATGCAGCGCCTGATTCTGCGCCGCCACAGACTGGCGGAGATTGCCCATTTCCTGATACAACAGACTGATGTTATTGTAGAGCGCCGCGAAGCGGGTATCCGTGGGCTCCAGCTCCCTCTGATAAATGGGAAATACCTTTTTGTATTCCTCCAGCGCGGCGTCATAATTGCCCATGGCACGCAGCGCGGTAGCGATATTCAGCAGAGTCGTTGCATAGGGAATACTGTCCTGTAAACCCAGCTGCTCCAGAAACTGTGTTGCCCTGTCACAGGCAGCCAGCATCTCGTCAAAGCGGCTCATATCCCTGTAATAGCCGATCAGTTCATTCAGAATTGTGATACAGCAGTTATAATCCCCGTGGGCAAAGGCGTTGTCCAGCTGCTCCATCAAAAAGGGCTCGATCTGTTCCAGCTGATGGCTGTCAAAGAGCATATCCAGCGTCTGTAAAATTTCCTCAGTGTTCATCGCTTATTTCCTTTCTGTCCCAGGTGCATTCCTGTACATGTGGTTCTCGGTTTATATTTTTACCGAGATACTTTTATGATACTTTTATTCTGCTTTCCCGTCATAGTAAGTGCCGTCATTCTTAACTTCTTTCTGACGTTACTTCATTTCTTCATTTATGCTTTCCCTCAGAGATTTTCCTTTTTTCTCCCTTACCATTTCCAGCAGGCCAAGCTTTGTGAATTCATAAATATGAATTTTCTGGTAATCCTGAACCGCCTTATTTTTCATCAATTCCAGAATTTCTGTTTCTCGGGATTTATCCGACATATTGATAAAATCAATGACGATTACTCCAGTGATATTTCTCAGACGAAGCTGACGCAGGATCTCAGCCGCGGCCTCCATATTTGTCTCAAAATATAACTTCTCAGAGTCCTTTCCATGAGTTGACGAACCGCTGTTCACGTCCACCACCGTCATGGCTTCCGTCTGCTCTATACAAATATATCCGCCGTTTTTCAGCCAGGCCTTTGTGCGCAGGGCTTCCTCAATCCGGGAGGAAATGCCGTAAAGTACAGACAGCGGTACCTGTGAATCCTGGTAATACCGAATCCGCGATCCATCCGGTGCTGCTGCCGTTACGTCAGTTAAACTCTGCTTTTTCAACTTCGAAGACAAATTATTCAGAGATTGATCACAGAGATCCGTTGGTGCTGTATCCCCCGCCCGGTATTTCTCCTGCATTTCAGTATATAAACGATAAGAATCTGTCAAACACTCTTCTATCTTGTATCCGCAGCTTTCAATCTCCTCACAGACGCCCTCAAACCATCCTGCCGGCTTTTCCAGCACGGAATAACAGCTTCTGTGGGCCGCCGTGCTGACAAGGCTGTCCAGCGCCCTCAGGGTATCGTCACAATCCCGGTAAAGGACGTCCATCTCCCGCGCCTCCACCAGCTTCTGCGCTTTTGTCCGAAGAATCAGGTCATAGCCGGAAAAGCCAATCAGACTGCCATCCGCCGCACAAAGCCCTTTTTGGCGGAAATAAGACGATATAACATCTTTCACGCTCTGGTGATGGTTCTTTGAGCAAAAAAGCCTTCCTGACCCAAATTTGGCAATGCAGTAACGTCCGGCCAGTTCAATGCGGTCTGTGACAGCGTAATCCTTCGTCTTGACGGGCTCCCGTTTCACTTGTAGCAAAACCTCATCCCCATCCGAAAGCTTTCCCTGAAAATGCCGGTTGAGCACCCTTGTATATTTCAGATCTCCCGTTGGGAGGAAGCCAATGGTACCCTCCTGATTCAGCGCAAAAAAAGCGGCCGGGATGTTAAGAACCTGATGTCTGCATTTCCCGATCAGAATCGTACCCACCGCCAGATTGTCCCCGGGCGGAAGCACCTTCAGATACTCCAGCGTGCCGTCGCAATAAAACAGAGCGGCATCCCGGCTTTTCTGACCGAAAGCGTATTCAGTTAAAATCAGCTTTCCGCTGTTATTTTTTGACGCCATTTTTGTGTGCCTTTATATTTCGATCCTGTATTTTGCCTGCCTTTGTATTATAATTTAAGTCGGCTTTTCTGTAAAGAGGCGAGATTTATGGAACGCAAAAAGAGGGCAAAAGCCCTCTTTCCCATACTGGTGTTCAAAACTATATCCCGCTTCTCATTAATCGGACATAAAACTCAACCGTCCGGAGCAATGTTTTTACAGGAACCCGCTCATTATTGCCGTGGATCATGCCCCGCTCTTCTTTTGACAGCTTCATGGCAGAGAATTTATACACTCTGTCTGTGATCCTTGAATAATGCCAGGAATCGCTGCAGGCCATCATCAGATACGGGGATACCAGCGCTTCCTTCCAGGTATCAGATACAGCCTGGCACAGGAGCTTCCACTCCGGACAGTCCGTATCAGAATCCGGTGAAGCGTTCCTGCCTTCATATACCGTGACTTCAATGTTCGGATTATCGATCACTTTTTCCAGATAGTTTCTGGCAGATTCAACGGTATCAGTACCCATCAGCCTCAGATTCATCCCTACGGAAGCCTTTGGCGGAACGACATTGAACGCTGCCCCGCCCTCCATTTTGGTAACCGCGCAGGTAGTCCGCATCATGGCGTTCAGCTCCCCGCCGGATTTTTTACAGACCAGATCAAATAAACCCTCAAAGCACCAGAGATTCGCAAAAATGATTTTATACATGAAGGTAGAATATCTTCCGAGCACGTCCAGCATTTCCCGAACTGGTTTGGTCAACTGCCGTGGGAACGGATGGTTTTCCACATCCACCACTGCCTGGGCCAGTTCCCCTACAATGGTATGAACGGGCGGCATGGAGGCGTGTCCGCCGCCGCTCTTTGCGTGAAATTCCGCGTTCATCATGCCCTTTTCCGCGATTCCGATCAACGCGCACTCCCGTTTCACGCCGGGAAAAACATTTTCCACCACAGCGCCGCCCTCATCGAGCACCATTGCCGGATGGATCCCATTCTCTTCAAACCAGTCGACAATCGCCGGGCAGCTCGGGCCATTGATTTCTTCCTGCCCTGAGAATGAGAAGTATATATCTCTCTCCGGCTGAAAGCCCTCGCTGATCAGCTTTTCCGCCGCTTCCAGGATCCCGCACAGCGTCCCTTTGGTATCCAGCGTGCCTCTTCCCCAGATCGTATCATCCTCCAGTACCGCCTCAAAAGGAGGCTTTTCCCATAGCGCTTCCTCTACCGGCACGACATCATAATGAGCCATCAGCATCACCGGATCGCCTTCTTTTTTCCCTTTCCAGTGATACAGAAGGCCGTTGACGCCCAAATGCCTCAGCTCACATGTCTCATGGACATTTGGGAAAAGCTTTGGAAGCAGATCCCTGAATTTTTGAAACTCCGCCTCATCGATCAGTCCCGGATCGTTGTAGGAAATTGTTTTACAGCGGATCATTTCCCGCATGTCAGATACAATTTTGTCCTCATCCAATGTTACAGGCTCCTGAGATGGCGTTAACTCTTCTTTCGGCTTAAAACAGGCCGCCCTGATAAGAAGAATGGCAATCCAGATAATGAGAATAAGGATAATTGCCAACACAATATACAGCATTCCGCGCCTCCTTACAAAAGACCTTTTTTATATAAAATCCGGGCCACGCCGATAGCGATCAAAGCTCCCACCGGTACCAACACGCTGACGGACCCGGAAAGAGACGGTACCGCCAGAAACAGAGCCACCATAAATATTAACGGAGCCATGGCCACCTTCCAGTTTTTGCTGATGTAAACCACAGCAAGGCCGCCAAATAAGGCAGGAAGGATATTGTCAAAGGCCGGCGCCAGCAGCTCGCTGTTTAAAATTGGCGTCAGAGGGACTAAAAGAGCCACGCCCAGGGCAATAATAATGGTCGTCACAATGGAGGAGGTGGCCACGGCGATGGTAGAGATCACCTCCCCCTCCTCACTGCCCGGCTTTACGTCCGCGTTTTCCATGGCTGTTAAGGCTGCCGGAACCTTCAGATTGGTCAGGTTCCCGGTCACAAAGGCCAGATAGGAGCTGCCGGAGCCAAGCATTGGGACATAGGTAAAGACCTCAATCAGACCAACCGTCCAGAAAATGGGTGCTACCCCCAAAAGCCCTTTAACCACAGACTGCCAATCCGGCCATGCCCCGAAAATGATACAGGTCAGGATAGGGTACAAAAAAATCATGACCAGCGCGGATAAAATCCAGATACGGCCGTATAAATGCGTTTTTTCCTCATATGTTCTGTTTTTCATTTCAGCCTCCTATGATCGGTGTAATGACAACCGCAAATGCCATGCCTCCCAGCATACTGATTGGAAGCGCATAATTTTCAATCCATTTCATGTTAAATTTTTTTGACAGCAGGCCGCAGATACACATTAACGCTGCTGAAAACAGAAGTACAAAAATCGGGATCCACCCGGCCAGCCCTTCCCGGATATCCGCAAAAACCATCCCCAGGAAAGCGGAAATCATTCCAAGAAACAGGGCGGTCATCAGGATATCTCCCCATTTGGCGTCCCGATTTTTGATTCTTGCCAGGCCTCCCTGGATTTTCCGGCCAAATAAGGCAACCCAGAGCATTCCCGGGAAAATTCCAAGAGTCATAACCCAGGCAATGGCTGTGTAGACCTTCGGATCTGTTACCGTCTCCGCAATAGACACCCCAAGGGCGCTGGCTGTGGAGGTCGCCGCGGGAAGCTCATAGGTAATGGCGCCGATCACGCTTAAGCGGAGCCATGGCAGCGGCAGTCCCAGAAACTTCGACAGGGTAATGACTCCTAACAGAATGGATACGGCGGGAGCAATCGTAAAAACCGCCGTAGACACCACTGTCCTGCGAAGGAAAGCCATATCCATCCCGATCTCCCTGCCGCGCCGCCAGGACCTGACCATAAAAAAGACCGACTCAGCGATGACAAATAAAATGACAGTGCCGGCCAGAATAAACAAAATGGAACTGTTTGGACTGAAACTCATGGTGATTTTCTCCTTTTGAATACTTTACAGACATAAAAAGGCGCCACAGGATATCATTTTCCGCGGCGCCTTCGCCTCATTGTTTCAGTTAGAAATTCTAACAGTTATCGCGCAAACCGTCAATATTATTTTCATCAGAATCAATCCAGCTGCCAAATTCCGCCAGCGGGGTGAGGTTCTCACCGTAGATCTCCTCCCTTGTAATCAGCAGCGCGTTTTTCGGCATCTCCTGTCCAAGATAAGCCCAGAAAGACTCCATCAGCGTGTCCGGACGGATATTGAGCACGCTTCCGGTGCTCAGGATACACCAGAGACAGTCTTCCTCCGGACGCCAGTCCAGAATCCCCTTTTTCAGATCAACCACGGTCGTATTCTTTTTGGAACTCTTTTCAAAAAGAATTTCCTCCTGCTCCATGAACGAGGCAAAGGCGTTTTGCCAGTCTCCCTGGGGGCTACGGCCTTCCCGGAACCTGACGCGATATTCCGCCGCGACGACGGAAGCCATGGCGTTCGCCGTTTTCTCCGGCAGAAGGCGCACATCCGTGACCTCAATTCCCTCTGCGGAGCAGGCGTTAAATCTGTCTATGAATTCCTGGCTTGCGATGGGAGTGTTGACCTCTATATCCACATATTCCCCGTTGCTCTCCAATCCGATCCCCAGGGGCGCGGCAAAGGACATGATCTGATGAGGGCTGAAGCCCGTGGTATAGGCTACATCAATGTCCGCACGGCGTAGTGCCTTCTGAAAAAAACGCATCACATCCAGATGCCCGATGAACTTCAGCACGCCGTATTTTCTAAATTTGATTCGAAGCTTCATAACGCACCTCCGTTTTCAAAACCATCTTCTCCGGAAAGCTTGATTCGCAGCCTCATAGAGCACCTCCATTTTCCAGACCAGCTTCTCCGGAAAGTTTCGAATTATCTTCTCCAAATCCACTGTTTTCGGAAACGTTCGCGCCGCTCTTTTCAAAGCAAACGCCGCCTCCAAATCTTGCCGCTCCACAGCCCTGGCACCGCGCCCGGCAGTTGGGAGATACCGTCCCGGCCCGGGCTTTTTCCCATTCTCTTTTCAGATATTCCCTGCTGACGCCGCAGTCCAGGAAATCCCAGGGGAAAATCTCGTCCAGCGGCCGCTCCCGTGTGGTATAAAAATCCGGATCAATTCCACACTCAGCGAAGGTCTCCATCCAGATGTCATTGTGAAAATACTCGCTCCAGGCATCGTAAATGCATCCCTTTTGATAGACCTTTAATAAAACTTCAGAAAGTCTCCTGTCCCCTCTGGCAAGCACACCCTCCAGCACGCTCATGTCCGCCTCGTGCCAGTTGTACTTTATGGATTTCTGATTCAGCTGGGAGGCAATGGCCTTACGGGTGGTATATGCCTTTTCAATAAACTGCTCCTTCGTGCATTGGGGCGCCCACTGAAAGGCGGTGAAGGGTTTTGGCACGAAGAAGGATGTGCTGGCTGTGACCTGCACCCGTCCGTTGACGCGCTCTTCCTTCGGCACCGTGTCATAGAAGGTGGCGGCGACCTTATTTGCCAGGTCGGCAATGCCGAGGATGTCCTCCTCGGTTTCCGTGGGAAGCCCCAGCATAAAATAAAGCTTCACCTTTGTCCAGCCGCCCTTAAAGGCCTCGGCGGCGCCGTTTAAAATATCCTCTTCCGTCAGGCCTTTATTAATCACATCGCGCAGCCGCTGGCTCCCCGCCTCCGGCGCGAAGGTCAGGCTGCTTTTTCTGATATCCTGCACCTTCTGCATCACATCCAGCGAAAAGGAATCGATTCTCAGAGAGGGCAGCGAAATATTGACATGGCGCCTGTTACACTCCTCAATTAGAAAATCGATCAGCTCCGGAAGCTTTGAATAGTCACTGGAGCTTAAGGAGCTTAAAGTGATTTCCTCCTGACCGGTATTTTTCAGCATGGCGACGGCATATTTTTTATTCCAATCCAGGCTTCTCTCCCTGACAGGCCGGTAAAGCTGTCCCGCCTGGCAGAAACGGCAGCCCCGGATGCAGCCGCGCATAATCTCCAGCACCACCCGATCCTGCACCACCTTCATGTAAGGGACCACCGGCTTTTCTGGATAATATGTGTCGGAAATATTCATCTCCACTTCCTTCAGCACCTTTGCGGGAACGCCCGGCCGATTTGGCGTCATGGAGAGAATGGTGCCGTCTTCCTTATAAGCCACATCATAAAACATGGGCACATACATTCCCGGAATCTGCGCCGCCTTATACAGGAATTCCACGCGGCTGTCGCCGTTTCGGCGGCTTTCCTTATACAGATCCAGAAGTCTCCGATACTGCGTCTCACCCTCACCGATGTAAAACATATCAAAAAATTCCGCGATGGGCTCCGGATTGTAGGTGCAGGGCCCGCCACCTATGACAATCGGATAAGCCCAGTCCGTGCGCTCACACGCAAGGAGCGGAATCTGAGACAGATCCAGCACCTGCAGGATGTTCGTGTAACACATCTCATATTGTATAGTGACGCAGAGAAAATCAAAATTCTTAACCGGGTCCTGGCTTTCCAGGGCAAAGAGGGGAATATGCTGCTCCCGCATAATCTGATCCAAATCCGTCCAGGGGCTGAAAACACGCTCGCACCAGGTATCCTCGAACTCATTGAACATGGAGTAAAGGATCTGGAGCCCCAGATGGGACATGCCGACCTCGTAGACGTCCGGAAATGCAAAACAGATCCGAGTGTCCACCTCACGCGGATTTTTGTATACCGCGTTGACCTCATTACCAATGTAACGGGCAGGCTTTTCCACGCTGAGTAATATATCGTCACTTAATGCTAATTTTCTCATCTAATTAAAACCTCGTTAATTTTCCTCTCTTCATCCGGATTTGGACGTTCTGCATCCTTTCCGACACTCCTTCCCATTCCTCATCCGTAATATAAGGAGGCCTTTCCAGAGTGGCTGCCGGCTGCCATGTGTGGAGAGCTTTTCAATCTCAAGAACGGGAGTATCTTTTAACATCAGGCAAGTTTTCATAAGCCACCTCGTGTAATCTATTTTACACTAATTTTGGGAAAAGAAAAGTTCTTTCACTCCTTTTTTTCCTCGTTCCTCAAATCTATAGTGAACGACATTAATAATTTCACTTTGAAGACCAAACTATATATGCTGATAGAGAAAATATATTTGTCGTTCACTATAATTTGTCGGAAAATGTTGCAGCCGGGATAAAATAAGGGTATAGTAAAGTGGTATGAAATGGAAACCTGAGGAGACCAGCTATGAAAAAAAACAGACTGAAAATTGTAAACAATGCTCCGGTCATCCTGACCTTCGTGCTGATCAGCTTTATTGCGACATTATTAAATGAATTGACCGGCGGCGTCAGCAACGTTATGCTTTTTATGACGTATCATTCATCGCTGACCAGCCCGCTGACCTGGCTGCGTTTTTTCACACATGTGTTCGGCCACAGCGGCTGGGACCATCTGATCGGAAATATGACCTACCTGCTTTTGCTGGGGCCGATGCTGGAGGAAAAGTATGGCTCCGCGGACATCCTGAAAGTAATCGCGGTTACAGCGCTGGTGACCGGGCTGGTCAACTATATCTTTTTCCCGAATATTGCGCTGTGCGGAGCCAGCGGCGTGGTCTTCGCACTGATTCTTCTTTCTTCCATTGTCGGTGTAAAGCAGAGAGAAATTCCACTGACCTTTATTCTGGTGGCGGTAATTTTTCTGGGACAGCAGGTTTATGAGGGCATAACCATTGAGGATAATATTTCCAATGTCTCACACATCGCGGGCGGCATTACCGGCTCGGTATTCGGATATATTTTTAACCGAAAGATCTGAATTGCATCATAAAACCCTGCAAAAAATAGCCTGATCTTCGCGCCGGAGGACGGAAGCAAGCGGATGGGGAACGATAACTTCCTTCTACAATGAATCGCTCTCTACCCATTTGATGCTGGCAGACGCCCCTGCGGGATAATTTAGCTTTTCAAAATACTGCTTAAACGTCACATCTCCTAATTTCAGTTTTCTGTACACATCGATGTTCGCGATCTTATACCCACCCTTGAAAGCAATAACATCAATATTCTTCCCATCATAAATCAATGCATATTTCCGATAGCTGTCCCATTCACGGTCTCCACTGTCAAATGTCGGAACCGTTACATGCTCATATACAATTTTATCACCATATCGATCCTGCTTGACTGAAACGTAGTACCCGTTGCCATCCGTCAGTACCTCAATGGCTTCTCCACTTAAAGGTTCATTACCCTTAAACCGCTTGCTCCCTACCGTGTACACACACTCCTCAAGAGGAGCATTTGAATGAAATGCCGCCGCAATCGAAATTTTCTCTTCAAATTCAAGAGTATAATTCGTTTTATCTATGCGGAAATTAACCCGGAGCTTCCTTCTTTCGGACATGGACACACCTTTCCAGTACTGTGCTCTTTTGGGCATAGCGACAATATCCGCAGTACCGGTTTCACACCAGTTCGATAAGCGTTCAAAATATTCCTGAAACTCTGTTGCGGTAAGAGATGCCCTGTATGATTCAAGAATCCCTTCTCTATCCTTCCTTGCATCCTTGTATCCATTGTTTACCGCTCGATCCAGCCAATACAGGGCAACCAGGTCGTTCTTCGAAACACCGGCTCCGGCGTTATACAGCACCCCGAGAAAGTTCTGCGCCTGTCCATCGTTACAAAATTCTGCCGATGCGCGGAGAAGCTTGGCGGCAGCTGCGTAGTTCTTCTGATTAAAGTGGTACATTCCCAGAACGGTAAGCTCACGTTTAATCAGGGCGTCTGCCGGCTCGTCGGAATAAACGTATCCCACAAAGCCCTTCATCCTCTCATACAGATCTTTCGGTGTATCTGCCGTCAAATTCTGCCGCATGTAATCAAGCTCGCATTTTTTTACCAGCTTGCCTGCTTGCTCGTCTCCGGATTTCTCTACCTGCCGGAACCAGTACGCTCCCTCTAAAAGGTTCTGCTCCGTTCCTTTTCCCTGTGCGTAAAGGCTTCCCAGATTATACTGGGCTGTTGCATCAGAACTGGATTCCGCGATGCTTTTATACATCTGAAATGCCCTTTCTTCGTTCCCTTCATTTAAGAATTTTTCAGCCACTGCAAGCAGCACTTCCGTTGGCTGCTGCATATTCTGTGCCGTCTCCTGCGGATTAGGTTTTGATGGCGTTTGCTGCGCGTCATTCCGCTTTTTGTTGAATAAACCGTTTAGAAATGCCATTATAATTCCACCTTTCTTTTTATGTACAGGCATTTCTGCCTGCCGTATTAAAGATTTTTTATGTTCCACCTGCCTGTTATTCGTGATGATGCTCTTATGTACAATGCCACTCAACCGTCCTTCCCTCGATTCTTTCCGGCAGTTCTAGGTTTTTCATCATATCCTCTATCTTATGCTCCGGAACTGCATCGTTCCGGCTTTCGTTTCTCGATAGATTCGTTTCCCAGTCTGTCTCCAGAAATACAACCTTTGTCCTTGCGTGATAGTCTTCAAAAAGTGACAGCTGCTTTCTTCTGACCATAGATGAAAGATTGGTAGCATTCCACACAAACGGCTGCCGTTTGCGCAGAAATACTTTTGCCCTTTCCCTTGCTTCTTGTATCACTGTTCCCTGATTATCGGTAGGTAAAACACGCATTTCATCCCTGATGTCATCCAAGGATATCACCGGAAGATCGCTATAATTCGCTTTAATCCAGGTGTCTTTTCCTGTCCCTGGCAAGCCGGACATCAAAATGACCTCGCCCCATGTGTCATCATAGATGTCCTGTTCCTTCCAGATGTTTCTGCCGGATAAAAAGGCCTGTTTCGCCGCCTCTGACTGAAAATATCCTGGGCTATATATGATACTTTCATCCTCCGCCAGCGAAAAACACAAATCTATGGACTCCAGCGCTTCCGCCATCGTATCGCATATTCTTCCCTTTATGTCGGCGCTGACCAGAATGGAAAGAAGATGCAATGAAAAGCTCCGGATAAGCTCTCCCTGGGTGGCAATCTGATACAGCCGCAATACCGGATTGGTCTGTTCTGTGATATGCATCGGCACAGAATGGTATCGGATCAGATTACATATGCATTCGCGCATCTCCTGTTCTTCTTTCGTTCCGGCAAGCGCAAATTCCCTCCACAGAATTTCCCTCGCCATTTTCGACCCGACAATCGTATGGTTTGGGGATTTCCATTTGCCATCCTCCAACCTTGTGCATGGGATCTTACCAATGTCGTGCATAAGTGCAGCGACAAACACCATTTCCCGCTTCTCTTTATCAAGCCCGCGAAAATCCGCATCCTGCGCTAACCGCCCACACACCATCTTTGTGTGTGTCAGCACATTGCCCTCACCATGCCAGTACGGATTTTGCGGGGTTTCAGACATCTTTGCAAGATATGATGACAGCGGGGTCCTCATTATGTTTTCCCAGTCGATTCCCCAATCAGGCGGTTCGGGTACCGCACCTGTGAGAATGATCCAATTATCATTCATAGTATTCACCTGCCCTGTTATTCAAACAGCGCGCTGATATCACATGAGAGCCGGTTCGGCACAATAGGTCTGTCAAGCCAGCGCGTTTCTGATTGCGCGATATTTTGTAAAAAAGAAGCTCTCACATATTTCAGCCGCTCAACAACACAGCCGTCTTCCTCCACCTTGATATATAGCCCTTCCATGAGACGGGAACTGTCCGTCTCACTTAGAATTTTCTGTGCATCCAGCCCCTGACGGGCGGCTTCATCCCACAGGCTTTCCATGTGATTGTCACTGATGTAATCAGACACTCCGAGCAGTGTCAGTAAGTCTTCCTTGTTTGAGAAAGCTCCCGATTTCAATACCGGAACCGACTTTATCGGAAGATTCGCCGTAATCTCCCTCCTTGCAGAAGTGTCTAAAAAGACACCCTCGCGGCGGTCGAAAATATCAAACTCCATAAAGTAGTGCGGAAGCTGGTCATAAAAAATACTATGCTTTGCATACATCCACTCCCCATACATGATGTAACGTTCACTCAGGACACTATGCAGCACATTCTTATGCGCACATGCCCACTGCTTCATAAGGTTATAATGCCTTTCCCTGTAGCCGCCCGTCAGGTAATGTCCGCGGCTTTGAAGGAGCAGCTGCCCATTGTCATCAAATGAAATTGCCGAATTTGCCCCGTCTATTTTCTCTTCAACCACAAGGTGCTTCCCTCTGATTTCCGAAAAAAGAATCTGCGCCAAATCCTCATCGCCCTGCTGTAAATGCGATCCTTCCAGATGTGGTGTCCTGGGATACTTCCTTATTTCAAAGCCCATATGAGGTTCCTCCTTCTCGCAGCACTTTTTACTTCTGTCTCTTTACAGACAGATAAAATAATATCCTCTGGAAATCCATTTTCATGTGCGGATTTCAATCCAGCGTGACAATCATAATCAGATGCCCATTGACGCCATCAAAATTCAGCTTCCTGCAGCCTGCACCAGTGAACAACTCTGTGAGTCTGTCCCTTGTCAACAGATGGATATGCTCAGGGTTATCATCCGGCTTTGACGGCACTGAGACAACAATATGTTTTCTCGCAATCCTTACAGCAGAATTAACCGCCGCTTCCACGTCTGGAATATGCTCCAACACCTCAAGCATGGTCACGACATCCACACTTTTATCCGGCAGAGGCTG
>JAJQBK010000008.1 GCA_021203305.1 Lachnospiraceae bacterium
GTGCGGCTTACGTTAATTCGACGGCAAGGGATGTATTTCGGGAGCGGAGAAAATGTGGAATAACAGTCAGGATCAGGTTCTGCCCCCTCCGGATGAAATCCAGCCCCATCAGTTCCGGCAGCCGCTTCCTCATCCCCTGCGGCAGGCAGTCCACCTCCAGGTCTTCCAGGTACTTCCGGTATGGGAACCTGGCACAGCGGATCCGGCGATCTACGGAACGCTTTTCGGCCGTCTCCAGCTCATAGCTTAACAGCCTGTGCAGATATTCCTCATAATCACCCGCACCTTCCTGGGCCTCTTCAAAGTGTTCCCCTATGCCGGAAAGCTTCAGGAGTTTACAGTATTCTTTGATTTCTTCATGTATTTTTGCCTTCATCAGCCCGCCATCCTTTCTTCATCCTGCTGCGCCTCCATCAGCCTGTTATACTGGCTGATGGTGGACTTGGACTTCTCGCTCAGGCGGTCAGTTCCCGGCTTTTTTGATTTTTCTTCTGTTACCTTATCACATATCACCTTCACTTTGTCGGCGCTTAAATCCCTGGGGGAAACAGCTGCAAGCTTTTTCAGCCCTTCCAGCACCGTCCCCGCGCCTTTTTCATATATGATTTCCAAAACCTCTAGAAAAGTTCTGGCATCACTGCTATAATAATCATCGTATATCTTTTTGACCTGGGTGTCCGACTGGAGCAGTGCTGTGCTCTGGCGCAGGGCGCCCGGTTTTCTTTTTAATGTCCTCAGTTAATGGTAAATGTCTATCTGCCAGTCATGGGGCTTAAAGCTCCTGGCGTGGCGGGCAGCAACCTCCCCATCATGATATACAACGATTTTATCTGTATAGATCCGCACATCCACCGTCTTGCCTACCAGTGTTTCCGGCACGGAATAGTGGTTTTGCGCCACAGTGATGGTGGAATACTTATCTACTTTGCCGCTCCTCTTGATAACCTGTTGCTTTTGTGTCAATGTGATCACTCCTTTCCCTGCCTCCTTTCAGCATAGTACCAAAAGGATAACATATCTTTATCAGAAGTGACCTAATTTTCAATGAGCCATGTGACCTAATTTTAGATTAGCACAAACAACCGTGATAAGAACCCCAACGCATACAACCGCAAGCCATTTAGCAAAGCAGAAGTTCAAAGAGTTTGGGATTGGAAGGACACGAACGAATATTTTTCCGTTATCCTCATGCTGATTTATACCGGGGTGCGTATTGGTGAATTACTTGAACTGAAAAAAGAGAATGTGAACCTTTCGGAACGGTGGTTTGATGTGACCGCTTCCAAAACAGAAGCCGGAATTCGCAAAGTTCCGATTGCAGAAAAGATTGTTCCGTTTTTTGAATACTGTATAAGCAAAAACGATTGTGAATATGTTCTTTCCACGCCGGACGGAAAGCACTTTGAATACCGCAACTATTATGATTCCTATTGGGTGCCGCTTATTGAACAAATGGGAATGCAGCACCGCCCACATGATACCCGCCACACTTGCATTTCTCTTTTAACCGTTGCGGGGGTGCAAGATAAGGTTATCAAGAAAATTGTGGGGCATAAAGGGCAATCAGTCACGGAAATTGTTTATACCCACTTTGAAATTCAGGAATTAATTGAAGCCATCAACAAAATATAAACCAATGCCGAGGTAGTAGTTGCCCCGGCAATTTTATTTCTTATGCGATTTTTTGATAATGCGCCGGATTTCGTGCATCTTATCCGTGTATATGCTTCTGCTTCCCGTTTCATCGTTTATATATCCCTCTTTCAAAATAATAGTGTAGTGCTTGTTCATACCATTAATTTCTTCAATGTGCATACTTTCAATCATTTCCCGGTATTTCGCCGCTACTTGCCACTTATCATGCATTTTTTGGTGTTCTTCCGTGAAGTCCTGCTTCTTCTGTGAAAGCTTGCTTGTGCCGCTGCTCAAATCCGCACACACCAACATATACAAATATTCGTTCACGCTGATTTGCATACTGTCAGCAGCTGCCTTGATCTTTGCTTTCTCACCCTTTGGAACGGTCAGATTGATTCTGTCATATTTGGCGTTCATATATTCGTTGATATAGCTTGATCTGCTCATAAAATCGCCCCTTTCCCTTGCTTTTTATGAGTATATCATTGTTATGCGCATAACACAAGCTTTTTATTTTTCCGATTGTGTCATATATGTGTAATGTGTGTGTCATACCTTGCAGAATTTCACGCCGCCGCACACGGCTTTATATTTTGAACTGTATTGAAAAACCCCCGAAAATCCAGTGTTTTCGGGGGTGTAAAAATTTGCAATTTTCTGTTTGAATTATCGCTTGCTGAACTGCGGAGCGCGACGAGCCGCCTTGAGGCCGTATTTCTTCCTCTCCTTCATACGAGGATCTCTGGTCAGGTAGCCGGCCTTCTTCAGCACGGGTCTGTACTCTGCGTCCACCTGTAAAAGCGCGCGGGAGATGCCGTGACGGATAGCGCCCGCCTGGCCGGTGGTGCCGCCGCCCTTTACATTTACCAGGACGTCCATCTTGTCAGCGTTCTCAGTCAGGACGAGGGGCTGACGCACGATCACTTTCAGAGTCTCCAGACCGAAATAATCATCAATATCTCTCTTATTGATGGTGATCTTGCCGGTGCCCGGCATCAAATATACTCTGGCAACAGACTTCTTTCTTCTGCCTGTTCCGTAATTTTTATTGTTGGCCATTATCATTTCCTCCTCTCAGACCTTAGAATGTTAATACTTCCGGCTTCTGTGCCGCGTGCGGATGCTCCGGTCCCGCATACACATGAAGCTTGGTGTACATCTGTCTTCCCAAAGGTCCTTTCGGAAGCATGCCCTTGACTGCCAGCTCGATAACCTGTTCGGGTTTCTTTGCTTTCTTCTCTCTCAGGGTCTGCTGCTTCATCCCGCCTACATAATCACTGTGGCGATAATAAATCTTCTGATCCAACTTCTTGCCGGTCACAGCAATCTTGTCAGCGTTAATCACAATCACATAATCTCCGCAATCCTCGTGGGGTGTGAAAACCGGCTTATTCTTTCCGCGCAGCACACTCGCCACCTGGCTGGCCAGACGGCCCAGAGTCTGCCCCTCGGCGTCCACCACATACCATTTTCTCTCAACTTTATCCGGGTTTGGCATGAATGTTTTGTTCATGATTTGTCCTCCATACTTTATGATACCAGTACGTTACCGCTCCACGAATGTCCGGCGCTTCGCGATAACTGAATTTCTATCTCAATCCACTGCTGGGCTATAGCAAAACAGGCGCCGGTTGGGAAGTCCGGCGTTTGTTAGTGGACCAATACGTTTCGTCACGCTCAGTTATTATAGAAAAATTTCTTTTTGCTGTCAACACATTTTTTCGTTTTTCCAAGGTTTTCAGCCGTTTATTTCAGGTCTTTCCGAGGATTCCTTTCAGATTATCCTTCGGTCTCTTTATGATCAGTTTCCGAAATCCTCTCAGCCAATCGAAAAAGAGATGATCTCCCATTTTCCGGGATTTCATCTCTTTCTGATCAATATTTCATTCTGCGGTCATGGCAGATCAGATTATTTGATAACCATCTCTGTCTCGCTGTCAAACAGGTAGACATTCTCATACGGAATAGAAAAGGTGAGGTCACTGTCCATCTCCGGGATGTCATGCGGGCCAACCTTCAGAATGGCTCTGTCATCCTTATCATTGACATAAACGTTCGCGTTGTCACCAAGCATTTCTGTCAGCTCCACGTTACAGGTAATAACATAGGAGTCATCCTGCTCACCCAGCACAGCTCCCTCAGGGCGGAAACCAAAGACAATTTTCTTTCCTTCATATTTCTGAACATCCTTGCCGAGCTTTTGGGAAAGGTCCAGAAGCTTTTCTCCGAAGGCAATCGAACCGTCCTTTACCGTACCGCGGATGAAGTTCATCGGCGGCTCTCCAATGAACCCGGCCACGAACACATTAACCGGATCCTGATACAGCTCATACGGGGTGCCGATCTGCTGCACATAACCGTCCTTCATCACCACGATGCGGTCTGCCAGCGTCATTGCCTCTGTCTGGTCATGCGTAACATAGATCGTTGTCGCACCGGTCTCCTGATGAATCTGCGCAATCTCTGTACGCATTGTCACACGCTGCTTGGCGTCCAGGTTACTGAGAGGCTCATCCATTAAGAAGACGCCGACCTTACGGACCAGGGCACGTCCGATAGCCACACGCTGACGCTGCCCGCCGGAAAGCGCTCTCGGCAGACGATCCAGATAATCCGTCAGGCCCAGGATTTTCGCGGTATCCTTAACCTTTTTGTCAATGTCATCTTCGTCCACGCCCTGCAGTGTCAGTCCAAAGGCGATATTATCATAAACAGTCATCTGAGGATAAAGGGCATAGCTCTGGAAGACCATCGCAACTTCCCTTTCCCTGGGGCCCATCTCATTGGCTCTGACATCATTGATCAGGAAGTCTCCGCTGGAAATATCCTCCAGTCCCGCGATCATACGAAGTGTAGTGGACTTTCCGCAACCGGACGGTCCGACAAAGACAATAAACTCTCCCTTTTCAATTTCAATGTTGAAATTATGTACCGCATGAAAACCATTTGGATAAATCTTATTGATGTTCTTCAGTGTCAGGTATGACATCTCTGTGCCTCCTTATAAATTTTTGATAATTACGATGCGTTCGCGCGCTTCTCCTTGCGCATGGCGTCCTTCACGATCCTGACGCAGAGATGCTTGAATTCCACAAGCAGAGAATCACATAACACGTAAAACACACCAAACAAAATCGGTTCCACTCCCAGAAACGTCGTATCCGTTATTCCGGTCGCAAGGACAAAAGCCATGTTGATCATATTATAAATCGTAACAACCATGGCCAATACCACTCCGCCATAAAGGATATTCGCGGGGAATGAATAATAGCCTTTTTTGGGGAACATCATCCACCGATCATTCGCTCCATCGGATTTGGCAATAAACCTGAGCATATTATTGGTTAAAAGATCTGTGATAATCCCCAGCGCAATTGCCGTGATAAAAAGCATATCAAGCATATCTGACACATACGTCCCCAGCCCCCAGAAGAAAAAGTAGCATACCGCGGCCGGAAACCAGAACTTAATGAAGAGAGCCTTCATCCATTCCTTCGGTTTGAATTTGGAAACGGAACGGTACTTACTCAGCTCTTCCTCACTGACCTCCGGCGAATTACTCTCGTCCGCGTCCACCAGGTCGTCTACCGCCTTTGTATTCAGCTTATAATATTCCGCCGCGCTCTTAGGCGTTGTTCCCCCCGATTTTTGCTGTTTTTGTTTCGCCATGAAATCTCCAGTTCTGTCTTCTCAGATATTCAGATATATTCCTGCCTCAGTCCTCGCCGGAAATATCAATTGCTCCCATCGCCTGATTGCCTTCCACCTCGATATTCGTGTTGATCTTTTTGATCCACTTTGAATAAACCGGAATCAGCGCTGTCAGGACAATGCCCACAATCAGAATGATAATATGTGTCTGAAGAAGGCTGTAAGCATTCGCGATATAAATTGTGGACGTCGTCACCTGAATCGGATTCAATTCCCTGTTGACTGCGGCCAGAATAGCGTTCATATAATGATAGTCACAATATATGATAATCAGATTCATGGCGTACATCAGAACAAGCATCGGGATATTGGTCTTTTTCCTCTTCGGAAACGCATTGCCAAAACAGAGCATGGAAAGCATGGAGCCCAGCATGGTAATGAACCCGCACAGTCCCATCCCTGAGCCCTGGATCTTCGATGTCGTATTGGAGATGGTACTCAGCTGCAGGGAATACTGCAGAAACGCAATCAGAAATACGGCAAGAGCGATCATCGAAGGTCTGCGCTTTAAGGAAACCAGGAACATGCGCCATGTTTCTTTCAGCATCGCCTTGAAACTAAACTTTTTCTTTTCCATGATCATTCCCCCTTCCTGATTGCGTTGGTTGTCTCTTTGTCAAAGAAATGCTTCCTGGAAAACGCCAGGGAAACGATGTCGTTTCTCCTGTAATTTTTCCAGCCCTTCAGCTTCGCGGTAATCTTTAAGTCCGCTGAGGTTGCGTCGCCGATATGTCCGTGGAGCAGTGTAGTCATTCCCAGGTTCTCATTGTTCGTGGCTTTGACCTTAAACTCATTGCCCTCGGCTATGTCTTCCGGACGGACGCCTACCGTAATTTCTTTTCCCTGGTAAGCCGCAAGCAGGGATTTTTCCTCAGGCGTCAGGGAGGACTTGAAATTCTTGCCAACCAACTCGTCTCCGGATACCTTCATATCATAGAAGTTCATCGGCGGGGAACCAATGAAGCCGGCCACAAAGGTATTCGCAGGCTGGTCGTAAAGCTCAATCGGTGTTCCGATCTGCTGTACATGGCCCATGGACATACATACAATTCTGTCAGCCAGCGTCAGCGCCTCGGTCTGGTCATGTGTTACATAGAGCATGGTCGCCTGCAGTCTCTTATGCAGCAGCAGGATCTCGCGTCGTGTCGCGCCGCGCAGCTTGGCGTCCAGGTTGCTCAAAGGCTCATCAAAGAGGAAAACCTTCGGGTTTCTCACAATGGAACGTCCCATTGCCACACGCTGTCTCTGTCCGCCGGAGAGCTGAGCCGGTTTTTTGTTTAACTGGCTGGTCAGTCCGAGGATCTCCGCGGCAGCCATTACCTTTTTATGGATCACATTGGGATTTTCCTTGCGAAGTGTCAAAGAAAACGCCATGTTCTCATAAACCGTCATATGTCCATATAGAGCATAACTCTGGAAAACCATGGCCATGTCTCTGTCCTTCGCCGGCTTGGCAGTGATATCCTCACCGTCCAGCAGAAGCTTTCCCGCGGAAATATCCTCCAGACCCGCAACCATTCTCAGGGTAGTGGATTTGCCGCAGCCGGAAGGCCCTACCAGTACGATCAGCTCGCCATCCTTGACATCCAGATTGAAGTCAAACACCGCCTGGACATTATTGTCGTATATCTTATCGATATGCTGTAAGTTAAGCTGTGCCATCTCATTGCCTCCTTATGCTGCCGTGTTCTCGAGAGTCTTTAAATAATTCTCCAGGGTACGGCATTTACTGTAATTAATAACAGCGGACGCCATAAGGCATACAGCTGATAAAATAAGGAAAACCACCATCCAGGTAAACTTTCCGTCACCCAAAGCGGGCGTGTCCACGCTGCTGACTGTTACCACAGCACTATGTGCCTGCATAGGCACAATAAAAATCCTGACGATCTGCACTACACCCATGGCTAGCAGCAGATACGTGTAGCCTTTTATGTAGTTTTTGACGCCTTCCTCCGCCAGGAACGCAAAGAGCAAAAACAGCAGATTGTATACAACGGACGCTCCTGTAATAATGGTATAATAGTAGTTGCCGACATCACTCTGATAAAGAAGGACAAAGTACAATACATCAAAAACAATTGCCAGGAGCGCAAGATTGGCTGCGGACCTGTTTTTAATATATCTCATACGGTCCAGCTTGGTCTGCTGATCATCATTCGTCGTTGTTGTCATGCCGTTGCCTCCTTTCCCTTCGCGAGCAGCTCCTGCTCCTCTTTCATCAGGCTTCTCTTCCAGAATACATTGCCGACCAGAAGAACCACAACGACCAGCAAAAGCCCGAAGACCAGATAATGTATGTCAAAGAAGAATGTGGACTCGGTATACGCGGTGCCCCACATCTCGGCATGTTCCTTCAGGGCTTCAAAATCCACCTCCAGAAACTGTGCCTTGTATACCTCAATCTGTATATGCGCCCATACCATTAACACCAGGCCCGCCACAGAGTAAAGTCCCACAGCTACGTAGTTTCCGATATAATATTTCCTGCGCGTATGTGTATTGGTGATCATCAGCAACACACTCAGGAGAAGCAGGCCAATACTCGCATACATGAACTGCCTGTTAAAGTCCTGTATATTGTAATAAACAATCGACCCCGAAACGTCCGTACTCGTCAAATCATTGGCATTTCTCATGGTGCTGTACAGGGTATCATACAGGTCGGTGACAAGGCCGAGAGAATATACGAAGACCACCGCACTGACGATAACCGCCGCGAGGCAAATAATTTTTTGTGCAGTCAACTGCTTTTTATACATGATGACCTCCCCGTTTTTATTGTAGCGTTTATTTTTGTGTCTCCGGGAAGCCTCAGGGCTTCCCGGAAGCAAAGTCTTTTACTTATCTGTTACCTTACAGAGTCTCATAATATGCCAGGAGACGATCCCAGGCGTCATTTGCGAGTGCCAGATACTGCTTGCCGCTCATGTTATCCGTCACAGCCGCAGCCATGGTCGCAGCGTCGCTGACACCTTCCTCGGTATAGCCGCCGGCTATGATATCGATAAACAGGTTCTGCTCACCCTTCGAGCCGGAGAACTTATTGGTCAGATCAGTGTATCCGCCGATCATCTCATTCTCAGTGGTCGTGAAAGGCAGTACTGTCGGTGTGCAGGTATACCAGCTGTCATCGGTAACCTCCAGTTCCACATGGTGGATAACGCCGTTTGCGATACCGTTGGAGATAATGGCCGCGCCTTCCTTGCCAGCGTCGCTGGTGCACTGATACTCAAAGGACTGCAGCTTCACGAAGGTAAGGGTGGAGCCAAGATAATATCTGGCAAAGTTGGTGTAGTTGCCGCTGGCCAGCTCCCACAGCTCTTCGTAGGTCTCGTCAGCGATCACCGGCATCTGCTCTCCGTTGAAATCAAATGTTTCATAGCTGCCGTCAGCGTTGGTCTTGATGAAGGCGTCCGGCCCATAGCTCATCAGAATCATGCCCTCGTCAGAGTAAGCGTAGTCAATCAGTTTCAGAGCCGCGTACAGCTTGTCCTGATCATCGCCGACACCGGCCTTGGAGATAGCCCAGGCATCCGTTTTCACAGATCTCCAGGACTCGGTGAATCTCATGTACACGCCATCACTGCTGGTGCCGTCATACCAGAGGGCAACCGGAACCATAATGGCTCTGTACTTCTCGCCGTCTTCCTGCTGCAGCTTGGTCTCATTCAGGATGGTCTGTGTCTGGTTGTAATCATAGGACATGAAGCCCAGATCATTCTCCAGCATGGTGGAAGAAGTCTCTTCAGAACTGTTGACAAAGGATTCTGAGATCAGGCCCTCGGCAGCCAGATCATTCATCCGATCCATAGCAAGATAAGTATCCTCTTCCTGTCTTGCATCCACAAGCGAGCCGTCAGCGCCCACATACAGATAACCATTGCGGGACTCCAGGCCTCTGACGCCGAAGAGTTCGCCGGCCAGACGAGCCAGATCCAGTCTGCGCTGGGTGTTGCTGTCCTCACGGGAGAAGATGCCCTGTGCGGTCAGTCCCTGAGAAATCAGATCGGGGGACACAGTCGCGGTATTGGCAGTTACGCAACGAAGCAGCGCTACCATCTCATCAGCATCCCATGCCGCGTTCTGTCCGATGAACAGGTCCGCGCGGTTCGTGCCGTAATATCCGTTATAAGCGGTATCAATATAGTCGCGGAGCATATTAACCGCGGTTACGCCGTCCATGCTGCCGGCATCATTCATCAGCTGTACGATGTTGCCCGCGGCGTCATAATCCTTGGTCACCGTCTCTACGCCGCTGCCGTCCGCTGTTACAACTTCGATTTCCAAAGTGCCGGAGGTGGGCATATAAGGCTGATATACCGGAGCTGCGGTATCATCGCAGGAATCCGCTGTGAATTCGCCCTCGCCGTTCAAGAGCTTCTCCGCCCAGTCGGTACGCATCAGAGGCATACGCTCAATATCGTTAACACCGTCAAAGTAGGGGCTGAAATAGATAGCGCCCGTATCCGTATTGCCTGTGATGGAAAGACGAACGATGGTATTTTCCTCCAGATAAGCCTTGAAGTTGGGCATCATATCCAGATATTCACCGATATTTACCAGATAGCCGCTCTCACCATACTCTGTCAAAGTGGACGCGCTGCCCAGCACCATATCCACTTCACCGAGACGATCCTGCCAGTAAGCAAACTCACTGGAAGAACCGTTGCCCTGATATTTGTCCTCAAATGTCATGCCAAGACGGTTCTCGGCCTCTGCCCAGGTGGGTTTCAGATCGCCGGACTGATAGGTATTGCCATCAGCAAGTGTAATGCCTTCACCCGCTGTATCTGCGTCAAAGAACAGGCCTGTTTTGGTGCTGTTGTAGCCGGTAGCCATGCGAAGCACCGTGCCCTCCGCGAAGGTCAGCTGATCTTCCGCAGTGGTCTCCTCGGTGACGGTGGATGAGGACTCAGATGTAGTGGATGAGCTGTCCGTGCTGGACGAGGTCGATGAGCTGCTCCCATCATCAACGCTGATTGCGCTTGAGCCGCAGCCGGTCAGGACGACCACTCCAAATGCCCCAAGTCCCGCTCCCGAGTATCTCAGGAAGTCCCTGCGTGTAAGAATTTTCTTCATATTTTTCCTCCTTTAATTACGACAATGCCCCTTTCCGTCGGGTGTCGTATCATATATATGTTGCCGGACGAAACCGGATAACATCCGCTTTTACTCCTTTACACCGCCGACATTCGTGCCTGCGGCAAAGTATTTCTGAATAAACGGATAGATGATCAGGATCGGAATGATGGAACATACGATCAGCGCGTAAATCACGGAATCTGAGGAATATGTCTCATTCCAGCCCGCCATGGCCTCCGAGTCGGTATACTCTTCCAGCTTCAGACGGATAAATACCTGCAGCGGGTGCTCATTGGAGTTGGAGATCATCTGTCTTGCCCAGTAGTATCCGTTCCAGCGGGAGATAGCGAAGAACAGCGTCACCGTCGCGACTGTGGATTTACTCATGGACAGATATACATTGGTTAATACCTGGAATTCACTGGCGCCGTCCACGATGGCCGCCTCCTCAATCTCGGAGGGGACATTCTCAAAGGCGTTGCGCAGCAGGATGATGTTCATGGCGGCCATACCCATGGCGATAACCACCAGCCACTTGTCGTCCGTGATGCCTACGGAATTGAACACATCCTTTGTTGCCAGGTAGTTCAGATACTGGGGTACGATACCTGCGGAGAACCACATCGTGAACACCAGGAAGAAGTTGAAAAACCTCCTGAACAAAAGCCTGGGCTTAGAAAGCGCGTATGCGCCCAGAATGGATGTCAGCATGGACCAAAGCGTACCGTAAAGGGTCAGGAACAGTGTGTTGGAGTAAGAATTCCAGAACATATTGTCACTGAACATTTTGGAGAACGCGTCAAACTGAATGTCCTTCGGGAAGAGGACGATGGTAGCGTAATCCACAGCCTCGCGCCCGCTGATGGATGCGGAGATCGCGTACACAAAGGGGTACATGCAGCACAGGGCGAATACAATCAAAAAGGTATAGCTGATGATTTTAAAAACCAGCTCTGATACTTCAAGTTTTCTCTTCATAACCCCCTCCTATCAATACAGCGACGTATTCGTGGCTTTCTTGGCGATCGTATTGGAACCGATAACCAGGAGCATGCCGATTACATTGTTCATCATTTCCGCGGCGGAGGCAATACCTGTGCCGGCTCCGCCTCCGATGCCGTTTCTCAGGGAGAAAGTGGAAACCACATCGGCGGTCACATATGTATTCTGATTATACAGCAGCAGCACCTTCTCATAACCGATATTCAGCAGGGAACCGATATTGGTGATCAGCATGATGACGATCGTGGACAGGATGCTGGGCAGTACCACGTATCTCATCTGTGCCCACTTATTGGCGCCGTCGATCTGCGCCGCCTCGTAGCTGGTGGGGGAGATGGCGATGATGGCCGCGAAGTATACGATGCTGCCGTAGCCGGCGCTCTCCCAGATACCGCTGATCTGATAGATTGCCCTGAAGAAGTTCGGATTATTCAGGAGGCCTGCCTGCGCCACATCCGAGGAAATCAGCCCAAGACCCGACAGCGCCTGGCTGATAATGCCCATGTTGGTGGTCAGGGATCCCTGCTTGACCAGCATGGTGACCAGAGAGGTCATGACAACCGTGGACATGAACTTCGGCAGATAGGTCATCACCTGCAGAGCGCTTCTGGCGATGTTGGAACGAACCTCATTGAAAAACAGAGCCAGAATGATCGGCATCGGGAAACCGAAGCACAGGCTGTAGAAACTCAACAGGAACGTATTCCTCAAAGCGCGCCAGAACTCGGTAGACAGGGAATCTCCGCCTACCAGCAGCCTCTTAAAATAGGAAAAGCCGGAGAAGTCCTGCTGCGCCACCGTCTTCACCGCATCCGTCACCTTAAAGCACCCCAGCAACTCATACATGGGGAAATAACGCCAGAACAGGAATATCAGCAGCATGGGAAGCAGCATCACGTACAGCCTCCAGTCCTTGGCTATGGTACGCCCTACATGAAGCCAGTAATGCTTCTCCACATCATCGCGGACCATTTGCTCCGGATCTTCATGATAAGTTCCCGTTGCCTCATCGTAAATTAGAAAATCCGCCGCCTTTACACTCATAAGTTTCCCTCCTTTTATTCTTGGTCGGCACAAGCCGCAAGCGGTTTCTGCCTTTATGCCGGAAAACGAACAGCAGACATCCCAACGGGCGTCTCTTCTGTTTATTTTCCTACTTCTTCTTACTCCCAGGGATCCCGATTTTCATTCTCTTTATGGATTCGAAGAAGATAATGCCTTTGGTTTTCATAAACGCCGTCCAGCCTCCGTACAATCCAGATGGCCACCAGCGTGAATACAAGCGAGAGTGAATCTGTCGCAAAAAAAACAATCGCGGTGGAGGGGTCCGCCCCCAGTACCACGGATACTGCCGAACGTCCGATCTGCATCAGCGCCCAGACAAGCGTCGGAAACATCAGCGAGAGGAACTTGCCCTCTCTCACCCGTTCATACCCCACCTTGCGAAGCAGCGGCACAGCCGCCAGGGAGAACAGATTGCCGATGATATATATCAGATATTGATCTGATGTTCCGTTCAGAAACGTGCAGTAGACAAATCCCGCCAGCGCCGCGTGGATGCCTCCCCAGACGCCCCAGCGCATGTAAACGATGCTGGTCATGGCCGCCGCCAGCGATACCGTATAAAGCTGGTCGGCATACATACCGGTGGATGTTCTGATAATGACGAATTCAAACAGGGCCAGCATGACTGCGAATAAAGTCAGGTCTATTGCCCGGTACTCCTGAAAAGAACGTTGTTTCTTCATCTTGTCCCTCTCATAAAGGGTTCTCCTTAAAATATCTGCACGCTGACATTCAACAACGTTAATTTATATTAACACCATTTTTTTTATTTGGCAAGGTATATTTGTGCAGTTTTTACAATTTCCTGCGATTTCTTCATTTTTCCTCTGCATAATAGCCATAACTTATTGAATTTTTTGTGGCTTTTCCGCAAAAAATGCCCAGATGCATACTCTACACGCGAAAATTTCAGAGTATTCCTGCCGTTTTATATAAAATGTTCTTCTGTTTTCCGTTAAAAGTCCCTCGCTGGCTTCTCATCGAAAAGCGTTCCCCTGAACTCAATCTCCAGCTCCATGCCGAGCCCTTCCGCCAGACGTCTCAGGGTTGCGACAGACGGATTTCCCGGTCCGCGTTCAATTTTGCTGATATCCGCCTGGTAAATGCCGGTCCGCTCCGCAAGCTGCTTCTGAGTAAGGCCCGCCCTTTCCCTGGCCTCTGACAAATTTGCTGCCAGCTGAAGCATAATGGAAGTACGATCCCGTCTCAAAAGCACGCCGTCCTCCCATATCGTCTCCGCGTCCAGATCCAGTTCATCATTCCAGGAAACGCCATAATTTCCGGCATCTACCCGTACCCGGGAGAACAGCTCCCAATCCTCCAGCGCCTTCATCCGCGGATAAAGAGAAAACAGGTTCCTGACATCATATTCCCTGACCGAGCCGTCAAAGAAAACAGCTTCCAGGATAAAATTACTTTTCGCTTTTACGGTATAAATTTTGTGCATCATGAACAACACCAGCCTTTCTCTATTTTACAACAGGTTCAAGATAAGTAAATTTCTGTGTTTCCCACATATCAAGGAGTTCTCTTCCGTATCGTTCAATGAACTGTTTTACCATCCTTTGCTCCTGAATGTCCAGATCCCCCTCAAACATCATTCCGTCAGACAGTGAAAGCATCCCTACGCTATCGCCGCGGATTGCATGAATATGCGGCGGATTGTGTTCCTTTTGTCTCAGATACATTTTTATGACAAGTCCATGAAATCTTGATATAACCGGCAAGTTTTCTTTCCTCCCTCGATAATATTATATAGAATATATCCTATATTGTCAACCGGTGTTGTTCATTTGCTTCTTAATTTTAACACGTATTTTTGAGGATTCGGTCGATATATCGTCCTTCCGCTTTTTTCAGCTCCCTGAAAAGCTTTTCTCAAGCAGAAAATGTTTTCCCCAAAATTCTTGTAAAGCGGAGGCAAAATTGGTAATATGATACAAGGTGCAAAAGGTCAGGAATCGAATGCGTGCATTCGCATTTATGGCCCTGGGGACCATGGTATCATACCCTTTACATTTCAGGAGGAGCCTATGTTTGAACTTCCCGTTGCTTCCCCGGAGTCCGTGGGAATCGGTTCTGAGCAGATTGAAAATATGATCCGTCGTCTTGGGCGGAATCAGATTCCGATGCACAGCCTTCTGCTGATGCGCCGCGGAAAGCTGGTCTACGAGGGCTATTACAGGCCCTATCACAGAGAAAAGCTGCACAGGATGTTCTCTGTCAGCAAGAGCATGGTGTCCCTGGGAATCGGCTGTCTGATTACCCGCGGCGAGCTCCATCCCAATGACAAAATTGTGGATTTATTTCCGGAGAAATGCCCGGCAGATGTACATCCTTATCTCGCGGAAATGACTCTCCAGAATATGCTGGAGATGCGCACCTGCTACAGCAAAACCACCTACAAGCTGGGGCTCACCGATGACTGGGTGGAGAGCTTCTTTATCACCCCGCCCGACCATCCGCCGGGAACGATTTTTCACTATGACACCAGCTCCTCCCATGTGCTCTGCGCCCTGATCGAAAAGCTGACCGGCGTGCCCTTCTGGGATTTCATGAAAAGCACGGTTTTTCAAGGCCTGGATCTGAGCATGGACAGCTATATGCTGGCGGATCCATGCGGCGTGTCCATGGGAGGAGCCGGGCTGATGTGCACCCCCATGGACCTGATGAAAATCGGATACTTCCTCTCCTGTAAGGGAACCATCTTCGGGGAGAAGCGGATTTCCGAAAAATACATTGATCAGGCGCTGTCCTTTATCTCCCCCACCGTTATGAAAGCGCCTCTGCCGAGCGAGGCCTGCGGCTACGGCATGCAGTTCTGGAGAACCGAGCGCGGCGGAAACGTCTGCTACGGCAGGGGCGGCCAGCTTCTGATTATGCAGCCGGAGGCGGATCTGATCTGCGTCACCACCGCGGACACCCAGGGCTTAAGCGGCGGAAACCAGTTTATTTATAACGCTTTTTTCGAGGAAATATTAGATCAGCTCTCTGATGAAAAAAAAGAAGAAAGCTCCGTGCAGGCCTCTCTGGCCGGATTAACCGCAAGCCTTACGATTGCCCCCGTCGGCGGAACATACCGGACCCCCATGCAGCATCAGGTGAATGGGAAAGTCTACGAGATGGAGGAAAACAGCATCCATGTCCGGAAGATGTCCGTCTCCTTCGATGAGTCCGGCGGCTGTCTTTCTTTCAGAGTTGACGGGGACACCTGGGCGATTCCCTTCGGCTTTGGCGGCTGTCAGGAAATCACCTTCCCCATCTATCAGATGTGCGCGGCCTCCAGCGGCGCCTGGATCAGTGAGGACTGCCTGTACATCCGCTGTTACCTCTGCGATACCAGCGTGGGCAGCGTTCATTTCCAGCTGCACTTTTCCGGAAACCGGGTTGTTATATATATGAAGAAAACGGAGGAATCTCTGTTTAACGAATTCTCACCAAAGCATTTAATCGGATATCGCTTATAAGGAATATCCGTGAAAAACAACATTCCTTCTCTCAGAATTTCAAAAGCCCCGGCAGGCAGCAATTCCTGTCGAGGCTCTTTTCATTCATACAGACTCTGAGTTTATACGATATCCTGCAAAAATCTCTCCGCCACAGCCAGATCCTCCGGCGTGGTAATCTTGATATTCCTGTAGTCCGCCTCCACCAGGTGAACCTTTCCGTCGCCGTACAGCTCCGCGGCCATGGCGTCGTCCGTGATGTGGACGCCCTGGGCAAATAGCGGCTCCTCTTCCTCAATCAGGCGTCTGTAGGCCGGATAAATCCGGTCAAAATCAAAGCACTGGGGCGTCTGCACCTGCCAGGTTTTTGTCCTGTCGGGAGTGGACGTCACAAAACCGTCCGCGTCAGCGAGCTTGATGGTATCCTTCACCGGCATGGCCGCCACAGCAGAGCCGTACTGCTCCACGCTCTCCTTCAGCCGCAGCAAAATTTCTTCCGTAATAAATGGGCGGGCGCCGTCATGGATATAGACCGCGGTCCTGTTCCCGGCAACGGTACCGGTTGATATACCGCCAGTCAGTACACTTCCATTCCGCAATCCGCCAGACATCCCGCTTTCAGCATCGTCAGAAAATCCGCAGACTGTGCGGCCCGCCAGCTTCTGAGCCGCCTTTAATCCCTCATACACCGAATGATACCGCTCTCTCCCGCCGGCCACAATGTCCCTCACTTTGGAAAATCCATATTTTTCCACAATCTCCCTGCGGCAGTAGTCTGTCTCATCCTCTCCGGCGACCAGAATGATACTGTCAACAAAGCTGTCCTGAAAGGCTCTCAATGAATAATACAGAACCGGCCTGTCGCGCAAAAGCAGATATTGCTTGGCGGTCTGCGTGTGCATCCGCTTTCCCCTGCCCGCCGCCAGCACAATGGCGATATGTTTCCAATTACTCATCGTTGCTCCTTCATCGTTCCCCCAGCTTCAGGTTTGGCACCGCGTTCAGATCCCAGCCGGAGCGAACGCCCTTGCTGTACTCATAATACCCCGCCGAGCCGATCATGGCCGCGTTGTCAGTGCATAAAACGGGCGCCGGGTAATAAAATTCGATGCCCTCTTTTTCACAGGCTTCCCTCATGGCTCTGCGCAGCGCGGTATTGGAGGCCACGCCCCCCGCCAGCGCCAGCTTATGGAAGCCGTAATCCTTTGCCCCTTGAATCCCGTGAGCCACCAGCACATCCGTGACCGCCTTCTGAAAAGACGCCGCCACATCCGCCCTGTTGACCTCGATCCCCTTCATTTTGCATTCGTTCAGATAATTCAGCACCGCGGATTTCAGGCCGCTGAAGCTGAAATCATAGACGCTGCCGCCCACGCTGGCTCTGGGAAAGGCGATGGCCTCCGGATTTCCCTCCTTCGCCACCAGTTTGTCGATCTTGGGCCCGCCCGGATATCCCAGGCCGATGGCCCGGGCCACCTTGTCAAATGCCTCCCCCGCCGCGTCGTCCCTGGTGCGGCCGATGACCTCATACTCCCCATAGTCCCTGACAATCACCAGGTGGGAGTGGCCGCCGCTGACCACCAGGCTCATAAAAGGCGGCTCCAGCTCGGGATACTGCAGATAGTTGGCGCAGATATGCCCCTCAATGTGATGGACTCCCACCAGAGGCTTGTCCAGTGCAAAGGCCAGCGCCTTGGCCGCGGAGACCCCCACCAGAAGAGCTCCCACCAGCCCCGGCCCGTAGGTGACCGCGATGGCGTCCACCTCCCGCAGGGCCACCCCCGCCTGTCTGACGGCCTGATCGATAACCTGATTGATTTTTTCAATATGCTTGCGGGAAGCGATCTCCGGCACCACCCCGCCGTAAAGAGTGTGCAGATCAATCTGAGAGGCAATAACATTGCTCAGAATTTCCCTGCCGTTTCTGACCACCGCGGCGGCGGTCTCATCGCAGGAGCTCTCGATCGCCAGTATTAAAATATCTTTCTCCTCTTGCTGCATTCTTATCCTCGCAATTTAATCATCCTTCACAGGCCCGAAATATTGGTCCCTCTGTGACTCTTGACGCCGCAATTCATAGCGGCATTCTTAATCCTCAAAATTCAGCGTCACCGTCCTGCCGTCCCTGGCGGCAACGGCGTTCGGGAAAATTTTGCGCACACCGTCCATATATTCCTCCGGCTTCATCAGAGACGGGCTATAATGGGTCAGCCACATTTCCCTCACTTCCGCTTCTCTGGCCAGCTTCGCCGCCTCATAAAAGGTCATGTGCTTATATTCCTTCGCCTTGGCCAGCTTGTCCGGCTCCCCGTACATCCCCTCGCAGATAAACAGGTCGCTGTCCGCGGCGTGCTCCGCGATGGTCTTCACCGGGCGGGTGTCCGTGCAATAGGTCACCTTCAAACCCTTACGCGGCGGCCCCAGCACCATATCCGGGGTATAGGTCACCCCGTCCGCCTCAATCACATTTCCCTTCTGCAGCCGGGACCAGTATTTCTGCGGAATACCGGCGGCCAGCACCCGCTCCGTATCAAATTTCCCCTGACGCTTAATCTCCAGCGAGTAGCCGTAGCAGACCACATTATGCTTCACCCGAAACGCGGTGATAACGAAATCCCCGAAATCCAGAATCTCCTCCGGCTCATTCAGCTCCCTGAACTGTATCTCAAAGGGCAGCTCCGGCGCGATGACACGAAGCGCGTTCACCACCCGTTCCAGCCCCTTTGGTCCGATCATCAGAAGGGGCTCGGTGCGCTCGGCGTTGCCCATGGTCAGAAGCAGCCCCGGCAGGCCGCTGATATGGTCAGCGTGATAGTGGGTGAAGCACAGAATGTCGATGGGTTTGGGGCTCCACCCCTTCTCCTTCAGGGCGATCTGTGTCCCCTCGCCGCAGTCAATCATAATACTTTTTCCGTTATAGCGGGCCATCATGGAGGTCAGCCACCTGTAGGGCAGGGGCATCATTCCGCCGGTTCCCAGCAGACAAATATCCAGCATAAAATAATCTCTCTAATTTATTTAGCAATGTTTCCAGTGCGACCTCGAGCCGTTCATCCCCGTCTCCACATAATCAGGGCGTCTTCTTCAGGGTTTGAATAGAAACAGGGTCTCGCTCCCTCGGTGACGAATCCGTTTTTTTTATATAAATGAATTGCGGCCTGGTTGGAGGCGCGCACCTCCAGTGTAAAATTTTCCACACCACGTTCTCTTCCCCGGCGCAGAAGCTCGGCGAACATTTCCCCGGCGATACCCTGCCCCCGCATTTGAGGAGCTACGGCTACATTGAATACCTCCGCCTCATAAGGGCCGATCAGCAGGCCGCAAATTCCCACAACCTTTTCATCTGACACAGCTGTCAGATACAGGGTATCCTCTCTCTCAATCATTTCTGAAAAAGCCTTTTCACTCCATGGTTCAGAAAAGCTGGCGGCCTCAATGGCGGCTACGGCGGGCACATCCTCCATAGCCATGGGACGAATATCAAGCTCCACTGTCCGGAACCTCCGGCTGCCCCGCCGTCTGTCCGGCTTCTCCGGTCTTCTCAAAGCCATGCGCCCGAGCCGCCTTTCCGTCTTTCTCAACATCACTCACGTCAGACAATTCCGCTTTCTTTTCCGCCAGCTCCCGCTCCGCCTGACTTAAGCGGAAATACTCCGGTTTGTGCTCATAGCAGGACACCATTTTCCCCTGGGCGGCATACCGCAGCGCCAGAGCTCCCACTGCGGCGGCGCTCTGAAGCCTTCGATGGGCTGGGGCAAAGGTATATGGCACCGTCAGGGTCTCCTTCAACGTCTCACGATACGCCTGCACGCCGTCTCCCAGAAGCACCACCGGCTTTCCCAGGCCGTTCAGCCTTTCCACCACCTCCGGCAGCAGACAGCAGACGCCTTCCATAAGGCACGTCATTTCATATTCCTGAGACATATTCCCATCAGGCTCAGCCCTTTTCTCTGTTATGTGATTGTCCGATGTAGTATCACCTTTTTCCGGTTCCGCCATTTCCCCGCTCTGCCCCATCGGCGCAAAAGCATAGATTCCCGCATACACCTGATTCCTGCGGGCGTCCATCAGAGGGCAGACCAGCGCGGAGCTGCCGTACATCTGCCAGGCCAGCCCCTCCAGCGTGGGCACCTCAATGATGGGCTTTTCCAGTCCCTGTGCCAGCCCCTTGGCGGTCGCCGAGCCAATCCGCAGGCCGGTGAAGGAGCCGGGGCCGCTGGCCACCGCGATGGCGTCAATCGTCTTTAAATCCAGCTCCGCCATGGTTCTTATTTCATCCAGCATGGGAAGCAGTGTCTGGGAATGTGTTTTTTTATAATGGACAGTATACTCCGCAATCAGATCCTCGTCCTCTAAAAGAGCCACGGTCGCCACCAGTCCGGAACTGTCAATCGCCAAAATCCTCATTTTTATATTCCAAACACATCATAAGTGAAAGCGGCCGCTGTCCGCTGCCGTTCACTCAATCCGTTCCCCTTTCCACAATAATCCGCCGATAGTCAAAGCCCCGGTCCGGATTTTTCTCTATGGTAATCCGGGTGCAGTCCGCGGGCAGAAGCTCCTCAATCAGATTTGCCCACTCCACCATGCACAATCCTTCCCCGTAAAAATAATCCTCGTAACCGATCTCTTCCATCTCCTCCGGATCCCCGATGCGGTATACGTCAAAATGATAAAAGGGCAGCCGCCCCTCCTCGTAAACCTGCAAAATTGTAAATGTGGGGCTGGATACCGGCTCCATAACCCCCAGACCCTTAGCCACTCCCTGGGTAAATACGGTTTTTCCCACGCCCAGATCGCCAATCAGAGCAATCAGGCTTCCCGGCGCCGCCTCCCGCCCCATCTCTTCTCCCAGGGCAAAGGTTTCCCCGGAAGAAAAGGTTTCTGTCATTTTTTTCATTGAAGCCTCCTCATATCAGCCTTTCACGAATCCGTTCACAGGCTGCGCAGGAACCGTCATCCTTCCACTCCGGCAGATTCTCATCTCCTGATTCTCACCTTCCCGGGCTCCATGTGGGTGCAGATATACTGAATCACGTCCATCTCCTGCTCTTTCATCTCTCTGCGGGGAAAAATACAGGCGTTGACTCGGGTGGTGTAGATAATAACACTGCGCCCCGTGGACACAGCGCGGTACATATCCTCCCACTTTATGCTCTCCGTCGCCTCTCCCTGGCTGACCGAGATGCCCGCCTCATTGAACTCGTAATGCAGAGTCTCCCGAAAGGCCGGGGTATTGATCGCCTGCTGCTTGCTCTTTAAAAAAAGGCTCCATGGAAGATAGGCCAGCATGACCACGCCGGCAATCAGGTAAATCCACTGATGATTTCCCAAAAAAATAATAACTGCCAGCGCTCCCACACAGCTTCCCAGAAGTCCCTGGGCGCCGTGATAGGCATGGCGAAGCATATAATCGTAAAGATCCCCGCTGTTAATCTTAACGTCTATTTTCAGTGTGTCATCCATCTTTTCAGATCGCTCCTGTGTCATATCGTCATAAATTACTATTCACAGGTTCCCGCTCCTGCTTTCGCAATCTCCCCCACTTCACGGCTCCGCGTGCTTTCCCGCTCCTTACAGGGCTAAGATTGCTCATTTTCCACATTTTCCGAAGCCTGTGAAAGTAACCTGTAACAGAATTTTAAGAAAAACTTACATTCCGCCCGCATTGTGTTTTGAAATACGTCATGCTATAATAGCCGCAGAAAACACGGCCGCTGCCGTGAAACCCACTATTATAAAAGGAGTCAATATGTATCATACGAACGCGGAATTAAAAACCGCCGCCAAAAATTCCCTGCGGGGCCACTGGTTTCCAGCCATCACCATGCAGCTCATTATGATCCTCATCTCCACCATCTCTGTGGGGGCCGATTACAGCAGCTCTGTCATTTCCATTTCGCTGATCGTCAATCTGCTCTCCATCTGGCTTGATGTGGGGCTGGTCAGCTTTTATTTCAAGCTGTGCTGCGGACAGGGCGGCAGCGCCGGAGTGGCGGATTTTCTCTATGCTTTCAGAAATCATCCGGCCAGATTTCTGGGCAACTACCTGCTGCAGCTGCTCTATCTGCTGCCCGGAATGATCATTTATTTTGTCGGAATCTTCATCGCCGCCATCTTCTTTCTGTCGGGAACGGATGTGGACACACTGATGCTGTATCTGTACGGGGACATCGACTATCTGCCTGACGTCAATCTGCCGTCCGCTGTAGCCGCCGCTCTGGTGCTTTTCATCCTCGTGCTGACCATCGCTTTCGTGCTGTATGCCGCCTGGATTTCCCTGACCTACTCTCAGACCACCCGGATTCTGGTGGATTTCCCGGATCTGACCGTCACCCATGCCTACAAAAGATCCTCTCAGCTCATGAAAGGAAAGAGGCTGCGTCTGCTGGGACTGCAGCTGAGCTTTATCCCCTGGGCTCTGCTCTCCGTTGCCACCCTGGGTATCGGCTTTCTGTATCTGCTGCCCTACGTGGGCTGCACCAACGTGGAGTTCTATCTGGATCTGGTACAGAATAAATCATAACCCCGTTCCTAGGCTCTGCTGCTTCAGATATGCGTTAATGAAGGGATCAATTTCCCCGTCCAGCACGGCGTCCACGTTGCCGGTCTCCATGTTGGTGCGGTGATCCTTGACCATGGTGTACGGCTGCAGTACGTAGGAGCGGATCTGGCTGCCCCAGCCGATCTCCTTGACCTCGCCGCGGATATCCGAAAGCTTCTCCGCGTTGGTCTCCTTCTGCAGCATATACAGCTTGGATTTGAGCATCTGCATTGCCTTGTCCTTATTCTGGAACTGGCTCCGCTCCTCCTGGCAGGCCACCACAATCCCTGTAGGGATATGGGTGATGCGGACCGCGGAGGATGTTTTATTGATATGCTGGCCGCCGGCGCCACTGCTGCGGTAGGTGTCCACCTTCAGATCCTCCGGATTGATGTCTATCTCTATATCGTCATTTAACTCAGGCATCACATCCAGGGACACAAAAGAGGTCTGGCGCTTTCCCTGAGCGTTAAAGGGGGAAATACGGACCAGCCGGTGGACGCCCTTTTCCGACTTCAGATACCCGTAGGCGTTCTCCCCGTTGACCTGCCAGGTCACCGACTTGATGCCCGCCTCGTCTCCATCCAGATAATCCAGCACCTGAATCTCAAAGTCCCTGCGCTCCGCCCAGCGGGTATACATGCGGTAAAGCATGCCCGCCCAGTCGCAGCTCTCCGTGCCTCCCGCGCCCGCGTTCAGCTTGAGGATGGCGTTATTTTTATCATATTCCCCGGACAGAAGGGTGCTGATGCGAAGCTCCTCCAGGCGGCTGATAAAATCCTCCATCTCCGCCGTGATCTCCGGCACCAGGCTCTCGTCCTGCTCCTCATTTCCCATCTCGATCAGAGTGTCAATGTCCTCCATCTGTGTCTGCAGGCCATTCACCAGGCTGACCGTATCTTTCAGATTTTTTAATTCCTTCATACGCTTATTGGAGGAATCCGGATCGTCCCAGAAATTGGGCGCCGCCATTTCCATTTCCAGCTCCTCAATGCGCTTTTGTTTGTCCGCAAGGCCAAGGGAATCCCGCACTTCCTTCAGCGGCTCCGCATAGGTCTGCAGCTTCTGCCTGGCCTGTTCCAGTTCTACTATCATAGAAAACCCTCTGTCTTACTTCATTCTCTGTCTGCGAATCAATATTGTCTCATTTGGCAGCACATATCCCTGCCGCGTCGTTATAAGCCTTATTTCAGCCGGCCGCAACACTGCTTGTATTTCTTGCCGGACCCGCAGGGGCAGGGATCGTTGGGATAAATCTTTTTTGCCTCTTTTTTGACCGGCTTTCTGACCGCGGTTTCATCCTTGTTGGTGCCGGTAGCCTTCGCCACCTGCTCCCGCTCCACCTTCTGCTCCAGCTTTACCCGGTACAGGACGCGGACTGTCTCTTCCCTGATATTATTGGTCATTTCCTCAAACAGGTCATAGCCGCTCATCTTGTACTCTACCAGCGGGTCCTTCTGCCCGTAGGCCGCAAGCCCGATGCCCTGGCGGAGCTGATCCATGTCGTCGATATGGTCCATCCATTTGCGGTCGATACATTTCAGCAGAATAACGCGCTCGATCTCCCGCATGGTCTCCGCTTCGGGGAATTCCGCCTCCTTGGCCTCATACAGCTTCACCGCTTCCTCTTTCAGCTGCTGTTTTAAGCTGCCCTTCTGAAGGCCCAGGACTCTGTCCTCCGTCAACGGCTGCAGAGGTATGGTGGGCAGCAGAATGGAATTGAGCTCGCCCAGATCCCATTCCTCCGGGTCCGCCTCATCCCTCACCACCGTATCTACGGCGCCGTCCACGATGTCCTGAATCATCTTGATGATGGAGTCTCTCATGCTCTCGCCGTCCAGCACCCGGCGGCGCTCCTCGTAAATAACCTCGCGCTGCTCGTTCATGACCTGGTCGTACTCCAGCAGATTTTTGCGCACGCCGAAGTTATTGCCCTCGATCTTCTTCTGGGCGCCCTCGATGGCCTTCGTCAGAGATTTATGCTCGATCTCCTGATTTTCCGGAATGCCCAGCCCGTTGAACACTCCGATCAGCTTCTCTGAGCCGAACAGGCGCATCAGATCGTCCTCCAGGGAAATAAAGAACTGGGACTCGCCCGGGTCTCCCTGCCGTCCGCTTCGACCGCGCAGCTGATTGTCAATTCGTCTGGATTCATGGCGCTCCGTGCCCACAATCCGCAGGCCGCCCGCCGCTCTGGCGACGTCGTCCAGCTTGATATCCGTACCACGGCCGGCCATGTTGGTGGCGATGGTCACCGCCCCGTGCAGACCCGCCAGAGAGACAATCTCCGCCTCTCTCTCGTGGAACTTGGCGTTTAACACCTCATGGGGGATCCCCTCCCTGCGCAGAAGCTTACTGATCTCCTCACTGGCCTCGATGGTGATGGTGCCCACCAGCACAGGCTGCTCGCGGTCATGGGCCTCCTTTACCGCCGCCACGATGGCGTGAAGCTTTTCCTTTTTCGTCTTGTATACGCTGTCCTGCCTATCCACACGGATGACCGGCATATTGGTGGGAATCTCAATGACGTCCATCCCATAGATTTCGCGGAACTCCTTTTCCTCGGTCAGCGCAGTGCCGGTCATACCGGCCTTTTTGTCAAATTTATTAAAGAAATTCTGGAAGGTGATGGTGGCCAGAGTCTTCGATTCCCTCTTGACCTTCACACCCTCCTTGGCCTCGATGGCCTGATGCAGTCCATCAGAATAGCGGCGGCCCGGCATAATACGGCCTGTAAACTCATCCACAATCAGCACCTGGTCGTCCTTCACCACATAGTCCTGATCCCGGAACATCAGATTGTGGGCGCGCAGCGCCAGAATGATATTGTGCTGGATCTCCAGATTCTCCGCGTCCGCGAAGTTATCGATCTTGAAGAACTTCTCCACCTTCTCCACACCCTGGGCGGTCAGGTTGACGATCTTGTCCTTCTCATTGACCACGAAGTCGCCGGTCTCCTCCTGCTTAATGCCCATGATAGCGTCCATCTTGGAAAGCTGTTCCACGTCATTGCCGCGGACCATCTGGCGGGCCAGAATATCGCAGGCCTCATACAGCTTTGTAGATTTCCCGCTCTGGCCGGAAATAATCAGCGGCGTGCGGGCCTCATCAATCAATACAGAGTCCACCTCGTCGATGATGGCGTAATGCAGGCCCCTCAGTACCAGCTGCTCCTTGTAAATCACCATGTTGTCACGCAGATAGTCAAAGCCCAGCTCGTTGTTGGTCACGTATGTGATATCGCAGTTGTACTGCTCCCGGCGCTCCTCCGGCTTCATCCCGTTGAGCACACAGCCCACCGTCAGCCCCAGGAAACGGTGCACGGTTCCCATCCACTCCGCGTCACGCCTGGCCAGATAGTCATTGACCGTGACAATGTGGACGCCCTTGCCCTCCAGGGCGTTCAGGTAAGCCGGCAGGGTGGCTACCAGAGTCTTGCCTTCACCGGTTTTCATCTCCGCGATGCGTCCCTGATGCAGAATAATTCCGCCGATCAGCTGCACCCGGTAATGCTCCATATTCAGCGACCTCCGGGCGGCCTCCCTGACGGTGGCGTAGGCCTCCGGCAGAAGGTCATCCAGCGTTTCTCCCTCCTGGAAGCGCTTTTTGTATTCACCGGTTTTGGCCCTGAGCTCCTCGTCTGACAGCTGCATCATGCCGTCCCGCAGAGACTCAATCTTATCTACTATGGGCATAATGCGCTTCAGCTCACGTTGACTGTGTGTGCCAAATACTTTATCAACTACTTTCATTCCGGGATACTCCTTGATATTATGATAGAAATCTATAAAAAGCGCAGCCCCATTCTCAGATGATTCCTTTCAAACATTTCCGTGGGATTTTCCTGCACAAAATAATTCTGTCCGTCAGTCCTGTACATTCTAACACTTTTCTGAAATTACTTCAATAACAAGATTGCCGGCTTCAAATGAAGGAACCGTGAACAATTTATTGCTATTCTGTAAATGATTTCACAGACTTTTCAGGATTTCAGCATCAGGAAGGACTGGGGTTCCAGCGTAATCTTTCCATCTTGTACCTTTCCGCTTCCGATGGAAAAGCAAATCTTCTTATCCCCGGCGTCCACCGGAGCGCTCACTGTCTCCGCGGATGGATTCAGCGCAATTACAATATCTCCTCTTCGATATACAAAAGGAAGACTTCCGCTCTCGGCATAGACCACCTCAAATGCAGCGTCCGCCTGCAGCTCCTCCTCCTCGTGTCTTAAACGCAACAGGGCCTTTACGGTATTCAGCAGTGAATTTTCATCCGCTTCCTGGGCCGCCACATTGGGGGCGTCCGGCGCGGTATCCACCGGCAGGTAAAGAGCGTCCGCCGGGCATGTGGAGAAGCCCGCGTTTTTCTCCCCGTTCCACTGCATTGGGGTGCGCGACCCGGTGCGCTGGTATCCGCCTTCCTTTGTCGGCACATTCAGATACCGCATGCCGATCTCATCGCCGTAATAGAGATAAGGAACGCCAGGCATTGTGAAAATAAAGGCGTATGTAATTTTCAATTCCTGCTCATCCAGGTTATATCTGGGGCGCAGGGTGTCATGATTACAGGTCAGCAGACAGTAATAGCCATCCTCCTTCGACGCAGTGTAGCGCGGCAGATACTCATTTAAAAACCGGGTGATATCCCCTTTCCCGTCCTTTTTGAAAAAGCTGTTGTCCTCCCCCGACTCATAATCCCGCATCAGCGTGCTGTACCCGTTTCCGCCCCAGTTGAGGTAAAAATCCATATGAAACCCGGCCGCTCTCAGGGCTCTCTTCGGATTATTCCACTCGGAAACCATGGCGGCCTCCGGATATTCCTCATCCAGCATTTCCCGCACGTTTCTCCAGACGGCGCAGGTGGCGGACTTATTTTCATCATCATTTTTCACAAGGGAATCCGCCATATCCACGCGGAACCCGTCGCAGCCGTGATCCAGCCAGAATCGCATCACATCCTCCAGGGCCTCCCTTGTGGCAACGCAGTCCGGATGATCGGTGGGAAGCTGCCAGCCCTCCTTACACTCGCCAAAGCCATAATTCAGCGCGGGCTGACACTTAAAGAAATTCAGCATGTAAACGCCGGATCTCTCGCTCTCCCCGCCGATATATGGAAAGCCCTTCATGCCCTCAAAGGCCTGGCGCGTCCAGATATAACGGTTGGAGTACTCATTTTTCTCCGCTTTCCTGCTCTCCTGAAACCAGGGATGCTCCTCCGAGGTGTGTCCCGGCACCAGATCCAGCAATACGTGCATTCCCCTGTTATGCGTCTCCCCAAATAAACGGTACAGATCTGTGTTCGTCCCGTATCTGGGCGCCACCTTTTTGTAATCCCGCACGTCATATCCCGCGTCCTTAAACGGCGAGTCAAAACACGGATTGATCCACAGGGCATTGCAGCCGAGTCCCCTGATATAATCCAGTTTCTCGATGATACCGTTGAAATCACCGATGCCATCCCCGTTCGTATCATAAAATGACTGGGGATAAATTTCATAAAATACTGCGTCCTTTAACCATTTCGGCATAGTCTGGCCCTCCTGATGTGATAATTAAATTCCGCCTTTTCCTCAAAAGAGCAGGCTCAGGAATGTGAGATTCCTCCTGACAAGGGGATTGTCTTTACGCTGATAATATACTATAATGAGCCTGAAATTTCCAGTAAAATAACATGGAATAATAAAGAACCGTCGGTCAGTAACTCATTCATCCTATGAAAGGACGCCCTCAACGGAAAAGCAACTATCTGATTGTCGGGGAAGTCGCCGCACGCCAGAAGAGTGCCCAGAGGAAAAATCCTATGTGTAAATCTATCTATGTAAATTATCCCTCCAAATCCCCCTGCTATCCCACCATCCAGCAAGCTGTCGACAGTATCCCCGCTGACAACGCCGAACCGGTAACCATATATGTTGCTTCCGGCACCTACCGGGAACGGCTGACAATACAAAAGCCCTTTGTAACGCTGGAAGGAGAATCCGCTGATGCCACTGTCATTGTTTACGGGCATTATGCCCTTGAAATGCATCCGGATGGCCGCAAGCGCGGCACCTTCCGCAGCTACACCATGCTGGTGGACACCCACGACTTTACTGGCAGGAACCTGACCATTCAGAATGACGCCGGCAGCGGCCGCGTTGTGGGACAGGCGCTGGCACTGTACATGGACGGCGACCGCTGCGCCTTATATAATTGTCGTCTGCTGGGAAATCAGGACACCCTTTTTACCGGGCCGCTGCCCGAGCAGGAAATACAGCCCGGCGGCTTTGTTGGGCCAAAAGAATTTGCCCCCCGCATCATCGGAAGACAATATTATAAGAATTGTTTTATTCAGGGAGATGTGGATTTTGTGTTCGGCTCCGCCACCGCCTGGTTTGAAAACTGTGAGTTCTTTTCCAAGAACAGATATGAGGACGATCCCATTGATAATCTGCAGGAAGCCGCGAACCGCTGTTACGGCTATGTGACCGCCGCCTCCACCTATGAAAAGCAGGAGTACGGCTACATTCTGGATCACTGCCGCTTCACCTCCGACTGCCCCGCTGGCACCGTCTATCTGGGACGCCCCTGGCGGCAGTACGCCCAGACCATCCTGCTGCACTGTGAACTGGGAGTCCACATCAAACCTGAGGGCTGGCAGGACTGGAAAAAGCCCCATGAGACCATCCGCTATGTGGAATTCGAGAGTTTTGGGCCGGGAGCGGCTCCAGAAAGCCGGGCCGGCTTTTCCTCTCAGCTGACCGCAAAGGAGGCCGCGCACTTTACAAAGCAAAAGGTGCTGGGCGACTGGGCTGTCTGATATAAAGAACGCGGATAAATCTGTGTCAATGTTGGCCCGTTTTCCGATGAAGATACAGAGGATTGAACTTTAACCGCGATATAATTATTAAATTTCTATAAACTCATTGTTTCGGACGATATATCGTCTTTTTCCCAAATTTCTGTGTTATACTCTCTTTATCGGGAAATTTCTCCCGAAATCATCCTGTTTCGCAATGTATGCGAATGTACATATTATCGTTTTGGGGAGGTGTGCACATGAATTCTGTGTCAAAAGACCAGACACCTGCCAAAGAGAAAGCAGCAGATTTGCCATCTGATCCGCGCCAATTTCCAAAAGCGAACCGTACTGTGAAGGACAGCGTATTCCGGGATCTGTTTTCTGACAAAAAGTACCTGCTCATGCTTTATCAGACACTGCACCCGGAGGACAAAGACTGTACGGAAGATAATCTGACCTGTGTGACACTAAAACAGGTCATGCTGCAGGACATTCACAATGATCTCGGTTTCCGCGCAGGGGACAAGTTTCTGGTAATGCTGGAAGCGCAGAGCAGATGGTCTGTCAATATCATCGTCCGATCATTGATGTATATTGTTCGTACCTATCAGGACTATATCAAGGAAAGTGGACAAAGTCTGTTTTCAACAAAACCGGTGCATATACCGTTACCTGAGATCTACGTCGTCTATACCGGCAGCAAGGCGATAGAAAAAGAACTCATCACTCTGTCCGAAGATTTTTTTAACGGCATCCAGTCAGCACTGGAGGTGCGTGTGAAGGTACTGACCGGCAGTGACGGCGATGATATTATCAGTCAGTATACGGCATTTACGCATATCATAAACAAACAGATCCAGACATACGGTCAGAACCGTCGTGCTGTCACGGAAGCAATCCGGATCTGTATGGAAAGAGATATTTTGTATGAATATCTGGAGAGGAGGCAAAAAGAAGTGGTTGATATCATGGATATGTTATTTGATCAGGATGAGGCGCTGAGGGATTATATCATCAGTGAGAGGCGGGAAGTCGCTGAGAAGGTCGCGAAGGAAACAGAAGAGCGGGTTGCCAGAGAAACAAAAGAGCGGGTTGCCAGAGAAACCGCAACAACCATGTATCAGGACAGGCAGCCCATAAAAAAGATTGCCGGATATTTTCGGACAGATACCGAAACCGTTGAAAAATGGCTTGGGCTGGTCCCACAGGCATAGCCCTTATCACTTTCATGAAAATACCCCGTTTTCACGGATTCATAACTGCCGGATAGGCAGTCATGACTTTTGGGTCAGTATACGGGATACCACCAAAAAAGTCCGGAAAACGGGGTTGTTTTTACAGATTGTTCAGATTATGCGGCACTGTCACCACTTCTCAAAATGGACCTGACTCTCCTCATAGTCGGGATGCTCTCCGGTCTTTTCCTCCGCCGGATAGCCAAAGGCGATAACGGAGTGCGGAATCACCGTATCCGGCAGGGAAAAGAGTTCTCTCTGTCTCTCCACCCGGTCCATCTGCGGCCAGGTTCCCAGCCACACGGAGCCGATTCCAAGCCCTTCCGCCGCCAGAATCATATTCTGTCCGGCGATGGCGCCGTCGATCACCCAGTAATCCTTCGCTCCGCGAAATGCCCGCTCCAGATCTCCCAGGATCAGGATGCCCACGTCGCAGGTACGAAGCGGACCGGCAGGTCTGCCGTTGGCATCCGCCATTTTATTTAATGTGTCCTTATCGCGCACCACGAGAAAGCTCCAGTCCCGGGTATTGGCGCATGTGGGGCCGGTCATGCCGGCTCTGAGTATCGTATGCAGATCCTCATCGCTGATATGCTGGTTCGTATATTTCCGAATGCTCCTTCTTGCGAGTACTCCATCAGTTAATTCCATCATTGTCCCATTCCGCCTGTCAAATCGACTGCCGTCTGCTGTCTTACCAATTTCCGTCGCCAACGTTCTCGTTTTTGTTTTCCCATTTTTTCGCCATCGGCATGCACCTGTCATTTCTTTCTTCCGGGTTCTGTCTCCGGCTTCCTTTTCAGGCTTTCGCGTACTCCTTCTCCAGAAACTCCCTGCACTGCACCGCGTCCCCTGGAGTGGTATTCTCCAGAGTGGCGTAAATATAGGGCTTCTTCGTCTTCAGGAATTTCATAATACGGTCAAAATTCATTTCTCCAAGTCCGGCGCCGCAGGCTAAGAGTTTTCCGTCCTGCACGCGGTAATCCTTCAGATGCATCACCGCCACATCATCTCCAAAGGCGTCGATAGCCTCCGCGAATACCTCATCTGCCCTGTCAATATTGGAGATGTCCAGCAGATTCACTGGGTCAAAGATGATCTGCAAATTGGGGGAATGGATGGTGTCCAGCACCCTGCGGGTGCGCTCCGGATTGCAGACAATGTGCTTAAACACCGGCTCAATGGCCACGATCACACCCATTTTCTCGGCATACTCCACTACCGGGCGCAGATTTTTGATGAAAATCTGCAGGGCCTCCTCTGTATAGCACTCCGGGCCGTAGGTGTAACCCTCATTGGGCGCGCCGGTCTCAGTTCCCACTACTCCCGCGCCAAGAGCGGCGGCAAAGCGGATATTGGCCATGTATCTGTGAGTGGTCTTTGCCAGCGTCACCGGATTGGGATTGGCCAGATTAAGATAACAGCCTAACACCGCGCAGTCCACATCGTGCTTCGCGAATATTTTCCGCAGATAATTGGCAAAGCCGGGGGTCAGCGCCTCATCCGCGGTGCTGATCTCCTTTGGAAATACCTTGGCGAGAGCCAGATGGCCGCAGGAAAAGCCCTGGGAGGCCACCTCCGCGATTCTTTCGTCAAACGGCAAATCTCTGGTATCATGTAAACGAAGTCCTAACTGCATACTTTCCTCCTTCTATGGTGATACGGGCGCCGGATCACGATCAGAAATTTCCACGCGCCGCGAACGCCCCTGTAGAGCACAGGTTCTCCTGTTACTTTTGTATCAGCGTATCCACGCCGATCAGCTCCATGGGCTCCCCCTCCTGCCCCTCTATGGTCACATCCTCCAGAATCAGCTTCTGAATATTGCGGGCAAAGAGTCCCTTTTTGCTGCACTCCTCCACGCCCTCGGACATGGCGGGGACGCCCTTTTTCGGGTTGTCAGCGTAGCTTACATGCACATGCTTTAACTCCAGCTCCTCCATCTTCTGCTCCGGGAGACAGTCAAAATAGGCCGCCGCCACGTGACAGTTGGTGCATTCCATATTTTCAAAGAGCATTTTCTTCAGCACCGGGGTGCGCTCGTCCACCGGGTACGCCTCCCTGGACTGCACATACTCGGTACGCCCGTCCGGATCGCAGAAATAAAAAGCGTTCACTACCAACGGCGTCATCACATTGTCCAGCGTCAGATTCCTAAATGTAATATTGGACAGGACAGCGTCCTTGCCCCGGCCTCTCCGGGTCTTGATGCGCAGCCCCCTGTCCGTATTACGAAACAGGCAGTCCTGTACAGTCAGATTCACCACGCCGCCGCCGATCTCGCTGCCCAGGGTCACCGCCCCGTGGCCGTCCTCCATCAGGCACTGGCGGATCATCACGTTCTCCGAGGGCTTTTTAAACCGGCTGCCCATGTAGATCTTGCCGGACTTCACCGCGATGCAGTCGTCCCCAAGGGAGAAACGCACTCCCAAGATGTCCACATTTTTGCAGGACTCCGGATCCAGTCCATCCGTGTTGGGCGAATCAGACGGATTCTGGATGGTAATGCCGATGAAGCGCAGGTTTTTGGAAAAGAACGGATGCAGCGTCCAGGACGGAGAGTTGCACACCGTAATGCCCTGCAGAGTCACGTCCTTACAGTTGTTGATGTGGAACAGCCTGGGACGGAATGCTCCCCTCATGACCTTGGGATTATTCCACCAGTCCTCCTTGCTTGCATTGCCGTTGATGGTGCCCGCGCCGTAAATAATCACATTCTTGGCCTGATAGCCGCTGATGATGGCCGCGTACATGGGCAGCGGATTGCCCTCCCATGTGCCCAGGAAATACTCGTCCGTCTCATCATAGCTCTCAATACTGGGGGGCATGGTCACAAATTTACTCCTGTCGGTAAAGGCCTTCAGCTCCGCGCCCTCTGCCAGCTCCAGCCGCAGATTGCTCTTTAAAAATAAAGAGGTAATGCGGTAGGTCCCCGCCGGAATCAGCACTCTGCTGTATTTGGGGCAGGCCATGATGGCCGCCTGAATAAAGTGGGTATCATCCGACACGCCGTCGCCCTTTGCGCCGAATTTACGCACATCGAGAGTCACATATTCATAATCCGTGGTAAATTCCAGGCTTCCCTCCAGCGTCTCCCCGTCGTAAATCTCCGCCAGATAGCGCGTCTCCGGCTTTAAGTCAAAAAGATTGGTGATCGTCCGGTCAGTCCCGCCGTATTCTTTTCCATTCAGACAGATCCGGTACGGTTTTTTTGTAAAATAACGGCCGCCGTCCTCAAGCTCAATCACAGCACTTCTGGCTGTACTCATAATCAGCGTAATATTCATATTTTTATGCCTCCTGAAGTGCCTTCGCGGTGTCGATATATTTTTCCGCCAGAATGATGTCCATGCCGCAGGCTCTCTCTATGGACCCCCCAATAGAACGAACCGCCGCGCCGTGCTGCCCCTGCGCTGTCACCAGAGTCTCCTTCATGCAGCCGCGGAACATGTCAATCAGCTCCCGGTACATTTCATAGATTTCCGGACTGATGGCGTCGATGCATTTCACCATCATATCCAGATAGTAAGCGGCGTTCTCTAAAGACAGGTCATGGCCATCCCGGGGAGACAGGGCACGAAGCTGTGCCATCAGATCCATATAGCCCTTTTTGCCATTGGCCTTCGTCTCATAAAGCATGTATACCGGGTACACATAGCCTCCGGCCTCATAGACATTGTCCGAAACAGCGGACAAGTCGAAAACGCCCAGCTCATTTCTCGGAAGCGCCTTCAGCTCCTCCACGGTTTCCTTCACCATGTCAGAGGTGAAATCGCCGTTTTTCATGGCCTCGTATGCCTGAATCAGTCTTTCTTTCATAATAATCCTTTCGCGCGTTCTCATATAAAAGCCTGATATCCATACTCTTAGCCGTATACACCCGCAGGGATTACCTTGCGTATATACGGCCCGAGGTCCGGCTATTGACAACACTTTTATAATAAGCATGCCGGAAATAGGGAACAGAACCTGCCCGATATTTCCGGCATCATGTATGATCTTATAAGGTAACGCCCTGCTTGAAAATGGCCATATCGTGGAAACCGTTCTGCTCCGAGCAGACCTTCTCGCCGGAGGCCACCGCCACCACATAGTCAAACAGCTTCTGCGCGGTGTCCGCCATGGTCTGATCCTCCACCAGCACGCCCGCGTTAAAATCAATCCAGTTGGACTTCTTGCCCGCCAGACGGGAGTTGGTGGAGATCTTCACCGTAGGCACCGGGGACGCGAAGGGAGTGCCCCTGCCTGTGGTGAACAGCACAATATGCGCGCCGCTGGCCGCCAGCGCTGTGGAAGCCACCAGGTCGTTGCCGGGAGCGCTCAACAGATTCAGCCCTGGTGTGGAAACGCGCTCGCCATAAGACAGGACGCCCTTCACCAGAGAGGAACCGGACTTTTGCGTACATCCCAAGGACTTGTCCTCCAGGGTAGAGATGCCACCCTTTTTATTGCCCGGGGACGGATTCTCATAAATGGTCTGATTGTGAGACTTAAAATAATTCTTAAAATCATTGATCAGATCCACGGTCTTGTGGAACAGCTCCTCGTTGGCGCAGCGGTTCATGAGAATCGTCTCCGCGCCGAACATCTCCGGCACCTCCGTCAGGATAGTGGTGCCGCCCTTGGATACCAGAATGTCGGAGAAGCGTCCCACGCAGGGATTGGCGGTGATACCCGAAAAGCCGTCCGAGCCGCCGCACTTCATGCCGACCACCAGCTTGGAAACACTGATGGGCTCCCTCTCAAAGCCCGCCGCGTAATCGATCAGCTCCCTGCAAAGCTCTACGCCGTCCGCGATCTCATCATCGGATTCCTGGCAAACCAGGAACTTCACACGGTTGGGGTCCACCTCACCGATATAGGGCTTCAGCACGTCGATATTGGAATTCTCGCAGCCCAGTCCCAGCACCAGCACGCCGCCCGCGTTGGGATGATTGATCAGATCCGCCAGAATGGTGCGGGTGTGCTCCTGATCGTCGCCCATCTGAGAACAGCCGTATGGATGGGTAAAGGTGATAACCTCATCCACAGAGCCCTTCACATACTCATTGGCCTTTTTTACAATCAGTTTGGCAATGTCATTGACACAGCCGACAGTAGGAACGACCCAGATCTCATTGCGCACGCCGACCTTGCCGTCCGGGCGGTTGAAGCCCATAAAGGTTACATCCTCCGTAGTCTTCTCTTCGTAGGGAACCGGCTCATAGGTGTACTCCAGCAGATCGCCCAGAGCTGTCTTGATATTGTGGGTGTGAATCCACTGCCCCGCTTTGATATCCTGTTTCGCGTTGCCGATGCGGAAGCCATACTTGATTACAGGGCTTCCCTCAGGGATATCCGCAAGCGCCATCTTGTGGCCGGCAGGAATCTCTTCCTGCGCGGTCACGGTTAAATCATCGGAGACCCTGACAACAGTGCCGGGCCCGAGCGTCTCGATAGCCACCACCACGTTGTCATTGTCATTTATTCTTAAGAAACTTTGCATAACGCAGCCCTCATTCCGTTTGCCTTGATGTCAGCCAGATAAGCGGTAACCGCGGCCTTCGTATCCGCCACCTTCGTCAAATCCTGGCCGAAGAAGTCCTCATTGGAAAGAACCGCTTCCGCGAACTCTTCCGTGGACTTCTGAGAATTCTCAGCGAAGAACTCAAGCACCGCGGCGTCGTCCTGCACCAGATACTCTTCCTCTCCTCTGTGTCCCACCAGCTTGCCGTCGCGGATCTCGGAACCGGTATAGAACGCCATCAGAGCCGCGATGGAAAATGCCAGATGGGTCGGAATCTTCCCGGTCTTCTCCACATAGCCTAAGTAGGACGGCAGACATCTCGCCTTCCACTTGGAGACGGAATTCAGAGAAATCGCCATCAGCGCGTGATCCACATAAGGATTCTCGAAGCGAAGCTCCACCGCCGCCGCGAAGGCTTCCAGCTCCTCCTTCGGAAGCGTCAGAGTCGGGATCACCTCATCATACAGGGTCGCCTTGATGAACGGGCGGATATCCTTGTCCTTCATGGCGTCTCTTACAATGTCATAGCCGCACAGATAAGCCGCCAGCACGAAGGAGGTATGAGCGCCGTTAAGGATACGGACCTTGCGCTGCTTGTACGGCTTCTGATTGTCCGTAAAGATCACGTCCATGCCGGGCATGTCCGCCATCACCTTATCTAACGGGAGCTCGCCGCTGATGTCCTTCTCGGACTCAATCACCCAGAGAGCGAAGGGCTCCGCGGTCACCAGAATCTTGTCCTGATATCCCAGCTTTTCCCACTCCTGCTCGATGGTGGCTCTCGGATAACCGGTCACAATGCGGTCCACCAGAGTGGAGGTGAAAATGCAGCTCTCATTGACCCAGGCCTTAAAGCCGGCGTCCAGGCCCCACAGGTCGATCAGCTGGTTGACGCACTTCTTTAACATAATGCCGTTGTCGTCAATCAGCTCTACGGGCAGCATCACAAGCCCCTTGTCCGCTGCGCCGCTGAAGGTGGTATATCTTCTGTATAAAAACTGGGTCAGCTTGCCGGGGAAGGTCTTCGCCGGCTTTAAATCAAACTCATCCGTGGGATCATACACGATGCCCGCCTCTGTGGTATTGGAAACCACAAAACGCAGGGTGTCGATCTCAGCTAAGGACATGTATTTGTCATACTCCGTCGCTGTATCCACAATATCCTTCACGGAGGTAATCACCCTGTTGAGCACCTTCGCCTCGCCCTCCACGATGCCCCGAAGAGATACCGTGTACTGGCAGTCCTGCTCATGGAACATGTCCGTGCTGCCGAAGGGAATCGGCTTGATCAGCACGATATCGCCGTCAAACAAGCCCTTCTCGTTGGCGATATCAATCATGTAGTCCACAAAGGCACGCAGGAAATTGCCCTCGCCGAACTGTACTACCTTTACCGGTCTGTCCACCTTTTTGGTGACAGTTTTGTTTAATTGCTCCATACCTGTTCTCCCATCTGTCATTTTTTATGATACTGCCGGGGTAATGTACCCGCCCCTGTGATGCCACGGCTTATCTCACGGAACGCCATGGCGTCAGTTTCCCATTGTTACTATGCACAAAAAAACTCTTTCCGCACCCAACAATTACATAAATTTTATATCAAAACGGGATATTCGTCAATGCGCTTTTGAGAAATTGTGGAATTAAAGTTCATATTCACAGAACCCACAATTGTAAAAATTCCCTCATAACTCCTTGTGTTTCACAGATTTATGACTTATAATAAATTTAATCGTGCAAAAAAAGATTCCGCATGATTTCATCAAACGGCCAGAAGGCTTTCCCGCGAAACACCCGCAGGCATTTGATGGATACGTATTTATGGAGGTAAGGCAAAAAATGAAGAAATTTATGGACGAGAACTTTCTGCTGGAGACAGAAACGGCCCAGAAACTGTATCACGAATATGCAGCGACCACTCCCATCCTGGATTATCACTGTCATATCAACCCCAAAGAGATCGCCGAAGACCGCAAGTTTGAGAATATCACCCAGGTCTGGCTGGGCGGCGACCACTACAAGTGGCGCTTCATGCGCTCCTGCGGCGTGGAGGAGAAATACATCACCGGCGATTCCTCCGACAAGGAGAAGTTTTTCAAGTGGGCTGAGTGCCTGGGCAAGGCCATCGGCAATCCGCTCTTCCACTGGTCTCATTTAGAGCTGCAGAGATATTTCGGTTATTATGGCGTGTTAAATAAAAACACCGCCGAGGAGGTCTGGAACCTGTGCAATGAAAAGCTCCAGGAAGACTCCATGAGCGTGCGCAACCTGATCCGCCAGTCCAACGTGACTCTGATCTGCACCACCGATGACCCGGTGGACAGCCTGGAGTGGCATCAGAAGATTAAAGAGGACGAGACCTTTGAGGTGAAGGTGCTGCCTGCCTGGAGACCGGACAAGGCCATGAACATCGAAAAGCCCGAGTACCTGGACTATCTGGCGACCCTGTCCAAAGTCAGCGGCGTTGAGATTAAGAGCTTTGCCGACCTGAAAGCGGCCCTCGTCAACCGCATGGAATTCTTTGCAAGCCAGGGCTGCTGCGTCTCCGACCACGCTCTCGAGTATGTAATGTATGAGCCCGCTTCCGATGAGGAGATCGAGGAAATTTTCGCGAACCGTCTGGCAGGCAAATCTGTATGTAAGACCTGCGAGCTGAAATTCAAGACCGCTTTCATACTTTTCGTGGCGAAGGAATACAACCGACTGGATTGGGCCATGCAGCTCCACTACGGCTGCAAGCGGGATAATAACGAGCTGATGTATCAGTCCCTCGGCCCGGACACCGGCTACGACTGCATCAACAATTACGCTCCCAGCGCCCAGATGGCGGATTTCCTGAACGCCCTGATCAAAACCGATCAGCTTCCCAGGACCATCATCTACTCCCTGAACCCCAACGACAACGAGGCCATCGGCACCATCCTCGGCTGCTTCCAGGATTCCACAGCGATAGCCAAGATTCAGCAGGGCAGCGCCTGGTGGTTCAACGATCACAAAGTCGGTATGCAGAACCAGATGATTTCCCTGGCAAACCTTGGCAACTTAAGCGGCTTCGTGGGCATGCTGACTGACTCCAGAAGCTTCTTATCCTACACCCGGCATGAATATTTCCGCCGCATCCTGTGCAACCTGATCGGCAACTGGGTGGAGAACGGGGAATATCCCTGCGACTGGGAGATGTTAGAAGAGATCGTCAGAGGCATCTCTTATAATAACGCGAAGAAATATTTCAAGTTTCCGTTAGACTGACAACATAAGAACAGCTTCAGACCTTTGCCGGAATATTTTTTCGTGAATATTTTCCACAAAAGAATGCTCTATGGGCCGCCCTGAAGCTTCTCTTATAAAGAACCCCGTCAACTTTTCAGGAAAAGAGGTATTTCAATTATGCTCAGTATTATTTCATCCATCATCATCGGCGCCATCTGCGGCTACGTAGCCGGACAGATCATGCATGTGGAGGGCGGCCTGGTATTCAACATCGTCCTCGGCATCATCGGCGGCTTCGTGGGCGGCCTGCTCTTCGGACTGATCGGCATTTCCTTCAACGGCATCATCGGCGGCATTATCTGCGGGGTGATCGGCTCCTGCCTCCTGATCTGGATTGTCAGAAAGATCAGGAAATAGGTCTGTCCGACAATAAGAAAATAAGACTTTTCACGCAGGCAAAGGCCTCCTGTTCTGTGCGCAGAACCGGAGGCCTTTTTTTCATACTCAAAAGCAGTCCCGCAGTTAAGCCCCGGGCTTTCACTTCTGACTCGATATGCCGTTAAATGTATTTTCTTCAATAATAATTTTCATAATACGTCTCCTCATCCGGCATGGCCGAGCGGAAACCGTCCTCAATACTCTCCCCTCTCAACTCAAATTCCAGGCCCTGAAAGACTACCGGAAAGATATCGTAGCCCACTCTCTCCTCGTATAGCGGCCGGTAAAATGTGACGCCGCCCACTTCAAAGGCCTCGCATTCACTGCTGCCGTAGTCCTGCTGGGCAATATAATACGGATCCAGACGAATCTGCCAGGCGTAAACCGCTGTTGTATAAATGATATAGCATCCGAACGCCGCAACGGGAAGCAGAAGTATTTCATTTAATATCTTCCTGTCATAAGACAGGCATACCACCGCCATACACCCGGCCATGAGCACTGGCGTCAGCAGAATATAAGCATACCCATACCGCACTACAGGCGCGGAAAGCTGCCACAGCAGATAAGAGGCACTGACGGCCCACATCACGAGCAGAGAGTCCAGATGCCTCCATGCCCTTTTGATCAGACATACCGCCGACCCTAAAATAAGCAGGCCCACGGAAGCAATATCCGCCAGGATCATCAGTCTGGCTGCCCCCTGCTGCGCGTTCAGCCACTGTGGAAACCACTCCGATAACGGCGTGTCCACATATTCCACAAAATACAGATTACGGCCATAGACCTTGATCTCCGCGGCGTCCCTCTCGGCGAGATAGGCTGGTATTTTCCAGTCCACATCAAACAAATCCAGCGCAGGATAGGGATAAAGCAGATAGCCGGAAATCAATACCGTCCTCGTCATCCAGGGAGCCAGAATGAGGACGCCCATCCCGATATACAGAAAAATCTCCATCACCCGTTTTTGCCTGATCAGAAGATACGCGGGCCTGATGACGAGCAAAAGCAAAAGCCCCACCGTCACCTTCACCGACACCGCGTATACGCCCGCCACACACAGAAGCGCGTAAGGCGCGATCTCATCCTTTTCATCTGATTCCAACTGCTCCAGCCAGGCAGTCACTATCAGAAAAACCAGGCGCATAGCCGGATAATCCGATGCCGGAGAAACCACCTCATCACAGATGCGGGTCATGTAATAGGCCGCCGCGATACGGGCGAAATCAGACCACAGAAGTTTCCGCCGTCTGACGCACTTTCCGATCCGCAGCACGGAAATGCTCAGCAAAAAAGCAAAATAACCGCTCAGCGTATGCATGGACTGGCCAAAAACAAATTTCATACTGTAAAGAGCGGCCGCGCAAAAAACGGAACTGTTGTAAGCGTAGCGCAGATGCAGATTACCCAGCCCCTTCACCACGCCATATTCCTCAATCCAGCGGATGCTCTGGGCATGATACAGGTCGGAGTCATAGATCATGGTCCCCCTGGAGGTAAAATATGCCCACAGCAAAAACAGGGCAAATACCGCAAGCCTGTACGCAATCCCGTGACTTTTGAATTTATTTTGCAGAAATTCCATCATTTCCTGATGAAACGCGAAAATGAGAGCCACGCAAATGAGGATCAATCCCACATTGGCTCCAAATCCGACTCCGGCAAACAGGCTGAATACCTGAGCGTATACGGTCGCCAGAATCATCCCGCCCAGCAGAATATTTTCCAGGCGCCGTATTTCATACCTCAGTATTTTTTTGCCAAAGGCCGAAAAGCCAAAGCCCAGGCAAAAGGTTGTAAAGAGAATATATATCCAGTTGAAAAGGACTTTTATCATATCTTAGTACACTTTTGCTTCTTCTTCCCCGTTTAATACCCGAAGAGCTCCCTGGGCCAGTGCCAGCAGCTCATCCTCACCGGGATAAACGGTGAAGGGCGCAATCCAGCCGCACCTTTCCTTCAGGCCCGCCACCACATCCTCGCCGTAAGCGATACCGCCGGTGACAATGATCTGGTCTACCTTGCCGTTCAGGACACAGGCCATGGAACCGATATCCTTGGATACCTGCAGAAGGAAAGCTTCCTTGGCTTCCTTCGCCTTCTCATCGCCCTCGTTGGCGCGCTTCGTCACCTCGCGCATGTCGTTGGTGCCCAAGTAGGCGTTGAAGCCGCCGTTGCCGGTCAGCATCTTTCTGACCTCTTTCTCCGTATATTTGCCGGAGAAGCACAGGCCGATCAGCTTGCCCACCGGTACCGCGCCCGCCCTCTCCGGGGAGAAAGCGCCGTCGCCGTCGAGCGCGTTGAACACATCTACCACTCTGCCGTACTCATGAGCCGCCACGGACACGCCGCCGCCCATATGGACGCCGATCAGGCGCAGCTCCTCATAAGATTTGCCGACCTCTTTGGCATAGCGCTTGGCTACCGCTTTCTGATTCAACGCGTGGAAGACGCTGGTGCGGGGCAGATCCGGATGACCGGAATATCTGGCGATGGGCATCAGCTCATCCACCACCACCGGATCCACAATGTAGGAGGGTACACCGATCTCGTCCGCGATTTCACGGGCCAGAATGCCGCCCAGGTTGGAAGCGTGCTGACCCTGAACTCCCACCTTCAGATCCTCCAGCAGATCCTCCGTCACGGCGTAGGTGCCGCCGGGAATGGGCTTCAGCATACCGCCCCGTCCTACAACCACATCCAGACTTTTGATATCGAAATTTTTGCTCTCCAGCAGATCCGTAATAATCTTTTTGCGGAAATCCTTCTGGTCCACGATCATGGGAAACTGTGCGATTTCCTCTGTGGTGTGGCGCAGCGTTTCCTCAAATAAGAGGGTCTCGTCCTCAAAAACACCAATCTTGGTGGAGGTGGAGCCCGGGTTGATAATTAAACTCTTGACTGACATTTTCTTTTTCCCCTTTTCCGAACGCTTCTCACGGGCAGTTCCGCTTCTTTTTAAGCGGACATGCGCGCTCACATCCGGACACTTTTCTCATTCTATGGCAGGATTACTTTCCCTGCTGCAGCTCCTCCGCGGCAACAGCCGCCAGCGCGATGGAATTCAATTTAGTCTCAAAGGTATCGGAACGGCTGGTCAGAATTACCGGCACCTTGGTACCGGTCAGGATGCAGCCGTTTTTGGATTTTGTGGTGTGTACCAGAGCTTTGTACACCAGATTACCGGCATGGATATCCGGAAAGAGAATCACATCCGCGTCGCCCTGAATTTTGCGGTCGGTGGCGCCTTTATGTTTCGCCGCCTCCGGGTCGATCGCCAGGTCCAGGGACAGCGGCCCATCGATGATACAGCCCGTGATCTCACCGGCCTCGTTCATTCTGGTCAGCTCCGCCGCCTCCACAGTCACCTGCATTTTCGGGTTGACAACTTCTACCGCCGCCACCGGGGCAACCTTGGGTACTTCCACGCCGCAGGCTCTGCAGACCGGAATTGTATTGTTGATGATATGTACCTTATCCTCCAGTGTCGGATAGGTCATGAAGGCTACATCAGTCAGGAAAAGCAGGCGGTCAAAGCCCGGCACCTCAAAGACGCTGACATGGGACAGGGCGCCGCCGGTACGCAGGCCCACCTCCTTATTTAAAACGCTCTTTAAGAAGTTTTTGGTATCCACCAGGCCCTTCATGTACATGTCCACATCGCCGTCATGCGCCAGCTTCACCGCTTTTAAGGAAGCCTCGACCATATCCGGCTCGTCGATCACTTCAATGTCGGCCAGATCCAGACCGATCTGACCCGCGATCTCCTCAATTTTTGCCTGGTCGCCCACCAGCACGACGTCCGCGATATCCTGTTCTTTACAGGCCTTGACGCACTCTAAAACCGCGCTGTCCTGGGCAGCGGCAATGGCGGCCTTCTTTTTGCTTAAGGTTTTCACCTTCGCTAATACATAGTCGAAATTCATAGTCATTTACCTCATATTTATTCATTCACATCCGCTTTCTCTTCAGGACGCCCTTCGTATGAACGGCACGCGTAAAATCATCGGTTTCAAAGCGGACACGCAGAACATGCAGAAAAATCTGCCCTTACACGCGGTACACGCCCTGCGGGTGCGGCAGATTTTCTGTATGTCATTATTACAAATATTTATTTGTTCGCCTTCGCGGCCTTGATGGCCTCGGTCAGCTGGGGCACGATCTTATTCAGGTCGCCGACCACGCCGTAGTCCGCCACATCGAAGATCGGGGCGTCCTCATCCTTGTTGATGGCGATGATGATGTCAGATTCCTCCATGCCGGCCACATGCTGAATGGCGCCGGAGATGCCGATGGCAAAGTAAACATTCGGGCGGACGGTCTTGCCGGTCTGGCCGACCTGCAGATCCTTCGGCTTCCAGCCCGCGTCCACTACCGCGCGGGAGCAGCTGACAGTGCCGCCGATTGCCTCAGCCAGATCATCCAGAATTTTGAAGTTCTCCGGGCTGCCAACGCCGCGGCCGCCGCTGACCAGGATCTTGGCGTCCATGATATCCACCGTGTTGGAAACGGCCTTAACTACCTCTTTGATCGTGACAAACTTATTGTTCACCGTAATACCCGGGTTAAACTCGATCACCTCAGCCTTCGCGCCTTTGACAGGTGCGATTTTCTGCATCACGCCGGGGCGGACGGTCGCCATCTGCGGACGATTGTTCGGGCAGGCGATGGTAGCGATGGTATTGCCGCCGAATGCCGGACGGGTCATCAGAAGCTGCTTGTGCAGCTGCTCCTTGCCGGGGATGGGTGTCAGTGGGAAATCGCCGATATCCAGCTTCGTGCAGTCCGCGGTCAGACCGGTCGCGACTCTCGCGGAAACAGTGGGGCCTAAATCTCTGCCGATGGCGGTCGCGCCTACCAGCATGATCTCCGGCTTAAACTCATTGATGACACCTGCCAGCGCCTGCGCGTAAGGCTCGGTTCTGTAGGTTTCCAGTTCCGGATCATCCACCACGATGACACGGTCCGCGCCATACTCGGCCAGCTGATCGGCCAGATCCTTTACCTGATAACCGATCAGAACTGCGGTCACATCGGTATCCAGATCGGCCGCCAGCTCTTTGCCCTTGCCAAGCAGCTCAAAGGCGATGCTGCCGATTACGTTATCTACCTGCTGGGCAAATACATATACGCCCTTGTATTCTTCTAAATTCATATTATTCACCTCTGATATTCAACGATATTTTGATGATGTTGCGTTCCCCAAAGTCAGAAATGCTCATGCACACCCGTAGGGCGTACCTTGCGTAAGCACTCGCTTTCTGGCTTTTGGTCCCTTGTATCATCAGATCACATGCTTCTCATCCAGCTTGCCGACAATGTAGCTGACCGCGTCCTCGGGAGACTCCGGCACCACCTTTTCGCCCGCACCCTTGCGGACTTTGTCGGAAGCCTTCGCGATCTTGGTCGGGGAACCGGCCAGGCCCAGATTGGAGTCGTCCACATCCACCAGATCTTTTCTGCCCCAGGTGATAATCTCAGCCTGGCATGCGTCGAAGATGCCGCCCGGCGTCATGTAGCGGGGCTTGTTTAACTCGCTCAACGCTGTGATCAGGCAGGGCATCTGCGCTTCCAGCACATGATATCTGTCGTCATACTGACGCTGCACCACAACCTTGTCGCCCTCAATCTTAATATCCTGTGCGTAAGAAATAACAGGAATACCAAGATGCTCCGCGATCTGCGGGCCAACCTGCGCGGTATCGCCGTCGATGGCCTGACGACCTGTGATAATCAGATCATACTCCAGATTGCGGATAGCGCCCGCGATGGTGGTGGAGGTTGCCCAGGTATCCGCGCCGCCCAGCACTCTGTCAGTCACCAGAATGGCTTTGTCCGCGCCCATGGCAAGGGCTTCTCTCAATGCGTCCGCCGCCTTGGGCAGACCCATGGTCAGAACAGTTACCTCCGCTCCATACTCATCCTTTAATCTCAGTGCTGCTTCCAGGCCGGCCTTATCGTCCGGGTTCATAATCGCCAGCATGGCCGCTCTGTCCAATGTTCCGTCCGGGTTGAATTTCACGCCGCCCTTGGTGTCCGGAACCTGTTTGATGCAAACAATTATTTTCATGTTATTTATTCCTCTCACTTTACTTTCAATTCACTATATGTCACCATGTATAACAGCCGGCATTTTACTTCAGCAGCGCGCCGCTGATGACCATTCTCTGCACTTCGCTGGTACCCTCATAGATCTCGGTGATCTTGGCGTCGCGCATCATGCGCTCCACATCGTACTCTCTGATATAGCCGTAGCCGCCGTGCAGCTGCACTGCCTTGGTGGTCACTTCCATAGCTGTTTCAGCGGCATACAGCTTCGCCATGGCCGCTTCCACGGAGTAGGAAACCTTCGGGTTCTTCTTGAATTCATCCTTCTTTAAGGCAGCCTTATAAACCAGGTTCTTCGCGGCCTCTGTCTTGGTCGCCATGTCAGCCAGCTGGAACTGGGTGTTCTGGAAGGAGCCGATGGCCTTGCCGAACTGCTTTCTCTCTTTTACATAAGCGACTGTGGTCTCCAGCGCGCCCTCCGCCAGACCCAGCGCCTGCGCGGCGATACCGATACGTCCGCCGTCCAGGGTATGCATTGCAATGTTGAAGCCCTTGCCCTTCTGGCCCAGCAGATTTTCCTTCGGAATGCGGCAGTCAGTGAAAATCAGCTCATAAGTGGAGGAGCCGCGGATGCCCATCTTATTTTCCTTGGTACCGAAGGTAAAGCCCGGGGTGCCCTTTTCCACGATGAAAGCGGAAATCTCTTTCTGCACGCGGCCTCGCTTCTCCACCTTGCCGGTCACCGCGATGATAATGTAGACGTCGGCTTCCTTCCCGTTGGTGATGAAGCACTTGGAGCCGTTTAAGACCCACTCGTCGCCGTCTAAGACCGCCTTGGTCTGCTGTCCCTGGGCGTCCGTGCCGGCGCCGGGCTCGGTTAAACCGAACGCACCAAGCTTCTCACCCTTCGCGAGAGGCACTACATATTTCTGCTTCTGCTCCTCCGTCCCGTAGGTCAGGATCGGGTCAATGCACAGAGAGGTGTGTGCGGATACGATTACGCCGGTGGTGCCGCAGACCTTGGAAAGCTCCTCCACGCACATCGCGTAGGTTAAGGTGTCGCAGCCCTGTCCGCCGTACTCCTTCGGAACAGGAATACCGAGAAATCCATATTTCGCCATCTTGTCCACAGTCTCACGGGGAAATCTCTCGGTCTCGTCCACTTCCTGCGCAAGGGGCTTTACTTCTTTTTCGGCGAAATCTTTGAATAACTGTCTCGCCATTTCATACTCTTTGCCTAAAGTAAAATCCATGTCTTTTTTATCTCCTTCAAATCATATTAGCACATACAGGCAGCCCGTAAAAACAGTCTGCCTGATGTCATCTTTCCTGAAATTAATTATATTTATAGAAGCCCTCGCCGGTCTTCACACCCAGCTTGCCGGCGCGCACCATCTTGCGAAGCAGCGGTGACGGACGATATTTGCTGTCACCGGTCTCCGCGTAAATAACCTCCATGATGGCCAGCACAATGTCCAGTCCCACATAGTCGCCCAGCTGCAGCGGTCCCATGGGATGGTTGGCGCCCAGCCTCATGGCGGTATCGATGTCCTCCACGGAAGCCACACCGGCCTCGTACACGCAGATGCCCTCATTGATCATCGGAATCAGAATACGGTTTACCACAAAGCCAGCCGCCTCGTTGACCTCCACCGGTGTCTTGCCGATCTCCTCGGCAATAGCCTTCACCCTGTCAAAGACCTCATCTGTGGTGTTGGCGCCGCGGATGATCTCGATCAGCTTCATTACCGGAGCCGGATTAAAGAAATGCATACCGATGACCGGCCTGTCCAGTCCCGCGCCGATCTCAGTGATGGAAAGGGAAGAGGTATTGGTGGCAAAAATGCAGGTGGCGGGAACGATGTCCTGCAGCTCCTTGAAGGTCTGCTTTTTCACGTCCATTACCTCCAGAGCCGCCTCCACAATCAGATCCGCCTCTGTGCAGATGTCCTTCACACCGGTGGTAATGTTGTTAAGAACGGCATCCGCCGCTTCCTGGGTCATCTTGCCCTTCGCGATTCTCTTTGCGAAGCTCTTTTCAATCTTCTTTTCGCCGTTTGCGGCAAACTCCTCGTTGATGTCGCACAGATACACCTGATAGCCGGGAGTCTGAGCAAACACCTGCGCAATGCCGGACCCCATGGTACCGGCGCCGATTACGCCTACTTTCATAATAATATTGCCTCCTGTATTTTAATGCTCCGGCGGCCATTGGGCCGTTTTCCTCCTCATAACCGCCATAAATTACATTGCATATCCTGTATCCGCTCAAAACCATTATCGGTTCTGAAACGGTTCCTTCACCTTTTCCTTATTTTTATCCAGGAAAAAGGCCATGCCGTACTTCTGATCCTCTGTCTCAAAGCAGTCTCCGAAGAGCCTCTCCTCAATCACAATGGCTTCGTCCATGGGAACCTCCAGGCCCTCATTGACGGCCTTCTTGCAGTTGCGCACCGCGATGGGGGCGTTCTTTGCAATGGTGGAGGCCAGCTTCCGCGCTGTCTCCATCAGTACCTCCTGCGCGGTTTTCACCACATTGCCCTCCGCGTCCGTCTCCGCCGCGCAGACCTGATTCACCAGACCGATCCGGTAAGCCTCCGCCGCCTTGATATTGCGGGCGGTGTAGATCATCTGCTTTGCCATGCCGACGCCCACGATACGAGCCAGCCTCTGGGTTCCACCGAAACCGGGGGTGATCCCCAGGCCGACCTCCGGCTGCCCGAACACCGCGTTCTCGGAGCAGATACGGATGTCGCAGCTCATGGCCAGCTCACAGCCGCCGCCTAATGCGAAGCCGTTGACCGCCGCAATGACGGGAATGGGGAGTGTCTCAATCTTACGGAAGACATCGTTGCCCTTTTTGCCAAAGGCCTCGCCCTCCTCTTTGGTCAGGCTGCTCATCTCTCCGATGTCCGCGCCGGCCACGAAGCTCTTCGCCCCCGCGCCGGTGATAATCAGGCACCGGACGGCATCCAGGTCAATCGCGTCAATGGCCTGGTCCAGCTCCTCCAATACGGTGGAGTTTAAGGCGTTTAACGCACGCTCTCTGTTGATGGTCAGGACAGCCACGCTGCCCTGCGCCTCATATAAAATAAAGTCCATATAAAAATAATCCTCCGGATTTTTACGCGATACCAGATCAATCCATCTTTACAATCGTCGCGCAGCCCATGCCGCCGCCGATACACAGAGTCGCCAGGCCGGTCTTCGCGCCCTTTGCCTGCATCTCATACAGCAGGGTGACCAGAATACGGCAGCCGGAAGCGCCCACCGGGTGTCCCAGGGCGATGGCTCCGCCGTTGGGGTTTAGCTGCTTATCCACATCGATGCCAAGCTCCTTGCCCACCGCCACGGACTGAGCGGCGAAGGCTTCATTGGCCTCAATGATATCGAAGTCCTCGATCTTCATGCCGGTTTTGGCCATCACCTTCTTTGTCGCGGCGACAGGGCCAATGCCCATAACCTCCGGGCGAACGCCGGCCAGTGCGCCCGCTACATAAGTGGCCATCGGCGTCACGCCAAGCTCTTTGGCTTTTTCCTCGCTCATGACCACGATAGCCGCCGCGCCGTCGTTGATGCCGGAGGCGTTGCCCGCGGTCACAAAGCCGCCCGGGTTGATGGGACGAAGCTTCTGAAGTCCCTCGATGGTGGATCCGTGGCGCGGCCCCTCATCGACCTTAAACTCGATGGTCTCCTTCTTTTTCTTCACGGTGACGGGAACGATTTCCTTATCAAACGCGCCGGACTTCTGTGCCGCCTCTGTCTTTAACTGACTCTTTAACGCGAACTCGTCGATCTCCTCCCGGGTCAGTCCCCACTCCTCACAGATGTTATCCGCGGTCTTAATCATGTGATAATCATTGAACGCGTCCCAAAGCGCGTCCTTGATCATGGTATCCACCAGCACGCCGTTGTTCATCCTGTAGCCGTAGCGGCCCTGGGGAACAGCGTAGGGAGCCATGGACATATTCTCCATGCCGCCTGCCACAACCACATCCGCATCGCCCGCCAGAATCATCTGCGCGGCCTGGTTTACGCAGTTCAATCCGGAACCGCAGACCACATTCATGGTCACCGCCGGTACCTCAATGGGAAGTCCGGCCTTGATAGAGGCCTGTCTTGCCACGTTCTGTCCCTGCGCGGCCTGAATCACACAGCCCATATAAACCTGATCCACGTCCTCCGGTTTAATGCCCGCCCGATTCACAGCCTCTTTGATCACGATCGCGCCCAAATCCACCACGGGAGTTGTGCTTAAGGTGCCGCCCATCGTACCGATGGCGGTACGGCACGCGCCTGCCAATACAACCTTCTTTGCCATAGTTCGTTCTCCTTCTTTCATTTGGTGCATATTGTTATTTTTTTATCAATCGCTGGTATTTTACCATAAGGTCAGGCAATATGCAACGCCTTATTTCAGTTTTTTTAAATTTTTTTACATTTCTTTATTGCCGCAAATATGCAGGACACCAGCCCCGCACATTTTTCAGATCGGAAGCACATTTCATTTCCGGATCTGCGCATATACAAAGATGAGTCATTTCTCAGATTATTTTTCTGACAACTTTTTCCATGGAATTTTTCACGGATTTTACCTTGTTTTTCTTTTTCTGTTCATTTTCGACAAAACGATTGTTCTCCGGCAAAAAAATGCAGGATCGGACAAATCCCGCGCCGCCGAATGTGGATAAAGTGGATAACTTTGTGTATAACTTGTAAAAATCCGAAAATCCGGGGGCATAGCCATGTGGACAACTCTGCGCTTTTCCTCATCTTTTCGCGGCGGCTCCTCCGCGGGGAATTCATTTTATGACGCTTTTCCTGCAAAATGATTTGTAATTTTTGCTAATTTTTCATTTGTCAAGAACTTTCCGCATTTTTTGAGGGAAAAACTATTTTTGGAATTGTCAGATAATTATGCGCAATTCTGCTGCCATCGTTGCTTCCTCGCTCTGTCAGCCCTGCAGATACTCCCAGGCAGAGGTGGCCGCGTTGGCCCCGTCGGCCACCGCGGTGATAATCTGGCGCAGCTTCTTCGTCCGCAGATCTCCCGCAGCGAACAGCCCGGGCACAGATGTTGCGCAGTCCTCTCCGGCGACAATATAGCCATACTCGTCCATCTCAACCAACCCCCGCACCAGAAGCGTATTGGGCACTGTTCCCACCGCCACAAACACGCCCTGCACGTCCAGGAGGCACTCCTCTCCGCTCAGTTTATTCCTGACACGAAACCGCTCCACCTCATCCTTTCCCAGAATCTCTGCCGGAAGGGTATTCCACAGGATCTCCACATTGACAAGCGCCCTCAGCCGCTCCTCCAGAACGGCGCCGGCCCGGAGGCTGTCGCGCCTGTGAATCAGATACACCTTCTCACAGAGACCGGCCAGATAAATAGCGTCCTCCACCGCGGTATAGCTGCCGCCCACCACTGCCACGGTCTGCCCACGATAAAGGGCGCCGTCGCAGGTGGCGCAGTAGGAGACGCCCTTTCCCTTCAGTTCTTCCTCCCCTGGCACCTCCAGCTTTCGATTGACGGCGCCGCTTGCCAGAATCAGCGTTTTGCTCTCCATCATCCCCTGATCAGTGGTAATCCGAAAGACTCCATCCCTCTTTTCAATTCCCGTCACCTCGCAGGAAACCGGTTCCTTCCCCATATCCGCCACATGCTTCTGAAATGTCATTCCCATGTCAAAGCCGTTGGAATGGGGCAGCCCCAGATAATTGTCCACCTCATAGGTGTTCAGCACCTGGCCTCCTCCCATATAACTGGACTCCAGTATTTCCAGATCCAGGCCCGCACGCAGCCCGTAGACCGCTGCGGAAAGCCCCGCCGGCCCGGCACCGATAATAATCATATCCTTCATTTTACTCTTCCTCCTGTCCGGTTTTATTTTACAATAAACGTCTTTATGCCGTTTACTACAGTGCCAATCGCGGGCTGCGTAAACAGCCATTCCCATCGTGATCGTGTACACCATCTTTATAGTGAAACTGCTACCGTTCTCAGTGCCTCAAAGCGCAAATCTGCCAAATACATCCCGCTTCTGAAAATTTTCCTCCTTATATCTGATCAGAAACGCCCTCGCCTCCGCGTGCGCCTCATCCAGATCCGCCAGCATTCCTTCCAGATTATCCTCATGGATCCCGCCGATTTTGGCAAAGAGCCTATAGCAGGCTATTTGATCCGTGAACTGTTCCCTCAGCACCTGCCAGGCCTCCTCTGAAACACAGTCCTTTGTATGATTGCAAAGATATCCCGCGAAAGCCCCTCTCCCCGTCTCATCCAGAAAAGCCGGGTTCATCAGCCTTAAGAAACACAGGTACGCCTTCTGCTTTCTCTCATCCATCATCTGATCCTGCATCCGGATGCCGATATCCTCCTCCCCGCAGAACACCAGATCATGGTAGCTCTCCTCGTCATTTTCCGTTAAAAAAGAACACAGTCTCTGATCCCAGCGCGCAAACCACCTTTCACTGCCTCTTTCCATATCGTTCAGCAGATAATCCGCTTTCATGCGGCAGCACAGGGCCGCCAGCAAAATCTGCGCGTCCGGCAGTACGTTTTCCAGTGCCAGCCGTTCCATGGATTTGCATCCCTTGAAAACGCCTGTCCCCAGCGATACCTTACTGGGGGACAGCACCTCCCTCAGCCGTCCGCACTGGGCGAAGGCATAATCCTCCAGCCGCGTCACGGTTTCCGGCAAAACCACCCGTTCCAGCATGTCCGATCTCAAAAACGCTTTTCTGCCCACAGCGGTCACCGGCAGCCCCTCAATCTCTTCTGGCACGGTCAGCACGCTGCCGCCGCCCTTCCATCCTGTGACAGCCACACCTTCATTTTGGACGATATAATATAAAATTATGTTCTGAAGCCGTAATTTTCCGTTTTCCTGTTCCATGGTTTCTTTGCCCTTTTCGTATTGAAAGCCCCTTTCCTCTCCCGCGGTCTGCTTTCGCCCCTGTATCCACCGGACTTTTTCTCATTATGCCATTGAGTGAAAGTAAAGTAAAGTCCAAAATAGTCCCCTGGCAAATCAGAAATTCCGCTTTCGGTTCCCCTCGGCCGACAGGATGCCTTAGGAACTGTCAAAAACAATCTGCGCGGATCATGCCGGATAATGCGAAAACCGCTGTCCAAAAATTCCAACGTTGATAGAATTGAAAATTACTGGTACAATAGGCAAGAAGAGAGGAGAACTGTCCTATGTCCAATAAAATCTGCATCACCGGCGCCTCCCGCGGCATCGGTCAGGCCATCGCCGCCGCCTTTGCCAGGGAAGGCTGGGAGCTATATCTGATATGTAAGGAAAATCTGAAGGCGATGGAAGAAGCCGCTGAAGTCTGGAGACAGGCATACGGCACGGACGCCGCCTGCTTTGCAATAGATGTTGCCGACGCCGCGGCATATGAAGCGTTCTTGAAAGAACTGCCCGCCATGGATGTGCTGATCAATAACGCCGGCATCTCCTTCGTTGGACTTTTGCAGGATATGGAGCTTTCCGACTGGCGGCGGGTGATGGACACCAATCTGACCAGCGTTTTTCTGAGCTGTAAATATCTGCTGCCCGGGATGCTGAGCCGGGGCGGCGGTCGTATCATCAATATTTCCTCCGTCTGGGGAGAGCACGGCGCCAGCATGGAAAGCGCCTATTCCGCCTCCAAGGGCGCTGTCAATGCCCTGACAAAAGCCCTGGCAAAAGAAACAGCCACAACCAATGTGCAGATTAACGCCATTGCCTGCGGCCTGATTGATACCTCTATGAACGCCCACCTGTCCGAAAAGGAAATCCAGTCACTGATCGGGGAAATTCCAGCCAACCGGATCGGTCGGCCCGAGGAGGTTGCCGCCTTATGCCTGCAGCTTGCCTCCGCGCCGGAATATCTGACCGGGCAGATCATTACTCTGGACGGAGGGTGGACGGTTTAACTTCGGTATTCATTCCATCATTTTTCACGAAACCCCTGAAACAGCAATGGGCTTTGACTATATGCCAAAGCCCATTTCGTTATCTTTCATTGAATGGATGAAAATTGACGAAGCTTCCTCATCCAATCTCAGATTCCCTGATCTTCTTGCGCAGCGGTAAAATCATGCCGCTGGCCACGGACAGCTCATCCACACCGCTGGTGAGGAAGAATTCTGTCATCTCCGGATCCGCGCCCAGCTCGCCGCAGATACCGGCCCAGATGCCGGCCGCGTGAGCATTATCACAGACCATCTTAATCGCCCGCTTGATGGCCTCATGGTGAGGCTTGTAGAAACGGTCCAGCTTATTGTTCTGACGGTCCACCGCCAGGGTGTACTGTGTCAGGTCGTTGGTACCCATGCTGAAGAAGTCCACTTCCTTCGCCAGCAGATCGCTGATCAGCACAGAGGCCGGGGTCTCGATCATGATGCCCTGCTTGATATCCTTATTGTAGGCGATGCCTTCCCCGTCCAGCTCAGCCATGACTTCGGCCACGATTTCCTTGATATCCCGCACTTCCTCTACAGAAGTAATCATCGGGTACATAATGGCGATATTGCCATAGGCGCTGGCCCGTAACAGCGCACGCAGCTGAGTTCTGAAAATCTCGGGCTGCTCCAGGCAGATACGGATTGCCCTGTAACCAAGAGCCGGATTCGCCTCATTGCCCAGATTGAAATAATCCACCTGCTTGTCCGCGCCCAGATCCAGCGTCCGAATCACCACCTGTTTGCCTTCCATGCCCTCCGCTACAGCCTTGTATGCCTTAAACTGCTCTTCCTCTGTGGGGAAGTCACTGGAATTCAGGTACAAAAACTCGCTTCTGAACAGACCGATGCCTTCAGCGTCATTTCGCTTCGCCACTTCCATATCCGCCACACTGCCGATATTGGCGAACAGCTTCACATGTCTGCCGGCTTTGGTGACCGACTCCTTGCCCTTCAGCTCCTGTAATAACGCTTTCTCAGCCTGCTCCTTTTTCTGTTTCTCCTGATAATCCGCCAGAGTGGCCTCATCAGGATCAATGATCAGCGTCTGCGCGGCGCCGTCCACAATGCCCAGCTTTCCGTTCCAGCTCTCGTCAATGGGAGTCTTAATCAGCGCCGGGATGCCCATGTTGCGGGCCAAAATCGCGGTGTGGGAGCTGGTGGAGCCTTCCTTTGTGACAAAGGCAAGCAGCTTGGAGGTATCCATCTGCACCGTCTCACTGGGTGCCAGATCCACCGCCACCAGAATGCAGGGCTCGGCCAGGTCGCTCATATCCTGCACGCCGGAGAGCACGTTCACCACACGGGTGGAAATATCCTTGATATCCGCGCTTCTGGCCTGGAAGTACTCGTCCTCCATGCTGGCGAACATCTCGGCAAACTCCTCGCCGGTGGCCGCCACCGCGTACTCCGCGTTCACCTTATCGTCGTTGATCTTGGAAAGGATGGCATCCTTATAATCATCATCGTCCAGCAGCATGGAGTGAACCTCAAACAGCTGGGCTGTCTCCTCTCCCTGCTCCGCCAAAGCCTTCTCATAAATCACCTGAAGCTGCTCCTGAGCGGTCTCTTTGGCAGCCTCAAAACGGGCGACCTCAGCCTCGGTATCGCTGATGGTCCTCTTCTCCGCATTGCCCTGAGCCTTTACATAGTAAAGAATCTTGCCGATGGCAATACCATTTAAAATTTTCTGACCAGTTACTTTTTCCATGAAAAATACCTTCTTTACCCTTACAGATTAGCCTTGAAAAACTCTTCCAGACCGGCGGCGGCCGCCTCTTCGTCCTCACCCTCCGCGGACACGGTGATCGTATCGTTGCACTTCACGCCCAGAGCCAGAAGCATCATCAGCTTCTTCACATCCGCGGTCTTGCCGTTGTCAGCGCGGGTGATGGTCACGGCGGAGCTGTACTTCTTCGCCTCCTTATTTAACAGGCCGGCGGGTCTTGCGTGGATACCGATCTCATCCTTGATGGTGTACTCAAAAGATTTCATTTTTTTAATCCTCCATAAAATTATTTTGAAAAGTGGACATATTTCACAACAAATATGTTCCCACAAGTG
>JAJQBK010000023.1 GCA_021203305.1 Lachnospiraceae bacterium
CAAGAAATCTTCAATTTCCTCTTCCATTTTTAAAAAAATATGATATACTAATCAGGTCACCAGAAAAAGTTTGGGGGTATAGCTCAGTTGGGAGAGCGCTTGCATGGCATGCAAGAGGCCGTGGGTTCGAGTCCCATTATCTCCATTTTATAAAGTAAATACAGAAAATCTCGTATAAGCATAAAGCACAAATTTAGCTGATTATCGTGGAAGAGACAGGGTAGGAATCTGTCCGGATCTCCCAGGTAGTTGGCTTTTTTTGTGCGCCTTGACAACTGCATAAGCCGTAACGTATCCGGAACAACCCCCGGAACAACCCCCGGAACGCCGCCAGGGCAGGCGGCATTAAGGCGGCAAAAAATGAAAAAAAGAAAGGAATGCTTATATGAGAACAAATTACGCAAGCGCAGAAAGAAAATGCAACAGGAATTTAGCCATGTGCTACATCATTTATATGATCTGTGGCAGTTACTTCCACAAATGCATCTGCACCAGCCGGACGGAGGAGCAGAGGGATTTCCTGCACTACCGGGAGCTGAAAGCTTCTGAGCAGGAGCGGATGGAAGACAAGGTCATATACGCCATGGACAAACAGGACGAAGACTTCCTGGAGCGGCTTTCTGAACTGAACTGCGAGGCGGCCATCAGGAAAACAGAAACCGGATACCAGGTGGACTTCCAGACTGGCGGCTTTGAAACAATTTCAGTAGTTTTAAAGAGCAACGGCAACATCTGGATTAACCGGATGTAACAGGTATGGCAATTGTACCGGAATTTTCAGTTTGCTGGCGGGGGATATTCCCCCGTCACAGCATACGGGGAACCAAAGTTACATACGCCCTTCAAATCAGAAAGAGAAAATTGACGTATTGGGAATTCTCCAGATTCAAAAACAATCCATTTCCCGTCCATGTATACTTCGACAGTCCCCCCCCGAACCATATTGATACCCATATCCTGTCCCGAAGTTCGACTGGTTGTCTTCAGATGGAATTTCTGTACTTTCCACAGATGAGGTGATTTCTCCATCCATCATGCCGCACCGGGCAGTCATGGTACTCTCCTTTCCTGTACTGCAATATAAGCTCCCGTTAACCATGACCAATGGCCCTATGCCGTCTGTTTCTTCCGCTTCTGACACTGAGCCATCCGGCAGCACGTAAAAACTATAATCAGCAATGCCTTTGCAGCCTTCACAGCTATCCCATGTTCCGACAATCTGGTAAATATAACCTCCGTCCGTCTTTAATTCAAAGGCCATATTATCGACATCAATATCCTCTTCCACTGCGTTTTCGAAATCATCCCAATATTCATCGCTCCAACATCTGACCAAAACAGTGTCCGGATTCACCTCGAAATTCAATGTAACCGTCAGGAAACCATCACTGACGTATATTGGCGAAAACAGCTCCTGACATTGCAATGGGTGCTCCGCATCAGCAACAGTACTTGTATATTTTCCGTTCCCGCTTTCGTACGTCCAGGAATAGCCGCCCTTCAAAACCGAATAAGTCTCTCCATCATAGCTGATTGTGAGTTCCGGCGGCCCGGTCAGCTTTCCTTCGTTCGCTTTTCCGCAACTGGTAAGTATGAACGCAGCCAACAATACCGTTCCCAATAAATATATTCTTTTCATAGCTTTCACCACCCTTTCCTGTTTTTCTTTTCACTTATATAGACGAAAGTTCCTGAATTATATGACGATTATAAGAGGAGTTTAAGGAGAAAGAAAAGATAGATAATGACCTGAATTCCAAAATGCCCTTGACATGATGTGCGATTCAAAATAAAATGTCAGACAGATTGGAGCTGCTATATTTTTACTTCGTTCGGTAGTGGCTGTAAACGGCAAATTGTGAGGAAATGGTATGAAAATTGTGGTATTGGCGGGGGGCATCAGTACGGAGCGGGATGTTTCCCTTTCCTCCGGAATGGGCGCCTACAGGGCGTTAAAGAGCCTGGGACACCAGGTGATTCTTGTGGATGTGTTTCTGGGAGTCCCGGGAGAAATCCCTGAGGATATTTTCACGATGGAGAAGGACTGGGCGGCACAGATCGACCAGGTGGGAGAGGAGCATCCGGACATTGACCGGATTATCGCCATGAGGCCGGACTGGCAGAAGTGCTTTTTTGGCCCCAATGTGATTTCCCTGTGCCAGCGGGCGGACGTGGTCTTTATGGCGCTGCATGGGGCGGAGGGCGAGAACGGCAAGATTCAGGCCTGTTTTGACCTGATGGGTATCCGCTATACGGGGACAGATTATGTGAGCTGTGCGCTGGCCATGGACAAATCCATTGCGAAGGACTTATTCCGGCAGCACGGGATTCCCACTCCGGCGGGGATCTCGCTGAAAAAAGGGGAGCCAGATCCGCGGACGGTGCCTTTCCCGCTGGTGGTCAAGTGTTGTAGCGGCGGTTCCAGCGTGGGAACCTATATTGTGACGGACGCGTCAGAATATGAGGCGGCGAAGACCGGCGCCTTTGCTCTTGATGATGAAATTATTGTGGAACAGTATATTCAGGGCCGGGAATTCAGCGTGGGCGTGGTGAACGGCGAGGCCCTTCCGGTGATTGAGATCGCGCCCATCACGGGCTTTTACGATTATAAAAATAAATATCAGCCGGGAAGCACGGTGGAGACCTGCCCGGCGCTTCTTGCGGAGGAGAAAACCCGGGAAATGCAGACCTGCGCGGAGGAGGTATTCAGAGTTCTTCATCTGAAAAATTACGCCAGGATGGATTTTATGATGGGCGGGGACGGAAGCATTTACTGCCTGGAGGCCAACACGCTGCCGGGAATGACGCCCACGTCCTTACTGCCTCAGGAGGCGCTGGCGCTGGGAATGGATTACGCAAAGCTGTGCCAGTGGATTATTGATATTTCGATGAAAGGGTAAGGGACTGTCGCGAAATAATATGTACAGATTGTGCTTCACGTATCAGCAAGTGCAGGATGGGCATATCATTTCGCAACAGTTCCTAAGCATATTTTATGAAAAATATGACATTGCAGAATATAGCGTCCTGCCTGGGCAGACCGCTGGTCAACGGCGGGGGGAAGGAAAACTTTGAAATTACCGGCGCGGAGCTGGATTCCCGCAAGATTGAGCCGGGATATTTGTTTTTTGCCACTCGCGGGGAGCGGGTGGACGGACATGACTTCATTCCGCAGGCGGTGGAGAAGGGCGCGGCGCTGGTGATCTGTGAGAAGGCGCCGGGGGAGACAAGACCCGGGGAGACAGGACCCGGAGAGATAGAGCCTGGCGACAAGGCGTCGGGCGAGGAGATTCCCGGGGAGAAGACCTCCGGCATTCCGATTCCCTGGATTCAGGTGGAGGACAGCTTTCTGGCGCTGAAGCGGGTGGCCGCTTTTTACCGGCGCCAGCTTTCCATTCCGGTGGTGGGCGTGACCGGCAGTGTGGGCAAGACCAGCACCAAGGAGATGATCGCCGCGGCTCTGTCCGGCAGATACCGGGTCTTAAAAACGGCGGGAAATTTTAATAATGAGGTAGGTCTGCCGCTGACAATTCTGCGGATCCGCGACGGGCATGAGGCCGCCGTGGTGGAGATGGGGATCAATCATTTTGGAGAGATGGAGAGACTGACTGAGGTCGCCAGACCTGACATTGCTGTCATTACCAATATCGGTCAGTGCCATCTGGAGAATCTGGGAGACCGGGACGGTGTGCTGAAGGCAAAAACCGCGATTTTTCAGGGGCTGCCCGCGGACGGCAGGGCTGTGCTGAACGGGGATGATGACAAGCTGATCACGGTGCAGGAAGTGAGAGGGCAAAGCCCCTGTTTTTTTTCCATGGATTCGAGGCGGAAAGCAGACGTATCTCTGGAAAAAATCCTGGAAACTGATTTGTTTGGCAGCCATTTTACCATGAATGTGTTCGGGGAGAGCGCGGAGGCTTTTGTGCCGCTACCCGGGGAGCATATGGTGGCAGACGCTCTGGCCGCGGCGGCGGTGGGACATCTGCTGGGACTTGCCAATGAGGAGATTGTCAGGGGCATCGCTTCTGTGCGGGCGGTAGATGGCCGCAGCCATATTATACGAAAAGAGGCAATGACAGTAATTGACGACTGCTATAACGCCAATCCGGTTTCTGTGAAATCAGCCATCGACCTTCTGATGTCGGCGAAGGGCGGCAAAATCGCCGTTCTGGGAGATATGTTTGAGCTGGGGGAGGAGGAGCTTGCCTTGCATGGCGGAGTCGGGGAATACGCAGTGAAGGCCGGGGTGGACCGGCTGATCTGTATCGGAAGGCTGTCCCGGGCGATGTATGAGGGCGCGCGGAAAGCTGTGGCTGTAACGGAGGCAGTGTCTGTTTCCGCGGGAGAGAGGCCCGCCGTCCCGAAGGAAAATCAGCTCTTTTATTTCCCGGATAAGGAAAGCTTTTTTGAAGCCTTTACGCCCGCGGATTTTGAGCGGGACACGGTGCTTGTCAAAGCTTCCCACGGCATGGGTTTTCAGGAGGTTGTGGACTGGATTGTGGAGTAATCGGCGTAAAAAGCAATAAAAAGAGCGGCTCTGCACCGCTCTTTTTAAGACCTGAGGCGGCTTATGAAAAGTAAGCCGCCTTATTTTTTTCATAGGTTTCACGGATGATGTCGGACACATAGCTTCCCATGTGCTTTCGGGTCTCTTTGTCCAGCTCATTCATGTCGATGGGCTTCCCGTATTCTACTACCACATGGGCACTCCTGATGAAGGGCCTGTGGTCCTCATAGATGGAGTGGGAATTGACAAAGGTGACCGGGACGATGGGAGCGCCGCTCTTTTCCGGAATTTTAAAGCTGCCCTCCTTGAACTCCATAAACGTGTCCGGGGTTTTGTTGCGGGTTCCCTCCGGGAAGATATAGATGGAAATACCCTCTTTTACTTCCCTGATAGCGGCCAGGATGGATTTCATGCCTTCCTTAATATTATCCCGGTTCAGGAAAACGCATTTTCCGCGGAGCATCCACAGATTCAGCAGTGGGATTTTACTCATGCTGTCCTTAGCCACGAAGCCGGTCAGCCCCGGCACACGGGTGTAGCCGATGACCACGTCATAATAGCTGGTGTGATTGCCAATATAGACCACAGGACGGTCATGCGGCACATTCTCCTCTCCCAGCACAGTCAGCTTTGTGCCGCTTAAGAAAAGCGCGCCGCGCAGAACCCACTGTATCATATGCAGGCTGATGAGGTCGACCTTTTCCGGATATTTTCTGTGCAGGAAATGAAAGACGATCAGAACGGGGATCGTCAGGATCAGGTATAAAACAATCAATGATAAAACGAGGATAGTCCGTATCATAATCTGAAGGTCCTTTGCGGGAATGTCAGGTGCCGGCCCCGGAAAAACGTTTTGGACGGATGCGGGTATTTCCGGCGTCGGGCGTTTTTTTGAAAAACGCTTTCTTAAGTATAAACGGTTGTCCGGGAAAAAGCAACGATTTTGATATTTTACTGTCCATGATTTTGATTATATTTTACTCTTCATGGCCAACAGGAAACAGTAACCGGTTTCCTGTCGGCTGGCGGAGTGTCGGCCGCGGCAGATTGCCGTGGCTTTTTTTTATGCCGGGCATAGTGGACTGGCTGAGGGACATATAATTTACAAAAATTGCGGAGCTTTGGAATGATGATGAATGTAATAAAAAAGGGCATGGCTGAGGAGGAGCCGGACAAAAGGCGGGAGAATTGCCGGGTTCCCGACAGGAGTTCACTTAAGGGACGGTACAGCCTGCTTTTGCTGGCAGTGTGTATTTGCGTGATGGCACTGCTGACGGCGTGCAGCGTGTCGGAGGTCAACTCCGGGGCAGGAGAGAAGGTGGAGGACCTGGATTATACCATCCTGGATGAGGACCGGATTCCGGAGGAGCTGCTTCCACTGATTGAGGAAAGGTATGAGGAAGCCTTTCAGATGACATACACTGACAATGAGTATCTGTATGTATGCATTGGGTATGGAAAGCAGGATAACAGCGGGTATACTATAGTGGTCAACGATTTTTTCCTGGGGGAGAACGGGGTGCTGGTAGATACGTCTTTGCTGGGGCCGGCAGCCGGGGAGGAGCGGATCAATGAGGCGCAGTATCCTTATATTGTATTGAGGACGGAGGCGTTTGAGGAGGAGGTGCCGATGTACTGGAAATGACGGATAGAAACAGCCCCTCCGGACCTGTGAAAAAATGACAGGGAGAGGGGCTTTCCTGAATAAAGTATGTGATCGCATCAGAAATATTAAGACATATGGTGATGGCACCATTCATCAGACTTTCTGAAGAATTTCAGTTTCAAGTTTTTGAACTTCATTTACTGGCAGATCGAGATATTCCGCAATTTCTTCCACGGAAAGTTTGCCCTTCGAGAGCATTTTTCTGGCAGCCTCCTCTTTTGTTTCATCTCTTACTTCTCCCCGGATGGCATTGTCATGGTTCCTGTAAATGGTTTCCTTGTCAAATAAGAATGACATAATGGTAGTCACCTCCTTCTCACATTCCTGCAGATAATCCTTTAGTATATTTTCTTCCCGGCAAATGCGAATGGTTTCTTCAATGGCCGTTCTGGTTTTTCCGTGTAGTTGACGCTGTGCATCATAGACTTTGGTAAAGGCTATGTACTGCCCGATGATATCTTCCTGTCCGTCAGCATGAGGAGTTACGCTTCCGTATATAATTTTTGCTCTGGCGTCAATAGCGTATTCTTTTCCATCGAAAAACTCTTTGGCCAGGGAAATTTCTGAGGGATGATCAGTACGTTTTCCGACAAAAATCACATATAACTCTGGCCTTGGAAGCTTAATTTTCCGGCTTCCGTATAAGTCTGCCCCAATTTCGCTGAAATATTTCTGATAGGATTCCATCAGGTAGAGCTGAGCCCGGATGATAATATTCGGGGACCATGTCGATTGTGCTTCCGCCAGAATCATCAGCCTGTCGTCTACCCGGAAACCAAGATCGTTAAACTGACCGTTCATCAGTACATTATCGATGGTGATGTTGGTCAGGGAGTCTTCGATCGCCTTAGTGTCCTCCGGGTGGAGAGCCTGATAAAGCTGCAGCAGGTAGCGTTTGTCATGAAATAAATGGCAGAAAACGCTGTCTTTGACTGTCGATTTGACAGTTTGTTCTTCTTTCGGCTTTATAATGTTCACCTCCAATTTCTGTAAAATTACCATCATATGTATTTTTACATTTATCTTCGGTGCAGACTTATTATACATGTAAAACAGGAAGTGCGCAAGCAAACAAAATCCTTCTGTACATTTTCAGAAAAAGGTTGTACACTGTAACTGCCTGAAAAATTGGAAAATAAACGAAACAGTTCACTGTGGCTGTTGTTTTTTAGGTTGCATGTGCCGCAGTGAAAATAAAGACGAAAGTAGAGAGAAACAGATGCTTCTGATCCAAAATGTGACGGTGATTGACCCGAAAAGCGGCACTCAGGCGCTGGGGGATATCCTGATTTCAGGGGATAGAATACAAAAAATAGCGCCTGTGATTGAGCCGCCGACGGGTGCAGAGATTCTTGATGGCAGCGGCCTTTGCGCGGGGCCGGGACTGGTGGATGTGCATGTGCATTTCAGGGATCCGGGACTGACTTATAAGGAAGACATCCTGACTGGCGCGGCCGCGGCCGCGGCGGGCGGCTTCACCACGGTGGTCATGATGGCGAACACGAAGCCGCCCATCGACTCCGTGGAGGCGGTGCGGTATGTATTGAATAAGGGAAAAGAGACCGGCATCCATGTGGAAACCTGCGGTACAGTTACAGTCGGCATGCAGGGGAAGAAGCTGACGGACATGCGGGCTTTAAAGGAGGCCGGTACGGCTGGCTTTACGGACGACGGCGTGCCGCTCATGGATGAGAAGCTGGCGCTGGAGGCCATGGCCGCGGCAGCCGCGTTGAAAGTGCCGATCAGCTTCCATGAGGAGGATCCCACGTTTATTGTAAATAACGGCGTAAATCATGGAAAGGCGTCGGAATATTTCGGCATCGGCGGCTCGGACAGGCAGGCGGAGATCAGCATGATCGGGCGGGATATCGCACTCGCGGCGCAGACTGGCTGCTGCATGGATATTCAGCACATCAGTACGAAGGAGGGCGTGGAGCTGATCCGAAGGGCCAGGGAGGAGCATCCGGGGCTGGACATTCACGCGGAGGCGACGCCTCATCATATCGCGTTGACGGAGGAGGCTGTGATAGAGCACGGCACACTGGCGAAGATGAACCCGCCGCTCAGGACAACGGAGGACAGGCTTGCCATTGTGGAAGGCCTGGTGGACGGTACCATCGACCTGATTGCCACGGATCACGCGCCCCACAGCGTTCAGGAGAAAGCAAAGCTTCTGACGGAAGCGCCCAGCGGCGTCATCGGACTGGAGACTTCCCTGGCGGTGTGCGTTACGGAACTCGTAGAGCCGCGGTATCTGACGCTTTGCCAGCTGATGGAGAAGATGGCGTACAATCCGGCGCGGATGTATCACCTGGACTGCGGTTATCTGGCCGAGGGCGGCCCGGCGGATATTGTGCTTTTTGATCCGGCGGCGGGCTTTGTAGTGGGAGAGAGCTTTCGCTCTAAGGCGGTGAATTCCCCGTTTATTGGCCAGGAGCTGAAGGGCGTGGTAAGATATACGATCTGCAATGGCAGGGTTGTATATGAGAATCCTGCGCCCTGAAACCGGCTTATGACAATTCAGAAAGACCTTCTGAGAAAACAGGAGAGGACATGAAAAAGATAAGGCGAATATTCGCGGCAGTCCATGGTATCATACCCTTTTGCCGCTTTAATCATAATATCTGAGGAGGAGTTTATGAGGAAACTTCTGAAATACCTGAAGGACTACAGAAAGGAGAGCATTCTGGCCCCGCTCTTTAAAATGCTGGAGGCCAGCTTTGAACTGTTCGTGCCCCTGGTGATGGCGCAGATCATCGATGTGGGCATCAAAAACGAGGATACCGGCTATATTTTACGCATGGGAGGGATTCTGGTGCTGCTGGCTGTCGTGGGTCTGACCTGCTCTCTGACGGCGCAGTATTTCGCGGCCAGGGCGGCGGTGGGATTTTCCACATCCCTCAGAAACGACCTGTTCCGCCATATCCAGACGCTGTCCTACACCGAACAGGACGTGGTGGGAACGGCCACGCTGATCACCCGCATGACCAGCGACGTCAATCAGGTGCAGTCGGGATTAAACCTGACGCTGCGCCTTTTGCTGCGCTCACCGTTTATCGTGCTGGGCGCCATGGTTATGTCTTTCACGGTCAACGCGAAGGCGGCGCTGACGTTTCTTGTCACGATTCCGCTTCTGTGCCTGGTAGTCTTCGGCATCATGGCCATCAGCATGCCCCTGTATAAAAAAGTGCAGCAGCAGCTGGATCAGGTGACCCGCACCACCAGAGAAAATCTGACCGGTGTGCGCGTCATCCGGGCGTTCAACCGACAGGAGGCGGAGACCAGGCGCTTTCAGGAGGAAAACGGCCTTCTGGTACAGTCCCAGGTTTTCGTGGGCAAGATTTCCGCGTTGATGAATCCCATCACCTATGTGATTATCAATCTTTCCATTGTGGCGATTATCTGGATTTCCGGAAAACAGGTCAATATCGGCGTGCTGACCCAGGGCGAGACGGTGGCGTTGGTCAATTACATGTCTCAGATTCTGGTGGAATTAATCAAGATGGCCAACCTGATTGTGTCCATGTCCAAGGCCTTTGCCTGTGCCAACCGCATCAGCGCGGTGATGGATATTGAGACCAGCATTGTGGGCGGGACTTATGACGGAAGAAAAGATACTGTAACAGTTGGACTGCCTGAGACCATCGTCGGAGCATCAGGGGAAAGCGCCCTTGAAAAAGCCGACAATGAAAAGAGCCGCAAGTCCGGTCAGGACGCTGGAAAAACGGAAACAGCCTGTGCGACCCCTTGTGTCTCCTTCAAAGATGTATTTTTCAGATATAAAAACGCGAAAGAGGACTCGCTGGAAGAGATCGGCTTTGACGTCCAGCCTGGCCAGACTGTGGGCATCATCGGCGGCACCGGCTCCGGCAAGACCTCCGTGGTCAACTTAATCCCCCACTTTTACGATGTGCGGGAGGGACAGGTTCTGGTGGACGGCACGGATGTGCGCGAGTACACGCTGGACGCCCTGCGGGACAAGGTGGGCGTGGTGCCGCAGAAATCCGTCCTTTTTAAGGGCACATTGAGGGAGAACATGTGCTGGGGCAAAAAGGACGCCACGGATGAGGAGATTTATCAGGCGCTGGATACCGCCCAGGCCAGGGAGCTTGTGGAGCAGAAGGGCCAGGGACTGTCGCTTGAAATTGAGCAGAACGGCAAAAATCTCTCCGGCGGCCAGCGCCAGCGTCTGACCATTGCCAGAGCCCTGGTGAAGCAGCCGGAAATTCTGATCATGGATGACTCGGCCTCCGCGCTGGATTTCGCGACCGACGCCGCCCTGCGTCATGCCATCAAAGAAAATACGCAGAATATGACTGTGTTTATCGTCTCCCAGCGTGTGTCCACCATCCGCAATGCGGACTTAATCCTGGTGATGGACGACGGAAAACTGGCGGGAATTGGCACCCACAGCGAGTTGCTGAACAGCTGTGAGGTATACAGGGAAATCTGCCTGTCCCAGCTTTCCAGAGAGGAGGTGCAGTGATGGCGAAAATGAAATTAAGCGGACATAAATCCACGCTGACAAGAATTCTTGACTTTATCGGCGTCTATAAGTGGCTGGTGGTGCTTTCCCTCGGCCTGGCGGCGGTGTATGTGTTTGCCAGCCTGTATGTGCCGATTCTCACCGGAAACGCGGTGGACTTAATCATTGGCCCGGGGGATGTGGATTTTGACGGTATTTTCGGGATTTTAAAATGGATTGTGATTATTACGCTCACGGGAGCGGCGGCTCAGTGGCTGATGAACCACATCAACAACCTGATCACCTACCGGGTGGTGCGGGATATCCGCACCCGGGCCTTTGACCATCTGGAAACGCTGCCCTTAAGCTATCTGGACACCCACGCCTCCGGCGACGTCATCAGCCGCCTGATCGCGGACGTGGACCAGTTCTCGGAGGGCCTTCTGATGGGCTTTACCCAGCTGTTTACCGGCGTGCTGACCATTGTGGGTACTCTTTGCTTTATGTTTTATGTGAACTGGGGCATGGCCATCGTGGTGGTCTGTGTGACGCCGCTGTCATTGCTGGTGGCCAGCTATATTGCCAGAAAGACCTACGCCATGTTTCAGCTGCAGTCCCAAACCCGGGGGGAGCTGACCTCTCTGGTGGACGAGATGGTGGGCAATCAGAAGGTGGTGCAGGCCTTCGGCTACCAGGACGAGGCCCAGGAAACCTTCGAGGAAATCAACGGAAGGCTTCAGAAGTGCAGCCTGAACGCTATTTTCTTTTCCTCCATCACCAACCCGGCGACCCGCTTTGTGAACAGCATCGTGTACGCCAGCGTGGGCATTATCGGCGCGTTCTCGGCCATCCGCGGCGTGCTGACCGTGGGCCAGCTTTCCACCTTTTTAAGCTATGCCAACCAGTACACCAAGCCCTTCAATGAAATATCCGGTGTGGTGACGGAGCTGCAGAACGCTTTGGCCTGCGCGGCGCGTGTCTTTGAGCTGATCGATGAGCCCTCCTTCACCCCGGAGGATGTGGACGCAGTGACATTGACAGATGTGTCAGGAAAGGTGGACATCCAGCAGGTGGATTTCTCCTACACGCCGGATGTGCCTCTGATCGAGAACCTGAATTTAAAGGTACAACCGGGACAGAGAGTGGCCCTGGTGGGACCCACCGGCTGCGGCAAGACCACGATCATCAACCTGCTGATGCGCTTCTATGATGTGAATAAGGGAAAAATCGCGGTGGATGGCACGGATATCCGCCACGTCACCCGCAGGAGCCTGCGTACCAACTACGGCATGGTACTTCAGGAAACCTGGCTGAAGAGCGGCACCGTCCGGGAAAATATTGCCTACGGCAAACCGGACGCGACTGAAACTGAGATCATCCAGGCGGCAAAAGCCGCCCATGCTGATAGCTTTATTCGCCGCATGCCCCAGGGCTACGACACCGTCCTGACCGAGGACGGCGGCAACCTGAGCCAGGGCCAGAAGCAGCTTTTGTGTATCGCCCGCGTCATGCTCTGCCTGCCGCCCATGCTGATTCTGGATGAGGCCACCTCCTCCATCGATACCCGCACGGAAATCCGCATCCAGAAAGCCTTCACCACCATGATGGAGGGCCGGACGAGCTTCATTGTCGCCCACCGCCTGTCCACCATCAAAGAGGCGGACGTCATCCTGGTGATGAAGGACGGGCATATTATTGAGCAGGGGAAGCATGAGGAACTGCTTGAATTGAATGGGTTCTATGCGCAGTTGTACCAGAGTCAGTTCAGTTGAGGGAAGGGGAGTTGCTAAAACTGAACGGGTTCTACGCGCTGCTTTATCAGAGCCAGTTCAGCTGAAAAAAAGAGGGAGGATCTGGCGTTTACGCCAGCCCTTCCTCTTCCATTTCCTCTATCAGCCGCATCCCCGCCGTATCCGTGACCGGGAGGGAGAAGACGATGCTCCGCGCTTCAGTTTCCAGCCCCGCCTTGTCCATGATGGCGCGCATGATTTCATTTTTCTGGCTGCTTTTCACCACGAGAAATACCATATCCTTCTCCGGCACCAGCGTAACTCCCAGAAACTGCTCGGCCTTATCGGTGCCGGTGCCCCGCGCGTGGATCACCGTGCCGCCCGCCGCGTGAACCTCACGCGCGGCATCCATAATCATGTCTGTATAGCCCTGGTTGGCAATGACTGTCAGAAGCTCGTATTTTGTCTCTTTCAAGGTTGATTCCTCCCCTTTCTGAAATTCCTGTCCGTTTATGAGGTAGTTCAGCGCTTTCTTCCCTCCAATACTCGAAAGTGGCACCAGAAAGGCGATGCCCACCCCCGGCACGTCGATCTGCATTTCTCTCCGAAGCGCCCGTTTCACTTTTTTCCATGCCTCGCCCGTCACGACATGGAAGAGAACGCCCTTCTCGCTGCTGTCGAGGCCGAAATAGTCCAGGATTTCGCTGGAAGCCGTGCCCATACCAAGCGTAATGTATGAGACGGTCAGGCCCTGGGCGCTGTAGAAATCGGTAAAGTGTTTGGTTCGGTTTCGATTGATGATGGTGACCATCAGATTGAGACTGCTCATGGGGTTCCTCATTTCTTTGTTTTTTATAAGTTACTATTCACAGCCGCTTTTATAGTTCAATAATCGCGTCATCCGCATACGCTGCCAGCCCGTCGTACGCGAACATCTCGCCGGTCTTTCCTCTGTTAAGCCTGATCTTATACACCAGTCCCTGAATCTGGATGGTGATTAACGGCGTCATGGCAACCATCGCCACCACGCCGAACGCGTCCGTGACAAGGTTTCCGCCCACTGCATAGCAAGCGCCCTGCGAGAGGGAGAGCAGAAAAGTGGCCGTCATGGGGCCGGAGGCTACGCCACCGGAGTCAAACGCTACTGCCGTGAAGATGTTCGGCACAATAAAGGAAAGAATAATCGCCAGCGCGTAGCCAGGAATCAGGAAATACAGAATGGGGATTCCCGTGAGCGCCCGCAGCATGGCAATGGCGGTGGAGACCGCGATGCCCAGCGAAAGGCTGCGCCCCATGCTTTCCGCGGAGATGGCGCCGTTCGTGATTTCCTCCACCTGATGATTCAGCACATAAACCGCCGGCTCCGCCTTTACGATAAAGTAACCGATCAGCGCGCCGATGGGAATCAGCAGATAACGATAACTCTGCCCGGCCATGACCTGCCCCAGATAGCTCCCGGCCGGCATGAAGCCGACGTTCGCACCGGTCAGAAACAGCACCAGGCCGATGTATGTATAAACCAGGCCCACAAGAATCTTTTTGAGTGTGCGCCCGGAAAGATGCAGCGCCAGAATCTCAAACACGCCGAAGAACAGCACCACCGGGAGCATGGACATCGCGATTTCTTTTATGTATGTCGGGATTTCTATAAGGAACAGCTTTGTCAACTCCACGGAATCGGCGATCACCGGGACAGCGGAAAGCGTATAATCGGAGCTTTCCGGAGAATAGAGAATGCCCAGAATCATAACCGCGATCACCGGCCCCACCGAACAGAGCGCCACCAGACCGAAGCTGTCGTCCGACGCGCCGCGGTCGCTTCGTATGGAGGCGATACCGACGCCGAGAGCCATGATAAACGGCACCGTCATAGGGCCGGTGGTCACGCCGCCCGCGTCAAACGCGATAGCGCGAAACTCCTCCGGAACAAAATACGAAAGCACAAAAACGAGGCCGTAGCAAAAGATCAGCAGAGGCCTTAAAGGAATGCCAAACAAAATGCGTAGCAGCGCTACCACAAGAAAAAGGCCCACGCCCAAGCTCACCGCCAGAATCAGCGTCATATTCGGCACGGACGGCACCTGACTCGCCAGCACCTGCAGATCCGGCTCCGCAATCGTCACAATGACGCCGAGCAGGAACGCCACCCCCACGATCAGCCACAGCTTTTTACTCTTTGTAAGATAGGAGCCAACCTTCTCGCCCATCGGAGTCATGGCCATCTCCGCGCCCAGCGTAAAAAACATCATGCCAATAATCACCATCACCGCGCCCACGAGGAAGCACAGCAAAACAGAAGGCGAAACCGGCGCGATTGTCAGGCACAGCACCAGAACAATGGCCACAATCGGCAGCACCGCATCCGTGGCCTCCGCAAATTTTTCTTTCAGCTTCGGGTTGATATGGATCATAAACTCTCCTTCTGTCCGGTTGTGATGGTGCACAGTATTGATTTCAGTGAATATAAGAGGCTGCCTTTTAGTCAGGATAAAGTATGGGACTGTTTTTATCAAGTGAAAATTTCCTAAACTTCCAGTTTTTTCCGTTTCAGTCTGCGATGCCCTTCCCGGAGTTCCTGAGCTGTTTCTTCCCGCGTTTCACGAATATCTCGCGGGACTGAAGCTGTCCGAATTCACTGGGGAACTATTCCTTTTCAGAGGGCAGTACGGAGCTTATTTTCCTTTTGAATACACCGGACGGAATATTGGGCGTCGACTTGTGCGAAAACTATATCGGGCTGGCGAATTATGCTCCTTTATCGGGAAATACATCAATGCATAGCTGTAGAAAAATATACAGAAGAAAGCAGATTGCCTGTTGACAAAGGGAATGCTTTACAATAATATAATAA
>JAJQBK010000030.1 GCA_021203305.1 Lachnospiraceae bacterium
TCTTTTTTTCACAGAAAACCTTCCGCTGGATTTTGAGGTAGGCCAGGGCAAGGTCGACCCAGCCCAGCCAGTGAAAGAAGCCGTTGGCGGCCGCCAGCATGGAGTTGACGCTGTTAGCGGCATACTGGTCCTGCAGGTCGTTTTTCCACTCCGTGGCCGCTGCCTTTGTCAGGGAGCGGCCGTCCAGCCAATTCAGCAGCTTCTTCAGGTCGCGCCTGTACTTATCTATGGTGTTTTTGGCCTTTTCCTCCTCCTTCATGGCCTCCTCGTACTCTTTGATTTCCTCTTCTGTTACCTTTCTTTCGTCTTCCATCAGTCAGGCACCTCCGTAAATTTTTTTAATTTGATTGTATCATTTTTCTGCATGTCAAAGATTTTATTTCTGATCTTTCCGAAAAAAAATAATCCGCCTGATTACAGTTTAATGTAATCAAACGGGTTATTCCCACAATCTGATAAGCTTCCCTTTGTTTTTTACAGCTCCCTCTTCGATCTTCGCCGCTACTGCAGCCCGATCTCTCATTTCTTTCAGAGACCTGCTCACACGAAATAATCACTATTTTAAACGATAACTTCCAGTATTTCGGGACTAATTTCACGTCCAGCTACTCAACCGCAGTGTCCTTGCGTGGTTTCGGCCCCGGCTTCTTACGAAGGCGTCCAGGATGTCCTTTACGCCGTTTTTCATATTGACAGCCTGGCAGAGGGAGAACATCCCGATGCGTTTTACAGCGGGCCTTGCCTTCTCAACGGATATTTTTTCCCAGAGTAGCTGAAATTAGTCCAAAAAATCGGGAAGTTATCGTTTAAACAGCAACAGCAGTTTCTTTTGCATATTCCTCAACTTCCTTAACCGTAATATGCAAATACCTTGCTATTTTTTCAATAGGCAGACCATCATTAAGCATTTCTTTTACGCACATTTTATTATTCTCACTAACAGCTTTATCACGCATTTCTTCCATAACGCGGCACATTATTTCGATACCTCCTTCGCTCTCTTTAAAATAACGAACACGGTCAGCCAACACACTATAATTCATATCATCAGCATCTATACACCTGAAATCGTGCATCAGTTTACCAACAGGTTCTTCGTCATTCTTATAAGCGCCATTCACATAAATGATATGCGAACCGTCGCCAAACAATTCGTTTGTCTCCTTAATCACACGGTCAATGTGGTAAAGTGAAAGGTCTTTTCCAAGCACATCATTTTCCGTAATAAAAATCACATAGCTTTCCGCCAGCTTATAAAATTTTTCTCCGGGCTTCAACATTCTTGTATCAAGCATACTGCTGTTAAATCTGGCTCTATGCGCGCCTGCGCCCCGGTCCTCGCGTTGCACCTCAATGTCGTATTGTTTACTTTCGCTGTCTGTGGCATGAATGTCAAGCCTGACTGACCTGCCGTTAGGATTTTTAATCTCCCTTTGACCAACGACCTGCGTCACGACCATATCATTCCGCCCCAAAATAATATTCAAAAGCAATTCTGTTGCTTCAATATTACCGTCAAATACTACTCCTAAAAAATCATCATCCATGAGCCGAAGTCCCCGAAGCCTCTGGAGATCTTCTTCCCGCAGACGTTGTTTTTCATCCATATCCATCTAGACCATCTGCTTTCTTTTTTAGTTCAGAGAACAACAGGGAAAACGGCAAAACGGCAAAACTGTCCCTCTATATTCTTATCCTACCATTGCAACCCCAGTAAGTCAAGAACCGTAATTTTTACTTCAGCCTCATTTGGAAATTTCCTCTCACATTCCGGCGCCCTCCGTCATAACATAAAGCATAACCATCAATTGGAGGTATCCTCATGAGTGATTTGTCAAACGGGTGCGGCTGCGGCAACGGCACCAGCGCATACTCCACAAACAACTGCGGTGTTCTGGGCGGCAATAACAGCTGTCTCTGGATCATCCTGCTGCTGATCTTCTGCGGCGGCTGCGGCAACAGCTGCGGGTGCAGCGGTACCAGCACCAACAGCCTGTTCGGGGGCGGCAGCAGCTGCGAATGGATCATTATCCTGCTGCTTTGCTGCAGCTGCCTTGGAAACAACGGCTGCGGCTGCTGATTTCTGACTTTGGGGCGGTCCCGCGGCCGCCCCTTTTCGCGGAAGGGCGCCTTATGTCCGGCGACGCGTTATAAAAAACTGTCACGAAATGACTTTCGCATCATGCACCGCCTGACGCGTGAAACACAATCCGCACACGTTATATCGCGGCAGTTCACAAGCCCGCGCCGAAACGTATATTCGGCTTATTTTTTTCATAAAATGGTATGAAAAACACCTTCGGGAATAAGGAGACAGGGGATGGATGACCTAGCCGGGCTGCAGGCGAAGCTGGACGCATTTGATAAACTTTTGCTGGCTCTCAAGCCCTTTGTCCCTTTGCCCGCCCAGGCGCGGCTGGAGCAGCTTCGGCAAATGTTGCAGCCCTTCTCCCAGCTTCAGGAGATGATGGAAATGATGGAGGTTATGAGCGCCATGCAGGATATGAACGGGATGTTCGGATCGCCCCCGGACCCCGGCAGCGAACATAATACGGAAAATAATAATTGAGACAGGAAGTGATCTATGATGGAAAAACCGACATGGATGCAGGACAAAGCCCTGGAACATATCCCGGCTGAAAAGCTGGAAATGCTTCTGGAAATCCATGACAAATCCAAAGGAAAAAATCAAAAGGAGCTGATGGCCTATTTTGCCCAGATTTCCCAGCGCCAGCAGAACAAAAACGCCCTGACCTTTACAAGGGAGGAGCTGCGCCTGATCTTCAACACTATCAAAAAATATGCCACACAGGAGGAACAATCCCGGATCGAAAAAGTCATTGAAAAGCGAATTAAACTGTAAAATATGCTATATAACAGGCAATCCGCGAAATGAACTGAACAGCGTGAATAACAGGCAATCCGAAAAAAATCTCGCGGGCGCCTCTGTGCAACCTGCCAAATGAAAACTTTAAAGTAATTTGACGCACAGCGAAGCCCGCGGGATATTTTTTTCGGATTGCCTGTCACTTTCGCAACAGTACCTCTACTTCACCACAAGATTGACCAGCCTTCCGGGCACATAAATCTCCTTCACGATAGTCTTGCCCTCCAGCCTGTCCGCCAGAGCCTCCTTCGCCGCGGCGATGGCAGTCTCCTTGTCCGCGTCCGCAGCCACAGTGATGGTACCGCGCAGCTTTCCGTTGACCTGCGTGGCGATGGCGACGGTGTCCTCTTTGGTCTTTTCCTCGTCATACTGAGGCCAGGTCTGCTGGTACACGCGGCCCTCAAAGCCCACAGTCTGCCAGATTTCCTCGGTGATATGAGGAGCCACCGGGTTTAACAGGGTGAGGAAGGTGGCAAACTCCGCCCGGTTGATGCTGCCCTTCTTGTAAAAATCATTGATCAGGGACATCATGGCCGCGATGGCGGTGTTGTACTTCAAGTTCTCATAATCGCTGTCCACCTTTTTGATGGTCTGGTGCATTTTGGTGGTCATATCCTTACTGTACTCATCGCCGTCCACCAGAATATCCTGCAGCTTCCAGACTCTCTCCAGGAACCTGCGGCAGCCCTGAACGCCCTTCTCGCTCCAGGAGGCGCTCAGATCAAAGGCGCCGATGAACATCTCATAGGTGCGCAGGGTATCCGCGCCGTAATCCCTGACAATATCATCAGGATTCACTACATTGCCTCTGGACTTGGACATCTTCTGATTGTCCTCCCCCAGAATCATGCCATGGCTGGTACGCTTCTGATATGGCTCTTTGGTGGGCACCACTCCCTCGTCATAGAGGAATTTGTGCCAGAACCGGGAGTACAGAAGGTGCAGTGTTGTGTGCTCCATGCCGCCGTTGTACCAGTCCACGGGCAGCCAGTAATTTAACGCTTCCTGACTTGCCAGAGCCTGGTCGTTATTGGGATCTGTATATCTTAAGAAATACCAGCTGGAGCCGGCCCACTGAGGCATGGTGTCGGTCTCCCTCTTTGCCGGCCCGCCGCAGCAGGGGCATGTGGTGTTGACCCAGTCCGTCATGGCCGCTAGCGGCGACTCTCCCGTATCGGTAGGCATATAGCTCTCCACATCAGGAAGCTCTAAGGGCAGCTCGCTCTCCGGAAGGGGCACGTATCCGCACTTATCGCACTTCACCACCGGAATGGGCTCGCCCCAGTAGCGCTGTCTGGAAAATACCCAGTCGCGGAGCTTGAAATTCACTTTCCTGTGGCCGATCTGCTTCTCCTCCAGATAATCGATGATGGCTTTCTTGGCCTGAGCCACCTCCATTCCGTTTAAGAAACCGGAATTGACCATGATGCCGGTGGATACGTTGGTAAAAGCCTCATTCTGCACATCACCTCCGGCCACCACCTCGATGATGGGCAAGTCAAACTTTTTGGCAAATTCCCAGTCGCGGGTATCGTGGGCGGGCACAGCCATGATGGCGCCGGTGCCGTAGCTCATCAGCACATAGTCGGATACCCAGACAGGGATTTCCTTTCCATTGACGGGATTGATGGCCATGATGCCGTCAATCGCCACGCCGGTCTTGTCTTTGGCGAGCTCCGTGCGCTCAAAGTCGCTCTTCCTGCCGGCCTGCTCCCTGTAGGCGATAATCTCGTCATAATTGCCGATCTCATCCTTATATTTATCGATCAGCGGATGCTCCGGGGAAACCGCCATGTAGGTGGCGCCGAATAAGGTGTCCGGCCTGGTGGTGTAGACGGTCAGAATCTCATCCTTGCCCGCCAGCTTAAAGTCCACCTCCGCGCCCTCGGAACGGCCGATCCAGTTTTTCTGGGAAACCTTGATCTTTTCCACATAATCCACGTCGTCCAGATCGGAAATCAGCCTGTCCGCGTAGGCAGTGATTTTCAGCATCCACTGGCTCTTCACCCTGCGGATGACGGGGCTGCCGCAGCGCTCACAGACGCCGTTGACCACTTCCTCGTTGGCAAGACCCACCTTGCAGGAGGTGCACCAGTTGATGGGCATCTCCGCCTTATAGGCCAGTCCCGCCTTGAATAATTTCAGGAAAATCCACTGGGTCCATTTATAATAATTGGGGTCGGTGGTGTTGATTTCCCGGTCCCAGTCAAAGGAATAGCCCAGAGAATGGAGCTGTCCCTTGAAGCGCTGCACATTATTCTTTGTCACGATTCTGGGATGAATCTTGTTGGCGATGGCGTAATTCTCCGTGGGCAGACCAAAGGCGTCCCAGCCCATGGGATACAGCACGTTATAGCCCTGCATTCTGCGTTTGCGGGCCACGATATCCAGCGCGGTATAGGGCCTGGGATGGCCCACATGAAGCCCCTGTCCCGAAGGGTAGGGGAACTCCACCAGCGCGTAATATTTGGGTTTTGTATAATCATTTACCGCGGCAAAGGCCTTCTCATCGTCCCAGATCCTCTGCCACTTGCTCTCTACCTCATGATGATTGTATGGTACTGACATTTTCTCATTCTCCTCCTGAGCACAATTCGTACCTTATTATAATGACTCCCGCAAAATCCGTCAAGCGCTAACCCCCTTCACTCCTCCACATTTTTACGGTAAATGTACCCCAGTCCCTTCATGGTCATCTCGTTGTCCAGCAGGATTTCCTTCCTGCAGTGGGGCACGATAAAGCCCGCCAGGCCTCCGGTGGCCACTACCGGCGTCTGTGTGCCCAGTTCCTCCCAGATCCGGTCGATGAGCCCGTCCAGCTCCGCCGCCTGTCCGATCACCATGCCGCTTTTCATGCTGTCCACGGTATTTCTGGCGATCACCTTTCTGGGCACTTCCAGACTGATGCGGGGCAGCTGGGAGGTCCCGTTGACCAGCGCCTCCAGGGACACCTTCAGGCCGGGAAGAATGATGCCGCCGATGTAATTTTTCTTTTCATCCAGGACGGTGATGGTGGTGGCGGTCCCCATGTCAATCATCACAAGGGGCGCCCCATAGTCCATAAGCCCCGCCACCGCGTTGACAATCAGGTCAGCGCCCACGGAGGCCGGATTGTCGATGGCGATATTTAAGCCGGTCTTCACTCCGGGTCCCACGAAAATGGGGGAAATATGCAGCAACTTTTCCATGGCCGATTTGACCACCGTGTTGAGCGGCGGCACCACAGAGGCCACAATACAGCCGGTGATGCTCTCCCTCTCAATCTGGTGCAAATTCAAAATCGTGATGAAATCCACCACGTACTCCAGCTCGGTCTTGGAAATGTTGGTGGAAAGGCGCTCCTCAAAGCAGATCCTCTCCCCCTCGATACAGCCGATCACCAGGTTCGTATTTCCAATATCTACCGCTAAAATCATAATGGCGATCCACCCTCCCTCTGGAACTGACTGGGCGTCATGTGATAAATCTTTTTGAATAAACGGTTAAAATGCTCCACATTCTCATAGCCCACGCTGGCCGCGATGCTCTCCACGGTCTGGCCGGACTCCTTTAACATGATCCTCGCCTTCTTCATCCGCGCCCGGCGCACCGCCTCCTGGAAGGTCATGCCGCTCTTGACCTTGATGTACTTGGACAGGTAGGGCTTGGTCAGGTGGAACTGCTCCGCCAGCACATCCAGAGTCACGTCCTGATAATGCTGCTGGATGTAATTCATGATCTCCACGATTCGCTCTTCCCTGCCCTCGGTGATATTGGCGTCCTCCAGGAGCTTATTGGCGGCCACTACCAGCGCCTCGATACTGGCGGAAATAATATCCTCGTTAATACCCACGCCCCAGAAGGACTTGCCGTTGCACAGCACCGCCACAAAGGCCGCCGCCCGGGAGGAGGAGCCTCTGGAAACCGCGTGCTCCTCGTAGCTGGAGAGCTCATAGCTGATGCCAAAGTACGCCTTGATGGCGTTGCTGACCGCATCCAGGCGGCCGTTGCCCATGGTGTCCATGACGCGGGTTTCCTTCTCCTGGCTGATAGTCACCTTGGCGCCGATGCCGTCCACCTGGCTGAAATGCACCTCCGGAATGTCGAAAATCGGCTTGTGGGTGATATAGGTATCCTCAAAAATCTGATAAATATCTCTGGGCGACAGCTCCTGATGTCTTCTGTCGGAGACGCCCTTGATCAGATACCCTACCTCCTCCTTCATGGCGTCTGGGAGGGAAATCCCGTAATTCTGCTTCAGGACAAAGGCAACGCCGCCCTTGCCGGACTGGCTGTTGATGCGGATCACATCGGACTCGTACTCCCGGCCCACATCCGTGGGGTCGATGGGAAGATAGGGCACTGTCCAGCGCTTGCCGCTCTTTCCCTCCTCCCACCACTTCATGCCCTTGCTGATGGCGTCCTGATGGGAACCGGAGAAGGCGGTGAACACCAGGTCTCCGGCGTAGGGGCTGCGCTCGCCGACCCGCATGCCCGTCAGCTGCTCATATTTATTTCGTATTTTACTGATATCAGAAAAATCCAGGCCGCTCTCCACGCCGTGGGTCACCATGTTCATGGCGAGGGTCACAATATCCACGTTGCCTGTGCGCTCCCCGTTTCCGAACAGGGTGCCCTCCACCCGGTCCGCGCCGGCCAGCACGCCGAACTCCGCGTCGGAGATTCCGCAGCCGCGGTCATTGTGGGGATGGACGCTCAGAACCACGGAATCCCTGTATTTCAGATGCTTGTGGATGTACTCGATCTGGCAGGCGAACACATGGGGCATGGCGATCTGTACGGTGGTCGGGATGTTGATAATCACCTTCCAGTCCGGCGTTGGCTGCCATACATCCAACACAGCGTTGCAGACCTCCAGGGCGTAATCCACCTCCGTACCCGGAAAGCTCTCCGGACTGTACTCAAAGGTGAAATTTCCCTCTGTTTCATCCGCCAGCTCCTTCAGCAGCTTCGCGCCGTCCACAGCGATCTTGAGAATCTCCTCCTTGCTCTTATGAAAGACCTGCTCGCGCTGAGCCACTGAGGTCGAATTATACAGATGTACCCCGGCCCTCGGAGCGCCCTTCACCGCGTCAAAGGTCTTGCGGATGATATGCTCTCTGGCCTGGGTCAGCACATTGATGGTCACATCCTCCGGGATCATATTATTCTCAATCAGCGCTCTGACAAACTGGTACTCCGTGTCCGAGGCCGCCGGGAAGCCGACCTCAATCTCCTTGAAGCCCACCTCCACCAGCATCTTGAAAAACTCCAGCTTCTCCTGTAAGCCCATGGGCTCCACCAGCGCCTGATTGCCGTCCCTGAGATCCACGCTGCACCAGATCGGGGCCTTCTCTATGGTATCCTTGCGCACCCAGTCGTATGTCACCTCCGGGGGCATGAAATAAGATCTTCCGTATTTCTCCTGTACGTTCATTACATGTCTTCCTTCCTGATTTCTCTTAAAACGCCTGTTCTCACTTCGTGAACAGCGCCATGAATACCGTGCGGCTTCTCTGCGCTGCCATGCGCCAATCCATATACGGCGTTTTTTTCACAATGGCTATCCTAGCACCGTCCAACAGGGAATACAAGGGATTATTTTAATCAAGTTTATTGATTTATTTTATTCTTTTTCTGTCTTTTGTCCACTATCACCACGGCTCCCAGCAGTATAATCACCGCCAGGGTTATGGCCGCTCCCACTTTCAGACCCGGAACCTCATATTTCATCTCAACCGTATTTTCTCCCGATTCCAGTAAAACCGAAATCATACAATCCGCAAACAGCTCCGGCTCCACTTCCTTTCCGTTTACCGTGACGGTCCATCCTGCATTATATGGCACGGAGATATACAGTCTTTCCCCGCTTTCCGCCGACACCTGAAAACAGGCATATCCGTTTTCTATCAGGGATGTGTCCGCCGCGCGCAGAGAGAGGCTTTCTGTCACCTGCGCCAGCGCGTCCAGGTCCAGCGCGTAAAACTGCTCGTCCAAAATCTGATTTTCTTCATATTTTATCATCACAGAAGCAGTGGAATCTCCGCTTTCCGTTGGAATATAGAACACGGACGCGGACAGCCATCTGGAATAGGCGGTCTCATAGGAATCATTGACATACAGCTGCGCGTCCATATAGGACTCCCATGGAAGATTTCCGTAAACCGCGTAATTTCCCTCCGGCAGATACAGAGTATAGGTCTGAGAGCCTTCTGAGACATCGGATATCTCATAATCCAGCGGAATATAAAGCGAGACCTCCTCCCCTGACAGCTGACTGTAGAGCAGATTCTGGTACTCAAAGGGATTGAGAGAAGCCAGTTCCGTTTCATCCGTATTCAGGCTCTCAGAAGTGGAATATACAAAAGCCATCGGCAGCGCGTACGGGTTATAATAAACCTTTTTTCCGTTATATTCTCCCAGAGTGTCCACGAGTTCAAGCCCGTTGATTTCCATATCAGCGAGCACATATTTCACTCCCAGAAGAGAATCCGCCGCCAGAATCGAGGTGTTGACAATGCACAGATTCACACCGCAGGTTGTATATCCCAGCCGGTCCAGCAGTGTCATCTGCAGCGAATCCGGGTCAGAGGTATAGCCGGAAACGGACCAGTAGCCGTAGGCCGCCGCCTCATTATAATTGGCGGTCAGATGAGTATTTTCCGAGACATTATAGGTCGTGGTCTGTGAAATCCGGTACTGACCGGCATCATAGTCCTTCAGCTCCTCAATCTGCTTCTGCTCACTGACGGAATAGCTCTCATATTCCGCCGCGTTACTGACGGAATAAATATTCATCAGCAGATTGGCGTTATACATCAGCTCCACCATCAGAGCGCCTGACAGCATAAGCGTGATGGCATATTTCCATGAATGATTTCTCCAGATACGGAGGCAGAGTCCGGTCAGTCCCGCGATCATAACGATAAAGACGCAACTGTAATAAACCCTTTTGGGCAGCCATAGCGGATGAAAATATGCATAAACAAGCAGAACCGCTGAGTAGCCCACAGCAGCCTTTAATAAAAACGCGGCCGTTTTCCATCCGCCCTCAGGCTCCATCCCGGAATAAAAGTCGGCGGCTATGAAAATAATCAGAAAAATGGTGACATAGGAATATCTGTACCAGAAGCTCTCAGCGTTTTTAAGCAGAGAAAAAACGATAAACAGGGGCTGCCAGTAATAAATGAACAGGCAAAAGAGCAGAACAAGTCCCGTTTTTATTTTTCTGGCTGGTTTTATTTTACCGGAAAAGAAAAAGCCGATGCAGCCCAGAAGGGCAAAGGAGCCGCAGTACAGAGCCACATTCCCGTAAAAGCTGGTGGCGCCAATGGTGAAATTCTGTGTAATATTCAGCACATTCGCGCTGAAAGCACTGCGCAGCAGATAAAAATCCAGCTGTCCCCGGCCGCTTAAGCTCAAAGCCGCCATTGTGGGAAAAAACAGGCAGGCAGAGACGCCGACGCCGCAAAGCATGGACAGGATGTAAATGCCTGCCGTTTTCAATGTGCGCATTGCAAAATTCCTGCCTCTTCCTGTCCGCTCCGGGATGCTTAACAGCCATTCCAGGCAAAACCAGACCGCGGTAAACAGGCAGTTGATCCCTGCGCTGTACCAGTTAAACAAAATGGACAGGCCGGTGGAAAAAATCAGTGTATACGGTCTTTCTCCGTGGATCAGCCGATAAACGCCAAGGAGCATCAGCGGCAGCATATATACACCGTCCAGCCACATGATGTTGCTGCTCTGGGCAACGCTGTACTGCATCAGCGCGTAGCTTAAGGACAGCAAAAGCGCAAAACACGGATTCAGCCGCCCCCGAAAACGCCGCTCCAGAAAATACGACATGGTAAAGGCCGCGGTGCCCAGCTTCAGCACCACGACACAGTCGAAGAAACAGACCAGTTCGCTTTTATCAAAGAAAAATAGCAGAAGGTTAAACGGTGAGGAAAGATAATAGGCAAAGACCGCAATGTTCGTTCCCCCCAGCGTCTTGCTGAAGGTGTAAAGAATGCTGTTTTCGCCGGTCATGACGTCCTTCAGATAAGAAAATAAATCCAGATACTGAATATTCGCGTCCTGGGAGGCCAGCGACTGATTGCCAAACGGGCTGTAGCCCTTCTGCCAGAACAGGAAAATCATCACTGCCGCCGTAAGCCCAAAAGAGAGCATGCATAAAAGCAGCTCTCTGAATTGAGACGTCTTATTATCTGATGTTGGACGCGTATTCATCATTACATCTCCGCCGTTCCGAACTCGCTCAGCTCAAGCCCCTTATTCCTCTCCAGCGTCATCCCCACGCTCCAGGGATTAACAAACAACAGAAGCGGATTGCCCCTCAGGTCCCTGATCTTCTTCATATCGGAGGTTCCTGTCAGCTTATCCATGTCCACATCCTTATTCACCACCCAGCGGATGTGCTCGTAAGGCAGATTCTCCAGAATAATCTCCACGTTATATTCCTTTTCCAGGCGGAATTTCAGCACGTCGAACTGCAGCACGCCCACCACGCCCACAATGATCTCCTCCATGCCGGTGTTGAATTCCTGAAAAATCTGAATGGCGCCCTCCTGGGCAATCTGGCTGATGCCTTTGATAAACTGCTTGCGCTTCATGGTGTCCACCTGGCGGACTCTGGCGAAATGCTCCGGCGCGAAGGTGGGAATGCCCTCATAGCGGAACTCCTCCCTGGGCATGCAGAGCGTATCCCCGATGGAAAAAATGCCCGGGTCAAAGACGCCGATAATATCCCCGGCGTAGGCCTCCGTCAGAATGGTGCGGTCGTTGGCCATCAGCTGCTGGGGCTGGCTTAAGCGCAGCACCTTGCCCCCCTGCACGTGGCGCACCTCCATGGATGCGTCAAACTTCCCGGAGCAGATGCGCATGAAGGCGATTCTGTCCCGATGGGCCTTATTCATATTGGCCTGAATCTTGAACACAAAGGCAGAAAAGCCGTCTCTGTCCGGATCAATGACGCCGACGTCCGATTTCCTTGATAAGGGCGGCGTGGTCATCTGCAAAAAGTGCTGTAAAAAGTCCTCCACGCCGAAATTGGTCAGGGCGGAGCCGAAAAAGACCGGCGTCAGCTTTCCGGCGCGCACCTGCTCTAAGTCAAATTCCGCGGCGGCCCCGTCCAGGAGCTCAATTTCCTCCAGAAGCTTTGACGCCGCCTCCTCCCCGATGGCCCGGCCGAGGCTGTCCTGATTCTCCACAGACACGATTTCCACTTCGCCTTCCTTCGTGCCCTTTTCCGTGTGGGAGAATTTCATGATATGCTTTTTCTCCCGGTCATAGACGCCCTGAAAGGCCTTCCCGGAGCCGATGGGCCAGTTGATGGGACATGTGGCGATGCCCAGCTCCTTCTCAATGTCATCCAGCAGGTCAAAGGTGTCGTTGGCGTCCCGATCCATCTTATTGATAAAGGTAAAAATCGGAATCCCGCGCATGCCGCAGACCTTGAACAGCTTCCTGGTCTGGGCCTCCACGCCCTTGCTGCCGTCGATCACCATGACCGCGGAATCCGCCGCCATCAGCGTCCGGTAGGTGTCCTCCGAGAAATCCTGGTGCCCGGGCGTATCCAGGAATGTTGATGCAGAAGCCGTCGTACTCAAACTGCAGCACCGAGGAGGTCACGGAAATTCCTCTCTGCTTCTCGATCTCCATCCAGTCGCTGACCGCGTGTCTGGCGGTGGCCTTGCCCTTCACGCTGCCCGCCAGGTTAATGGCGCCGCCGTAGAGCAGAAATTTCTCCGTCAGGGTCGTCTTGCCCGCGTCCGGGTGCGATATGATGGCAAAGGTTCTTCTTCTGTTGATTTCGCTGGTATAGGTTCCCACGTTGCTGCCTCCGTTTTTACATGAAAAACTGCCCGGATTTTTCCGAACAGTTCCAATATACAATATCCATATTTTGTTGTCAAATCAAACCTGTAAACAGCAACCGGCAATTAAACCTGTGAACAGCAATCGGCAACGAACAGCAACCGGCACATTTTCTTTAAGAAACAACGCTTTTTAATCCGTCGCCACCGTGCTGATCACAATCTCCTCCGCGTTCGCGCCGGTCTTTCTTTTCACGATATCCTCGATCTGCGCCAGCTGGGCGTCCGTCAGGGAGGCCGCGTTGATGACCACATCCACCCCGGTGTCCGAGATGCTGACGATACAGTCGGAAAAGCCCTTGGCCTGCAGCAGGATTTCCGCCCCGGTCTCCATATCCGCCCGGTTGGTCATGGCGATGATATCCTGAATGGCTTCCGCCTTCAGCTCGTCAGCCACCTCCTCGCTCTCAATGATGGCGTACAGGCTCTCCTCATTTTTAGCCCGGGTCTGTTCCTTTAAAAGCTTGGCGTCATTGATGGTGGCCACCCCGACGGAGGACGTGTACACGGTCTCCCCCGGAATTTCATCGGATTCCGGCTCCACACTGGTCATGACGTCATCTGAGTAATTCTCCAGCTCCACTTCTGCCTGAGTGTCCAGCTCCTCCATCAGCGCCGCCTGCTCCAGATCCTCATCCGTAATATCCGACAGCACCGTGCTGTCATACTCATCCAGCAGATCCTCTATGGTCAGCTGGTCACTGATCAGGGTTTCATCGGAAACCTCGGCGCTTGTCTCCAATACCTCCTCCGATGCCTCCCCCGCGAAATGAAGATATCCGGCAGCCGCGATCATCACCGCCAGCGCCGTGATCATGACCTGGTTCTTTTTTACCATGCTCTTCAAATCCATTACTCCTCCGCTTTCTTCTTAACTACTTTTATCTTATGAGCGTCAAGCCCAAATAATACCTCCACCGCCTCAACAATATTCAGTCTCACCGTGCTGTCGTCCCCGCCCTCAGCCAGGACAAGCACTCCCTGGATTTTGGGGAGCTCGGTCTGTACCACATAGGGATTCCCATCCGCCCCGAAAACCACCGTCCGGGTCACATTCTCCGTGGATTCCTCTCTCGTGCCGCCCTGAGAGTCCGCCTCCGAAAGAGAGCTGGTCTGGGAGGTTTCCTCCTCATAAAGAACCGTCTGCTCCCCGGATTCCAGAGTGACCCAGGCCGTCACCTCCCCCGCGCCATCCATCTGGGAAAGATAAGCCGTCAGCTTCTGCGACAGATAGTCGGCGTAATCCTGCCCGCTGCCTGTGAAATCAAAATCACTTCCGAAGGCTGTGCTGCCGCTTCCTTCCCCGCCGGATATGCCTCCGGATACTGTGTCGTCTCCCGCTTCGCCGGACGCGCTCCCGGAGCTATTTATGCCGGACACAATGCCGTCTCCCGCCGACCCGTTTGACTCACTCTGGTTCGTCTGTGCTCCGCCTTCCCCGCTTCCCGTCTTTGACTGCGGCCAGAGCACCAGCGCCAGCAGCAGCCCTCCCAGCAGAAAAATCAGCCATTTTTCCTTCGCTGTCATGGGCCGGCCGGCGGCAAATAAGCCTGACAATTTTCCACTCACCATTTTTCTGATTTGCTCCAGCTTCTCCACGTTTTCCTCCCGGATTTGTTGAATTAATTCTCAATCCTTATATTTTCCACCTCAATTTTGGGAATATCCTCCACTTTGGGCACCTCGATCTCTACAATTCCAGTATTTTCCCTGGTATTCTCCTCTCCATCCGCCATTTCTCCCTCCCCATCTTCCTCCGCCTTATCCACGCTTTCTAAAGCCCCTGCTTCCGAATCCATCCACACACTCTCCAGACCAATCCCCTCCCCCGCAAGCCAGCTAAGCCAGGTATCCTCCGTGATGCTCCCCGTCATCTGCAAAATCCCGCCGCACAGACTGCAGGCCACCAAAAGACCCGTCACCAGCTTAATAAAATGCCCATATTCCTTACCCCCACCCAACAACTGGATAAAGTCAATAATAAGGACAAGGATCACCGCTGTCTTTATACTTGAAATCACAGAACAGACCCTCCAATCTTGGTCTTTGTAAAACCGAGTGTGAAGCCGGATAAACTGTTTTGCGATTTCTGTGCTATGGAGATGAGACTATGTCAATCGTGGAAGCCTCTGCTGAACACGATTGACACGCCCATAGGCTCATCGGAATGCCCCGCACGGATGAGCAAAACAGTTTATCCGACTTCTCACGACCCTTTCGCAACTTCTTGACACACCCCCTCAATACATCATCCTCTGATTCGTCGTGCACACCGCCAGCACCACCCACACCAGAAACAGCACCACCGCCAGCCCCGCCAGCTTCAGCAAATACTCCACAGATACACCACCCTCATCCACACAAAAGCAAAGCTCGCGGAACCCCAGAGGG
>JAJQBK010000036.1 GCA_021203305.1 Lachnospiraceae bacterium
TTTTACTACATGTAAAATAAAGTTTCAATGCCCTTCTGAAATTTATAACAAAACTTTTTTTAAAAATACACTGATTCTGTTAAAATATACAATTCTCCGCGGTATACCGCACATTCACGATTCCGGTTTCTGGCGCAAAAAACGGGACTCCCATCTGGCAAGTCCCGTTCAGATATTTCTTCATGTCTTCTTAAGCCGGTTTCTGCTCCCCCGTCTCATGATGAATCTGCAGCTCATACAGTTTCTTGTAAATTCCGTTCTGCGCCAGCAGCTCCTGATGCGTGCCCCGCTCACGGATTTTACCCTTGTGCATCACCATAATGCAGTCCGCGTGCTGGATGGTGGAAAGACGGTGAGCTACCATGATAGTGGTTCTTCCCTGCATCAGCTTCTCTAACGCCTCCTGAATCAGAAGCTCCGTCTCCGTATCGATGTTGGCGGTGGCCTCGTCCATCACCAGAATGCTGGGATTGTGGGCGAGAGTCCTGGCGAAGCTTAAAAGCTGTCTCTCCCCCGCCGAGAAGGTGGCGCCCCGCTCCATCACCGGTTCATGATAGCCTCCCGGCAGCTTCTCAATAAAGCGGGAAGCGTTGACATACTCCGCCGCCGCCTTCACCTGCTCATGGGTAATATTTTCATCATGCAGGCGGATATTATACTCGATATCACCCTCAAAAACAAAAACATCCTGCTGCATCTGGCCGATGGCCTCCCGCAGCTGCTTTTTGGACAGGCGGCGGATGTCCACCCCGTCGATGGTAATGCTGCCCTTCTGGATATCATAATATCTGCCGATCAGATTCAGGATCGAGGTCTTGCCCGCGCCGGTGGCTCCCACAAAGGCCACCTTTTCGCCCGGCTCTATGACAAAGGACACATCCCGCAGCACATAGTTTTCGTTGTCATAAGCGAACCATACATGGTCAAATTCAATCCTGCCCTTAATCTCCGGAAGGATAACCGGATCAGGATCCTCCTGTACCAGGGGCTCCTCCTCCATCACGGCGAAAATCTTCTCCGCGGAGGCCAGGGAAGACTGTAAGGTGGAAAACTGCTCCGCCAGCGTCTCGATGGGCTCAAAAAAGGACTGGATATACTGGGCAAAAATATAAAGGGTGCCCACCGTAATCACCGCTCCCAGCACCTCTGTGCTGCCGATATACAGCACAATCATCAGCGACAAAATCCGCAGGATATAGGTAACCGGGCGGAAAACGGCAAATACCATCATCTCTTTATAATAAGCCTTATAAAGCTTACGGTTCTTTTCATCAAATTCCTCAAATTTGCGCTTTTCCCTGCCAAAGATCTGAATGACCTTCATCCCGGAAATATGCTCGGACAAAAAGGTGTTAATGTCCGTCAGCCGGGTTCTGGTCAGCCGGTAAGCCTCTCTCGCGAGTCTCCGAAACAGCACCGTCAGCACCACCACCAGCGGAAGCAGCACAAAGGACAGAAGCGCCAGCCTCAGATCCAGCACCAGCATGACCAGCGCGTAACCCAGAATCTTGATGATGTTCCGGAACAGATTGACTAAAATTCCGGAGAACATTTCATTCATGGCTTCCACATCGTTGGTCACCCGGGTGACGATCTTTCCCACCGGCGTCAGGTCAAAATACCGCAGGCTTAAGGATTGTATGTGATCATACAGATCCTGTCTCATTTTCAGGATAATCTTCTGCCCGGTCTTCTGCAGAATCCAGGTCTGAGATACATTGGCCGCCACCCCCAGCGCCAGCACAATGCCGTAAATTGCGGCAGTGCGCACCAGATTATCATACTGCCCGTCCTGCTCAAACAGATCAATGGCGTCCCCGATCAGAATGGGCCGGTACAGGTCAAAGGCTGTCAGTGCCAGCACCAGCACCAGGCAAAACCCCATGCTTCCCAGGTGGGGCTTCATGTATTCAAACAGCTTCCGCCATACGTTGCCCTTATAGACATTTTCTACCTTATCATCATTCAGACTGCTCATATGTATGCCCTCCTACATCTGAGACAGCTGCTCTTCCAGCTGCTGCTTCTCATAAATATGCGCGTAAAACCCGTTCCGTGCAATCAGTTCCTCGTGAGTGCCGTACTCCGTCAGTTCTCCGTCCGCCAGCACCGCCACATGGTCCGCCTTCTGAAGAGTGGATATCCGGTGCGCGATAATGATGGTGGTCTTTCCTTCCCTCAGCTTCAGCAAATTCTCCAGAATCTGTTCCTCCGTATCCGTATCCACCGCGGAGAGAGAATCATCCATAATCAGGATTGCCGCGTCCATCAGAAGCGCCCGGGCGATGGAGCTTCTCTGCTTCTGGCCCCCGGAAAGAGTCACGCCTCTCTCCCCCACCAGTGTCTCATACTGGTCGGGAAATTCCATGATGTTGTCGTCAATGCAGGCGTTCGCCGCCGCCTGACGGATCCTCCTTCTGATCTCCGGATGATCCGTGATCCGCTCCTCCAGGCCGAAGGCGATGTTTTCCTCCAGCGTATCGGAGAAGAGGAAATTATCCTGAGGCACATAGGCTACATCCCGGTGCAGCACCGCCAGCGGGTAATCCGTGATGGGCCTGCCGTCCAGCAGAATATCGCCCTTTTCACAGTCATAGACCCGCAACAGCAGGTCGGCCAGGCTCGACTTGCCGCTGCCGGTTCGCCCCAGAATCCCCAGCATTTCCCCGTCCTCCACCTTCAGGCTGACGTCCTTTAACACCGGCTCGGTTCCGTCCGGATAGGTAAAGGTCAAATTCTGCAGCTTGATCTCTCCCTGAATATGCAGGTCTTCCCCCTCCAGCTCCTTTGGAATCATATCCACAATGTCCGGTTTCTCCGCGAAAATTGCCCCGATTCTCTTTAACGCCGCTGACGCCTGCGTAAAGGAATTGATACAGTCGCCGCAGGCGATCATGGGCCAGACCAGCATGTTGATATACGAATTGAATGTCACGAACTGGCCGATGGAAATCGTGCCGGAAAGCACCATCCGCCCGCCCAGCAGAAGCGTCAGCAGGATGCTGATACCGGTGACAGCGTCCAGGGCCGGTCCGAAAACGGCGCGCAGCTTCACCACCGCCAGGTTCTTTTCCATGTTCCGCTCGTTGGCCTCCTCAAAGGAATCGAAGTCCTTTTCCTCCTGCACGAAGGCCTTGACCACCCGTATGCCGGACAGGCTTTCCTGCACCTTGTCCGACAGATAGGAAAAGGCGTTCTGTCTCTCGATCTGGCACTTTTTCATGGCCTTTCCAAAAAAATAACAGCCCACGGCCACCGCTGTCAAAGGCACCGCGGCCACCACCGTCAACCCCAGGTTGACATACACCACCATCCTGATGAGCACCATGAGAGTCATGCCCACCGCGTCAAAGGCTGTCACAACACTCATGCCCACCGCCTGACGCACCGCCTGCAGGTCATTGGTGAAATGAGCCATCAGGTCTCCGGTCTTATGGGAATTAAAATATTTGGCTGACAGCGTCTCCAGATGCCGGAACATATCGTTCCTCAGATCATACTCCACGTTTCTGGAAGCGCCCTGGATGCCGTATCTCCAGCCAAACCGTCCCACCGCCATGAGCATACCGGCGGCAAACAGCTTCAAAATCAAAATCCTTACTCCCTGCATATCCAGCGTCCGGGCGGAAAGGCCGTCGATAATCTCGCCTATGTACTGGGGCACGTACAGGCTTGCCAGGTCCACCAGCAAAAGCAGGAGAATACCCATCAGGTAACTCCACTTATATTTCAGTAAATAAGGAACCAGCGAAAACTTTTTCTCCTCCATGGGTATCGTACTCTCCTTCAAAACCTTCTAAAATCCGTAATCCTTCCCGTGTACCCGCTTCCTATTTTCCCGCGTCCAATCAACATATCACAAAGTGCTGTTGACTGTCTACTGTTTTTGACAAAAATCATTACTATTCACAGACGAAAGGCCTCTCGCACACCATAAGGCGTCCTGTGAAGAAGAGGAAACGGCCGTGAACAGCGGCAAAATTCCTCTTCATATCCGTTGAATCGAGAAGCTGCTCACTCCTCTTCCCTCCTCCAGGGGTACCGCCCAGCGGATCGTGTAAACCTTCTCCGTCCCGCCCTGGTGATTTCTGTGGTCATATTCCACCACCATGATCTCAGGGGATGCCATACCGGGCAGCTTTTCTACCTCAATCAGTGCTTTCGCGCCATTCTGCTCCAGGCAGATCCGATTTTCCTCTATCACAGGCAGGATTTGAGTGACCAGATTTTCCATTACGCTGACGTTATACAACGCGCCGTCTTTCTCCATCAGACCGTCACCTCCCGTATTTGCGTCCGCTTTTTCAACATCCAAAGCGGTATTCGCCGCGTCATAATCTCCTCTCAGATCAAACCGGTCCGTAATCTTCGCTCTTCCGTTCTCCAACTCAAAGCGGATTTGCCGCACAATCGTCTTTCCATCCAGGGGCTCTCCACCCTCTGAGAGACTGTAGGCGCTGCCGATTTCCATACGGACCGTTCCTGTTCCTGCCGCTGATATCCACCCGGTATCTTCCGTTCCTGGGTGTTTTTCCGTATCTGCCGCTGATATCCGGCCAATCGCTTCCTTTTCCGGACGATCTTTTGCCCCTGCTGTTAAGGTCTGATCAGCCGCTCTCTTCTCCGGACATTCTTCCACGGCAGCCAAAAAGGAAGTGCAGCGGTACGCCGCTCCCTCTCTCTGCCCCTGCCCGTTGAGTATGGGGACGCTGTGACCGAAAGAATGATTGCAGATCGCCCGATAACGGTTCTGAGAAAAATAATCCCTGTCGTACTCCCCGGCCCCCAGGTCCGTCAAAAATAATACTCCCTCCGCCTCGTAAATCAGATGGCCGATATCATTATGATTGTGGGATTCCCCGTTATGGCCACCCTTGCAGGCGAAACCTGTACCGTTCTTCGCATAGCCAACGCACCACTGAGCGGAGGGCAGGATGTGGAAACGATACCCTGGCTCAGTCTTCATGTCATCCTTTTTCGATATCGCACAGTCGGCCGTCAGCTTTTCATCGTTTAAAGGCGTTTCCTCCCCGGAGGCCTCCCATTTTCCCGTTCTTTCTTCCTCCCGCCGCAGATATTCCATCGTGGCAAACCAGTCCAGCTTCAGCCCGGCAAACCGGTAACAGGTATCTGAGTGCAGCCCCGCCGCCCTCTCCATGGCCGGGAATTCCGCATTCCCATATTCCATCGCCTGCAGGGCCTGCAGCCCCACCCGGAAGGTGTCCCTGCTGCTGCCATCGGAAAAGCTTAAGCTGACCCCGTCAGGGAAAAAGCATTTGGCCGGAAACGCCGCGATGTCCGGTCGTTGAAAGAGATTTTCCCCGGTCAGCTCTTTCAGCTCCCAGGCAAAATTGGCAAAGTAAATCATCCCGTAGGTATAGTATTGCAAACCCTCCATGCAGGCCCCATCGTCCGTGAAGCCCTGAAAATAATAAGGCAGGGCCGCGCACACTCTGTCAAGGCACTCCGGCAGCGGCTTCGGCAGACGCCATCCGGCTTTGGACAGATGGATGACCGCGCTTCCGATGCTTCCCGCGCATACCGCGGTCCAGTTGCTGTTTCCAACTTCCCACCCGGCATAAGGCACTTCTGAGAAATAGTAGGGCTCCAGCACCCGGCGGCTGATTTCCGCCTCCATCCTGTCCTTTAACTTCTCCGGCAGAAAACCCTTCAGCCTGTCCAGAAGCTCCGACAGAGTCTGCGCCGTCTCCGCCGCAAACAGATCCACCGTCTCCCGCCAGCCGGGATTTTCCTTTCGATTGACATGAGCCGGAAGCGCCCAGGTATCCTCCCCGCAGATTTGTTCGATTACTTCACAAAGCCTGAAAAGCACGGTGGAATCCACCGTGCCTGTCTCTTCCTTTTCCAGAATAGCCTCCATGCCAAAAACCGCCAGAAACTTCCTCCTTGGGAAATAAGCGCTCTCGTATATCAGTCGGTTTCCCTTTTGCTCATACAGGTCAAAGTCCTCCCGCCAAAGAGCCGGCATTTCCTCGCTCATTAGCCAAGCCGCGCTCTCCCGGATATCCTCACGATACTCTTTCAGGAACCTCCGAAGCGCTTTTCCTCTTCCCCCCATCTTCTCTCCCTCTTTGCCCGGTCAGTTATTCTCTCTCAACTCAGCGTTTTCGAACTGACCGGCCGTTTCTGCTGGTCTGTTTTCCGGCAGCAAAGCCAAAAATCCTCAGCAGCCCCCGCTTAGGAAATGTCCTGCCTGTAAACATTCCGGAGAGCGTTACTCACGCCAGCTCCGCTCTCAGCACAATCACAGAATACGGCGGCATCCAGAGACGCACATCCCCGTTTTCCACCAGAATGTGCTCCCACTCCGTGGTAAAGCCCTCTCCCGAGGTCAGCATCAGCCGTTCCATCACACACTGATGAGGAAGCCCCAGCTCCCACACCGCCGCGGTACGCTCATGAGCGTCTTTGGAATGGTTCACCAGTACTGCCGTGGCGCCGTGACTGTCAAAGCGCCCGTAGGCCAGATAATCCTTATCATCGTTCAGCCGCTTCAGGCAGCCGGTTCTTAACTCCTGATTTTCCTTATGGATACGAATCATTTCCTTATGGAAACGAATCATCTCCCCATCCTCATGTCCCCAGGGATAGGTTCTCCGGCTGTCCGGGTCCGTGAAGCCACACACACCGGCCTCATCTCCGTAATATACCGTGGGTGCGCCCGGCCAGGTCATCTGGACAACCACCGCTTCCCGCATCACTGCTTTATTTACACCCTCCCCGGCGGCAGCCGCGCCGAGAGTATCGATCCGGCCCACCCTGCCGTTGGTCCGGGTCAGGAAGCGGGAATGATCATGGTTGGAAAGCTCATTCATGGCCACTAGGCCGCTCTCCATATCGCCGTAAAGCTTCGCCATGGATTTCCAGAAAGCGTCCGCGTCACCGATCAGCTCCGGGCGGAAATCATCGCTGTGCTTCTCCATGCCCGTCAGATACCAGGTCAGAGGCTCCATAAAGCTGTCGTAATTCATAACGCTGTCCCACTCGTCCCCTTTGAGCCACTCTTCACAGTCCCCGTAGTGCTCCGCCAGGATCAGCGCGTCCGGGTTTGCCTCCTTCACCGCCCGGCGGAATTTTTTCCAGAAGGAATGATTGTACTCGTCCGTGTGTCCCAGATCCGCCGCCACATCCAGTCTCCAGCCGTCCGCGTTGTAGGGCTCGGACACCCATTTGCGGCCCACGTGAAGAATATACTCCTCCAGCTCTTTGCTTCCCTCATAATTTAACTTCGGCAGAGTGTCGTATCCCCACCACCCCTCGTAGGTGCCGTTGTGGGGCCACAGCTGATCCGAGTGAAAGCTGAAAAAGTCCCTGTAAGGACTGTCCGCGGACACGTAGGCCCCGGGCGCGTAACCGTGCTCACTGCCGTAAATGCACTCTTTGTCCAGCCATTTATTGAAGGAGCCGCAGTGATTGAACACGCCGTCCAGAATGACCCTCATGCCCCGTTTATGTACCTCCTTCACAAATTCCGCGAAAAAGGCGTTGGAGGCCTCCAGATTCTCCGGATTCGTGACCCGGTTAATGTATCTGGAAGCGGCAGCGTTTTCCCTCTGCCATTCCTCCAGAAGCTGTCCCTGATCCTCCGCAATCACGGTATAGTGGGGGTCCACATGGTCGTAGTCCTGAATGTCATATTTATGGTTGGAGGGAGACACGAAAACCGGACTTAAATAAAGCACCTCCACCCCCAGATCCTTCAGATAATCCAGCTTATCCCAAACGCCCTGCAAATCGCCGCCGTAAAAATTGCCCACGTCCATGGCGTCCGGCGTCTTATTCCAGTCCTCAATCCTGCGGCTGTGCCTGTCAATGTAAAAATATTCCCCGGTCTGCACATCATTATCCGGATTTCCGTTGCAAAAGCGGTCCACAAAAATCTGGTACATCACCGCCCCCTTCGCCCATTCCGGAACCTCAAAATCCGGTTTGACCTTAAAATAAGCCTTCGGGTTGGCCTCCTTCACCAGTCCCCGGACGTCATAATAGCCACAGACATGCCCCTCCCATATTTCAAAGAAATATGAGATCATTCCCTTTCCCATCCGATATTTCAGCTCATAAAAATCAAAGTCCTGCCCCCGTCGGGCACAGTCCATTTCCAGGCGCTCCCCCTCAATTACGGCAAACACCCGATCCACATTGCAGGCCGCCGTGCGGAACCGGATGGTGATCTCCTGCCCCGAGGCCGGATAGGGGGGAAGCACGTATTCCCCGGTGGTATCACTAAAAAGAGCGTCCCTGTTCAAGACCGGACGCATCTGCTGAATATACTGTTTTTTGTTCTTCTCGAACCATTTGCGCATTCTGAGAGCCATAAAGAAGTTTCCTTATTAAGTATGATATGAATTGAGGCCATTTATGACCGCAGACAGGGAAATTTTATAATATTCAGCCGGAATGCGCAAGGGGTAAATTCAGAATCTCTGTAAGAAGAATCTATGTAGGAATCTCTGTAAAAATTGTTACTGTTCCCAGTTGTAAACAATAACCAGAAATTCACATCCGCTTTTCACCGCACGTTAAAAGACAGCGTTGCCGCTGTCTTTTAGAGAAGGTATTTTCTTATGGGGTATAGCAAAAAACTATAAAATGTATTGGGGTTACAATGAAATAATAGCATGGAGTCCTTTTTTCGTCTACCCCAATCTTATACAAATATAATAAATTTTATTCCTGATTTTTGTCTATTTTCCCTATAAAAATTTGTCTATATTGCCACCTCTGTCGCTTTCAGGACAGGATTCCCAGGAACCGCCATCCTGATTTTCCCATCCAAAGCTCCCTTTTATTCCGCTGCTTCAATCAGAGGCTGTTTTGGCCACAGAGCCTCAAACTCCTCACGGGTGATGCGCTCTTTTTCCAGCAGAAGCGCCGCGCAGCTGTGCAGGATGTCCTCGTGCTGCAGGATGATCTCCTTTGCTTTTGAATAGCACTCCCTGACAATATCGCGGACCTCCTCATCAATGGCATTCGCCGTCTCCTCGCCGTAGGGCTTGGCCTGGGCAAAATCCCGTCCCAGGAAGACCTCCTGGCCGTCATCGTAACTGATCAGCCCCAGCTTCTCGCTCATGCCGAAACGGGTGACCATGCTGCGGGCCCGCTGCGTCGCGTGCTCAATGTCGCTGGACGCGCCCGTAGTGATATCGCCAAAAATAATTTCCTCCGCGATGCGTCCGCCCAAAGATACCATGATATCCTGCTCCATCTTGCTTTTGGTCCAGAACATCTCATCCTTCTCCGGCAGGGGCATGGTGTAGCCCGCGGCCCCAACTCCAGTGGGAATGATGGAAACGGTATACACCGGGTCCATATCCGGCAGCACATGAAATAAAATCGCGTGCCCGGTCTCGTGATAAGCGGTGATCTTCTTTTCCTTATCGGAGATCACCCGGCTTCTCTTCTCCGCCCCTATGCCGGTCTTGATGAACGCCGCCTGAATGTCCGCGCTGGTGATATAGGAATGATTTTCCATGGCAGCCATGATAGCCGCCTCATTTAACAGATTCTCCAGATCTGCGCCGGTAAAGCCCGCTGTAGTGCGCGCCACCTGCTTCAAATCCACATCGTCCCCCAGGGGCTTATTTCTGGCGTGAACCCTCAGGATATCCTCCCTGCCGCCCACATCCGGCCTGCTGACGGCGATCTTGCGGTCAAAGCGCCCCGGACGCATGATAGCCGGGTCCAGAATATCCACCCGGTTGGTGGCCGCCATCACGATAATGCCGGTGTTGGCCGTGAAGCCGTCCATCTCCACCAGAAGCTGGTTTAAGGTCTGCTCCCGCTCATCATGGCCGCCGCCCATGCCGGTGCCCCGCTTTCTGGCCACCGCGTCGATCTCATCGATAAAGACAATGCAGGGGGAATTCTTTTTGGCGTTTTCAAATAAATCCCGGACGCGGGAGGCGCCCACGCCCACAAACATTTCCATAAAATCCGAGCCGGATACGGTAAAAAACGGCACTCCCGCCTCTCCGGCGATGGCCTTGGCCAGCATGGTCTTGCCTGTGCCCGGTGGCCCCTCCAGCAGCACGCCCTTGGGAATGCGGGCGCCCAGCACCGTAAATTTCGCGGGCTCCTTCAGGAAGGCAATAATTTCTTCCAGGTCCGCCTTTTCCTCCTTCAGTCCCGCCACATCCTTTAAGGTGATGGGGCTGTCAGTGGTCATCTGGGCCCGGCTGCGGCCGAAATTCATCATTCTGTTGTTGGCGCTGCCTCCGCCGTTCTGCTGATTGGTCAGCATCATGATAAACAGCATGGCCAATGCCGCGACAATCAATAGTGGCAGCATATTATTGAGGAACCAGCTCTCCTCGGGTACGGCCTCCACATACACCGTGACATCGGAAATCTCCCTGATTTCCTCCTCAATTGTCTCCACATTGGTCACATTGACCGTATAGGTGCTTCCGTCCGTCAGCACTGCCTCAACGGTTCCCGTAGGAATATCCCTGCTCTGCGAGATCGTGACATAGGATACTGTCTGCGCGCTTAAATCCGCGAACAGCTCATCTTTTGTGCGGCTGACCGACGTGGTCGTTGAATTGCCGGCGGAAATCAGAGCCATCAGCAGAAGCCCCATCGCCAGTAAATACAGGACCACGCCGCTCACGCTTCTGTTTTTGTTCAAAATATCGTCCTCTCTTTAAATGATCATTCTATTCAAACCGGACAATCCCCACATAAGGAAGATTGCGGTATCTCTGGGCATAATCCAGGCCATAGCCCACTACAAACTCATCCGGGATCTGAAAGCCCGTGTAATTCACCGTCACCGGTTTCCTGTGCCTCTCCGGCTTGTCCAGCAAAGTACACAGCCGCAGGGATGAGGGCTTCCTGTCCGCCAGCATCTCAATCATATAGCTTAAGGTATTGCCGGAATCGATGATGTCCTCCACAATCAGCACATCCCTGCTCATGATCGGCTCGTCCAGATCCTTGGTGATTTTCACCACGCCGCTGGATTTGGTAGCGTTGCCATAGCTGGATACGCACATGAAATCCATGGTCACCGGAACGGTGATATGCTTCGCCAGCTCGCACATAAAAAAGACGCCGCCCTTCAGGGTACAGACCAGGTGCAACTCCTTCCCGGCATAATCTTTGCTGATCTGCTCCGCCATCTCCCGGATTCTTTGTCTGACCCGCTCCTCGGGAATCATCACTTCAATCCTCTCCGCCATTCGCTTTTTCCTCCAAGTGTACTTCCAGTATCCTTTTTGTCTCCCCGGTAATTCTGTACGCCATGCTGATGCGGTGCCCGATCACCCACAGAATATGAGAGCCGTCCGCCAGAAGCCACAGCCTCTCCCTGCAATCTCTGGGAATCTTCTCATTGACCAGATAGTCCTGCAGGCTTTTTGAGCCGCCGTCCGCCCTGACCACAAGATAATCCCCCGGACGTCTGTGCCGCAGCAACAGATGATCATTGATTTTATCACAATCAAACCATTTCGTACAATCATTTTGAGGAATATTCATGAATTTTTCATCTGTTTTATCCGTTGAAAACACCCGGAACGTGAAAATATGCCCGTCAGGGAGTATCATTTTCCCATCCCGTGGGATTTTATAGCTGTCAGGTACGGCGGACGCCGGACGATTCTTCTCTGCTTCGCCGTCTTCACAGCATCTGCCGCCGGCCTCCGGCTTCAGATTTCCTCCCCCGGCCCGGCAGGTTTTATCTGAATTGCCGCTGCCCTCCTGTCGTAAATTCTCTTTATATATTCTGAGCCTGTCATAGCCTTTGCGTGCCGTCAACCCGTAAGGGAGCTCACAGTCCTTCTGCCCATCCTTGCCCAGCAGCTCCCTGATATTTTCTATATTGATAAAGGAAATATCCTTTCTGGTATCGCAAACCCGGGCAATACTCTCCATCAGCACCTCCCGCTGCAGCGCGGCGGGAAGGTCCTTCAGCTCCTCCAGGGAAATCGTCACGCCCGTCTTTTCAAAGACAGCGTTCTGCCCCAGAAACGCCTTCGCCTGCCCGTTCAGATATTCCCAGACATCCCTCAGCTGCCCGGCGCACCGGCTCATGTGCTCCACCGCTCCCCCGCAGATCTCCTCCGCCAGAGGCACGACGCCGGCCCGGATCCGGTTGCGGGTATAGCTCAGATCCTGATTGCTTAAATCCTCCACATGTTCCAGCCCGTTCTCCCTCAGATATTGACTGATTTCCTCCCTCCTCACACACAAAAAAGGCCGGATAATGTACTCCCGCACCGCCGGAATGCCCGCCAGCCCCTTCGGGCCGCTGCCGCGAAACAGCTGAAACAGCATGGTCTCCGCGTTGTCATTGGCATGGTGAGCCACAGCGATCCTGTCACAGCCATACTCCTGCCTGCACTGCTCCAGAAGCTCATATCTTGCGGCACGGGCCGCTTCCTCCAGCCCGACTCCCTTCGTCAGCGCCAGCTTTCCCGGCTCAATCCTGCGGCACACAAAGGGAATTCCCCACTTTCCGCACAGCCGCTCGCAGAAAGCCTCGTCCTCCCCGGCCTCCCGCCGGATCCCGTGATTCACATGAACTGCCGCAAGCTTAAGAGAATATTTCCGCTGAATGCTGAGAAGAAAATGCAGAAGCGCCACAGAATCCCCGCCGCCGCTTAAGCCAACCAGAACCCTGTCTCCTTTCGCAAGCATATGCTGCTTTCTGATGAAATCCAATACCTTTTGTGTCATAGCGTAAACTCTCTCGTTATCCTCTGTTTGTCCTTCTCTTTCCTCCGCCATACAGAGCGTGGGTGCGGCGGTTTATGCCTTCCCGGGCGAGACACTGCGGCGGTTCAATTCCTCCATATTCCGGCTGCCACCACCGTCATATCGTCCGCGGCCTTCCCTCTGTGCAGCTGAATGCTGTAGTCCAGAATTGCCTTCGACATTTCCCGGGGATTCATCAGATCCAGCCTGCTGATATATTCCTCCAGCCGGGCCAGCTTTTCCTCCTCCTGCAGTCCCTCCACCACGCCGTCCGACAGCAGAATCATATAGTCCCCATCCTCCAGGCGAATGCGCACCGAGTCCAGGTTCAATGTCTCAAAGGCCCCCAGCGGAAGATTGGCGACCTGAATCCGTTCCACCATATCCTGCCGTTTGTGATACCCCGCCGGAGCGCCGATCTTGTAGCACTCGCAGAAGCCCCGGTACAGATTGATGTCGCATACATCCAGCGTGGACATCCAGGTTTCCTGCCCTTCCTGCATCAGCAGATCATTCAGAAGCTGTATCACCTCCTCCTTGCTGTAACCGGCCAGAAGGAATTTCTCCATAAATTCCAGAATCTTTTCGCTGCACCCAAGAGCCTGGGCGCCGCTGCCAACGCCGTCCGCCAGCAAAAGAATCTCATGGCCGTCGATGCCCTCCATGACAAGCACGTCATCTCCGCTGACATCCTCTCCGTCCTGCGCTGCCGCGGCCTGTCCGACGATAATATTATAAGCCGGCTCCTGCACAAATGTAAAGCTGTGATATTCCTCTTCTATGAAATAAGGGCTTTTCGCGGAGGGAATCAGCCTCATATCATAAAATGTCCCCAGCATGGCGGCCACATCCCTGGCCGGGACACGGCCCTGGCGGCTGCACATGGTGACCTCCACCACCCCGTCCTTATTTTCATCCTCCATAAAATAAATATGCCTGACCAGAATATCCTCCGCCCTCAGCAGACGGGCGATTTCCTTATATTTTGTGTCCCCGGAATAAATATAGCTGTAACTCTCGTCCGCCAGCCTCGAAATCTGGTCGGCAAGCGAGAGGAACTGCCGCGCCATAAAATTCTGGTTTTCGCGCAGCCGCCTGTGGTACAGCGCGTCCGCCCGGTTCTCCACCGCGCGGTTATCGGTCTGCGGCGGAAAATTCATGATCACTCTGGCGATATTCCGATAGGAATCCGCGCAGAGCGGCAGCTTCTGCTGTCCGTACTCCGGCAGACGCTCCGCAGCGCTCTCAAAAGCGCTCTCTTTTCTTTTCATGCCCAAATCCCCCTTTGCTGTTGCAATTCACAGCCGCTTCCCTCTCCTTCACAGGACGCCTTACGGTGTACGAAACGCCCTACAGGCGCCTCACATGCGCAATTCCGCCCGCTTCGCGTGCTTTCTCGCCCCTTACAGGGCTAAGATTGCTTATGTGGGGGAAGTAACTGATTACATTATAATTTCCCATGAAAAAAAAGAGTGTCGAAAGCACTTACGTTTCCCTCAGAATTTATTTACATAAAAAGACAGCCCCAAGCGGGCTGCCTGAAAATTTTATTCACTGTCCTTAAATATGATCTCGTCCTCGTAGACCATTCCCAGCTTCTCCCGCGCCACCTCTTCGTAGTATTTCATGGTCTTCGTATACTTCTCATATTCCTCCAGTTCTTCCTCCCTGGCCACCTCACTCTCATACTGTTCCTCCAGGGAATCAAGCTGTGCCTGATATTCCGCTTTTTTGATTCTCAGTGAATTGCTGTTGACCGCAAACACAATCGCGATCACCATCACCAGAAGACAGACGACATAAATCGCCGCCCTGTTATGATACTTCGTCCTGCCCTTGTACGCCGGTTTCATTTGCTGTCTGCCTCCTTTCGCTTCCTGTCAGTTTTTATAATAGCCAGTCTTTTCAGTTTCGTCAAGGCATTCTTTGCCGGTCCGGCCAAAGCTTTGGACAGTCTACGGATAAAGCGTTCAACGGTTTTCCCGTAAAGCCACATGGCAAGAAAAGCGGCGCCCACCGCGTACCAGCGAAACATGCCGTTGCTGTATCTGTGCATCAGGCGGAAGGATAACACCGCCGTACAGCCCCAGAACACCAGATCACACACGAAGGTACACCAGGTTCCCCGCCCCAGGCGGCGCAGTCCCCTGAGAAAATCGTACAGCATGGACAGCTCCAGCCCCAAAAGCAGCGCCCGGAAAATAACCTGCCATTCCTCATCATGAAAAATCACTGGAACAGCCTGCGCAGGAAGCTTCCGGCCTTCTCCCCGTATGATGAGACATCCGAATACAGCAGACTGTCTACCGTCCCGCTGATGTCCACTTCCCCCTTTTCCAATAACAGCTTATTGACATGAAGATCCTGGCCCTGCACAGTCAGCATTCCGGCCGCGGTCTCCATGAGGACCTCGTTTAAATCAAAGCTGATGATATCCACCACACCGCTCAGTGTCAGGCCGCCCCGATTGTCCAGTATCAGTCTGTGTTCTCTGCCGCCTGATTTGTACAGCTCTTCCATATCCGCCTCCTGTCCCGTCGTCCCGGTCGGTTTTTCCTGTCAAAAGCCGCTTCGCGAAATCCACGGTCAATTTTCAAAAGCCGCGCCCTCTTTTTTAAGGCCGCTTCGCTCTCCGATAGACTATCTTATGAGGCCGCGGCGGCGGATATTCTCATTAGTAAATAACTTTACGTCGTTCTCTATATATACTTAAACAGATCCTTTGCCTCTTCCTTTTTCGTGGTCTCCGCGACCGCCGTCACCTCCACCTTCACCTCCCGGTTGCCAAAGGAAATTGTGATGCGGTCTCCCACTTTAACCTCTGCGGAAGCCTTCGCCACCCTGTCATTGATCATGACGCGCCCCGCGTCACAGGCCTCGTTCGCCACTGTCCGCCGTTTAATTAATCTGGAGACCTTTAAAAATTTATCCAATCTCATATTTTCCCCGTTCAATGCATATCACCCGTATGCAAAAAGAGCCCATCACAGGCTCTTTTCCAATTTATGCATTCACTTTTACTTTTAAAGCATTGCCGGCCTTAAACTTCGGAACACTGGATGCTTCAATCTGCATTGTCTCGCCTGTCGCAGGATTTCTGCCAACCCTTGCAGCTCTCTTGCTGACCTCAAAGGTACCAAATCCAACTAACTGAACCTTGTCGCCGCTCTTCATAGCGTCGCCCACGACTTCAGTAAAAGCACTGATCACGGCCTCGGTATCCTTTTTGGACACACCGCTGGCCTCAGCTACAGCTGAAACTAATTCCTTCTTATTCATGCTCGTACTCCTTTCCATCGCTACTCTCTGAGCGACAACCAATACTATAGCCTTTATTTCAGGCGCTGTCAAGGCAATTTCTCATAGTTATTCATGAAAAACAGGCCTTTTTGCGCCAAAAGCCGATAACGGAGCACTCTGTCATGACTTCCGGGAAGAAATCAGCCCGCCTCCTCATTGGACAAACCCTTTCAGGCAGCCCTCAATAAAGCTTTGACGCGCTTTCTCCTGCGAGAATACCTTCTGGAGCTTTTCTTCGCTCTTCCCGGGTGTGAAGCACTTCTTCCCATTATAGTAATGGTTCGCGATCTTCCAGAATTTTTCCGGATAGGAAAAACGATAAATCAGAGAAATTTTCTCCTCTAAGGGCAGCTCTCTCTCCTTCTCATAAATATCAAGCATCTTTTGTCCCAGCCGCTGATCCCAGTTGTTTTTCTCCAGAATTTTCCGCATAAACTGGTAAAGATCCCGGCAAGGAAGATCCGCCATATATCCTTCCAGATTCAGAATCATCGTTCTGTCCGCGCCAAACCACACATTGTGATACTGGTAATCGCCGTGGCTGAACCACATTTCTCTCTCTTCCGCAAAAATTCTCTCGTAAGGCAGCCACTCCTCCTCCGCCCTCAATGCCTGCTCCAAAAAACAGCCGTACTGATTATATAAAATACGCTCAAACTCAGTTTTCTGTCTTTTTTCCTTCAGATAGCGGCGGATTTTCCTCAGCTCCCTGTTTCGCTTATGAAATTCCCCGTCCAGGCTGAAGAGAGAAATCCTGCCATACGCGTCGAACCGCATTCCCCGGTGCATCTGCGCCAGCAGCCGGATGGCCTGTTCCCACTCCCTGCTGTCCCGGATATTGCATTCCCTGCCCTCGCAGAACGTCTGCAGCATATATGGTGTATCATCTATATCCCTGACCGTCAGAGCCCCCTGTGGGGTAACGACAATCTGCTGAACCTTCGTTCCGACAGTCTCCACAATGTGATCCGTCAGGTCCTTTAAGAGCTTCAGATGTTCCTCTCCTGACCGACACTCCTTCAGGGAAAAAACGCCCTCTTTACTATAAACGATCCACTGGCCTCTTCCCTTTCTGACATCCTCCACCGTCAGCTCATACTGACCTAAAATATTTGCGGCCTGCTCTGCCATTCCTTTCCCCTCCCGCCATAGCTTTCTTAAATCTATGACAGGTCAGGGAAATTTAGAAGCGGAATATTTTTATTACACGGGCAAAGCCGCCGCTACAGATAGCCCCACTCTCTCGCCTTTTCCATAAGAAGCTCTTTCTCATTCAATTCCGGGCGGCTTAACACCTCGTCCAGAAGTCTTCCCAGCGCCTCGCCCATCCTCATGCCGGGCTGCATTCCCGCATCCATCAGATCGCGCCCTTTTACCGCCAGCTGCTTTAAATCAATACACCAGCCTCTCTCCAGCGCCTCCTCATAATACTGTCTCAGCCGTCTGTGGTTTTCCCTTTTTTCCTCCGCCATATAGTCGCTCTGGGCGGCTACATCGGCTTCCTTTAAGATCATCAGCTTCGGATACAGCTCCACTCCCACATCATGCATCAGGCGTCTAACAAACTCCGGTGTGACATTCACACTGTTTCCCCTGTCATGGTAAAGGACCAGGCGGCAGACCTGCCGGATTGTGTCATTGTCAAATTTCATCCTCTGCAGAATCTTCTCCGTCATATCGCTGCCCGCCTGCGCGTGTCCCTCGAAGTGATCCACATGATCATCTCCCACCCATCTGCACGCGGGCTTTCCCACATCATGAAACAGCGCCGCCAGCCGCAGCACCCGATCCCCGGGAACGCCCTGCACCACACGGATCGTATGAATTCCCACCGTATAGCAATGGTGGGGATTATGCTGCTCCGTCTCCATCATAGTATCGAACTCGGGCAGAAACTGCGCCGTCAGCCCCAGCTCATACATCTGCTCCAGATACTCCGGATGAGGGGAGCAGAGAAGCTTGACAAACTCCGTCTGTATCCTCTCCATGCTGACTTTTTTTAAATTGGGAGCCAGGCTCTTCATGGCGTCCCTGGTAAACGGATGAATCCGATATCCCAGCTGTGCGGAGAAACGAACCGCCCTGAGGATGCGCAGAGCGTCCTCCCCAAACCTGTCCATCGCGTTCCCCACGCAGCGGATGATCCCCAGCTCCAGATCGCGCTGCCCGCCAAACAGATCCACCAGCCCAGCGCTGTCATTGTAGGCCATGGCATTGATCGTGAAATCCCGCCGCTTTAAATCCTCCTGAAGGCTTGCCACAAACCGGACGCTCTCCGGATGGCGGCCGTCCAGATATTCCCCGTCTATCCGATAGGTAGTCACCTCGTATCCCGTCTGATGGATCATCACTGTCACCGTACCATGCTTAATCCCCGTGTCTATGGTCCGGTGAAACAGGGCCTTAATCTGATGAGGCGCGGCGGAGGTGGCAATATCCCAGTCCTCCGGCTCCCGCCCCAGAACAGAATCCCGGACGCAGCCGCCGACCGCATAGGCTTCAAAGCCCGCCCTTGTGATCACATGAATTATAAACTTTACATCCTCCGGGAGCGATATCTTCACCATGTCTTTACCTGCTGTCCATATTCACCGCCGCTTCCTTCCGCAAAGCCTCCCCTGACTCTAAGCTCCGCGGCTTCAAACGCGCCGGTCAGTACGCGAATCGTTATCTCAGGAAATGCATCCGGATCATCCGGCGCACCTCCTTACGTTCAGCATTCTAACATAATCCCCGGAAAATGTAAAACCCAATTCCGCAACCCAATTCAGAATTGTCAGCGGAAAATGTAATCACAGCCGGCGAAGCTCACCTTATCCCCTCTGTTCAGAATATAAGGAACCCGCGGCGAGAGCCGACTCTCATTGACCCAGGTTCCATTGGTGGAATTTAAGTCCTCCAGGACATAATTCCCCTGGGGATCCCGCCGGAGTGAGGCATGAATCCGGCTCACTCCGGGAGAATTCAGACATACCTGTACCAGATCCGCCTGAGAGCCCACCAGCTGATGTCCCACAACCTCTATATATTCCGGTTCCCTGCCATATACGGAATACAGCTTGGGAAACACCTCCTCCATCATGATAATCTGCGTGCCTCCCGCCGTCTCCTCCCCGGTCTGCAGCAGCGCCTGAAATTCCTCCTGATATTCCTCCTCCGCAATCTCCGGCTCCTTTCCTTCCTCTCTTTTCCCCTCTGCCAGTTCCTTTTTCCTGTACCACAGCTGTCTGCCGATCATAACCGGGCAGATCACCGCGGCCGCTATCTGAAAAAACAACACGGCAATATTGTCTGACGAAACCAGAAAAACAGAACACACGTCCACTCCCAAAAGCAGCAGCATTTCTGCCAGCAGACTCTTTTTATATTTTTCGTGAACCTGCGATTCTTCCGCCCCGGAAGTCTTCTTCTCTCTTTTCTCTTTTCCAGAATTCTGCGATGGCTCAGAAGGCCTGTTTTCCTTTTTCCCTCTTCCTGTTTTCTCCGGTCCGCTTTTCCGTTCCCTGCGTCCTCTGGCAGCGGCACTTTTCATAGTGACTTCCGTCTGTACTTCCTTCGGTTTTCCCTTGCTGCCCACAGTTTTCGTCCGTGTTTCCTCAATTCCTCTCTTTTTTCCCTCATTACCAGAACTCCGGTCATTTCCTGCAGGCACAGCTTCCGTCATCCATTCTGCCGCCGTGTCCATACTGTCCTCTTCCGGCTCCGGTTCGGCAATAGCGTTCAGCACGGTCTGCGCCAGCTCCCTTAAATGGATGGTCTCCTGATTGTCCATCAGAAACTCATAGAAATGATAGACGGCCTCCATCAGCACATCATCCTCATAATCCAGACGCTCCGCAAGCATCTCCCCAAGCTGTACCAAATCCTGCTGCCACTGGTCTCCCTGCCCGGAAAAATTATACAGGAAGCGAAAGTTATCCTTCTCCTGGCTGTACATGATATGCCGGGACCGGAAGGATACCTTCTGCAGATTCAGCAGATACTTGTCCGTCTCACCGCACAGCTTCAGGATATCCGAGAACAGCCTCTGCGCCAGCTTACGGTTCAGCTTTCTCACCTGTAAGAGGACATCCAGCGACTGTCTGGCCGAAATATCAAAGTATAAATAGTCCTCCCCCTCCATATTTCTGAAGGTACCCGGCAAAAGCAGCTGAATATCATTCCGGGTATACATGTGATACTCATAGCCCTGCTCCAAGGTCTCCCTGTCACAGGCGACTCTCAGATAGCTCCTCTGATTTCCTCTGATGAACTCCGGCAATGATGATGTCATGAATCTTCTCCTTTCGAATCCGCTTTGAGCCTGCGCTTTACGGCTCTGATTGTCCCCAGAATTCCGGCCTTGTCCATTGACTGGCAGGAAGCCGTCTCTTCCAGTGTCAGGTAAGTGTCGCCTATTCCCGCGGCGGAACAGAAATTATACATTTTGCCGCTGATACTGACAGTAACCCTGCTGCCTGTCCGGCTGCAGCCTGTCTGAACCTCCCGCAGCAGCAGATATTTGTACTGTTCCAGCCCGCTGACATAGTCCGACAGGCTCTCCTGCGTCAGCCCGGAATCCTCCTGCGCCAGCTGCAGCGCCAGAATCTGCGCGTTTTCCCTCAGCAGACAGCGATTATAAAAATACAGCCCTGCCTCCGTCAACAGCAAAAACACCATGATCAGCACCGGCAGCAGCAGGGTAAATTCCAGGGTCAGATACCCTCCCATTCTTTTTCTCATAGCAGACTCTCTCCGATTGCCGCCAGAAACAGAAAGGGAATCAGCGCTATCTGCTCCTTCCCGTTTTCTTTTCTGACAACCATTTTCCACAGGCTCACTGCCGCCGCGATAAGAAAGCCCAGAAGCAGCCACTGACAGCATGTCCCAAATCCCCAGGCCAGACCTACTGCCAAAACCGTCAGCCCATCCCCCGTCCCTAACGACTGCGGCCAGGCCACGGCAAGCAGCAGTAAAATAATCCCCGGGATACCACCGGCGAGCACTGCCGCCGGCTCATTTTTCATCAGGCTCATGCCGCCCAGCAGGGCGCCGCCGGCCAGAAGCAGCCAGAGAGGCAGACTTTTCTCCCTGATATCACACACGCTTAGCCACGCCAGGAACAGGATTACAACAGCAGAAAGCATTTACGCCTCCTTTCCGCAGCGGGAGCAGGGCCGCTTATCCCCCACCTGAGACAGAGGAATCTGATATACCGTTCTCTTCAGGCCGGAACAGGTGGAGGAGGAATGATAGCAGTCCCCCTCTGACGTAATGTAGTAGACCCCTGCGGCCGCTGCAGAGCTGCCGCACAGACTGCAGCTTCTGTAGCTGGCTCCGGAAGCGTTTCTGGCGCTGTCCAGCTGCGCTTCCGTAACGGTTCTCACCGTCAGCCTCAGATAAGAACAGCTGTCCGTCAGATGATAGACCTCACTGTTGGCGGTGACATATACCATTTCCTCCGAAGCCGTCTCATCCTCATATCCTGTCCACAGCTTACTGTAATAGTAACCGGACATATCGCTCTGCAGCACACTGAGCGGCAGCAGGGCCTGCACCTGATAATGCGCCTGAATATAAATTTCTTTCCCGTCCGTATCCAGCGTGGAGTCAAGGAAGCTGACTCCCGCCGCCCCGCCGACTATGGTTTCCTTTCCCACGTTATCCTGCCACTGAAGCTGAAACACGGAGCTTAAATACCCTTCCGAAAACGCCAGCGACTGCACCGCCATTTCCAGAATCTCCGCAATCTGCGAATCCTCCTCATCCTCAGCTTCTTCCTCCAGATCCAGAGCATAGCTGTAAACTGTGAGCGGCTCTCCCATCGCTTTCAGTTCAGAAAGCATACTCCCGTAAACCCTGAGATAATTCAGCACAGAAAACAATCCCAGGATACAGATCATGAAGATGGGAAGCACAAGCGCCGCCTCCACACTGACGCTGCCCGCTTTCGCTCCCCGCACACCGTTTTGCGCCTTCAAAAGAGAGCCGGACAGCCTCAGCGGTATTCCCTTTGGAGAGAACGCGGTATGAAATGATGAGCTCTGAGAAAGGAGGTGTATCTTTTTCTCCGCTCTGCACCTGGAGAGTTTGCTTTTTTTATTTATTTTCATATTTTCCACGCCTTTCCCCTCCAGGAATACTGCTGACGCTGCCCGGCCGGGACAGCGTTTCGTTGAGTTGTCTCTAAAACACGATATCAGTAATAGCTTAACGAGACATCTGTCTGATAACTTCTGCCGCTGTCATCCGCAAAGCTGCCCTGAATCAGGCAGCTCGCAATGCAGCCGTCAAACCGGAAATTCTCATTTCCCTCTGTCTGTTTTACTGCAAGCTCAATCACGTCCATCGTTCGTACGGAAAGCCTGTCCTTCCCTGTCAGAAGCAGTAAAATCATCAGATACTGCCCGTAATCAAGCTTCACGTCATTCAGGCCAAGGCTCTTTAACAGCGCCACCTTCTCCCCGGACAGCAGCGACCTCACATCCTCAAGACTGTCCTCATAGCTCCATGACAGAAGAAACGCCTGCTTCACGACCGGCTCCAGATAGGGCACCAGGATTGTGGCTGCGGCCGCAGCAGCCTCCGCTGCCGCCACGCGCTCCGCATTCTGCTGTATCACCGCGAAATTGTCGGCCAGCCGAAGCAAAAAGATACGTGAGACCGCCGAGGCCAGGTTCTTCCGGTCAGAATTCTTCCCTGCCATTATATACTCCATGGAATATTGCAGGCTTTCCTCCCCGGCGGGATCCCGGTAATTCCCCATATACGTATATACGTAATAAAGGAACAGTACTTTGTCCGTGAGGCCGTCGTCCCATTCAGCGGAGCCCAGGCCTTCGGCCAGATTCCGGTTGGAAACCGTCTCTGACACATCAATGCTGAGGGATGAGACGCTGCTGCCTGACAATACCTGAGACAGGATAAATTCCTCAGAGGTCTCCAGAATGCTCCTCACCGGGCTGGCAATATCCACTGTCTCATACTCCGCGTCCTGCTCCAGCACATACTCCCCTTCCTCATTATATCCCCATACCTCCGGCTGCACCTCAATGACCTGACCGTTGGCTTCCTCAATCGCGCTGTCCAGGGAAGACCCGGTTCCCAGAATGGATTCTCCGGTCACCATCAACTCCTCCGTTTGTGTCAGATAAGGCAGTAACTGCTCCAGAATGGCGATGCCGGTCTCCGCTTTGGCGGCCTCCACCGCCTGCTGATAAAACGCCGCCCCGTTATCATCCGTAGCCAGCACCACCTGGGACACACTGCAGTCCTGCATCGTCAGGGCCAGCCAGCCTGAGCTCTGCCCCAAGTTCCTGTCCACGGCAGCCATAATATGCTGCGACAGATATTCATAGCTCGGCAGACTGCTTTTATAGGAGCAGTCGATAAACAGCAGTCCATAGTCCTCCCAGAGATTTTTATGGTATTCTCCCATGGCGCTGTTCACACCGCTGTCCAGCGCCACCTCCGCCTGCAGCAGCAGCGTATTCTCCCTGGCGCCCTCAATCAGGACCACAGCAAGCATCAGGAAGATGGATACTGTCAGCGCCAGAAACAGGCTGACCGAGCCCCGGACTCCTTTTCCCTTACACACTGAGGGCCTGGCTGGTGATCTTTTCAAAAATACTCTGCACCAGACTGGTGATCTGATCCCTGAAAATCAACACCACTGCAATCAATACCACGATCAGTAGAATCATCTCCACCGTTCCGAAGCCGCCAATCCTCTTTTTCCCCATCTGCTGCAAAAATGCTTTCATAGTCCTGCCTCCTTTTTCTGCTGCTGTTCACAGCTGTTTTTTCATTCAGAATGATAAAAATGCCGGGACCATAATCAGTCCCATCACAATTGCCAGCTGCAGCATCATCGGCCCCAGCAGTTTATCAGAGATCCTGTCCCCTCTGGCCCTGCTGTCCCTGCGCTGCTCCTCCTGCACGGCGGCCGCCTCCTGCTCCAGCATGCGCGCAAGTCCCCGCATGCTGTTTTTTTCCGCCTGTCTGAGCAGGCCCGCCAGCTTCTTATAGTGCTCCTCATCACACGCCTCAGCGAAGGCCTCCAGGGCCTGATAAAAGCTGTATCCATCCTTCATCCTTTTCATAAAATCAGACAGCTCTTTCCCCAACAGCTTTTCCTGTCCCCAGTCCTGCTGGTAATCCGCCGCGCATTCCGCCATCGCCCTTTGCAGATTCAGCCCCGCCGCGATGTACAGGGATAATCTGCTGATAAGCTCCGGATAAGCGCTCTCCATCCGGGATCTTCTCTTCTTTCGCTTCTCCCACAGATCCTGATCTTTGGCTGCCCACAGAAGAGGCGGCAGAAGAAGGAGCAAAAGTGCAAGCCAGACAAGGCTGCTGTAGTCGACATTTCTGTAAAATTCCAGCGCAGCCCCTTCCAGTTCCTCAGGCAGTACCCACTGCTCCTTCCCGCGGCTTTCCTCCTCACTCTCTTTCAGAAGGGCTTCCACTGCATAAAGATACTCCTGTTCCGTGCTCATGACGGGCGCTGATACCGTCAGCGAAAAGGTGTAATACCACTGCCAGCCTCCATAATCAGCCCTCAGCCTCAGCTCTGCCTGCGTGTCCTCCGTCAGCCCCTCCCTGTCCACTTCCCCTTCTGAGGAAATGACTTCCCGGTTTAAGCTGCTCCACGTCAGAGTAAACGGGTAGCCGCCAACCGAATCCGGAAGCGTCAGATCTTCTGTCACTTTGGCAAAGCTTTCATTCTCACCCAAAATCATCTGCTCCAGGACTGAAAGCAGCGCCTCAAAGCTTTCATCCGCCTCCTCCTTCGTCAGTTCCCGGGCATAAACCTCCACCTGGACCGTCGTCCCCTCTTCCTCCAGCCACAGCTCCTCATAATCAGAGCTTTGTCCCGCTGCCGGTCTTTCCAGCACCGTAACCTGTTCCCTTTGCATATACAGAGCCGCTCCCTGCAGGGCAATCAGCAGCAGGCCCCCGAACAGCACCCTTAAAAAAAGCACGATCTTGTCTACATAATACCGCTGTATCTCCATCCCGCAAAATTCGATATTCCTGCGAAGCCGCAGAGGAGCCAGCAGCTCAAAAAATCTGCTTTCACTCAGCCGGACATATATTCGTCCGGCCAGCCTTTCCATCCATCCGCTCATAGGCTTACCTTTGTAATCCTTTCTCCCAGTACCACGCTGGCCACATAGACCGCAAGCGCTCCCGTCATAACTCCTGCCCCCGTCAGGTTGTGATACAGCGGATCGAAGTACCCTTCCGCCGTCTTCCCTACAAAGAGAAGTATTCCAAAGGGGATCAGACACATGAATTTGTGCTCCAGCTTTTTGGCCGATATCATGCTCTCTATCTCCTGCACCGTCTCAATCCTCTCACAGATCAGGCGGATGCTTGCGTCCAGCGTCTCGGACATGCTGCCTCCCCGCTGTTTGACAATGGAAAAAGTCTTGGCAAACCCGGCGATATAGGAAATTCCACTGTCCGAGCCATACTCTGTCAGCAGCTTCTCCAAAGGCTGATGAAGCTTCAGCCCCGCCGCAACCTCAGACAGTCCCGGGCACAGCGGGTGCTTTTCCCCGATATAAGAGTAAAACGGCGCCTGTACCCTGAGCACGGCCTGCTCCGGACTGTATCCCGCCTGAAGCTCGCTTTTCAGATAGGTCAGCCATTCCTTAAATCCCAGAGTGATCTGCATTCTCACAAGCTCCAGATATTCCCGCTGCTGCCACAGATACAGCGCCGGTACCGCCAGAAGCAGAACGAAAAAACCGATAAAGCTTCGATAAAAAAAGTAGCCGAGCAGCCCCGCAGCCGCCACGCCCTCCAAAAGCCAGCTAAGGCGCTTCATCCATGAGAGACCGGGAAGGTACTTCGAATCCCGCCATGGCCAGCTTATCTGTTCTCGTAAGCGTTCCCACCTTCCTGAGACTCCCGTATATTTTGCCATCGCGCTCTCCTTCCTCCACAAACTGATACAAAAGCTGCATCTGTACCTCCTGATCCCAATATCCCAGAATTTCCCAGACCTCCAGCACCCGCCTGCTTTTATCCCTCAGCCGTCCCAGATGAACAATAATATTAATACAGCCCAGCTGTCTGCGGATGGCTTCCAACGGAATTTCCGGCCCCATCAGGAACATGGTTTCCAGCCTGGCCAGCATATCCCTGCCGGAATTAGCGTGCCCGGTGGATAAGCTTCCTTCCTGACCCGTATTCATAGCCTGGATCATATCCACGCACTCCTCTCCGCGGACCTCTCCCACCACGATTCTGTCCGGCCGCATTCTCAAAGACGCCTTCAGCAGACTCCGCATACTGACCGGGACACAGTCCTTCTCATTGCTCAGCCGGGTCTCCAGCCGCACCAGATTGGGAATGTGCTGCAGTCTCAGCTCCGCGCTGTCCTCAATGCTGACCACCCTCTCATCCTCCGGGATAAAAGCGGAGAGCGCGTTTAAAAAACTGGTTTTGCCCGCGCCGGTTCCCCCGCTGATGAAGATATTGTATCTGGCCACTACCAGCTTTTGTAAAAACTGCGCACACTCCTCAGAGATGCTCTGAATCCGCACCAGGTCCTCCATGGTAAAAGCCGCCTTCTTAAAGTGGCGGATCGTCACCGCCGCCCCATCCAGCGCCACCGGCGGCAGTACCACATGGAGCCTGGAGCCGTCGGAAAGCCGGGCGTCCACAATGGGGCTTGCACCGTTGACCATGCGGTTACAGGCGGACACCATCTGCTGAATAATGTCGTGATATCTCTCCTCACTCTCAAACCGCCCGGGCCAGCACTCAATTCTGCCCTCCCGCTCCACATAGATGCGGTCATATCCGTTAATCATAATCTCGGAGATATCTTCCCGGCCCAGAAGTTCGTCCAGAATATCCAGCCCCCGGATACTGTTAAAGACCTCCCGGCAGAGCCGGTCCTTTTCCCGGGGTACCATGGCCCGGAAGGAGGCAAAGGTAAATGCCGCCTCCTGAATCTGGGTGAATACCTCTTCATCCTCCAGCTCCTCCCTGCGCTGCAGCCGATCCATGGCACAGTCTCTGACCAGCCTCTTCAATTCCTCTCTCTGATCATTCATATCACACCGGCCCGGGAAAGAATTTCCACGGCAATGCGATGCTTGTACTCCGTAGTCTCCACACTGTCAAAATCCTCCCGCCTCTCCGGCAGCCGGATCATCTCCGTCCTGGCCATCAGACTTAAATTACCGGTTGCCTCCAGATACTGCTCATACTGACGCCATATCCGCTCACTGATGCCGCCATTCTCCCTGATGATAAATATTTTGGCACAGCCCTGCAAAAGCTTCGGTATCTCACTGATCTCCGGGCCGATGTCCAGAAGCACATACTGATATCTGCCCGTTTTTTTCCAGAAGTCAAGAAAGTCCAGCCATTCCTGTGAGGTAACTGTCCTCAGACTGTCCGGATTATCCACGGCAGCCAAAAGCTCGATACCCTCCTGCTCCAATATGTAGTTTTGAATAAGAATTGTAGATTGCTGCTCAGATCGTGCAAGAAAATACATGAAATCTGATATGTCTTTAGAATAGTAGTCAGCCTGCAAATCCTTCATCGCCCAAAAGCCTGTCAGCGGCAGATACAGTACCTGTCCGTATGCCGTCAGCGTCCGGGCCATTTCCACGCCCACCACTGTCTGCAGCTCCGACCTGACGGGAGTATACAGTCCAATGACAAAGGTCTGTTCCCTGTCCGGCACATTTCCCTGTGCTGCCGTATCAAGGCAATCCTTCAGTGTCTGCATCAGGATGTCAGCGCTTCGATATTTGTAGATTGCAGTTTCCTGACTTTCATCGTCGGTCCATAAAAGCACTCTGCCGGAAAGCCCCGCCTCCTGAACCTCCTGCGCGATGCTGGAGTCAATCAGCCACACATCCGCGGACAGCCGCGGGTATGCGCTGCGCCACTTCTCATAATTCGAGAAACAGGTGACTTCAAAAGGAAAACCCTTCTGATTGATCCAGTAGTCACAGATTCTGGCTGCAAAGGTTTGGTCCGGCTCATACAGGACCAGTTTCGGATTGCGCTTCATATTTCCACATGAGACGCCGGAAACATTGTTGGAATGAAAGGAAGTGATGTCATTATAGCAAAAGAATGGCGAATGTCCAGCGGATTTGCCGAATTTTCCCAATTTCGGGAATTTCCACAACGAAAGTTTATATAACATCAACAACCGCCAAAAATCGTCGTTTTTATCAGCTTTTTTCTTTCAAAAGACAATTTGCAAAGCCGACTTGTCATACTTTTTGGACGTGTTTATGTATACTTTTTCCATATTTTTATTATACTGGAGATAAAAGTGAGGTGAACAGAATGAAGACTATATTTCGGCAGCCGCCCGTGGTACCCGCCGAGGGCCCCCTTATCCCGGAGACAAAAGACAGCCTCCTTGAAGACCTGAGAAAAACGCGCTTCGCTCTGGAGGTCGCCTACAGCGGTTTTGACAATGTGACTGATCCCGACCTGATCGACTGCTATATTTATCAGGTAAATTCTATCTGGAAGCGCTACAGCTACTTAATCGCGAAAATCAGCCGCTCCTGAATAAAAGGGACTGTCACGAAATAATTTACGCATCCTGCGCCGCCTGATACGCAAAGCACAGGCCAAAAACCCCGCCGTAATGAGCAGAGCGGGATTTCTATACGAAATCCTGCTCTTTTAAAATGATCCTGTCTTCTGCATTGTATCTGGAGCCGGACAGCGTGGATATAAATTTCCTCATTCCAATCCGGTTGGCATGTCTGACGGCGGCGTCCACCATCCTTTCCACATCCTCCGGCATGGGAACCTTATCGCTCGCCTCCTCCTCCTCTATTCTGGTCTGCAAAGCCAGAAGAGCCATTTCATCAATCACATACTCTTCCGAATCGGCATAGGCGGCTCCGTACTGCACCAGCTCCCTGGCGGACAGCCCCTGCATGCCGACCCGCACCGTGAAAGATTTCATGAAAGCGGGCCTTCTGGAAGCAAACTCCCGGATTGCCTCCGGCGTGTCCACCAAAATCAGCAGAAGCTTCCTTTCTCCCGCCAGCAGGGCGTCCTCAATATCCTGAACCTTGTCCGCGTTCAGCATACTGATGTGCTCGATCACCATGGCGCCGCCCTCCAGAGTGTTCATAATCTGTATCGTCTTTTTCCTGTTCAGATTGACGGCCGGGATGCGCGCCAGCTTTCCGGACAGCGCCATCCCGTTCTCCTTCAGATCGGAAAGCAGCTGTCTGATAAACGCAAAGCAATAATCGTAATTGTCCCCCTCCACAATAATATTGCCGCTGCCAATGGGAAGCTCCGCGGTTTTCAGCGCGGTTTCAATCTGCTTAAGCCCCTCCTCGGAGTGAATATATCTGCGATACTTTTCCGGCGCCTTCTCTCTCAGCGCAGGGGACAGGGGAGAAATCTCCGTCCTCTTTTGCTTCTCCGGCTTTCCGGTCTCAGAAGCCTTCGCCGGCTCCTCATTCTCCAGGCCGGCCAGCGGCTCCTCTCTCTCCCCGGGCTCATCCAAAAACAGATCGTCCAGGCCCGCGAACAGGTCATACTCATCCTCCTGCTGCCCATTCCCGGATGCAGGAAGCTTCTCAGGAGATACCAACTGCGGCTCCTCCCCGGATACAGGAGACTCCTCAGAGGATACCGGCTGCGGCTCCTCCTCAGATACCGGTTTTTCCTCTTCCCTCCGGGCTTCTTCCACCTCGGGGTCATCGAAAATCTCCCGCCGGTCCTGTTCCTCCTGCCGTTCCCGTTCTTCCTGTTCATCCGCCAGGAACTGCAGCTCGTTCAGGATATCCTCCTGCTTTTTAGCGTCAAACTCCGCGAAAATTTCCCCTGTCTGCGCCTTAATGCGCTCGTAGATCTCCGCCTTGTGCTCTTCCTCCGCCTGCTGATTCTTTTTATCCCATTCCGCCAGGATATCCTCAATGCTGAGCTGCCCTTTGATCTGCTGCTCCTTCGTTTCCGGCTCCGGCAGAATCATGCCGATCTGTCCATCCCCCTCCATCCGGGTCATGGAAATCATGGAATCCTCCTGCCCCGGGTGCTGTATCTCCATGATATGGACGGGCTCCACCGGCCTGGATTCCGGCTCCGCCGCCCCCTGCGTCTCATCCTCCGCCGCGGGCTGAGGCGCAAGCACCACCGGCTCTCTGTAGATTTCCACAATCTTCTCCGCCGGTCTGGAAGCGACTTTCACATCAGAATCATCCATTTTCCCGGCGATATCCTCAACGGCATACGCCTCTTCACCGTCCATCCCGGGCACAGGCTCCGGCTCGGACTCCTGCTCAAAAAGAATCACCTCGTCCGGGATCATCTCCTCCTGAGAGGAGGGAGCCTCAACCGGCACTGGTTCCGCCTGTTGCTTCACCTCTCCCAACAGTTCCTGAAGGCTTGCCGCCAGCTCCTTCTGCAGATTCATGGTGCTGAATTTATTTTCCACATCCATGGTCTTGACACTGATCTCTTCCGGATTCGGAAGATTCGAAGACTCCTGCGCTTGAGGCTGCGGCTTCTCTGCCTCCTTCCTGCGCCGGGAAGGCTCCGCCGTTTTCTTCCTTATAATCTCTGTGGTGGGAGAATTCAGGACATCTGCAGCTCCGACCTCCGGCATCTGCGGCCCGGACGCGGCTTCCCCCTGTCCCTGCTCTCCGGCGACAGGCTTTGAGGGAGCCTCCTGTTCCTCCGATTCCGGCGCCTGCATCTGCTGCTCCTCCGCCACAGGCCTCTTCGCCCTCTGGCTCCTTCTCATCTCCCTGTGGTCGTATTTGTACTGCTGGGCCTCCGTCAACGGTTCATAGAGCATTTTCAGCTCCATGGCCCTGGTTACGTATTTGCCCTCGCCAAACCACAGAATCAGCTCATCGCACTCCTTCACACATTTCTCCGGCATTCCGGCCCGATGATACAGATATGCGAGCTCATAGCCCCAGCGCTCGGTATACTCCGCCTTCTTCAGCTCCTCCAGCACCTCAACGCGCTCCTCCAGGCTCACGTCCTGCGCCTGATACAGCCGATACTGCAACACAAAACGGCCGGAGTCCTGGGGCGTCGTCTGCACGAAAGCCTTATAATATTCAATCGCGTCCACCAGCTCCTGCAGCCGTATGGAAAGCTCGCAGAGAGCGTACAGAATCGTGCGGCTCTGCGGATTCTTGTCATAAGCGATGAGTAGAATATTCCTGGCATCCTCATATCGCCGGTTGATTTTGTACAGATCGCTGATCATGCAGAGCATCTTTACGCTCTTGACTCTCCGCCAGTCAATCTCATCCGCGATCCCGGCCGCTTCCCCGTATTCTCCGTCCGCTATTAAATCCTTGATTTCATCCGTCCGGATTCTGTATTCCGCCTTGTCCAAAAATACCACCTCTATTATATATAAATTACTTTATCCGTAAGTCCTGCAACAAAACATACATGTATAAGATACCATAGCGCATAAACAATGTCAAAATGATTGGAAAAGAAAATTAAAAACTTTTTGTGAAATCTTTTGTGAATAATAACCGATCACTGAGACCCGCAAACTCCTCCAATGTCAGCGCCTCCCCCCGGACCGCGGCGGGCAGCCCCATTTTAAGAAGCGCGTCCGTCACCTGCTCTCTGGTCACCCGCAGATCTGCGGCATTCGCCAGGCTGTTGGCCAGAGTCTTCCTGCGCTGGTTGAAGGCCGCCCTGATCAGGGCAAACATAAACCTCTCATCCCGAACTGCCACCGGCGGCTTCTCATAGCCCGCCAGCCTGATCACCGAGCTGTCCACCGTTGGACGCGGGAGGAAGCAGTTCGCTGACACTATCGTCAGGATTTGCGGCCTGGCATAATACTGCACCGCCAGCGACAGCGCCCCGTAGTCCTTTGAGCCCGGCCCGGCCTCCATGCGCTGTGCCACCTCCTTCTGCACCATCACGGTGATGCTCTCAATGGGCGCACCGCACTCCAGTAATCTCAAAATCACCGGCGTAGTAATATAATAAGGAAGATTCGCAGCCACCTTGATCGGCCTGCCCCCATTGTACTCGTCCACAATTCCCCGAATATCCGTTTTCAGGATGTCCCCATGGATGACCGTCACATTATTATAAGCGGAAAGCGTGTCCTCCAGAACCGGCAGCAGATGACTGTCGATTTCCACCGCGGCCACCCTGCCTGCGGCCTCCGCCAGATACTGCGTCATGGTGCCGATTCCCGGGCCAATCTCCAGCACGCAGTCATCCTTTCTGATCTCAGCGCCGGCGATGATCTTCTCCAGCACATTTGCGTCAATCAGAAAATTCTGTCCGTATTTTTTCTGCGTTGTAAAGCCATATTTTTTTAAAACCGCCATGGTATTGAGTGGATTTGCCAGATACGCCATATACTTCCCCTTTTTCAGACTGACCGCAAAGCTGTTCAGGCACTCGCTCTCCGCATAAGAATCATTTCCGGCAGACAGTCTGCATATATTTTGAATGTCCCTGTGTTTTCTCTCAGATTGCGTTCTTTACTCCTGCATCCTGTATAACCGCAGGGCATTCTCCCAGGTGATTTCCTCCACCCTCTCTGTGGAAATTCCCTTAATCTGCGCGATCTGCTCCACCACCAGCGGCAGATTTAACGAACTGTTCCGCTTCCCCCGAAAAGGCACCGGCGCCATGTACGGGCAGTCCGTCTCCAGCACGATATGCTCCAGCGGAATATTTTCCACCACCTCCCTGAGGACCCTCCCGTTTTTGAAGGTAATCACACCGCCAACCCCGATAAAAAAGCCCAGTTTCACAAACAGTCCGGCCATTTCCTTTGAATAGGAAAAACAGTGCACTACCCCGCCCCAGCTTTCGGCATGCTCCGCCTTCATCAGGTCGTAGGTATCCTGAGCCGCGTCCCTGGAATGAATGATCACCGGCTTTTTTTCACGGATGGCAAGCTTAAGCTGCGCGGCAAACCACTCCTTCTGAAGCTCACGGCCCGGCTCATCATAATAATAATCCAGTCCGATTTCCCCGACCGCCACGCATTTCGGATGCTTCACCAGCTCCTCGATTCTCCCGAAATTTTCCTGTGTCAGCTCCGCCGTGTTGGACGGGTGGACGCCAAAAGCGGCGTATACAAAGGGATACCGCTGCGCGAGCAGTCGCGTCGTTTCATTGGAGGAGAGGCTTGCGCCCACATTGACAATTCTCCGGATATTATTTTCCTCCATGGACCGGAGCAAATCATCCCTGTCCCCGTCAAAGGCTTCGTCATCATAATGCGCGTGCGTATCAAAAATCATCTGAAAAATCTCCGTTGCTGTCAAAGAATAAGGTCTCTGAAAATAAATCACCCTGAAAACACCTGTGAAATAAGCTGGTCAAAAAATTTAATTTTCCCCAAAAAAGGGCTTGCATTTTTCAGAATGCTGCTTTATAATAGCTTCTGTTCTCACCAAGCGCGACTAGCTCAGCTGGCAGAGCACCTGACTCTTAATCAGGGTGTCCAGGGTTCGAACCCCTGGTCGCGCACTTTATGTCTCAAGGCCTTTCAGGGTTTTGAGGCTTTTTTATTGCTCTTTTCCGGGAAGAAAAATCAGTTCACATGGTCTGGCCGCCGTGTCAGGGTGCAAATACAGGCTTTTCAAAACGTCTTCCCCGGATAATCCGTTCCCGTCTCCTCCTGAAGCTTCCGCAAATAAGGCTCCTTATCCTGCCTCATTTTCAGAAAGGTGTCAAAGGCCATCAGCAGCATGGTATCCCCGTCCTGCTTCATGGCGTATCCGCCCCGGTCCATCTGCGCTTTGAAATGATCCATCTGCCACACCATGATATCCACCACAGTATAACCGTCTACGTTGGCACGGCACAGGAAATTCTGATGCTCCAGATAATAAGAAAATTCCGCCATCACATCCTCATCGGCGCTCAGTCTTGCCCAGAAATCCTTAAAAAAGGCCTCGTCCTGCCCCGCGTAACGGCACAGCTCCCGCGCCCACAGCTTCTCCCGTTCATACATATCCAAACCTCATTTCACCTCTGGTTTTTCCACGGAGAAATCAACCTCCATGCTCCGGTTCCCGGAGTAAAAACCGTCCCGCCCCGGAGTATAAAAACCGTCCCCCGGGCTATGGCAAAATCTGCTGTTATCGGATAAAATTCGTTGAATTTCCCCGCTCCGTCTTGGGCGGAGCGACCCCGGCCTGAGCGCCTTTTTCAAAGCATTTCATCATCCACGCCAGGTTACGGGCCAGATTGCGCATGGTCTGCAGTCCCTCAGCGTCCAGCTCCACCTCTCCCGGCTTCGCGCCGTGAGCCAGATTCCAGTAGGTGGACCCGGCCACAGGCATCTGGCTGATGCCGAAATATTTGTTCATCACGTCAAAGGACGCCGATGTGCCGCCCCGTCTGGCCACCGCCACGGACGCGCCCGGCTTGAAAGCGAAGACACGGCCGCTGCTGTAAAATACCCTGTCCAGAAAGGACAGCACCCGCCCGCTGGGATGCGCGTAGTACACCGGCGTCCCGAACACAAAGCCATCCGCCTCCCTGGCCTTCGCAATGAACTCATTTACCTTATCATCCGTAAAAACACAGCCCTTCTCCGTGCACTGGCGGCAGCCTATGCAGTCCCGGACAGGAGCCCCTCCCGTCTGAAATATCTCATACTCCACGCCCTCTTTCTCCAGCTGCATCCCGATTTCCTTCAGTGCCCGGTATGTATTGCCCTTCTGGTTCGCGCTTCCGTTTAACATCAATACTTTCATTTTCCGCACCAGTCCTTCTTTTTTTCTTTCTACCTAATATACCACTTTGAAACGATTGACTCAACAACAAAATATCCGCGTTCCGGCCTCTTCTTTCCGGATAAAAGCCGAAAGCTTCCGATAAAGCGGATTTTTTATCAGATATTCGCTTTCGCGGCTTCCTGTATTCTCTTTAGACATAAAAGAAATTCGCCTTAATTCAATTTAAAGCGAATTTCTCCTTTTCTTTCCTTATTTTTCCCTGACAACAGCAGTTTTATTTGCCATCCCCGGCGGCGTCCGCCTGCACAATGACCGGCGCCGCGGAAGCCTCCAGTGCCTCCTTCGCCCGGGTGATCTCGTCCGCCTGCTCCTGAGTCAGCTTTGACGGATTGGCTTTCGCTATCAGCCTCTGAAGCTGATTGATATCGCTCTTTACCTGCTTTTTCACGGATTTGTCCAGTGATTTATGTACCTTATTGTACGCGTTATTCGCGCGGGCTAAAACCTTCTCCGCCTCCCCGATGGAGTTGATGGCGGCTTTTCTCTGTCCGTCCGAGGCTTCATACTCCTGCGCCTCATGGATGGCCCGCTGAATGTCCGCCTCGCTCATGTTGGTATTGGAGGACACTGCGATCTGCTGCTGTCTGCCTGTGCCCAGGTCACGGGCGGACACCTTCACAATCCCGTTGGCGTCAATGTCGAAGGTCACCTCGATCTGAGGCACCCCGGCCATAGCCTTCTGGATTCCATCCAGCCTGAAATTTCCCAGCAGCTTATTGTCCTTCGCGAACTGCCGCTCCCCCTGAAGCACCTTGATATCCACGGCGCTCTGGTAATTGGCCGCCGTGGTGAACACCTGGCTGTGGCGGGTGGGAATGGTAGTGTTGCGTTCAATCAGCCTGGTAGAGACGCCGCCCACAGTCTCGATGGAAAGTGACAACGGCGTCACATCCATCAGAATCAGCTCATTGGCGTTGCTGCCGACCACCAGCGCGCCGCCAAGCTTGCCGCCCTGTACAGCCGCGCCCTGAGCCACGCACTCATCCGGATTTAAGTTTCTGGAGGGCTCCTTTCCGGTCAGCTGGCGCACCTTGCTGACCACAGCGGGCATTCTGGTGGAGCCGCCCACCAGCAGCACCATTCCCAGCTGAGAGGCTGTGATCCCCGCGTCGCTTAAGGCCTGCCGCACCGGTTCCTCGGTTTTGCGGATCAGATCCGCGGTCAGCTCCTCGAATTTCGCCCTGGTAATAGTCATCTCCAGATGCTTCGGCTGATCCTTTACCATAGTGATAAAAGGCAGATTGATATTCACCGAAGCCGCGGAGGATAACTCAATCTTGGCCTTTTCCGCCTCGTCCCGCACCCGCTGGGCGGCGGTCATATCCTTCGACAGATCCACATGCTCCGTTTTCCTGTACTCCGAGATAATATAATCCGCCAGCCGCTTATCAAAATCATCGCCGCCCAGGTGATTGTCCCCGGCAGTGGCCAGCACCTCGATCAGGCTCTCCCCGATTTCAATGATGGACACGTCAAAGGTGCCGCCGCCCAGATCATACACCAGAATCTTCTGAGGATCGCCGTGGTCCAGCCCGTAAGCCAGCGCCGCGGAGGTAGGCTCATTGATAATCCGCAGCACATTCAGACCCGCGATCCTCCCCGCGTCCTTTGTGGCCTGGCGCTGAGCATCGTTAAAATAGGCCGGCACCGTGATCACCGCGTCGTTAACCGTATCCCCCAGATAGCTCTCCGCGTCCTTTTTCAGCTTACGCAGGATCATCGCGGAAATTTCCTGGGGCGTGTAGGTCTTGCCGTCAATCCTGGTGGTCCAGGTACTGCCCATCTCTCTTTTGATGGAGGAGAAGGTGCACATGGCGTTGACCGCCGCCTGTCGCTTGGCCATGTCTCCCACCAGCCGCTCCCCCTTCTTTGAGAAAGCTACCACGGAGGGCGTTGTTCTCGCTCCCTCCGCGTTGGGAATAATTACAGGCTTGCCGTTCTCCAGCACCGACATACAGCTGTTGGTTGTTCCCAGATCGATTCCAATTACCCTGCTCATTTATATTTTCCTCCATGAATTCCCTGAAATTAACATCAATCTGACTTTATTCTTCTCAAAATCCAAAGTCAAGTTTTCCGGAACTTATTTAACAGTTTTCATGGTAAATTAAGATTTTTAACACCGACTGTTCACACAAAATCCCGGTGGAAATTATTTTCTGTTCCGTCACGATGGAAGATATTTTCCGTTCTTGTATCTTCAGAGAAAATATGGTATAATCCGCTTATTCGCAATCGTAAATTTGTCCGGTTTTCTTTTGCGGAAAAGATAACCGGCAGCAAAGTTTTTTCACTTATATTCAGGAGGCAAAAATGGGCGTTATCTTAGGCGGTCTGCTTTTAATCATTATTGTCGTAGCGGTTGTGGTCACCGCCGTAGTCTCATCCGTGGTCTCGGCTTTCGCGTCCAAGAATATCGACGAAGAGGAATAACGCAAATCTAACCCCCAAGGAGGAAGCACCATGAGTGAGGAATGCTCTCACAACTGTTCCGAATGCGGCAGCGACTGCGAGGAACGCACAGCGCCGCAGAGCCTTCTGGCACAGGCCAACGAAGCGTCTGATATCAGAAAGGTTATTGGAATTGTCAGCGGAAAGGGCGGCGTCGGAAAGTCCCTGGTGACATCCCTGCTGGCCTGCGGCATGCGGAGGAAGGGATATTCCGCCGCCATACTGGACGCGGATATCACTGGTCCCTCTATCCCGAAAATGTTCGGCGTCCATGAAAGGGCAGTCGGCAGTGAGACGGAAATTGAGCCTGTATACACCCAAAACGGCATCCGCCTGATGTCCCTCAATCTGCTTCTGGAGCATGACGACGACCCGGTAATCTGGAGAGGGCCGATTATCGCGGGCGTTGTGAAGCAGTTCTGGACGGATGTCAGCTGGGGCGATGTGGATTATATGTTCGTGGATATGCCTCCCGGGACCGGGGATGTGCCTCTGACAGTCTTTCAGTCTCTGCCGGTAGACGGCATTATTGTCGTCACCTCCCCCCAGGAGCTGGTCGGGATGATCGTGGGAAAGGCCGTCAGGATGGCAGAGGCAATGGATATCCCCGTTCTCGGTGTTGTGGAAAATATGTCCTATTTTGAGTGTCCCACCTGTCATGACAGGCATTTTATCTTCGGCGACAGCCACATCGAGGAACTGGCCGCGCAGTACGGCATCCGGCACATCGCCAGAATCCCGCTGGTGCCGGAAATGGCCGCCGCCTGTGACAGGGGAGAAATTGAAACAATGGACGCGGAGTGGCTGGATGAAATCATTACAGTCATTGAATGACCCAAATCATGATAATAACCAGCATACTCCACCCTGCCTGTCACCCTGTAGAGCATGGCGGAGGTGTTGATTCCTTCCGCCAGTGTCCACTACATCCGGGCGAGGACCACAGGCGTCCCTTTCCAGTCTGTTGTATGCATAGACAATAATCCCAATATTTTTCTTTTCCAGCGATTTGATAGAGCCAATAAAAGACGTCCGTCACAGTCAGGCCATATTCTCCCTCACCCAGAGCCGCGCATCCCTCTCCTCAAGCTCAAGAAATACCGGCCGCTCCTTACACTTTTCATTTGGCGTGTGCAGCGCCAGCATAATCCTGCCCTCTTTGGTTTTAAAAATCATTCCATGGCCGCCATCCTCTTGAAAAAGAGGTTCCTTTAGCTGGGTCCAGCCCTCCATGATGTGCCCGTCCCTGGCTTTGGCCATACCCACAGCGTAACCGAGGCTTCCGAAGGACGACCAGATCATCATAAGCTCCCCGTTGGAAAGATGATAAATAAACGGCCCGTCTGTCACATAGCCCTTGGCGGGGCGTGCGACCCATTCAGCGTCCGTCGCGTGAAACAAAAGCGCAGGTTCCCCCACTGCCGCCTTCAAATCGTCCGTCAGCTGCAGGGCGCAGATCTCCCCGTTCACCGTTTGCTTCCATTCATGGCAAAAGACCATATACGGCGTTCCATCCGGCGACACGTACAGTGTCCCATCCAGACATTCCCAGTCCGGCGGCGTTATATTCCCGTCCGAATGAAGAACAAACCTGCCGTCCGGCCTGTCCGAGACAAGAATCGATGTTCCCTGGCATACACCCTGCGCTTTGAACGAGACAAACATATAAAATTTACCTCTGTATTCATGCACCTCCGGAGCCCAATAGTTCATTGTATACGGAAAATCCGCCGTCCTGGAGAAAATTTCCTCCGGCTCCGACCATTCATCCAAATCCTCCGAAACATACACATCCAGCCCATAGGCCTGATCCGCCCAGCATTCTTTGCCCCGTGTGCCATACATGTAATATTTGCCGTTATGCAGAAGGACAAAGGGATCTCTTATGTTAATTTCATCTGTTTTCATTCTATGTAACGCTCCTTCAGCTGATATGGTTTACACCACCTGTACAATTCCTCACAATGAAGATGATTGCTATAATACCTTGTATTGCCTTCTAGCCAGCGGAAGTCCTAACGCTTCAATCTCAATGAGCTCCCTGTTCACTGTCATGCGTGATACATGAAAGAAAACCAGCATTCATTATTCAATCAGTTGCGCAGACACCCAATCGGAATTACATAAACTCCATCCGGCCTGCGATACCCATATTGCGTACCTGTAATCACTATTTTCAGATCAGGCAACCGCAATCTTGCCTGCTTTTCTGTTTCATTATATTTTCTTACTAATGATTCAATTTCATTTAAATGCGCAGCGCCATCCTCAATATCACTGCTGCCCAGCTTAAACTCAATCAGGGCATATTTCCCATCCCTTAAATGCAATACGCAATCCGCTTCCAGGCCATATCTATCGTGATAATATGACACCCGGCCTCCCAGGGCGTTAGAATATATTTTCAGATCACGAATGCAAAGTGTTTCAAAAATAAAGCCAAAGGTTTTCAGATCCAGATTAAAATACTCCGGTTCTACGCCCAGAGCCGCAACGACTAATGACGGATCTACCAGTTCCTTTTTTTCTGATGACTGTATGGCGCTTTTGGAACGGATTGCCGGACACCACGCTTCCACATTCTGAATTACATAGAGCTTTTTTAAAGCACTTACATATTCATAAAATGTTGAAGCACCCATGTCCGTATTGGCGTTAATGTCTTTTAAAACAGAGCGGTTGGTTGCCAGTGTAGAGATATTTCTGGCATAAGAACGCAATAGCAGTCTTGTCGCGGTCTCATCGCGCCTGACCCCGTCCACGTTGGAAACATCCTCTCTGCACAGACTTTCAAAATAACTCTGCGCCACCATTAGCTTTGCCCTGTCACTCTTTTTACTGACAGAGGATGGCCAGCCGCCTCTGCATGCGGCAAAGATCAGGCCATCCACAGACAATTCCGAAACACAGCCTTCCTCCGGAAAAGACCCTGCCTGAAATAATAAAGACAACGATACTGCCCCGTTGGATTCCCCTGTCTCATAAAGACTCATAGGATACATGGTCAGTGTATCAATCCGGCCGGTGCCTGTGTGCATAATCTGCGTTTTGTCAATGGAATTGGAACCCGTCAGAATATACAGGCCTTCCTCTCCTCTGCGGTCAACAGATACCCGAACCGCATCCCAAATATTGGGAGCAATCTGCCATTCGTCGATCAGGCGGGGATTTTCCCCGACCAGAAGATTTGATGGTTTGATCTTCGCTGTTTCCATATACATGTCCCGTTTATCCGGGTCCTGCATCTCAATATAGCTTCTGGCAAACTGTTTTGCGGTTGTTGTCTTCCCGCACCATTTTGGTCCGACAATGTGTACTGCACCGAACGCATCCAGCTTTAATTCAAGTTCTTCATCACAAATTCTCTTAATATATTCCCTTGCCATGAAAAAGTTCCTCTCTGATTTCTAAATATCCTTTTCTGCATGAGAAAACTCATAATTCATAGGCTTATTATATTGCTTTCCATAAAATTTCACAAGAGTACGCCGGACACTTTTGCTGCTTTTTATCGGACATTTTTGCTGCTTTTTATCGCATTCTTTTGCGGCTTGCCTTCTCCGGCGTCCTTAAGATAATTTCCTCAGGCTCCGACCATTCATTCAAATCCCACCAGATGCTATGCGTCATAACACCTGATGGGATCCGGTTCCGGAATGGTTATTCAGGGACGCATCGTTTTCCAGCAGTTCTTTTTCAGGAAAGCAGCAATCACCACGCTGTCTTCACCCTCATAGTACCTTACAAGCAGCTGTTTGAACTCCGGCACATGGCTTTCGGGAATCACCAAGAAACCGCCGCCATGGGCAATCAGATAATGATTCGCAAAAATGACAGCTGCCCGTTTGTTTCCATCCTGGAATATCTGCGTTTTCATGCAATACAGACACAGTTTAATGGCAATATTTACGGCATCCTCATTTTCTTCGGTGATTTCCCGGATTTGCTCCTTTACATCCACCTCCATGGGCAGAGGCGGAATATAGGAGGAGCCGCCGATGGAAACAGGAACGCCGCGAATGCGGCCTCCTTCCTCAAAGAAGCCCTCATTGACAAGTCTTGCGATATGACTGAGCATGTAGTAATCACTGCGGCTGGCGATCACATCCCTGTCAAGGATAAACTCCCATGCGTGTTTCAGATTCAAAATTTTCTGTACATCTGCAGCGGTCATGCCGGAGACTTTACCGTTATCTATGATTTCCTCCGTTTGCGGGAAAGAGGTTGCAACGCCTTCCAAAACAGCCTGATCATAGATGTTTATTTTCATATTTGCCCTTGCAAATGAAATATTGGTTATAACTTCGGCAGGAAGCTCATCCTCAGAATATCCGGCAGCCGCAAGCCGCTTTTCGACACTGCGGAGTTCTTTGCGAATCTCACGGGCTTCTCTGGCATTGCGAAGAAGAAGATTATAGAGCTCTTCCGTATATACTCCGACATAAGTGGAAGTCTGCCTGCCCGCCACACGCTTTCTGACGTAAAGGTATTTCCCGTCACCCCGCTCCTTGATTTCAGGTGTACCATCATAGGGCATCAAATTCAGTCTTGCATGAAGATCGGCGCGGCTTCTGAGCAATTCCTGTATTTCATTATATTGTGCTGCCATTGTATTTCCTCCCTTGGGGAACATTTTCTGAAATTAATATGCCATAATGTTCCCCAACAGTCAATGCAGTTTGTGGGAGTATTTATTATCTTTACAGCCCGACAGCCCTGAACGCCTGATCCAGATCCCGAATGATGTCCTCCACAGACTCAGGCCCGACGCTGAACCGGATAAAGCTTTCTATCAGCTCCTGTTTTACACTTATTCAGGAAGAACCTGAAAGTAATGTTCTCCTCTATCAATTCCTGTCCTGCCTGCATCAGCTCCTCGAATCCGACAGCGGTATTCTGTCACCATTTGCCTACTATATAAATTGGTAAAATAGGTAATCCTTAAAACCATTCCCGGGTCTTGATTTGTCTAATCAACCTGCGTTATAATAGGCAAAAGAGGAAAGAGATAATCCTATGATCTCCACGAAAGGACGGGAGCTATCGCTCCTGCCCTTTTTCCCACAGTATGAAAACAGAATGTATCTGATAAGGCTGTGAAATCGAATGCCGATGAGGTACTGAGCTTTCAGAAAGGCTGTCGGGAGAACTGTATCCGAAATAGCGGGAGGGAAACCACATTGCTGAATCAATTTTCAAGAACAGAGCTTCTGCTGGGCAAAGATGGAATGGAGCGCTTATCGGCGTCCTGCGTCGCAGTATTTGGCATCGGCGGCGTAGGAGGATACGCGGTGGAAGCGCTTGCCCGGAGCGGGGTCGGTTCCTTCGTGCTGGTTGACGATGATAAAATTTGTCTGACCAATTTAAACAGGCAGATCATTGCGACCAGAAAAACGGTCGGCCAGTATAAAGCAGATGTCATGAAGGAGCGCATACTCGAAATCAATCCAAGTGCAAAAGTGGAAGTCCGAAAGTGCTTTTATCTTCCGGAAAATGCAGGTGAATTTGATTTTTCGCACTATTCCTACGTTGTGGACGCAGTAGATACTGTTACGGCGAAGCTCGAAATTATCGAGCAGGCGCAAAAATGCAGTGCGCCAGTCATCAGTTGTATGGGGGCCGGAAATAAGCTTGACCCCACAAAATTTCAGGTGGCAGATATTTATGAAACAACGATGTGTCCGCTTGCAAAGGTGATGCGGCATGAATGCAGAAAGCGCGGAATACGTGCATTGAAAGTAGTGTATTCCACAGAAAAAAGCATCCGCCCTTCGGACGATATGGAGATCAGCTGCCAGACGAATTGCATCTGTCCGCCCGGGACGAAACGCAAATGTACGCAGCGAAGGGATATTCCGGGAAGTGTTGCGTTCGTCCCATCTGTAGCCGGCCTGATCCTGGCCGGAGAGGTTATAAAGGATTTAATTAAGCCATTGGAGCAGGCGTAGCAGCAAAATACGGCAGCAGGCCTGGGCTCAGCTTCGCCGCCCTGTTCACAGCGCCGCATAATCCAGGAACAGAAAATGCGTATCCGCCTCATTGTCGATATACTCGTTGCCATGGTTTGTGCCGGTATAGGCCAGCCGCCCCGCTTTGCCAGAGTCAGATAGAGGTTATTCTGATAGTCGGTGTAGCTGGACTGTCCGCTGCGCTGAAAATCCCGGCGCAGCAGATCCTCATGGAAGGAATAGTTGACATGGATGCCGGACAATGTCATCTTATACCGGCCATACCGCTTGGAGAGGTAATTCCGGTAGGTTGTCTTATCTGACTGCGCCGCCGGGCCGGACCGCCGCAACAGATGCGCCTGCCTTATGAGTAAGCAAACCGGGATTGGAGTCGGCATCATTTAATTCTGCAAAGACCTTCTTAATCAGAATGGCGGTGTTGCCGTCTTTGCGGGAGCTGTCATTGATTCCTATTACCTTCATCTTATCACACCCCACTTAGTACCAATCATGCTTTTCGTTTCTGTCGAGAGCATTTATCGCTTCCATTTCTTCATCCGTTAGCTCGAAGCCGAACAGGTCAAGGTTTTCACGGATATGATCCGGATCACTGGAGCCGGGGATGACAACGACACCCTTTTGAAGATTCCACCGCAGGATGACCTGGGCAGAGGAAACGCCGTGAACTTCAGCGATAGCGGAAATGGTTTCATCCCCAAGCAGCTCCGCCGTATGCCCCCGTCCGCCGAACGGGTACCAGCCCTGAACGACGATTCCGAGGCTTTGGATATAAGGAATTACATCGTTTTCCTGGTAATAGGGATGAATCTCATTCTGTACGAGTGCAGGAGTGATGTTTACCTGCGGAAGAAATTCTTCCAGTTCCTCCACATACCAGTTGGACAGCCCGATGGAATGCACCTTGCCGTCCGCGACCGCCTGTTCCAGTGCCAGATATGCCTCCACATCACCATCGCCCGGATGGTGCAGAAGAATCATGTCAATGTAATCAAGCCCCATCTTTTCAAGAGCCTCGTCAATGGCCTCGGCAGCATTGTCAAACTGGCTGGGATACAGTTTTGTAATCACGAAAATTTCTTCCCGCGGCACATCCGAATCCCGGATAGCCTGTCCGACAGCCGCCTCGTTGCCGTACATATAGGCAGTGTCAATCAGTCTGCCTCCCGCCTCCAGAAGTGCCGCAATGGAAACCGCACATTCCTCGTCGGTCAGGCTGTAAGTGCCAAGTCCCATGATGGGCATTTCATAGCCGCTATTCAAAAGGACTGTCTTAGTTTCAAAGTCAAATTCACCCACAGTACGGGCCTCACTTTCCGGCAATCCTAAACTGTCCACCCATTCGATCACGTCATTTTCTGTTGCGTCTCCGGAGAACCGCTGCCCGTCCATCCATGTGACGGTGCCGGAACAGAGATCATGCAGATTCTCAGCACTGGAGCCGATGCCGCTGCTGTGGGAGGTGCAGAACGGGATGATCGTCACGTCAGACAGATCGTAGCTTTCCAGAAAAGTATAGATGATTTTTGGTGCCTGCCCATGCCAGATAGGATAACCGAGGAAAATCATATTGTACTGTTCGATATTATCCACACTGCCAGAGATTGCAGGACGGGCAGAAGAATCTGCCTGTTCCTGATTGGCACGACTGGAGGAATCGTTATAATTCAGGTCATCCTCCGTATAGGGCGTTTCCGGAGTGATTTCATAAAGATCCGCCCCTGTCTTATCAGCAATCCAGTCGGCAATCTGCTCCGTAGTCCCCGTGCAGGAAAAATACGCAACCAGAATTTTGCTGCCGGTTGTATCAGAGACCGTATCATTTGTCTCATTTTCCTGTGCTTTAGATTCGGTTTCCGCATTAGTCTGGTTTTCCGCCGCAACAGATTCTGTTTCAGAAGTGTTCTGCGTCTCCGAGCCCTCTGAGGTACAGGCTGCAAGTATCATAAGCATACAAATCGACAGCATAAAAACTATCCAGCGCTTCATGCTATCCGGCCTCCTTTCTTTCCGGGTTCCCAATTGTTTTTATTATCTTTGCGGGAACGCCGCCCACTACGGTAAACGGCGGCACATCTTTTGCCACAACAGCCCCTGCAGCAACGACTGCCCAGTCGCCGATGGTAACACCGGGAAGAATTGTCGAATTCGAGCCGATCCACACATGGGCACCTATTTTAATGGGAGCATAATGATTCCTGCGGTTATTGGCGGGGAGCAAATCATGGTTAATAGTGGCAAGCACCACATTGTGCCCAATCAATGCGCCGTCTCCGATTTCGATACCACCCTGGTCCTGGAAGTGGCATCCGGAATTAATGAAAACATCCTTCCCGATGTGGATATTTTTCCCGAAGTCCGTATAGAAGGGAGGGAACAGACGGAAAGAGGGGTCTACATACCGCCCGGTGAGTCTGCTCATAATCTCCCGTATCTCCTCGGGTGTATGATATTGGTTGTTGAGTTCCATCCCAATACGGATTGCCTCCTGAAACAGAAAGTTCGCATAATTATGCCATTCGGCATCGTTTGGTTCACCCTCACGAAACCCCGTTATGATATCCTTAGCTGTTACCATTGCTTTCCTCACAGGCACATTTCATATATTTTTTCGACATCATCCGATGCCAGTTCCTTCGGCCCGCTTATCGAACCGCCGACACAGGCATGTTCCGCCATTGCTTTGAAATGAGATTCATCAATCTGCAAATCGGTAAGTGTAGATTTAAGCCCCAGCGTTTCAAAGCAGAATGCAGAAACTGCCTCAATCGCTTTCTTTGCCCCTTCCATCGCAGCGAAGCCCTTTTCAACACCAAACACATTAGTACCGAGGCGGTAAATGGCAGGTGCCGTTTCATCATCCAGAATATAGGACAGCCAGCGCGGGGTAAGAATGGCAAGCCCGTGTCCGTGGGTAATATCATAATATGCGGAAAGCTCATGCTCCATCATATGACAGGCGCAGCCGTGAACAGTTCCTCCGTCAAGTACGGTATTAAGCGCCATAGAGGATGCCCACATAAGGTTTGCCCTGGCTTCATAATTTTCCGGCTCCTTCATGGCAACCGGTGTCCATTTTACAACAGTGCGCATCACGGCTTCCTGCATTTCAAGGAGCAAATCGAACGTTGCATCTCCGGCAAGATAATAGTTGTCAAGCACATGGTTGAAAATATCGAACGCGCCACAGGCTGTCTGATAGGCAGGGAGTGAAAAGCTGTATTCCGGATTTTCAAAGGCTGCCCTCGGAATAAGAGCAGAACCGCCAAGGCCGATTTTTTCGTTGGTGTCCATGTTGGAAATTACAGCCCATGCATCCATCTCAGATCCTGTCGCTGCATTGGTGAGAATTGCGACAACGGGGAGAGCCCGTGTCACCCATACACTGCCTGACACAAGCGGCCACACATCGCCGTCTTCCGTAAGTGCCGCAGCGGCAATTCCCTTTGCGCAGTCGATGGTGGAGCCGCCTCCTGCAGCAAGGACCACATCAATTTCCTCCGATTTGCAGATGGCTGCGCCTTTGTTTACCGTGGAATGTCTCGGATTTGGCTCAACGCCTGATAATTCAAACAGTTCAATATCAGCCTCTTTCGTAAGGGAAACAATCTCATCATAGAGACCGTTTTTCTTAATCGAGCCTCCACCATACACAAGCAACACCTTTTTCCCGAAAGCAAGCAGTTCCTGTGGAAGATTCGTCATCTGTCCTTTGCCAAAATACACCTTGTCAGGATTATGAAAAATAAAGTCGTTCATTGTAATTCCTCCGTTTTCAACTTATTTTTGAAGCATGAGCAGGTCAAAAGAAAGATGATTTCAAGCCCCGCTTCATGTTTTCTGCTCCTATTGTAATTGGCCTTTCTCAAAATATCAAATACGCATTAAGAATTTATTTCCATACTTGAAAGGTATGGGGTAAGGCGTTATAATACGGACAGAGCCTTGCTCAAAGGAGGACTTGTTTATGGATATCCGGGTATTGCAATATTTTCTGGCAGTAGCACGGGAGGAAAGCATAATAAAAGCAGCAGAATCTCTGCATATGACGCAGCCGCCGCTTTCCCGGCAGTTAAAGGATTTGGAAGATGAGTTAGGCAAGCAGCTTTTGATACGCGGAAGCAGGAAGGTCACTTTGACTGAGGATGGCATACTGCTGCGGCAGCGCGCCGAAGAACTGGTGGAACTGATGGAGAAAACAAAAAACGAGATCACTGCCTCTGACTATGATATACACGGCGATGTTTATATTGGAGGGGGCGAATCGGATGCCGTGTCTTTTCTGGCGCAGATTGCCTTTGACCTGCAGCAGGAATACCCGCATATTCATTATCATATTTACAGCGGAGACTCGGAGCGAGTCACGGAAAAGCTGGACAAGGGGCTTATTGATTTTGGCCTTTTTGTCGCCGCACCTACAGACATTGAGAAATATAATTACATCCGGCTTCCGATGAGGGATACGTGGGGAGTTCTCATGCGTGATGACAGCCCGCTGGCAGACAAGGATTTTATATATGCCAAAGACCTGTGGGATAAACCGCTGATTGTTTCTCATCAGGCATCCAAAGACAGCGAGATTTTTCAGTGGCTGGGAAAAAATGAGGCGGAATTGAATATCGTGATGAAATACGATTTGATTTATAATGCCTCCCAGTTTGTCAAAAAAGGATTCGGATATGTAATCGGTCTGGACAAGCTAATCAATACCACTGGTGACAGCAATCTATGTTTTCGTCCCCTTTATCCGACGCGGGAATCGGATCTTTTTGTAGTATGGAAAAAATATCAGGTATTTTCCAGAGCATCCGCCGCCTATTTAAAACGCATTCAAAGGGAGCTTAGAGCATCCGGAGATTAAAAATAATGCCCATCAGGGAATCTGAAATCCAACACGCCTCCTTCCCCAAGGGGCTGTTCCCCTGAAAACTTTCGCGATTTTGTGCGCGTGACCCTCGCACCGTTCCCTGGGAGTTTAGTGTCAGTTCTTATCGCGCTTTGGACAAGGAATTTAAGGATAGCTGTTGACCTGTTGGCAAAAATGAAAGCAAAAATTGCTGAGTCGGATCATTGGACTGATAGGCAGAAAACTTACAAAGGAGCTCCATACTGCCTGACCACCCTGAACGTTCTCTCACAGGGCGTGTAGTCATTCATAAATATACTGAAACCCTCCGTGTTTTTCTCCTCCCCGGAATAATGCCCGCCAAAAGCGTGGGCTCCGAAGCCGGGGCCCAGAAGCAGCCTCTCGCCGCAGCCGGAAAGCGTCAGAAAATCCTTCTTTAAAATCATGCTCTCCCCCTTTGGCGCCGTCAGCCGGATTGCTTCATTCTCCAGCACGCAGCCCGCGGGCACGTCAAGCTCCACCCGAAGAGGGAGCCCGGAAAGTCCGCTGGTTCTGACTGTAATTTCAAGACCGTTCTTAAGCTCCCGGACCGCCACATTTGTGTCCAGGCTGCTGGTGATCACCTTTTCCCGCTTCTGATGATCCATTTTCCACCAGTCCGTTGTCTCCTGCGCCTCCCCAAAGGGCTGATAATACCACCCCAAAGCCGTGGCGGACAGGATACAGGCGGAATCCTCCATTTCCAGGCTCTGTGGAATGAAGTTCCGGATGTCGCAGTAGGCTTCCCCAATGCGCACGCCCATAGAAAGGCTTCCGAATTTCACATAAAGGAAATCAGCCTTATTGGCCAGAATCGTGTATTCATATGCGGCCTTCTTCACACGAAGCACACGCGAACCCCGGAAGAATTTTTTATATTCCGCAAGGTAGCCATAGCCCTGAAACTCATAATTTTTCAGGGCGTCATGGGTCATGAAAATATACATGCAGTCCGGCGCCAGGTCTCCTCTCTGCCGGTTGTCGCGGATCATTTTATGGGCGGCGGCGTCAAATACCGCGGAGCCATTCCTCTGCGCCATCCAGGTATACAGGTAAAAATACTGGTCGGGATACAGCTTCTTTCCATGGTCCTGCCTGGTGGAATTCTGCGTAAATATGGTATCGTCCCCGTCAATGTAATACAGCATCGCGGTCAGGTTTCTCTCCACATATTTGAGAAAGCTTTCCTCTCCTGTGGATTCACAGGCAAGAAGCAGGGATTTATCCACCACCGCGTTATAATTGCCGGTGGAACGCTCCGCGTACTCCCCATCCTCATCCCCGTCGATTCCTTCCGCCAGATACTGCCGCGCCCTCTTTTTCAGCAAGGCGGCCTTCTCCTCATCCTCCTCGAGCTTCGCCATGCACAACAGCGCGGCGGTTACCGCCCATCGGTGATTCGGGGTATGAAAGCCTCCGTACAGCAGAATCCGCTCGCATTTAACCATCATGGCATAATAGCGGTCTTTCAGCACAAGCTCCCGCTCAGAAGCCCCATATCTGTCCAGAAGCTGCCAGGCACCAAACAGCCGCCGAAAACAAAAGGCCGTATCCGGCGCGGAGAAAAAATTACAGGAAGGATAATCCATGCTGCCGTCCTCCCTCTGCCATCGCTCCAGGAAGCCAACGCCGCTTAAGACCGCCTCCCAGAGCTCTTCGCTCCGACAATATCTGCTTTCCTCACAAAAATACAGACACAGGCAGTCTGTCAGCAGATAGACGGTGGGCTTTCCCTCCACAATGTCGCTTTCCAGCCTTCCCCTGTCCTCTCTGTTTTCATCCCTGACCTGTCCGCGCAGGAATTCCTCCACTCTTTTTTCCGTGGATGCCACGATATGTGCCCAGTATCTTTTCATTTCTCTTTTCCCTGCTTTCTTCCGGTAGTTATATAATGAACGCAAGCGAGAAGGGCGTGCTTCCGCAATGGACGCCCTTTGCTCATGATATTCTCGACGATTCTAAACAGCAGTGTATGAACCCCTGATCAACAACGGTGTCTTTCGTTTTAATTAACATTGATATTACTGATGAACAGCAATATTCTGATATCTGATGAAAGGCGGCGTCTTACGTTCTGATTAACAGCAGCGTCTTAATTTCAAACACATGAAACGATAGCCTGACCCTGTGTCCCGACACTACTTCCAGCTCCTCCGAAGCCTCCTCCAGCATATTGCAGGAAAAAACCCGCTTCACCTGTGCCGGAACCGTCAGGTACGCCATTCCCGCGCAGCCCTTCGCTTCATAAAGCCGGAGGACGATCCCGTTTGGTACATCAAAGGCCGGTTTGCATGTCTCTATGACCACATGTGTGCTTTCCACCTGAAAATAGGAAACCGCAGTCGCCGTCCCCTCACCGGGCCGCCTTCCGCATTCGGTCACCGCCACATTGCACTCATAAGCCTCCTCCGTCACCCGGCTTCGGGAAAACGGCCCTTCAAAGGGAAGGATGGAATATACAAATTCATGGATTCCCTGGTCCGCCGTCATATCCGGGGCCAGGGGAGAGCGAAGCAGCGTCAGGGAAAGCCTGCTGTCCTGCGCTGAAAGCCCGTATTTGCAGTCATTCAGCAGAGCAAAGCCATTTTCGCCATCGGTCAGCGCCGCGTACTTGTGATGACAGGTCTCATACAGATCCTTTTCCCGCCCTGTGGATTTATGGGTGGGCCGCCGGATATAGCCGAACTGAATCTCCTCCAGCACCTCTTTTGTGTAGACCGTGGTCGGGAAATCCGCCTTCAGCATCCTGTGCCGCTCGTGCCAGTCTATTGTCGTCACAAAATCAATCCTCGGGCTGTCCGGGTAAAGGCATATTTTCTGCACGGCGGTAAAATACCTTTCTGTCCGTTCCACCGTTATGGTCAGACCACCGGTCTCATCCTTTCTGGCCAGGCAGGTATGCTTTCCGGTCAGAGCCACAGGGACACTCTCATACATGCTGCCAATCTCCCAGGCGTCATACTGCACATTGACGTCCTGATACAGCCTCCAGTCATTTAACGGCGCGGCGGCGTATTCATATTCTGTCCCGCGGTCAGTCAGGCTGACGATTCTGCCCAGAGAATCTATCTTTACACGATAAAGCTCATTTTCATAATCCAGCGTTTCGCCGTTGCCGGATAATCCCGTAAATCCATTCTCCGATGTTTCTGAAATCCCGTCAACCCCTGTAAACCCATTTTCCGGCATTTCTGAAGTCCTGTCAACTCCCGTAAGCAAATTTTCCGGCGGAAAGCTCCATTCCTCGCACTGTGTCTGAGGGCATTTTATTCCCACATCCGCAGGGTCTGAAAATACGTCTGATCTCATGCCATAAGTCAGGCAGTATTTCGTCCCCTCATTTTCCGGACTTTTAAATTTTACATACCCGCAAGACGGCAAGACGAAGCCCCGGTATTTCCTCTCCCAGCTTAAAGAATTAAAACAGGCCGGCCCGTCAGCCAGCACCTCCAGAAGCTCTGCCGCCAGCGCCCGGCTTTCTGTCAGAATCTCCGCCAGCGCTTCCCTGGCTTCCTCGTTCACCCTCTGAATGCTGCTGCCGGGAAGAACATCATGAAACTCCTGCACCAGCAGCCTTTTCCAAAGAGAATCCAGCTTCTGAAGCAGTCTGTCCTCGTCCCCGGTCTTTCCCTCCAGCCTGAGAAGCCCCGCCAGGTATTCCGCTTCCCTCAAAGCGTATTCCGCCTTTCGGACTCCCTTTTTAATCTGCGCCTGGGCGGTATACGTTCCCCTGTGCCACCTCAAATACAGTTCCCCATAATATACAGCTTTAACCTGTTCCGGTTCCAGCCTCTCAAAAAAACTGACCGGCCCCTCCATACGGCACCGGGGCGCCCCCTCCAGGTCCTCACAGCGCCTCACGGTCTCCACCATCAGCTCCGTGGGGCCGCCTCCGCCGTCTCCGTATCCAAAGGGAAACATCAGTCCGCTGATTTCTTCCCTCTGATTCCGGTCCTGTTCCCATCTCTCCCGCAGCGCGCCGGGCTGAAAGACCGCGTTATTCTTCTTATATATGTGGGACAGAACCCTGGTCCCATCGATGCCCTCCCACCAGAAAATATTGTAGGGGAAGGGCTCGCACTCCGGGTCGGCCCGAAGCAGCTTCTGAGTGGCAAAATACGGCACCTCACACCCCGCCATGATCTGCGGCAGGGCGCCGCAAAAGCCAAAGGTATCCGGCAGCCAGGCTAAGCGGCTCTCCGCTCCAAGCTCCGTCCGAAACCACCTTTTTCCCAGCACAAACTGGCGGACCAGACTCTCCGCGCCCGCCAGATTCGTGTCACATTCCACGTATACCGCGCCCTCGGGGATAAACTGCCCGCTTTTCACCTTTTCCTTCACCCGGCCATATAAATCCGGATAGCAGCTTTTCAGCGTCTCCAGAATCGGCGGCTCACAGAGCAGGAAACGATACTCCGGATATCTCTCCATCAGCGCCAGCTGGTTGGAGTAGGTACGGGCACACTTTCTCCGGGTCTCCGCCCCGGTCCACAGCCAGGCCAGATCCAGATGGGACTGACCGAAAACCGTATACTCCGGCACGGTATCCCCGTTTTTCTTCTCAAGCAGCGGTATCAGCTCTCTTCGCGCCCGCCGGATACTCCCGCTTCTTTCCGGCTCCTCCGCCTCAAAATCCGCGATACAGGTAAACCTCTTTAAGGCCTCCCCGATCTCCATGGCGCGCAGTTCGCTTTCAGGGAGAGCTTTCCACAGCTCATATAACGTATGATAATCCGCGTAGGCCTGAAAAATTTCCTCCTCCCAGATACCGAAATGGCTTCTCTCCACCCGGCACTGAAATTCGGGCGGCTCCGGAATCGGCGCCGCGTCCCTGGTCTGGATTCCCACATTTTCAAACTGCTGTCCATGCCCCGCATAGACCTCCGCAAGGATGTCGAAGTTCTCTCCCTCCTTGGCGCACGCTGTCAGCTCCACAAAATCATGGAAACGGTCAATGGAGCCGGCCTCTCTTCCATTGACAAAGATCAGCATTTCCTTTCCCGCTCCTATATGAAGCAGAATCCTGTGCCCCGCGCCCTCAGCAGGAATCATCACCTTGGCGCGAAACCACCCATACTCCCACTTCTGCCCCCAGCGCCTTCCCTCTGGAAAAGCTTCCCACTGCCCATTGGTCAAATCTTTGGGACTGAGTGCCTCCCATGTGGTAAAGCCCTCCAGCGGCGCCGTTCCCAGCTCATGATACAAATTCGGGGCAAAGGCCTCCTCCCAGAGCTTCAGCCTCTCCTCCCACTGTCTTCCCAGCTTCATAATCTTTTCCCTTTTCAGGAGCTGTCGCGAAAATACAATCCCGGACTGCGTCGAGGCTTTTATGGCCTGCGATTCGCGCGTTAGGCGGTGCAAGATACATAAACAGTTCCTCAGCTTATATACGCGATGTATTCAATCAGAAACAGCATGGCAAGCGCCTGCCCGTAAGGCATGGGCTTGATTTCTATTTTCTTGTAGAATTCCTTATCTGTCCGCCCCATGGGCGTGCCGTAGGATACCTGGCTGACCACGCCGTCGTCGGAAATGCAGTCCAGAATGGCCGGGAACGCCCTCTCCACCGTTTCCAGATAAGAGGAATCGATCAGCCCGTCCTTCACCGCCTTTAAAATACCGTAGGCAAAGCCGCAGGTCGCGCTGGCTTCCAGATAGGAATCCTCATCATCGATCAGCGTATGCCACATGCCACCCGGAGCCTGATATTTTTTCAGCCCCTCCACCTGCTTTCGCAGATATTCGGTCAGCTGTCTTTTTCCCTCCTCACTGCACCTTCCCAGGGTCAGAAACTCCGGAATCCCTATGGTAACCCAGCAGTTTCCTCTGCCCCAGAACGCACCCGCGAAATTGCTGTTCTCCCGAAAGGTCCAGCCGTGATACCATAGCCCCGTCTTCGGATCGCTTAAATATTTCGCATGTAGAAAGAACTGCCGCTCCGCCTCCGCCGACATCTCATCATCCTTCAGAATCCGCCCCATGTTGGCTAAAAACAGCACCACCATGAACAGCGTATCGTCCCAGAGCTCCTGCTCATTCACACAGTCCGACGTCCTGTGCTGGATTCCCCCCTCCTTTGTGCGGGGAAAGGAATGCATAATTTCGTCAGCCGCTCTCCGGCAGGCAAGCATGTATTTTTCTTCTCCGGTATACTCCGCCAGAAAGGACAGGGCGAGAAACGGCGCCGTCGTATTCACGTTCAGGCTGGGAAGCCCGGCGTCCAGCTGTCTGTCATAATATTCCCTCATAAGGGCAAGGGAATTCTGGGACCCACTGTACTGAAATTCCTTCCACAGGCCGTAAAGTCCCACGCCCTGGGGCCATTCCCAGAAACGGTACTTTTGCAGATCGTCCCCGGCCAGATTATGGTTTTTCATGTTATCCAGGAAGGTCCTGTCCGGCTCATAGAGGATTTTGGAAGAAGCCTCCATCAGGATTTGGCACTTTTCCTCCGCTTCCTTTTTTCTCTCCAGCCGGTCAATCAGCGCTTTCAGCTCCTCCGGCGTCTTCACCGTATAATCCGGACGCCAGTCAGGCTCCTCCACCGTATGAAAGTATCGCGGAGACCAGTCCAGCCAGACAGAGGTAATGCCAAAACGGTTTGCGCCGGCAATGTCCTTCTTCAGATTATTGCCGATCATGACCACGTCCGGCTTGTCTTCATCTGTCAGTCCCATCCTCTCCATGGCGGTCTGAAACATCAGCCCGGCCGGCTTCTGAATCCCCACCTCCTCAGAAATAATCCGCTTTTCAAAGCAATATCCAAGGCCGTTTTGCTCAAAAATATTCTGAAACGATTCTACCTCCCCGTCCGCCACCATGGCAATCCGGTAGCCCTCCTCGTAAAGGGAGCGCAGCACAGCGTCCGCGCCCGGTATGAAACCGGCGCTCTCCACAATCTGCGTTTTCTCATTTCGTATCTGAGTTTCCTCGTCAATGATCGTATCTCCACAGTCTGTAAAAAGGATCAGCCTTTTTTTCATAGTTTATTCCCCGTTTTCTTCTCCTCCCCCGGAATAATCAAATCCCTTCAGAGAAAGCTCCCCCGCATAGTGACAGGCCACAAAATGACCCGGTTCGATTTCCTGAAACTCCGGCATGGCCTGGGAGCATTTTTCCCGGCAGTACCGGCATCTGGTGTGGAAATAACAGCCGGAGGGAGGATTGGCCGGGTTGGGCACCTCCCCCTCCAGCGGAATTCTTTCCATTTTTACCTCAGGATCGGCTACCGGCACCGCGGACATCAGCGCCTCCGTGTACGGATGCTTCGGCCCTGAAAACAGGCCTTCCGTATCCGAGAATTCCACCATCCTGCCCAGATACATCACCCCCACCTTGTCGGAAATATGCTCCACCACCGACAGATCGTGGGAAATAAAAATATAGGTCAGGTTCATGTCATCCTGAAGATCCTTTAAAAGATTAATCACCTGCGCCTGAATGGACACATCCAGCGCGGACACGGCCTCATCGCACGCGATCACGCGCGGGTTGATGACTAACGCCCTGGCAATCCCGATTCTCTGTCTCTGCCCTCCGGAGAAGGCGTGAGGATAGCGCTTCAGGTAGCTTACATTCAGGCCCACCTTCCCGGCGATGTCCATCACCCTTTCCTCCATCTCCTTCTTTGGCATTTTCGGGAAATTGGCGGCCAGAGGCTCTTTGATAATATCAATGACCGTCATTCTGGGATCCAGAGAGGAATAGGGATTCTGAAAGATCATCTGGATGTCCTTGCGCAGATCCTTCATCAGCTTTTTATCGATCTTTAAAAAATCCACCGCCTCCCGGTCCGCCGGATAATAGATCACCTCACCGGAGGTGGACGGGATCGCTCTGACGATGCAGCGCCCCAGAGTGGTCTTGCCGCAGCCGGACTCCCCCACGATTCCGATGGTTTCCCCTTCATTCACCTCAAAGCTCACATCGCTGACCGCGTGAACCGTTACCTTTTTGGACGGAAAGTCCTTTGTCAGATTTTTGATTTCCAGAATTTTCTTCTTTTCGGCCTGCTCAGACATTTTCCTTCCCTCCTTCCGGCTGTTTTGCTCTCACACTGCTTTCCCCGGCCCCTTTACAGCCCGCGCAGGAACCACCGCACGCGTGACACGCCACAGAATGCCCCGGCGCGATTTCCGCAAGCTCCGGCTCCGTGACGTCGCAGACGCCCTCAATCCTCTTCTCGCATCTGTCATAAAACCCGCAGCCCGGAGGGAGATTCAGCGCCAGGGGAACCGTCCCCTCAATGGAATATAATCTCTCCTCTTTTCTGGTGCCGATCTTATGGACAGAGCTGATCAGGCCTCTCGTGTAGGGGTGCTCCGGATCGGCGTAGATACTCCTGACGTCGGCAATCTCCACAATCTTGCCCAGATACATGACGGCTACCCTGTCGCACATGGCGGCCACGGTACCCAGGTCGTGGGTGATAAAGAGAATGCCCGTGTCCATATCCTTCTGCATCTCCTTCATCAGCTCCAGAATCTGCGCCTGAATGGTCACATCCAGCGCCGTCGTCGGCTCATCCGCGATCAGAAGCTTGGGATTGCATACCAGGGCCATGGCAATCAGCGCCCTCTGCAGCATGCCGCCGGAAAATTCGTGGGGATACTGGTCATAGCGCTTCTCCGCGTTGGCGATGCCAACCTTCTTCATCATGTCCAGAGAAATCTCTTTGGACTTCTTTTTATCCTTCGTGATATGAAGCCTGGTACATTCGTTGATCTGATTGCCGATGGTATACAGCGGGGAGAACGCCACCATGGGCTCCTGGAACACCATGGAAATCTGCTTGCCCCTCACCTGGCGGATATCCTTCCCCTTTGGATCTAAGGACAACAGATTCACCATCCCGTGCTCATTGGTATCAAACACGATCTCTCCACTTGTCGCACACTTCTTTTCATTGATACCAAGAATGGCCTTGCTGGTCAGGCTTTTGCCGCAGCCGGATTCCCCCACCAGCCCCAGAGTCTCCCCTTTTTTCATGGAGAAGTTCACGCCGCGCACAGCGGTCAGGGTTCCTTCATCCAGCTTGATATTGATTTTCAGATCCCGGACATCCAGTATGGTATCCGGATCGTATTCTCTCGTGACTTTTTCTATGTCTGCCATTATACTCTCCTCCCCCATCATTTGTAAGGATCAGCGGCATCTCTGACGCCGTCGCCCAGGAAATTAAATGCCAGCACAGTGAGAATCACAGCCCCTAACGGGATCAGTCTCCAGGGATACTGGGCCACACTGGTGATATCCTGCGTTTCCTGCAGCAGCACGCCCCAGCTGGTGGCCGGCGCCCTCATGCCAAGTCCCAGAAAGCTCATGGAGGTTTCCCCGATGATCATGCTGGGAATGCCCAGAGTCAGATTGACGATCAGATAGCTCATAAATCCTGGGACCATGTGCTTCATCATGATCTTCGCGGAGCTGACGCCCGCCACCTAGGCCGCCATAATGAATTCCTCATTTTTCAGGGAAATAAATTTGCCGCGCACCACTCTGGCCAGTCCTGTCCAGGAAATAAAGGAAATAATCACCGTAATATAAAGGTACATTCTGGCCACTGGAACACTGGCAGGGATCGCCGCGGACAGCGCCATCCACAGAGGAATTGTCGGCAGAGCGGAAAGCACCTCTATAATCCTCTGAATGATATCATCAATCCAGCCTCCGAAATACCCGGAAATGCTGCCCAGAATAATACCCATAATAAAACTCAGCAGCGTGCCTACCAGAGGAATCGTCGGTGAGATCTGGCTGCCGTACAGCATCCTGGAAAACAGATCTCTCCCCAGGCTGTCTCCGCCGAAAATCATCAGCTTGGCGCTGGTGCCGCCGTATTCTCCCACCACCCCATAGAGATGAATATTGGTGGTGAAAATACCCAGGAGCTTATATTCCTCTCCTTCGACAAATAATTTCACATAATACTTTTCGCTGGTATCCTCTGACCAGTCTCTCTTAAATGTCTCAGGATTATTGACATATGTCATCGCGTAAATATAAGGCCCGACAAAAGCTCCGTCCTCGTCAAAGAAGTGAACCGTGGCGGGTTTGGAATTTTTGTAGGTACTGTCGTAGGCTTCCAGGCTGTAGGGCGCCACAAAGGGGGCAAACAACGCCAGAAGATACAGAATCGCCAGCAGAATCAGACTGAATCTGGCCAGCTTATGATGGGACAGCTTCCTTGCCATCAGCTTCCACTGTGAGGCAAGATAATAATCTTCATCCGTTTTCGCTTTTTTATGAAAGAGATTCATGCGCTACCCCCTTCCTTTCTCGTATCGGATTCTGGGATCCAGCCAGGCTAAGAGAATGTCCGACAGCAAGGTACCGATCACCACCAGCACGGCCTGTGTCAGCAGGATAGTACCGGAAAGATAGGTGTCCTGCACCTGCAGCGCCTCATAAAGCATGGGACCCAGAATCGCCAGGTTCATCACAATCGCGGAGATGGTTGATCCGGAAAAGATACTGGACAGAGAACCGGCCAGGCCGCTGGCCACCGGATTCAAAGCCGCTCTCAGACAGTACTTGTAGGTGATGGTCGCCTCCGAAACGCCCTTGGCCCTGGCCGTCAGCGTATACTGCTGCGTCAGCTCATCCAGCATCTGGGAACGGACAGTACGGATCACGCCGCAGGTGCCCGAGGTTCCGATTACGATTGTCGGGATAATCATCCTCTTTAAAAATCTGCCGAAATTATACAGATGGACGCCGTTCTGCAGCATTTCCGAATCGAATAAGCCCAACAAGGGGTCTCCTGTCAGCTTAAAAGACGCGTACATCAGAATAATGGCCAGAAGAAAATTCGGCGTCGCCATTCCCAGAAAGCCAATCGCGGAGAAAAAATAATCCCCCGCCGAATACTGGTGCAGCGAGCTGTATATGCCGATGGGCAGCGACACCAGATAGGTGAACGCCATAATGGTCAGCGACACCGCAATCGTCAGGCCAAGCCTGCTCTTAATCACATTCCAGACCGGTTTGCCGTAGGCAAAGGAATATCCAAAATCGCCCTTTGTGACAATCTTCCATACCCATTTCCCGTAGCGCACGACCCAGTTATCGTCCAGACCATATTCCTGGCGCAGCGCGTCGATATCCTCCTGGCTGAAGAATTCGCCCTCCGCCTGCATTCTGGAAACATAGCTGGACACATAGTCGCCCTCCGGCAGCTGCATGATAAAGAAGATTAATAAGGACATCAGGATAACGGTCGGTATGAACATCAAAATTCTCTTCCCTATGTACCTCCACATAAGTGACATACCTCCTGCTTTTTTGTAACACCCGTTTATGATTTCTCCGCAGATTTTTTCCTGTAGCTTGGTTCTGCTGTTTTCTTTTTATGAAAGGAAGGCAGTTTTCTTTTCCGCTATGAAAAATAAACTGCCTTCCCCCGTTTATGAATACTCCATATTCAGTATCTGAAAAATTTTACTCCGCGTCGTCAAGCCAGCATGCCCAGATGTGAGCCAGGCGCAGTCCGCGGTACTCGTCGCAGAACATCTGGCCGGACGGGAAATTGTGCAGGTTGTTGTCCACAGCGTATAAGGTTGTGGCGGCTTCCATGTAACCGATGACCCAGATGTTTTCCTCATGGAGCCCATACATCTCCATGATGATCTCATTGCGGGCGTCCTCGTCCACCGTGTTCTTCAGCTCTGTATACAGGTTGCACAGCTCCAGCAGATCACCGGTGGGCTCCACGCCCTCTGTTCCGCCGGAAGCGTACCAGGTCCCGATTTCACCGTACCACTCCGCGTAGTTCCTGACAGGCACCAGGGTATCCGGCCTGACTCCCAGGCTGATGGTCTCCGCGGGAGCTACAGGGCTTAACACCGCGTCATACTCATTGGAGGTGATCAGGTTGTTCAGGGTATCCTTGTCCATGCTCTTGTAGGTGGTATTGATGCCGATGGCCTTCCAGTAGCTGTCAAGCACCTGATAGGTATCGTCAGCGCCCGATCCGGTATAGGAATAAATACTCAGAGTGAAAGCCGAGCCGTCCGGCAGGGTATAGTAGCCGTCAGAGCCCATCGTCATGCCAAGACCCTCCAGCAGCGCCATGGCGCCTTCCGGATCATAATCCGTCCACTTATTTCTCCACTCCTCAGAATATCCCAAAGCGCCCTCAGCCGGAGACGCCTGCGCGCCCTCCTGCCAGCCGTCGGAGATCAGCTTGGAGTACTCGTCGCGGTCCACAGCAATGGACAGAGCCTGTCTGAAATCCTGCGTCTGGAACAGCTCTCTGTAAGCCTCGTCAGGAGCGGTCTGATTCAGCTCCAGCTGGGAAGCGTTGTCCGCCCAGGAGCTGTTGGACCAGGTAACGACGTTGTAGCCAACGGTGTCCGCGTTCTCAGTCACCGTCTCAATATCCGCCCAGGCCACGCCAGTAATCGAATCATTGCCGCCCAGCAGCATAGTCAGGCCCTGGCTGTCATCGGAAAGCATGGTATATTCGATCTTCTCCGTGTAGGGAAGCTGCTGGCCGTTCTGATCCACCTTCCAGTAATAGGGATTTCTCAGGAACTCAAAATAGTTGCCGTCCACATCGTCCTTGCCGTCCTCCGTGGAAAGGACATAGGGGTTTAATGTCGGAACGCCGGGTACATTCCAGTAATAATAACCGGTCTGCTTGAGCATGGTGGAGGTATCAGCGAAGCCCATCTCTGTTGCTTTCGCCGCGGCGGCATCATCACCGACATACTCCGGAAGGATCTCGACCATGTAATGCATCGGGGTGAATAACCACTTGGCATTGATGCAAAGCTCCTGGATAAAGGTGCTCTTAGCCGCCTCAAAAGTCACGGTAAAGGTATAATCATCCACCTGCTCCAGTGTACATGTGGTCTCATTTCCGTCATCATCCGTCACCTTAAAGCAGTCCCAGAGGGATTTGCCGAAGGTCTCCGGCACACACATGTGATCATAGAAGAACACACAGTCCGCCGCGGTAAAGTCCTCGCCGTCGGACCACTTCATTCCCTCGCGCAGATAAATGGTGTAAACCTTATAATCATCGCTGACGTCATACCCCTGCGCCACATTGGGCTCGATATTGCCGTCGCTGTCAAAGGCAAACAGGCCTTCCTCAATGGGCTTACCGGTATTCCAGCCCGCGCTGGTCAGCGACATCTTGAGGGAACCGCCGTACTGTCCTACTTCCTCCACAGTCTCAACATACACATCGTCCGCTGTGGGGATTCTGTCCTCCAGGGCCGGAAGCGTGCCCGCCTCCACCTGTTCCGTCAGCGAGGGAGCCTCACTGAAGCCGGATGATTCTGTCGCTGCCGCCGCTTCCTCTGTCGCGGCGGTCTCCGTTCCGGTGTCCGCAGTGGATGTTTCCTCTTCCACTGTCTCAGATGAAGAGGATGATGAAGAGCTGCTGCCGCATGCCGACAGAAGGCCCGCGGAACCCAGCGCCGCGCCTCCGACCATCACTCCCTTCATAAAGTCTCTGCGGGAAATTGCTTTGAACATAAATTTTTCCTCCTTTTTTCAGATAACTGAGCGTCCCGGAAAGCTCCGTACCGCCCCGGATCCCGTTCTTTTTTGATAACCTGCCCTTCTCCTGAAAGGGACTTTTGTCTTCTCGCTACAGCCCCATCATAACAATGGCTTTGCCCTCATGCTACGCATATTTTGCTTTTTTTCGCTTTTATATTGCAATTTTTGCTTTTTTATTTTAAAATATTTATGTGTTTTTGTTAATCTTGTCTTTATTTTGGAATCATTTTTGTGCATTTTACATAATTCTGGGATTAATTTGACGCAAATTTTACTTTTTCATTTGATAACCCGGCGGGCCTTCACGGACCAACGCCGCGCCAGAGATTGAGAACGGGAGATAACGGATATGCTGATTGATAATACTGTCATGTACACAAAGGAAATGAAAATCGAAATCGGGGCGCCCGGCAAGAGCCTTTATTATTTCTTCGACTATGACGACCGCTCCTTCCCCATCAATATGGAGTTCCAGCATTTTCACCCCTTTTATGAGATCTGCATTTTTCTGGACAGGGAAGCGGGCCACATTATCGATGGAATCTGGTATGACATGCGCTGCTGCGATATTGTCCTGCTGCGCCCCACTCTTCTGCACAAGACCGTCTATCCGGAGGGAGAGCCCTGCAAGCGCCTGATCATCCAGTTCAGCCTTCCCTCCCTGCGCAGTCCCCTTCTGGATGAGTGCATGAAGACCGTGTACAGTCTTTTTGAGGCGGACTGCCCTATTTATCGTTTCGAGGGCGGGCAGAAACGGGCCGTCCTCGACAAAATCAACGATATCTGGCGCCTGGCTCAGGCGCCGAATGAGCTGACGGATCTGGCCATTCACAATAAATTTGTGGAATTTTTGAGCGCCATGTGGCTTTGCCGGAGCCACAATACCTATTCCAACAGCGCTGTCCTCCACGGAATCACCGACAAGGTCTATGATATTACCGCCCATATTCACAGGCATTACCCGGAGCCCCTGTCGCTGGAGCAGATTTCCAGGGAATTTTTTATCAGCAGCTATTACCTTTCCCATCAGTTTAAGGAGGTCACCGGGTTCTCCTTCACCCAGTATGTGCAGATGACCCGGGTCTCCAACGCCCAGGCCCTGCTCATGTCCTCTGACGACTCCATCACGGATATCGCGCTCCAGTGCGGCTTTACCAGCTTTTCCCAGTTCAACAGGGTATTCAATAAATTCGTGGGAAAATCTCCTTCCCTGTTCAGAAAGGAGGCCAGAGACTTCGGCGTCAGGCTCCCCACCTTCGCGGGCAACTTTTCGGGCTCCTTTCCGGCGACCCGGTCCTTTTCTACAGCCCCGTCTGAGCCGCAATAAAATCCCGGGCCCGGATTGCGTATTCCAGGGGGTTGGCTTTTGCCGGATCCTGCTCCGCCTCCACTAACAGCCAGCCCTGGTATCCGGCCTGCTCCAGCGCCTCAAAAATGGGAGCGAAGTCTATGCAGCCGTCTCCCGGGACGGTAAAGGCGCCCAGGCGCACGCCCTCCAGAAAGCTTAAATTCTCCTGTTTTACCTTCTCAACCACCTGAGGACGGATGTCCTTTAAGTGGACATGTTTGATTCGGCCCGCGTATTTTCGAACCATTTCCAGCGGGTCCACACCGCAATACTTAAAATGCCCCGTATCATACAAAAGGCTTACATATTCCGGATCGGTCTGAGACATGAACCGCTCCACCTCCTCCGCGTCCTGCACCACCGTTCCCATATGATGGTGGTAGGCCAGGGAAATCCCGTATTCCTCCAGGGCAATCTTTCCCAGTCTGTTTAAGCCCCCGCAGAGGATTTCCCATTCCGCATCATTCATCACATGCTTTTCACCGAAAATCGAAACGGCCTTCCCCTGGATGCTGTAGCTCTGCTCGGAGAAGCCGATAATTTTGCTCCCCATGGCCTTCAGGAAGGAAAGCTGCGCCCGGCAGTCCCGCTCCACCTCTTCAAAGGGCTTCGTCAGAAGAAACGAGGAAAACCACTGATTGCAGATCTGAAGTCCTCTCAGATCCAGGGCCTTTTTTAATACCTCCGGGTCTTTGGGATATTTGTTTCCCACCTCGCAGCCCGAAAAACCGGCCAGCGCCATCTCGCTGACGCACTGCTCAAAGGTATTCTCCGCGCCCAGATCCGGCATATCGTCGTTGGTCCAGGCGATGGGCGCGATTCCCAGCTTTATATTGTTATGGTCAAACATGGCTTCCCTCCTTCAGCCGATTTCCGAAATCCGGACCGGCCTGTGTTCTTTTAAGGATTTCCGCGCGGCAAGCCCCATCAGGACAGGCTGCAGTCCATCCTCCACGTTCAGCGGCGTTTCCCGGCCACTCGCAATGGCGTCAACAAAAGCGGCGATCTCCTTCCCGTACGCGTCCATATATCTCTCCAGGAAAAAGTGGAGCGGCTTCTCCGCCGTCACCCCATCCTCACTGCTGATCACGGCGCTGGAAGCGCTGTCATTGGATACCGACACCATCCCTTTGGAGCCGAACACCTCCGCCCGCTGGTCGTATCCGTACACAGCCTTCCTGCTGTTGTCAATCACGGCGATGGCTCCGTTTGCCATCTGCAGGGTAATCACCGCGGTGTCCACATCCCCCGCTTCACCGATGGCAGGGTCCACCAGGTTTGCCGCCTGCACGTAGACCTCCGTGGCGTCACACCCCGCCAGGAAGCGCACCATATCGAAATCGTGGATGGTCATATCCAGGAACATTCCTCCGGAGACCTTTACATAATCGATTCCCGGCGGCTCCGGGTCTCTGGATGTAATTTTAATAATCTGCGGCGTTCCGATCTTTCCGGACGCCACCGCCCGCTGCACCGCCTCGAAATTGTGGTCAAACCTCCGGTTAAAGCCCACCTGGTATTTTAAGCCGGTTCCTTCCAGCGCGGCCATGACCTCCCGGATTCTGCTCACCTCATGGTCGATGGGCTTCTCGCAGAACACATGCTTTCCGGCCTGAATGGCCTTCAGGGAAATGGGGGAATGGGTGTCCGTGGAGGAGCAGATTAAAACCGCGTCGATCTCCGGATCGTTGATTACATCCATATAGTCCTTCGACGTGCTTTCCACGCCCATGCTTTTCGCCCAGGCGGCGGTCTCCTCACTCATATAAGGGTCAGCGGCGGTTTTAATGGCCGCGTCCTTTACTCTGGTGCTGATGCTGGTGATATGTACCTTCCCAATTCTTCCTACACCGATAATGCCTAATTTCATCATTTTCTTCTTCTCCTGTTTTGCCGCCGTTCATTCATATCTGTTTACAGATTTCCATGAGATTTTTGTGAAATAAAACTCTGACTCACAACAGCTTTTCCCGTATTTCCTGACAGCCACGAATATTGACAGCCTTTTTATGATAATACTTCTTATATTTCAGATATTCCCATGTTACCAAAGTGCTTTGTACAATGTCTTAACATCCTCTATGGAAACAGCGCGTCTGGTATTCCCCGGGCTTCCGCTGTCCATGGCGTCCTGCGCCATCTTGTCGATCACCTTGAAAAAATCCTCTCTCACGATGCCGTATTCTTCCAGCGTGGGGATCTGAAGCTCCTTTGTCAGCTTCGTTACCGCCTCCAGGAATTTCCGGGCCGCCGCTTCGTCACTGTCCGATAAATCCGCCGCGCCGATCAGCCTTCCCAGCTCCCCGAAGCGGTCATAAGCGCCCTCCAGGGCAAAGTCCAGGCAGACCTCCATCAGCATGGCGTTGGAAATCCCGTGGGCCACATGGAACAGCGCCCCGATGGGACGGCTCATACCGTGGATAATCGTCACGGAGGAATTATTAAACGCCACGCCCGCTTCCAGTGCCGCAATGGACATCTGCGTGCGCGCCTCCTCGCTGCTCCCGTCATGGAAAGCCGCCGGCAGCCATGAGAAAATCCGCTTTACCGCGGAGACCGCAAAGGTATCCGACATGGGCTGTGCCTTTCCGGAGGTGTAAGCCTCCACACAATGGCAGAGAGCGTCCAGGCCGGTGGCCGCCGTTACACTCGCTGGCGCGGTCATGGTAAACTGGGGATCGATGATGGCCAGATCCGGCATCAGCACAGCGCCCTTTAAGAGCATTTTGATATCCTTTTGGGTATCGGTGATAATCGTGAACTGGGTCGCCTCGGAGCCGGTTCCAGCGGTGGTGGGGATGGCCGCCATGGGCGGCATCTCCGCCTCGATCACCTTCCCCATATAATCCGAAATACTTCCTCCCTTTTCCGCAAGGGCTCCTATCGCCTTCATGGAATCGATGGGGCTGCCGCCTCCCAGAGCCACCAGAAAATCGCAGTGATTTTGAAGATAGCTTTCCAGTCCGGCCTCAATCATGAAGTCGGTCGGCTCCCCGGTTACGCCGTCAAAAACCACCGGTTCCATCCCCTGTTCCTTCAATACCTCTTCCACTTTTGCGCAGTTGCCCAGCCGCACCATCACCGGGTCTGTGACAAGCAAGGGTCTCTTCCCCATTTTTCCCAGCGCTGTCTTCGCCTCTGTCAGGGCTCCTGTCCCGGAAATAATCTGTCCGGGCATGATAAATTGTGCCGCCATTTTTTCTCCCTTTCTTTAGAATTCCGCCTCGTGCATCCATACGTATCTTTCATCCTCACACCGGTCCGTCTGTAACCAGGGGTTTCCGTCAATGTGCCGGATCATCCAGCAGGTATACATCTGAAACCCCGGCGCCACCGCCTGGGGATGCAGCTCCCCTCCGGGGATGGCGCTGAAACTGCCGTCCGTACTCTTAAACACCTGGTCGCCCACAAAGCTGGCTCCAAACCCCTCCGGCCTGTCAAAAAGGAAATAATAGGTCTCCGGCTGAGGGTGCCTGTGGGGCAGATAGCCGGACCAGTTTCCCCTGTCGTTGAGCACTTCCCCCAGAACCATATTGGACAGAGGCTCAATGTCATGGTCAAAGATGGTGTTCACCCGCCGCTTTGCCACATTTCCAAACTTCCCCACACTGGAATACACCCAGGGAGCGTCCCCGGGGGAATGCAGCCTGGACGGGAAACTTTTCTCATTTCTGGTACACTGCACCAGAATCTGGCTGGGCTCCAGGGCTTTCACGCAGATTCTGACGCCAGAAGCAACATGCAGACACCAGGGGCCTTCTGTAAACACATCCTTACGGCTGACCGTCTCCTTTTTTCCGTCCCATTCATAAGTAACTTTCCCCTTAAGAAGCAATACCGCAATTTCCTCGCCGCTTCTCTCGAAACAACAGACTCCTCCCGTTTCCATGCGATAGGCCCGGATATCCATCATCATGGCGCTGTATTCATTATCATAGGTTGTCAGAATCTTTTCTCCATGCCGGTCAAACTCCGGGTACCCAAATACCTTGCTCATACCGCCCCGCTCCTTCCTTCTCATATTGTCTCATTCTTCAGCGCTTTCTTTCTGCCGTTCTGATCTCATTTGTTTCTTCAGGTTCTTTCGCTTTTCAACTCTGTTACCCCTGATTGTTCCTTCCCCTGAAGCTTTCCTTCATCCATTCTTTCCTTAATATTTCCTCGCCCTGGCGCGATGCTCCATCACATCCTCATGGGCCTTCCTGACGCTCTCCTTCTCAGACACCTCGGCGACTCCCACGTTCCACCATGACTCATAGCCGTCCGTCATGGTCTTGGGAAGAACCTTTAAGTCAAACAGACAGCTCCTGTCCTGATCCTTCGCGTCCTTAAGCGCCTCCACAAGCTCCTCCACCGTGCGGCAGGTATAGCTTTTCAGCCCGTAGCCCTCGCCGATTTTCGCGTAATCCACCAAAAGCAAGTCCCCTGTGGGCTTCTTGCCATCCGTACAGCGGAATTCCGTAGCCAGAGAACCGATGCCGTTGTTCATTTCCAGGTTGTTGATGCAGCCAAACCCGCAGTTGTCGAACACCAGAATATTGACCTTGCGCCGCTCCTGCATGATGGTCATGATCTCGCTGTGGAGCATCTGGAAGCTTCCGTCTCCCACCAGCGCGTAAACCTCATGCTCCGGCTCCGCCATCTTGACCCCGAGAGAGGCCGCTACCTCATATCCCATGCAGGAATATCCATACTCCGCGTGATACCCTCCCCTGTAATCCGTTTTCCACATTCTCTGCAGACAGCTGGGAAGGGAGCCGCCCGCCGTGATAATGACAGCGTCCTCCTCTATGGTCCGGTTGATCGCCGCCAGCGCCGCCGTCTGGGTCAGAACCCCGCCGGTCAGCTTCACAAACTCCGGAATTGTCCTAGGGTCTCTGGCCTCGACAATCGGCTCAAAATCCTCCCCTGTGTATGTGATGCTTCCCAGCCTCTCAAGCTCACGGTCCCATTTTTCTTTTGCGTCTCTGATTTCATTTTTATAGGAAGAGAGATAGCCTCTCTCCCTCAGCTTCCCGGCCAGAGCCTCCAGCGTTGCCTTCGCGTCTCCCACCGCCCGGACCGCGTCCATTTTAAAGGCATGAAAGCGACAGTTGTTGACGGCCAGGAAACGAACCTTCTCATTCTGATATAGATATTTGGAGCTGGTGGTGAAATCGGAAAGCCGGGAGCCCACCGCGATCACCACGTCCGCCTCCTTCGCGATCTCATTGGCAGCGGAGGTTCCCGTCACACCGATGCCGCCCAGGCAGTACGGATGGCTGGACTTACAGGCGCTCTTTCCCGCCTGGGTTTCCCCGAAGGGGATATGAAATTCCTCACAAAAGCTTTCCACCGTCTCCCCGGCTCCGGAGTATTTCACCCCGCCGCCCACAATGAGGAGGGGATGCTCCACCCCGGCAATCAGAGCCGCGGCGTCCTCCAACTCCACCTCCACAGCGACAGGGCGGGTGATCCGGTACACTCTTTTCGCAAAAAAGGACTCCGGATAATCATACGCCTCTCCCTCCACATCCTGGGGCAGGGCGATACAGCAGGCGCCGGTCTCAGCCGGGTCCGTCAGAACCCGCATGGCGGAAATCAACGCTGTCATAACCTGTTCCGGCCGCTCAATTCTGTCCCAGTATCTGCACACGGGACGGAAGGCGTCATTGGTGGTCACCGCCAGGCTTCCGCTGACCTCCAGCTGCTGGAGCACCGGGTCCGGCTGCCTGGAGGCGAAGGAATCCGCCGGGAACACCAGCAGGGGAATATTGTTCACCGTCGCCGTGGCGCAGGCCGTGACCATATTGGCCGCGCCAGGGCCGATGCTGGAGGCGCAGGCGATAATTCTTTTACGGTTGCTCTGCTTGGCGAAGGCGATGGCCGCGTGGCACATTCCCTGCTCATTTCTGCCCTGCATCACCTTCAGCTCCCCCGGGTTGGTATCCAGCGCCTCCCCGAGGCCCACCGCGATGCCATGTCCGAAAATGGTAAAAAATCCCTCCACAAACCTGTTTTCCACCCCATCCATGGAAACATACTGCTGATTTAAAAAGTGGACAATCGCCTGGGCGGTTGTCATACGAATCGTTTTTTCCATAAAGCTCCTTTCTCTGTGAACCGTCATGACTCCATATCATTGATTAAAGAGACAAAAAGGTCGGTTGCGGTCCTCAAATGTCATAAATGCAAATGCGCACCCGTAGGGCGTACCTTGCGTAAGCATTCGATTTCTGGCCTTTTGTCCCTTGTATCATATCAATTTCTTAAGTAACCATCTTCGCAGATATTTCTCACTGCTGTAATGTCTATCTTCAAATAAACTCTGCTGCTGTAACGACTCCCTTCACATAAACCCTGCTGCCGTCACCCGCGGGCGACCATTTCCCCGTACAATTTCTTTTCCTCCTGAATAAACGCTCTGACAGCCTCCGTGTCCGGCAGGTCATCGGAACAGTTATTGCTCCGCACCATCATGGACGCCTCCGCGGAGCCGAACTCCAGGCATTCCATCATGTCCCAGCCCTGATACAGCCCATACAGAAAGCCCGCCGCGTATCCGTCCCCGCCGCCGAAGCCCTTTCTGGCCTCTACCGGGAATGGCTTCACGGAATACACTTTCCCGTCCGCGGTATAGGCCGCCGAACCCTGCTTTCCATGCTTGATCACCACAATCCCCGCGTGGTATCCCTGCCACAGGGCGGCGCTTTCTGTGTCCGTCATGCCGGGACGCACCAGCCGTTCCATCAGATCAAACTCCTCCCGGGACCCCATGATGATATCCGCCTCTTTTCCCACCGCCGCGTAATAGATGGAGATTTCATCCGGATTTTTCCAGTTATAAGCGCGGTAATCAATATCGAAAATCACCTTCGTGCCGGTTTTCTTTGCCAGCATGACCGCCTTTAATGCCGCTTCCCGGGACGGGCTTTCCGACAGCGATGTGCCGGATATCAGAAGGGCCTTCGCGTTGCCAATGTATTCCTCGTCCACATCCTCCACTGAAAGCTGCAGATCCGCAATGCAGTTGCGGTACATCAGGATGCTGCTCTCATTGGGGGAGAGCATCTCCGTAAAGGTCAGCCCCAGCTTCTCCCCTCCCGTACATCTGGTAATATGTGAGGTATCAATTCCCCGCGCGTCAAAATATTCCGTCACAAAGTCCCCGAACTGGTCATCGGAAACCTTGCCCAGGAAACCGGCCTTCATCCCGTGCCGGGTAACGCCCACCGCGATATTGGCCGGGGAACCGCCCACGAACTTTTCAAACACATGGACGTCCTTTAGCGGCTTGAATTCTTCCCTTACCTGGTCGTTGTAGGCCGGATTAAAATCAATGGCGACCCTCCCCAGAAGGATCAGGTCCAATGGTCTTCCTTCCTCAAGATCGATATATCCCATCACGTTTTTTCTCCTTCCGTGCGTGCCTTTTACGTGTGCTTTTGCGTGTCGTTTGCTTTGCGTTTATCATAGCACTCCCGTTCAAAAGACACAAGTGCTTTTGATATTTTTCTCAATTATTTTTAAACAGCAGTTTTCTTTTTGTAACTTATGTACAAAAATATGAGTCATCCGTATTGATGGCCCTCAAAAACTATTGACCCGCCTGTCAATCTATGCTAAATTCAACTTAACCTGATTTGCGTGCTTTTTATCGTGCTTTTAAGAGAAACCATATCAGAAGGAGGATACCATGAAATATACGATTGACACAGAAGAGAACAAAGCTTATCTGGAAGAACTGGCGCAGGAGCTTCTGCGCTTTGCCGTGCGTTTCCCATCCCCGGGCGGAAGCGCCTACTATCTGCACGACGACGGCTCGCCGTGGGTGGAGAAAACCCTGGACAACTACGAGACCTGCCGGATGATCCACAGCTACTGCATCGGCTCCTTCCTGGGCTTCCCCGGAAGCGAAGAGCTGGTACGGGCGGGCTTAAAGAGTCTTAACGGAGAAATGGAGGATAATGTCAACGGCGGATGGTATACCAGCATTTACGCTGACGGGACCGGAGTGCCGAACAAGCTCTGTTATGCCCATGCCTTCGTCATTCTGGCCGCATCCTCTGCCATGCTGGCAGGCGTGGAAGGAGCCAGAGAGCTGTTTGACAGGGCAACGGCTGTTTTTGACAAATACTATTGGGATGAGGAGGAAGGACTGAGCCGGGATACCTGGAACGATGATTTCACAGTGCTTGACTCTTACCGCGGCATCAATTCCAACATGCACACAGTGGAGGCTTTTCTGGCCGCGGCGGATGTGACCGGCGAGGAGAAGTACCGCGTCCGCGCGGGACGGATCATCAATCATGTGGTAAAGTGGGCTGAGGGAAATGACTGGCGGCTGCCGGAGCATTATACCAGCGACTGGGTGCCGGACCTGGAATGCAACAGGGATAAACCGGATGATCAGTTCAAGCCCTACGGCGCCACGCCGGGACACGGCATTGAGTGGGCCAGGCTGATCACGCAGTGGGCGCTGTCCACATATCCGGGTCAGCCGGAGAAATACGGACCATATGTGGAAGCGGCTGAGAAGCTTTTTAATCGTGCGGTAAAAGACGGCTGGTCTGTGGATGGAGCCAGAGGAATTGTCTATACCACGGACTGGAACGGGACACCTGTGGTCCACGACCGGATGCAGTGGACGCTGGCGGAAGGAATCAACGCCTCCGCCGTGCTCTACAGGGTGACAGGCAGGGCGGAGTATGCCGCTTATTATCATGATTTTCTGAAATATCTGGAGGAAGAGGTGCGGGATCATAAGTACGGCAACTGGATTCATCAGCTGGACCGGCACAATCATAAGCTGGAGACCGTCTGGCCGGGGAAGCCGGACATCTATCACGCGCTGCAGTCCATGCTGATCCCATATTGTGACCCGTCGGTGTCAGTAGCTGTGGCTGTCAGGAATAAACCGGGAAAATAAGATGTAAAACGAAATTCCCGGCCGCAAGAATACGGCCGGGAATTTATATGTGCTTTTGCTCATTTGCTTCCGGTTGTTCAGTAAATATTATATTTCGTCCTGATGCTGATGTCCGTATACATCAGCGGCTGCTCCGGTTCTCTGCCCCGGCTAAGCTTATCCGCCAGCAGCAAAACCGCCCGGTATCCCTGAACATAGCACTCCTGGTCGATCAGCAGATCAATCGTCCCATCGTGTAAAAAGCGGGCATTTTTGGGCGTCAGGTCATAAGCAATGACAAAAGGCTTTCTGGCGGGGCAAAGCTGTCTGAACGCGTCAGCTATCCCCGCCTGTCCGCCGGAGGTCACAAATATACCCTTTAATTCCGGATACACGGCCATCGTCTGTAAAATAATACGTTCCACTTCCTGTGTCCGGTCAGCACTGCTTTGCACTCCCACTAATTCCATCCCGGGGAAGTCCTCCTTAAGCGTCTCCACAAAGCCGTCCACACGCCGACTCCCCGCCTCATTGGAAAAGCTTCCCGTAATCACAAGCACCTTTCCCCCGCCGCCCGCCATCATCCCCATCAGGCCCGCTGCGGTACAGCCGCTCCTGCGGTTGTCCAGGCCCACAAAACAAAGCCGGTCCGCCCCCGCAATATCGGAATTGAAGGTGATAACCGGAATGCCCTGTCCGGAAAGCTGATTTAATTTCTGCCGTATGCTTTCACTGCTGACCGGCATGATCGCGAGGGCGTCGATCCCTTCCTCCAGCAGCTCTTCCATCTGTCTTAGCTGCTCCTCCTCATCCACTCCCTCGCTTTCCCTCATCAGAACCCTGATGTCCCTGCTTTCGAGTTCATCACTGGCAGCATGAAGTCCTTTGTGTACCTCGATCATAAATGAGGCTCCGCTAAGCTGTGTAATCACGCCGATTTTTCTTTCCCCCACTTTTCTGACGGCAGGAGAACTCCCGGAACCCCTTCCTCTTTTCGGCACATAATCCAGCTCTTTCGCGATCCGCTCAATTTCCGCGGCAGTATCAGGCGCGATCCTTCCCCTGTGATTCAGGGCCCTGTCCACCGTTCCTCTGGAGACTCCGGCCAGCTGCGCAATCTGTTGTATCGTTCCGGCCATGCTCCGCTCACCATTCTTTCCGACTGCTTACTGAAAATTTCCATTCCGCGGCGAACTCACGCTCTCCGAAAATATGCTCCGATTTCATATCATCGGGCCCGCAGCTCTGAGAGCCAATGCCGTTCTGGCGATAGTCCAGATATAATTCTGTGTTCCCAGATCTGACAAGCTCCTCCCTGTGCGTCCTCTTCGCAAGTTCGTCAGTGGTATATGGCAGCACCTGAAAGGAAAATGCGGGATCACCTGTAACCGCGAGCTGACGCTCCCCGTCCGATATTTCCACATACTCGCAACCGTAATGGGAACCATTTTCCTGAGGTACAATATAGTCGGTAAACAAATCCGCCGCGTCCGCGGAGAACAAAGACTTCCAGCAGGCCTGTCTCTTATCCGTGTAGCTTTCATCCGGTCCATAACCGTAGTAAACGACCTTTGAAAAGGTCTCCGGCAGGCTCATATGCAGACCAAATCTCGGCAAAGGACACCGTATATCCGCCACATGCGCATTCACCCGGATCACAAAAGTTCCATCTGACGCAATCACCGTCTCCGTCTTCAGCTTAAAAATATGCGGGTATACTGCATAGCCCAGCGCCAGGTCCGTCACCACGCTTATCCTGCCGCCGTCTTTTCGGGAAATCTCCGTACCATAATGCTTCGGAACCAGCCTGTCCAGGTACAGCATTTTCCAGCGGTCTCTGTTTGGGACGTCATTATCTGTGGGGGCGCGGAAAGTCTCATAGATCATTGGCGCCGTGAGCAGCTCCCGTCCGGAGACGACCAGACTCTCCGGCAGACCTGTCCGGCGGGAAATCACATAGCTGAAGCCCTCCCCTGTAATCCGGATCTGTCCGGCGTTTTCCGCCACTGTCAGCAAATCCTCAGCGTTTTCCAGCACACACACTTCCGGATCTTCCGCTTTTCCCGGCACAGGCATTTTAAGGTCCCCTGTTTTTTTAAGGACAGGCACAGCTCCATCTATAACTGTGGAAGTCATTTCAGAAGGTACCATACCACCCTCTCCATACAGGGCCTTCTTTTTCAGGCAGATTTGCTCAAATCCCGCGCTGTCGCCCGTTTTGTGTCCGCAGCCGTCCGCTTTATGAATAAAATCAAATTTTACATACAGGCTCTCCCCATCCGGGGCGGCCAGTCCGGGAATGGTGACCAGCTCCTTTTTCTCCGGCGGGAGCTTCAGCTCCACTTCGCCTTTTGCGACAACTTTACCAAATTCCTCTACTGTGTAGACGCACTGCAGCAGGTCCGACATTTCCGTAAAATCCATCGTATTATAAAACTCAAAAATGCCCTGTTCCAGGGAAATCTCCCTGACCCGGATAGGACGGTATACATTCATAACCTCCCGGGAGGAAGAATACACCTCTCTCTTTGGACCCACCATGGCGTCAATGCAGAAATTTCCATCGTGGATCTCCTCGCCGAAATCCCCTCCATAGGCGTAAACCGGTCCATGCTCATCGGTTTCTCCCAGGCAAATTCCATGATCCGCCCATTCCCATACGAAGCCGCCCATAAAGCATTCACTGCCGTAAATGATCTGCCAGTAGTCCTCCAGATCTCCGGGGCCATTGCCCATCGCGTGGGAATACTCGCACAAAACCATGGGGCGCTTTTGGCCTTCTGAGCCGGCATAATCCTGCATCCACTGAAACGACGGATACATTCTGGAAAAAATCGGGAAAATATCCTCCGCTTCCCTTCTGTCATACTGCCAGCTGACGCTTTCGTAATGCAGAATCCTGTCCGGATCAAGACGCATGGCCTCCTCCCCGGCTTCCTTCATATAGGCACTGTATCCGGATTCATTGCCCAAAGACCAGATCAGAATGCTGGGGCGGTTAAAGTCCCTGAGAATCATTCCGCTCACCCTGTCCTTAAGCTGATGCCGAAATTCCGGCATGGACACCACCATTGCTATCCCGGTTTTTCCTGTTTCTGTTCCTTTCGCTCTGGAATAGCAAAGGCTGGCGCTGGAGCTTCCGTGCGCTTCAATATCCGCCTCCTCCAGCAGATAGATTCCCAGCCTGTCGCACATCTGTGGAAATTCCGGCGCGTTGGGATAGTGTGAGGTTCTGACCGCGTTGATATTTAATTTCTTCATCAGGCACAGGTCATTCCACATTTCCTCCCTTGTAACGGCGGCTCCGTTCGCGGCGCTGAAGTCGTGGCGGTTTACCCCCTTCAGATGGATGGCCCTTCCGTTGACGAGAAAGCGGTTTTTCCGTACGCAGACACTGCGGATTCCCACCCTTTCTCCGATAACTTCCCCAGGGGTGCTGATCAGGATTTCATACAGGTTTGGCTGCTCCGCGCTCCAAAGACGGGGCTTTTTATTAAGGAAAGTAATCTCGCAGGCGCCGGTTTCATCCAGCATAAAAGGCTGTATTTCATCTCCGTTATCGGATGCTGCCGATTGAATGGTTCCTTTCAGCCCCGGCGTACCCCACAGTTCAACCATGACTGAGGCCTCTGAAAAATCCTCATTCAGCCTGGTATGCACATGGTAAGAAACCACCCTGGCCCGCGGCCTCTCCAGCAGATATACATCCCTGAAAATTCCGGACAGACGCCATTTATCCTGGCACTCCAGATAGGTTCCGCTGCACCACTTCAGGACAGCGATCTGAATGGTATTATCCCCGTCCCGCAAAAAGGACGTCAGGTCAAATTCGCTCATATTATGGCTGACCTGGCTGTAGCCGGCAAAACAATCATTGACATAAAGGTAAAAGCAGCTGTCCACGCCCTCCAGATTCAGGAAGTACTCTTTATCCTTCTCCATTTTCAGTGAGAAATTTCTCTGATATATTCCCACGGGAGTGTCATCCGGCACATACGGCGGATCAAAGGGAATGGGATAACGGGTATTGACATACTGCGGTCTGTCATATCCCTGCAGCTGCCAGCAGCCCGGCACTTTTATCTGCGCCTTCTGTGCGCTGAGAGACTCTGGCGTAACATTCCACAGCTTCTGGTAACTGTTCAGATAAACAAAGTCCCAGATTCCGCTCAGGAGATGAAAGCGCGAAGAAGCTTCCCTCTCCGCAAACGCATCCTCCTCCGGCGCAAACGGAATATAATAATTGCGGGGCTGTTGTGTGCCGACATGATTGCAGTCAAATGTCTCATGATATCGTTTCTGTAATATCTCCGGAAATAACATTTTTTCTCTCTCCACGCATTTATTCTCTTGATTCTGTTGACAGTTACTTTCATTTGGTTCCGGCTGTTATCAGCATATTCTGATGAAAGCCTTCAACAGTTCAGCTTTCACTTGCCGCACTCCGGGCAAAGAATTCTACAAATATTCCTGCAGAGTCCTGCGTACAGCGCCAGATCCGGCCAGCATTTTTCTGACCATCGTCTCGATTTTTTCTTCCATACCTAAAGCAGTCAGGTCGGAGCCAAAAAGAATTTTGTTTGAAAGGATCGGCTTTAAGCTGTTCCCTAGGCTTTCGGGCTTCCCCGGTTTCACATCCTGAAGCTGGCTCTGCAGCGTGGCAAGCATGGGATCGCTGCTGCATTCGAAAGCGTTCCCTTCATCGTCCACCGCCAGCAGATAGCGAAGCCATCCGGCGATGGCCAGAGGAATGTATGTCAGGTCGGCCGGATCCAGGTCGGGCCTGGCAACATAGCTTTTGATGGTCTCGCCGTAGCGGATGCCTACCTTCTGGCTGGTGTCGGTAGCGATGCGCTGCGGGGTGTCCGGCATAAACGGGTTGGGCAGACGCTTCTCCAATACCTCCTTCAGGAAGGCTTCGGGGCTTAAGATTTTCGGGTCCACGACCACAGGCAGCCCCTCGGTGTAACCGATTTTCTCAACAAGTGCCTTTAACTGCGGGTCCTTCATTTCCTCAGCGATCGTTGAAAAGCCCAGCAGGCAGCCATAGACAGCCAGGGCTGTATGAAGCGGATTCAGACAGGTGGTGACCTTCATTTTCTCGGTATTATTCACAGTGTCGCGGTCGGTCATATAGACTCCCGCCTTTTCAAGCGGCGGCCGGCCATTAGGGAAACGGTCCTCGATGACCAGGTACTGGGGCTCTTCCGCGTTGACAAAGGGCGCGATGAAGGTGTTTTTGGAGGTGATGACCGGGGCCATGTCCGCAACCTGCGCCTCAGTCAGAACCTTTTCCACCACCGCGGCGGGGCGGGGTGTGATTTTGTCAATCATGGACCAGGGGAAGGAGACATTCTCCTCCTTTTGCACCCAGTCCGCGAAATCCTGTGAAATCAGGCCGTTTTCCAGCCACTTTTCCACCACGGTCATAACGCTCGCGCGCAGCTTTTCGCCGTTGTGAGAGCAGTTGTCCATGCTGACACAGGCCAAGGGCGCGCCGCCGGCCTGATACCTCTCCAGCAGAAGGGCGGTCAGAAGCGACATGGCGTGGGAGCACTTTGCCGGACCATTTTGAAAATCCGCCTCCACAAAGGGGAAGAATTCGCCCTTGATATTGGTCAGGGCATAGCCCTTTTCCGTGATGGTGAAGCTGACCATCTGCAGGGATGGATTGCGGAAAATTTCCTTTAATGCCTCCAGATCTTCGGGATAAGAGGCCCCGGCGCGATAGCCCCTGGCGATGGAGGCAATCACCTCTTTTTTCAGCGTCCCGTCCGGCAGCAGGCTGACCATCAGGGTCATGTTGTCAAAGGGATTATAGATTTTGTCGATGATCTCATAGTCAAAGGTGTCCGCCGCGATGATGCCGGTTTCGGCCAGTCCCTGATTTAAGAGGGAGTTCTGCAAACCGGCGATAAAGCCACGGAAAATATTGCCCGCGCCGAAGTGCACCCAGGTGGGATTCTCCTTCGTGGCGGCGCACATTTGAAGCCAGTCATAGTCCGGCAGGGTAACGCCAATGGTTTCCCAGGCGGCGCGGTCCTTTATTCCTTCATAATTCAGATGTAACATTTTGTTCTCCAATCTGTTATTTCAGTTCAACATACGTGTTGTACGGTCTGTACAGTCAGGAACTCTTAAAGAATTAATCCTGCGTCATATGCAAAGTTAATTTTTAACAGCTCCTTGTCAATCATTCCCGGTTCATAACATCGTAATCACTCTCTGGTGCAGCGCTCCGTAAATAACCGTTATGTGAAAACGCTGCACCGGTTATTCCGACATTTTCGTGATCGCTTCCCACAGCCCGTTCAAATAAGTGGCGCCCAGCGCCCTGTCATACAGCCCATACCCGGGCCGTCCTACTTCTCCCCAGATCATGCGCCCATGGTCCGGGCGGATATAAGTGTCCGGACAGGTATCGTAGACAGCCTTCATGATTTCAAATAAATCCAGATCCCCGGTGCTCGATAAGTGCGCCGCCTCCCGGAACTTGTGGTGTCCCAGATATTTGATGTTGCGCACATGCAGACAGCCGATGCGGTTCATCTCCCCGAAATGGCGGATGATGGCGGGAATGTCATTGTCCGGATTGGAGCCGAGCGAGCCGGTGCAAAGGCAGAGGGTGTTGCACGGAGAGTCATACAGCTTCACAATTTTGTCAAAATCCTCCTGGCTGTGGGCAATGCGCGGCAGACCAAAGATAGGCCAGGCCGGGTCGTCCGGGTGGCAGGCCATCACCACGCCGCACTCCTCACAGGTGGGAATGATGCCCTCCAGGAAATACTGATAATTGGCCCGCAGATCGTCGGGTGTGACAGATTCGTAGAGCTTCAGTGTCTTTTCCAGCTCCGCCAGTCTTTCCGGTTCCCAGCCGGGCAGAGAGAAGCCATTGCAGTTGTCGATGGTGTTGCGCACAATATCCAGCGGCCCCATATCGCCCAGCTCGGCCTCATCGAAATACAGGCTGTTGGAGCCATCCTCGGGAATGACCCTCGCCAGGTCGGTGCGCAGCCAGTCAAAGACCGGCATGAAATTATAGACGATCACTTTGACGCCGTATTTTGCCAGATTGCGGATGGTGACGCGGTAATTCTCAATGTACTGGTCTCTTGTGGGCAGCCCCAGCTTAATGTCCTCGTGGACGTTGACGGACTCGATAACCTCGCACTCCAGGCCCGCCTCGTGCACCTCATCGATGTAGGCTTTGATTTCTTCCCCGGTCCAGACCTCTCCAGCCGCCTTGTAGTCCAGAAATCCCATCAGCCCGCTCATGCCGGGGATCTGCTTAATCTGGCTTAAGGTGACGCTGTCGCTTTTGGAACCGTACCAGCGGAATGTCATTTTCATGGCATTGCTCTCCTTTTCATTGATTTTTGATTACACATATTTTCTGATAACCATTACTTCATTTCAGTATAACATAAAGCTGTGGAATACACCACCTGAAAATTTCTGAAGAAAACTCCGGCTGGATGCCATCACAACAACCCGACCGGAGTTTTCTGCTTTCCTGCCCTTCTACAATTGTGAAGATACCGTCTGACGATCACTATCAGAAATATCCAGCGCATCCATAGCATGTTCCGCAGTCCATCCCATCGTCCTCATCAGACTTTTCACATTCGCAACCAGCATTTTCAGCCTTCCCCGCTCTTCCAGCTGCTGAGCCGCTTTACACATTGTCACTCTTTCTCCATTCCCTTCCATTTTAAAATCCACTCCTATGCAATAATTCAGTACATCAATTTCTTTTCTTCCTAATGTATGGTTCCCCATCTCCGAATTTGCCATAGCTTCCAGTTTTTCCGCGCTGTCAGAGTATTTTATGAAGCTCAGAACTTCTCTTAATGTCGAGTGAAATCGTCCAAGTTCCTCTTCATTTAAAGCCGATGGAACGATCAGGTTGATCTTATAATCCGGCACAAAAGCAAGCACATTCTGATCCTGGCAGTCAAACATCTCATGCAGTGTAACCGGCCCATCCCATTCCTGAGAATTGAACAGTATTACCAGCGTCACCACCGGCAACAGTCTGTCTGATCTCATAAAACCTGACAGGAATTCCTCATCGTCCGCACCTTTATAGTCTCCCGACCTTTTGTGCGACTCTACGGCAAGCTCTACCTGCCTGGTATACTGCAGCGCATCGTAAACCAGATTTTTCACCGGCATGGCCAGATTTACGCTGCTCTGATTCTCCGCCGCCAGAATCATGTACGCACGCTGCCAGTCTGTCATGGCTGTCACAGATTTCATGACATCCCGCGTTCTCTGGATTGGCTGCTTTGCGCCGTCTTTTCCTCCGTATGGCACCTCAATCTCCCTGGTATCCAGTTCTGTAAGATTGTCCGGTGCAATGACCTGTCTGCCATGATACAACAGGAAATTAAAAGCGTCCGCAAAGACTTCATTCTGCCGCATATATCTGGCGGCCACAGTGTCCTTCACACCCAATAAACACCACCACTCTTTCCGAAATATTCGCCAGCTCCGGCGTCTTTATCGAATGTAAAATCTTTGCGTTTCCATCATAGCACAGGTTTTGTTTTCGGGCAACGACAACATTCTTGAAAATTCAAGGAATAAAGGATGACCTGCTCCACCTTAATCCCAGTGTACACCCCGCATTTTTGCTTGCTTCCTTTTTTCACTTTCTCCAAAATCTGTGAAAAAATTTCGTTAATCTGCTCCCTGTACAATCCCTTCTGCAATCCCGCATTCATTAAACGCGTCTACCCGGAAAAACAGCGGCTGTCCTTTGACCAGGGCTCCGATTTTCTGTTCGGTTTTGCCATATACCATATAGCTGTGATAAAGCCTGTCAGGCGCGCAGCCCCACAGGATGTTGTAGCCCACGGCTTGTTGATCTTCCCATTTGAAAAGGATGTCCAGGTCTGACAGCCGTTCTGTTTCCACATGCGTTACCTGTGCGGGACAGGCTCCGTCAGAGAACCCAAATGCGCGGACCCCGGAAACGCAGATTTCCTCCCCGTATGGCAGAGACAGGACAGTCAGCTTCAGATAACGTAACCGGCAGCCATCCTCCATCACAATCAGGTCGTGAGGCAGATCGGTTTCGGCCTCCCGTTTATCCTCGATGGTAAAATAGTGCTCACTGTCCATGGAGCCCTCCAGCAGCCACCGGGTATACTGGCGGGAGGAATCGATATACCGCATTTCCGTCATTCCCACATGCACCTTTTCCAGGGCGGGATCTTCCGTTTTGACATTATCATCCATAAAATTTATCTGAACAGCGCGCACATCCATTACCTGGCCAAGATCTATCTGTACCCAAGCATTGGCGCTGCACCCGGCCTTCCACCAGGTATGGCAATTCTCATCGGTCACGGCCTCTGCTTGAACGCCGGAGGAAACCGTCACCGATTTGCCATAAGAGAGCAGCATCCATTCCGGTTTTTCAAAAGGCTTCCCCTCCATGGAGACGGGCCAGTCTCCGTATCTCTGGTCGCAGTACAGCTCTCCGTCCTCGTCAAAACCGGCTTTCCACAGACCGATTCTGCGCTCAAAATCATGGTTATGGCTGATCTGCATGGTGGAAATATGCCATACGCCAAGCCGCGGGTCCACCAGGGTGGAGCCGTGGCCTGCTCCGTTCATGAAACCGCCCGGCTTGTAGGAATACGGATTGTTCCGCGCGGGGGCAAAGGGACCGAGCGGAGCGTCTGAAACAAAAACTCCGTCGCCGTACACATTGTACTGGGTACCGGTGATGGCGTACTGGAGATAATATTTCCCCTGGTGTTTTGTCATCCAGGCACCTTCTATATAAGGATAATTTCCGAACATGGTTTCCAGATAGCTCCGAAGCTCCGCTTCCGTTTTCCCGGCGGATGCGCCCGGCATCTGCTGCATTCTTTTCAGCATCATCTCCACCATGGCCGCGGTCTCTTCGACGGTTTTGGGCGGGATATGGTCATTCCCCACCCGCTCATAGCCGCGCTCCTCAATATTGTAAAAAATTAACGGTTTTGGGTCTGAGAGCGGTGCCATGGTGTCCGGGTCCAGTTCCACACCGTAAATCGGGTCCGTGTTGGTGCAGCCCCAGTAAAAATACAGTCTGCCGTCATCGTCCTGAAACAGCGCCGGATCCCAGAAGTCAAAGGTGCCCCTGATCTCCTCAAAGGGCTCGGTCAGCGGGTTTTTGCTCCGGAAAAAGGAACAGGGTGTTCCCCGATGGGAGGCGCAAAAATACAGATACTCCCCAATCGGCCTTACGTCCGGCGCGTAATCAAAGACAGGCATTTCCCCCACAAATTCATGGAAATCCCATGTGTGCAGTTCAGAGGAAGTGAAAAATCCCGCGGTCATGGAAGGGAAGAGGTAGTACACCCCTCTAAAAGACACCAGGGACGGGTCGGCGGCCTCCCGGTAAATATGAAAGTCCGGTTCAAACTGTCCGCCGTAGCCTCTTTTGGTGAACTGGTAGCGGTAGGGGAGGTTCAGCGGGTTGCAGTAATATTTTTTCTTCATTTCTGGTTCTCCTCGTTATACAGGTCCCGTAAATGTATAAGTACCGGCTGACAGCTTTTCTTCTCTTTTACCGGGAAGCGACAGCTTCACCTGGTTGTTTGTCGGCACCTCAATTTGATAAGTGACCTGTCCGTCCTTAATTTCATAAGCGCTTTTCACCTGTCCGGTCATGGTATTGACCCATGCGGAGGCGCGCTGCATTTTTGAGTTTGGATGCGGGCTGATTTCAATTTTGTCTTCCTGTGAATAATCCACATAAATTCCGCAGATATCCTTAATCATCCAGGCGGCGACGGCTCCCTTGGAATAATGGTTCAGGGAGCCTGACGGCTTACCGGCTTCATCTATTCCGTCCCAGTTTTCCCAGATAGAGGTCGCGCCCTTTTTAACCTCATATAACCAGCCGGGAGAAGTTTCCTGAAGCAACAGGCGGTATGCACTGTCTTCGTACCCGTATTCTGTCAGGACATGGCAGAGGTATGGGGTGGACAGAAAGCCAGTGTTAAGGTGATAGTCATTTTCACGGACAAACCGGTCCAGATCCTCAGCCGCGGTCTTTTTCTCTGTCTCATCAAGCAAGTTGAAAGAGATGGCTCGTACCAGCTCCGCCTGCCGGTCTGTTTTGATCCTGCCATCCTCCAGCGCCAGGAAACGAAAAGCGTTTCTGGCATTTTCCGATACGGTTTTAAAATTCTCCGCGTCCGCATCCTGTCCGAGAATGGACGCGATTTCGGAGAGCAATTTCCCGGAATAGGACAAATACGCGGTCGCCACCTTTTCCTGCGGCGTCCGCATGGCGGAGGTGCTCTCCACATCCGGCTCGCACCACTCACCGTAATCAACGCCGGTTTCAATGGTATAGTCCCTGTAGGGGTTTTTCCTCAGCAGTTTCACCGGATTTTTCGGCTTCTGCTTCGCCCGCCCGGTCAGGAACGCGTACCAATTTTTCATCATGTCATAGTTTTCGCTCAGAATTCGGCTGTCCCCGGTTTTCCTGTACATTTCATACGGAACCAGAATCACAGCGTCGCCCCAGCCGACGGACCCGGCCAGGAGCCCGGAAAAGAAACTCGGATTGTTGTTTCTGGGCGCGATATTGGGTACCTTCCCGTCCGGATACTGCGCAAGGCGGCATTCCTGCAGCCATTTTCTCACCACGGGATAACAGTCCATCAGATAAAGGCCCGTCTCGATGAATACGCCCATATCCCCCGTCCAGGCGGCGCGCTCTCTGGTGGGGCAGTCTGTCGGCACATCGCAGAAGTTTGATTTCATGCTCCAGACGCAGTTGGAGAAAAGCTGATTTACAAGGCTTTCGGAACAGTGAAATCCGGACTGCTCCTGCATGTCTGAGTATACGGCGATTGCCGTGATTTCCATCTGTTCCGGCGCGATGTCTCCTTCCAGGAGGGCATAACGGAACCCCCAGATACTGAAGCGGGTTTTGTAGGTATTCAGACCCTCCTTGCAGGTAAAACGGACCTGCTGCTTCGTGCCGCCCTCTTTGTGCCGCTTTCGGTCCTGAAAATTCTCCTGGGTAAATTCCCCGTTTTCATCCAGGGTCTCTCCGTGGGTCAGGACAAGGACGTCCCCGGCTTTCGCGTCTTTCACCGTAAACCGGATATATCCTGCCAGATTCTGCCCGAAATCAAACACAGATTTACCGCCTGGCGTTTTCATCAGCTTTCCGTCAAAATGCCCGTGTTCTTTCACAGGTACGCAGTTGGAATAAAAGAGCTTCTCCGTGCCAAAATTCTCTGTCTTTACACTGTGGTAATTTTCATAACGCCTCCCGGCATCCACGACTTCGCCCTGCTGCATATCGTTTTCGCGGATCGGGCTGTCCTGGGCCGCCAGCCAGCTTTCATCCGAGACGCAGACAGCTACTCCGTCTACCTCCAGCTGGAAAAACAGCGCCACATCCGTCCCGTAGAGGTTGCGGTCCCCGTCCACGCCGGAGACACTGCGGTACCAGCCGTCCCCGAGGAGAACCTCCACCTCGTTGGTTCCTGCCTTTAAAAGGTCTGTCACATCATAGGTCTGCAGGGCAATATGCGCGTCATAATTATTGCTTCCGGGCGCCAGTACGAAGTCGCCGACTCTCTGGCCATTGATGGAAGCCTCATAGAGCCCGTGCGCGGTGATATACAGCCTGCCGATCCCGGTCTTAGCCAGATCAAAGCGGGTTTTCAGGCTGCTGGCCGGTTTGTGGAGTTTGGGGTCGCACTCCAGTTCCGGATTGATCCATTTCGCAGTCAACTGGGAATGATCCAGAATTCCCATTTCATAGCTGCTCCACTCGCTCCAGTCAGAGACCTTCTCTGCTTCATCCCAGAGCCTCACATGCCAGGTAATGCACTGCCTGCTTCCTGCCTCCTTGGGCATCAGGAAGCGCTGTTCCCCTGAAATAATTTTTCCGCTTGCAAAAAACAGCTCATTTTCGCAAAACGCTTCCAGTTCATAAGCAGTCTGGGTCACGCCTCCCTTACACCACCAGGATAATAAAGGCTTTGTGATGGAGATGCCCAGAGGATTTGACATTCCTTCTGTCCGCGGATTGACTGCTATCATACTCATTTTCCTCGCTTTCGAAGCTATTTGAAATGTCAGGATTTCAGGAGCGCCGGCTTCCCAGAAAATACAGGCTCTCCTTCGGATGTCTGGTCTGGGTGGCGCGGTCTACGGCGATCAGGCCGAAGGTCATGGAATAGCCCTTCTGCCACTCAAAATTGTCCAGCAGGCTCCAGTGAAAATAACCCTTCACGGGAAGTCCGTCCTTAAGGCAGCGCTCCACGCCGGCCAGCGCCTCGTCAATAAAGGCGACTCGTCGGCTGTCGTCCGCAGTGGCGATGCCGTTTTCCGTCACAATCAGCTTCCCATGGAAATCCTTTGCCGCCGCGCGGATGACATGTTCCAGTGCCTGGGGATAAAATTCATAGTCCATCTGCGTCATTTCCGCGCCCTCCGGCACGGGCTGAATCCCGTCCGGGCCGATGATAGAACGGGTATAATTCTGAACACCGAGGAAGTCATCGCCCTCAATGGCGGGCAGATAGTGGGTAAATTCATCCTCCCATTCCTTTGCGGCCCGCTCTTTGCCGCCTTCGGCGGCCTGAATGTCATGAAGCGATAAGGAGAGGCCAACCTTCACCCAGGGGCACACCTCACGCAGGACGGCTCTGGCCGCCCGGTGGGCATTCTGAACGATCTCATCTCCGTGCGGTGTCCTGGCGCTGGTAAAGTTCTGGGGCTGAGGAGTCCCGAAGACTTCCTGGTTTTCCAGCGCGGCCAGCTTCTGGTTCTCCATCATCTGCTGCAAATTCATACCTACCTGGACCTGCCCCTCCGCGGCACCACCCGCCTCGGCCCTGGCGGCCATGGCCATCATCTGGCGTTTGTAGCGCTCCATAATCGCCGCCACCTGGATGCCCATGTTGGCTTCGTTGATGGTGCAGACGTAATGAAGCTCTTTTCCCAGCTGCTCCGCCACATAACGGGTATACCGGGCAAAAAGATCCACTGTCTCGTCCGATTCCCAGCCGCCCTTGCAGATCAGCCATTTGGGGCTGGAAAAATGATGAAGCGTCACCAGCGGTTCCACGCCGTTTTCCTTACAGCAACGGATAACACCGCGGTAATGCTCAATCTGATCCTCATCAAATTTCCCCTCTTCGGGTTCTATGCGGGCCCACTCGATGGAAAAACGGTACGCGTTCAGTCCGGCCTCCGCAAGCAGACGGATGTCCTCCTCATATCTGTTGTAGTGATCCACCGCGTCCAGGGACGGTTCCGTGTAGCTGGTGTATTTCATCTGCTCCATCGCCCAGCAGTCGCTGTGAATGTTATTTCCCTCCACCTGGTGTGCCGCGGTGGCAGCCCCGATGAAGAACTCCGGTGAAAATTTCGCCATGTTTTTTCCTCCTGAAATATATTTTACGGGGTTTCATAATATAGATTGCTTTGCAGAAAACGCTTCCGGCAATCCCCCTGTACCATTTATATTACAGATACTTCCTTAGATACTCTCCGCTGACCTGAAAGCTTTTCACGGGGCTTTTGTCAATCCAGTTTTTGTGGCTCTCCAGGATGATGGCATCCACGTCCACAGACAGCGCCTGCCTGATCATGGGTTCCAGATCCAGACAGCCCGTGCCCAGCTCCATACTGTCCATTTTCAGGAGCGGCGTCATGGCCAGGCCCTTCTGCCGACAGCCCCGGTCATTGATGTGATACAGCTTTAAGCGGCTCCCCAGCTGTTCCATCAGCCCCAGGGCGTATACGCCGGCGTCAACGGCCCAGTAGCTGTCGAACTCAAAATTCACATACTTCGGGTCTGTCTCCTCCATGAGAATCCGGTAGGCGGTTTTGTCCGGTTCCGGCCTCAGAAACTCGATATTGTGGTTGTGGTATAAGAGGCCGATTCCCTGTGCGGCCAGAGCTTCTCCGGCCTTATTTAACCGCTCCGCCAGGCTGTGTATGTTTTTGCTGTCTCCGTAATCAAAACGGTACATGCCGGTGACAGTCACATAGCGGGAGCCAAAGCTTATGGCCTCCTTCGCTGCGTTTTCCGGATCCTCCTCGATGGAATTCAGGTACTGGTGGACGCTGGGAACGCTAAGGCCCGCTTCCTTTACCAGCTTTGGCCAGTCCAGCTTACCACCGTTCCCGACAGGCATCCCCGCGGCCTTGGTCAGTATTTTTACCATGAAAGGCGTAGGGTGGATCATAAAAGAGCACAGCTCGATGCCATCGTATCCCGCCTCCTTCATCAGCCGCAGTGTCTTGGCGGCCTGTTTTTCATTGTTCAGCACAGTTCCCAGCTGGAACTGCTGCACAGCTTTGATGGTCACTTTCTTTTCCTCCGTTTGGAACCGCGGCACCGGAAGGGCGTCTGGCCCGAAAGGCACCGGCCCCTTCCAAACCGGCAGGTCAGTCCTCCCCCGGTTTATTTCACGGGGGATGATTTTGGAATCCCCTGCAGAATACGGTTCAGCTGTTTGATGCTCTCCTCATCCACGCCGCCCTGCTTTAAGAGGCTGATCAGGGTCATGCGGCCCATCATGCGGATCAGGGAGGGATTATCCTTGACGGCGTCCGCCACGTCCCCTCTGGACTGGGCGCCCTGCTCCATCATCTGATTGACAATGGCTTCGGACCGCGGATTCTCCCGCAGCGTGTTCAGGGTATCCTGGACAGAATAAAAGTCCGGGTTGATCGGGTCAGCGTCGAACCAGTTTACGACCTCCTTGCGGTTATCCATGCGATAGGAGGGATTGGGCGTATCCACTTTCCGCACCGTGATTTTGTCTGACAAACTATCACACCTGGCTTCTATCAGATGCTCCCCTGTAATCGGAACATGAAAGATAAAAATATGGCTGCCGGACGCGGAGGCGAACACCGCCCCGTCCACAAACAGGGTTACGCTGTTCTGGTTGGAATATACCTTGATTTCCGTTACATCCTCCGCACGGTCCACATAGCGGGAGCCGCAGAGGTGGACGAAAGACTCTGTCTTATTCCAGTGGGCTTTATACAGGTAAAAGGCGTCTTTCTTCGTCTGCCGATCGATGGTCACGAGGCCCTTCTGGTTCACGCCATGTTTGCCGCCCTCGTCCCTGCCATCCGCGGCAAAATCAAACATATTCCAGACGTGAGTGGCCCACAGATAGGGGCAGCTTTCCATCATTTTCAGCATGTGCTCGTGGTAGACGCACTGGTAGGTTTCGGTGTAGTCTCCCTTTTCGGGATGGTCGCTCTGAAAAGCAGGGTTGGCGTCGGCACCATATTCGGAAAAGCCGATGACCCGGTCGGGATATTTCGCGTGATATTCGTCAAAAAACTCCTCCGTCTGCTCCAGCTCTCCCAGGTACCAGCCGAAATACAGGTTATAGCTGTTGATATCCGGAATTTCCAGAATGGGCGAATCGGTTTCCAGCATGAAGACGTTGGCCATTGTGGTGGGGCGGGTGGAGTCCAGCTTATGGCAAAGGTCGTTCAGCGCCCGGTGATTTTCCAGCAGTTCTTCATTCACCGTGCTGGCCGCGGTAATTTCATTGGAGAGCCCCCAGCAGACGATGGAAGGATGGTTGTAATTCTGCGTGACCAGCTCCCTCATCTGGGAGAGGGTGTTTTCCCGGCCATTTTTCATGTGCATGGTGATATAGGGGATTTCCGCCCAGGCCACAATACCGTTCTCGTCGCAGAGGTCATAGAATTCCTGCGCGTGCTGATAATGCGCCAGACGCACGGTATTGGCTCCGATCTCTTTTATCAGCGCCATATCCTCCCTGTGCATGTCCATGGTGAGCGCATTTCCCACACCCAGGCGATCCTGGTGGCGGGAGACGCCATGCAGAGGATAGGGCCGGTTATTTAAAATAAAACCTTTTTCGGGATCCATTGCGAACCGGCGGCAACCGAAACGGGCGGAAACGGTATCTGTATTATTGAAACCGGAAGCCTCCTCAACGGCTGAAGAGATAAGGCCTTTGCCGTCTGAGTCTGCGGCGGATTTCAGATTTAGCTGCGCGGAAACAGTGTATAAATATGGATCCTCAACGCCGTCCCACAGATGTACCGGATTCAGGGTAAATACTGCCTGTGCTCTGCCCTGATTGACAGGGACGGTCTGCGTCTGGCCTGCAAGTGTAAAGGTGACGGTATGGTCTTTGCACGTACAGGGGGTGTTCTCTTCCACTTTCGCTTCCACCGTCACTACAGCGCTCGTCAGATCCTCGCTTACCACAGGCGTCACCTTCAGCCCGCAGTCCCCGTCCGCCAGCGCGAAATGCGCCGCGGGCGCCACAATCAGGGACACGCCGCGGTATAATCCGCCGTAAAAGGTAAAATCCGCGGTCTGCGGATAGACGCGGTCATTACTGCTGTTGTCCACGGACACTGCCAGGATGTTTTCTCCGCCGCTCACCGTTTCCGTCGAAACTTCGCCGCACGCCGTGTCTGCCCGGTTCCCACCGCACAGGGCGTTTGTCAGGTTGACGCGGAACGTGGAATAACCGCCCTCATGCCGCGCAAGCTTCCGGCCATTCAGATAAATTTCGGCTGTCATGGCCGCACCCGCGAATTCCAGCCAGATTTCGGAATTGTCCGGACATTCAGGCAACGGGAGCGTGCGGACATACCAGCAGGTGCCTCGGTAGTAATCGTTGCCGCCGTCCTGACCGTCCAGTGCGTTCCAGGTGTGGGGGAGAGAGATTTCCTCTCCGGGAAGGAGCGCGGCTTCCGCGGCGTCAGACGCGGTTTTTATAAATTTCCATCCGTCATTTAAGGATATTGTGTTTCGCATAAGTCCTCCTGGTTTTCGATGTTGATTTCCATATAGATTTTAAATCTGAATTTGTTTCTTCCTGTTGTGATTTTTATCTGTTGATTTCCGTAATTTTTTCTTTTTATATTGAATTTTTTGTATTATAATGACACATGAAAAAGGTCAGAAATCTGTGTATCATACCCTTTTGCCGCTTTGATCATTATAAGGAGCAAATAAAGGGATGATACGTCATTAAAACCGTACCATCGAAACTGTATGATGATAGCCGCCGGTGCAGCGGAAAGGAGCCAGCCATGGATATATCCGGGAATATCACACTGTTTCAGGAACTGATTCAATGCCCGACACCCATTTATACCTGGGTTTACGACGCCAAGGGAGAACTGCTCTCCTCCAATTGTCCGCAGGAGCCCCTGTTTTCCGCGGCCTTTTCCATCATGGGTACCTCAGAGCAGATGATTGCCCACGGACAAAAAACAATTCTCCCATACTGCTTGGCACAGCCGTCGGCATGAACTGGGGTGCGGCCTTCGAGCGGGAGGGAGACAGACTGAGCCGTTGTTACGTCATTGGCCCGGTTGTCTTCTCGGAAATCTCACTCAAGGAGGCGGAATACGGCTTTGAGCAGTATGCCCGCCAGGAGGTTGGCCTGGCCTGGAAGCACCGCTTTTTCAGGGCTTTGCTTGATGTGCCGCTGGCGCAGCATTTGATTCTCTCCCGCTATACGCTGATGCTCCACTACTGTCTGACAGGAGAGCGCCTGGATGTCAGTGACCTGACCATTCTCAGCCAGGAAACGCCCGGCAGCCTGAATAACAATGTACAGGACCGGCACAGCGTCTGGCGTGCCGAGCAGGCGATGCTGCAGATGGTGCGGGACGGGGACTTAAATTATAAAAGCGCACTGAATGCTTCTATCATGAGTTCCAACGGGGTGCCGGTGCACGGCAGAGATCCCCTGCGCCAGTCCAAGACCTCCAGCATTGTGTTTACCTCGCTGGTCTGCCGCGCGGCCATGGAAGGCGGCCTTTCTCCTGATGAGGCGTATTCGTTGGGGAATTATTATATTCAGAGTGCGGAGAGTGCTTCATCCCTGAATGATCTGTCCACCATCACCCTGACCATGTATGACGATTTCATCTGCCGTGTCCACCAGTGCCGTACCAGCCCGGACTTGAGTGAACAGATCCAAAAGTGCTGTGATTATATCGAAATGCACCTGGATCAGAAGCTTCAGGCCACGGATCTGGCCGGGCTGGCGGGTTATACGGAATATTATTTCACATTTAAGTTCAAAAAGGAAACCGGACTTTCCGTAAATGAGTATATGAAACGGGCAAAAATTCAGCGGGCCAGGGTCCTTTTGCTCTCAGGAGACGCGGATATTCGTCAGATCGCCGAGGAGCTTGGTTTCAGCAGCCGCAGCTATTTCACGAGGATTTTCACAGAGGAGGCGGGATGCACCCCCTCTCAGTTCCGTTCATCGCGGGGACGGCGCAGAAGCTGACTGTGATTACTGCGGATTTTCCTGAACCTCCTGCCTGACAGCCGCTGTCTTTTTGTCGGCGATGCGTTTCTGCACTTCCACCATCTCTTCCTTGCTGAGGCTGCACAGACGCATGGCAATCAGGGTGCAGATCCATCCCAGGACAGGCAGTCCGAAGCACAGCGCCATAGTCATCCAGAACACCGCGGGAGTGCTGGGATCGCCCGGCTGCGGCACGGTGTTGACATAGCCGATCAGAGCAATCGCACCGGTGGCGATAACTGAGGACACGGAGGAGACAATTTTATCTACCAGACTGTAGGTACCGGTGACCAGAGCGGGCAGATATTTTCCGCTCCTGTCCAGCTCATAGTCGATGACATCCGCCATAAAAGAAGTGTTGCAGGTCGTCACGCTCATCTTGGTGCCGTTTAAGGCAAAATTCAGAAGGACATAGATGACCGTGATGCCGCCCATCGCGGCAATCTGTGTCGGGTCAATGATAATAAAGAATATGACGGTCGCAAGCGCCACAATCAGGCTTGCCCGGGTCCATACCAGAACGCCTTTTCTGCTGCCGTGCTTTCCAGCGTACCTGGCGCCGATGATGGCGAAAATAATAGAGGGGAACATCGCGACCGCGCTTAAAATCGTGGAAAGCTGCACATTCCCGATGATGACGCCGAACAGAAGCGTGGTAATCACGGACTGGCTGGCCACCTGCTGCGCCAGCTTATCGGAAGCGGCGGATGCGATGTAGCACTGCAGGGGCCGGTTGTCCTTTAACAGGCTTACCATATCCCTTACCTTCAGGGGTTCCTGCTTTTTGCTGACCCCGTTTAAATACTCCGGCTTGTCATACGCGGAGATGCCGATACATACCAGCACGATGCCGACCGCACCCAGCAGCAGGCAGAATCTGCAGGCGCTTGACAGAAAAATCTGGTTGTAGGTGCCTCCTGCCATCGGCAGAAATACATACGCCAGAACAATGCTCAGCGTAATCGGAACTATGTAGTTAAACGCGGTATTCCACACACCGATGACGGGCCGCTGTTTCGGATCATTGGTCATGATTGCGCCGAATGTCTGCGCTGTCATATTGGTGATGGTATAACCTATAATGTAGACACAGTACAGAAGGGCGAATACCGGGATGCCTAACCCTTTGCTGGACAGCACATCGTACATGAGCAGGAGAGCGACTGCCTCGATGAGAAAGCCGGAAATCAGCAGAATGCGCAGTTTGCCGAACCGGGTGTTTACCTTGTCATAAACGACGGCCAGAAGCGGGTCTGTCACAGCGTCCAGAATACGGGTTCCCATCAAAATCACTCCCACGATCGCGGTGCTGATGCCATATCCGACGCTGGCGCTGTAGCTGGCATAACCGATCAGGGAATACACGCTCATCCCCACAAACGCGTTGCAGGCGACCAGGATGATCTGCCACAGCTTCGCGCGGCGGTACTGTACGCCGTCAATTTCACTTTGCGTTGGTTTTTTAGCTGCCATAGAAAATTTCCTCCTTTGATTTGTACTGTTTTAACCCCGTAAAACAGCTTTGATGAGGCAATTATAGCAACAGCCGCCTGTGCGAAAAAGCTATAAATTCACGAAAAAGAGCAAAAATTCATGTTGCTCGGAATGTGACATGAATTTTTGCTCTTCTTATTGAATTTTTAATAATCTGTATCCCACTGCTATATATGATAAACGGCCTGTTTGGTGTGACCGGCAAGACAAATTCATGTGATAAATCTGGCCCAGCTAAACAGGCCCAGCAGAGAATACAGTACCTTCCTGGCGCTGCTCAGCTCCTGTGCCTCCATCCCTTCAGGCGCAATGGAGGTGTCCGCGTCAATCACGATGAGCGAATCCGCTTCATAAGCCTGCATTTCCTCCCGCAGCAGGGCGGCGAACTCCTCACTGTCTACCACCAGCATGAGCTCCGTGTCTATATAGACGCTGCGCATATCCCAGTTAAAGGAGCCTATGCCGGAAAGCCTGTCGTCAATCACAAAACATTTCCCGTGATAGGAAATTCCCCCGTCATATTCCAGAATCTGTACCCTGGTTTCCAGAATTTCCTCTTTATTGCGGGCATAATCCGAGGCGCCGAAGGGGTTGCCATTGTTGGCCACGGAGTTGGTCATTATGGTGACACTGTCGACCTCCTCACAAATCTCCGTAAGGCGCTCCAGCATCCAGTCATTACAGATCATATAAGGTGTGTGGAAAATCACGCTTTCTTCCGCCTCAGCCATCAGCTGTGTGATGGTATAAAATGCCACCGGCTCCTTGGCCAGAGTATTCGTTGGATTGGATACCAGCTCAATATGGTTTACCGGCACGGTTACGCTCTCATAATCCACACTCTCCATCCAGTCCGGATGCTCCTCGGCCATATCCTCATACACCTCATGCAGCTCCTCGACGGCGCGTTTGACAGACGGGTTCTTTTCCCAGAAATGATTGTCCGCAAGCGTCCTGCAGGCGGGCAGCTCCCAGACAGACGTAAAATAGTCCATGACCTGCTCAAGGGAATTATCCTCCCCGGCCTCCCCGCTGTAAACCAGGATGTCCCAGTCGTAATTTTTATGACCCTCCTGGTCTCCCAGAAAGTAATTATAGGTATTGCGGCCGCCAAGAATATAGGCCATGTCGTCCACAATCAGGTATTTGTCGTGAAGCCGTCCAAAAATGGTCCACGGCATCCATGGACGGATCGTATTATAAATTCTGATCTCCACATTTTCCATCCGCGCCAGCGCCAGAAAATACGGATTGCCCCACATCTGTGTCAGGTAAGGGAAGCCGTCCGCCAGAAGGCATACCTCCACGCCCCGCTCCGCCGCCTCCATGAGCGCCGACATAACCATCATGCCGGTAGAATCCGCGTCAATCTCAAAAGTGGACAGAATAATCTGATCCTCCGCCTGGGAAATCAGACGGATGCGTTCTGTGAGCGCCTCCCCGTTATCAGAAATCACCATGGCACGCTCCCCGGACAGCTCATCGCTGTAATAATCAGAGCTGTCAAAATTTTCCTCCGTACTGTCGCTGACCAGAGGCTGAGCCAAAAACGGAAGGAAGGCTCCGACGACAATGTAAAGCGTAATGACCGCGCTGGGGTTTCGGAAAATCAAAAGACCGCGCCAGGCACCGCTCTCCGTCAGAAGAGTCGTTTCCCGCACAGAGGCTTCCCTCGCCAGGACTATCACAATCCTTACTCTGGAAATCAGATCCAGACAAATCACGATTCCATCCACGCAGCACAGTACATCGAATATAAAATAAGTGTCTTCCCCTGCCGCCAGCCCGAACACGTCCGTGAACGCCATCAGACGCATGCATCTGTATTTGCGGCAGCGAATTCTGACACTGTACTCCTCCATGTCTGCCTTTTTCTTTCTGACCAGAAGATACAGGACCAGACAGGCTGCTTCATAGAATAAAAAACCCGGCAGCAGGATGGCTGCCGCCGGATATTTCCATAGAAGGGGACACAGGAAACCCGTCAGGGCAGTATATGCCACCGCTGTCCCGGTCAGGCCAGTGTTTCCGCCCGGTTTTAATTTCTGTTTCCTGTTGTCTTCTTTCTTCAGTTTCATATCTGATTGCCGGTTCATTTTGAAACCGGCTTTTCTTCGTCAGATTCTTCTTTCGCCAGTTCCGGATTCTCTGTGATGATCACATCCGGTTCTCCGTCCCCGTCGACATCCACAAACGCCGTATCCAGTTCACCGTCTCCTGTCGTGTCAGCGGTTACCAGATCAATTGTGCCGTCGCCGTCCAGGTCCTCCATGACCGTATCAACATTGCCGTCACCCGTAGTATCCATCATCACAGTGTCAACCTTGCCGTCGCCTGTGGTATCCATCATCACGGTATCAACCTTTCCATCGCCTGTGGTGTCAGCCATCACAGTATCAATCTTGCCGTCACCATCCAGATCCAGCGAAATATCGTCTTCCGTCTCATCGCTCCTCTTCAGGATTTTATTGACCGCTGCCGCTGCCGCGCCCACGATAACGCCGATAATTACCGCATTTCTAATCACTTTCTTCCTGTTCATGCTGTTCTCCTCTTCTGCAATCCGTAACTGCGCCGTTCTTTGGAAGCTGCCACAAATTCCCGCTTTCCATAAAAGCAGAGTATCACAAAGCATCCCACCATTCAAGAAAGAAAATGGAAACATTTTATAAAGGAACGAAACTCATCACGCTGATTGCGTCGTTCTACTTAAAAGAACAGAATATTTCATCCTTGAAGAAACGAATCGATTGTGCTATCATGCTGATAAACAGTAAAGCAGACACGTCCGCTGTCGCGGACAACGCAATACAGGACAGGAGGCAATGACAATGAATACCTGGGGAAAAATCGGACTGTTCGCCAGCGGAGTCCTTTTCGGGACGGCTGGTGTGAAGGTCTTAAGCAGCAAGGATGCGAAAAAGGCATATACACACACTGCTGCGGCTGTTCTGAGAGCCAAAGACAGCGTTATGACTACCGCAACCATAATGAGGGAAAATGCCGGCGATATTCTGGCGGACGCGAAAGCAATCAATGAAAAGCGTGAAGCGCAGGAATGTGAAGCGGAAATTGCTGACGAAGCGGATATCCAATGAAATGCAGAATATTGCATGAGACCAGAGGAAGACTGCGGGTTCATGTAGGACAGGAAAATAAAATCACATTACACCAGGCGGATATTCTGGAATATTATCTGAGGGCACTTGACGGCGTAACGGAAGTCACCGTCTATGAACGCACGGCTGACGCCGTGATCGTTTTTCACTCGGACCGCTCTGTTATTATCGCGGGCTTAAGCAGATTTCGTTATGACTGCGAAGTTGCTGTTCCGGAAAATTCAGGGCGGGAGCTGAATCGCCAGTTTGAGGAAAAGCTGATTCTCACCGTGCTGTGCCGCGGCCTGAGGCAGATTTTTCTGCCGTCTCCGGTGCGGGCTGTCCTCTCTGTTTTCTCCTCTTTCCGCTACATTCTGAACGGATTACGCTCCCTGAGGGAAGGAAAACTGAAGGTAGAGGTTCTTGACGCCGCGGCTATCACAGTTTCCATGCTGCGCGGAGACTTTTCCACAGCCTCCTCCGTCATGTTCCTTCTGAAAATTGGCGACATCCTGCAGGAGTGGACCCGGAAAAAATCAGTCGGAGATCTCGCCCGCGCCATGTCTCTGCATGTGGATCAGGTGTGGCTGAAAACCGGGGATCAGGAGCTGCTTGTCCCTGTTTCGGATACCCGGGCCGGGGATCAGATTGTGATACGCATGGGAGGCATGATTCCGCTTGACGGAAAGGTCATCCAGGGGGAATGCATGGTCAATCAGTCCGCCATGACAGGGGAGTCTCTTCCTGTCAGAAAAGCTCCAGGCAGCTATGTATACGCGGGAACAGTTGTGGAAGAAGGAAGCTGTATCATCCGCGTGGAAAAAGCCGTCGGCGGGGGACGATACGACCGGATTGTGAAAATGATCGAAGAATCGGATAAGCTGAAATCAGCAACAGAGGACAAAGCCTCCCATCTGGCGGACAGCCTGGTCCCCTATAGTCTGGCGGGTACCGTGCTGACCTGGATACTGACCCGGAATGTAACAAAAGCGGTGTCTGTGCTGATGGTGGACTTTTCCTGTGCCCTGAAGCTTTCCATCCCTCTGGCGGTGCTGTCCGCCATGAAAGAAAGCAGCCTGCGCCATATTTCCGTCAAAGGCGGCAAGTTTATGGAGGCCGTATCCGAGGCCGACACGATTGTATTTGATAAAACCGGCACCATGACCCATGCCACCCCGAAGGTTGCGCTGGTTGTCCCCTTCCGCGGGGAAGACGCTGATGAAATGCTGCGCCTTGCCGCCTGTCTGGAAGAGCATTATCCCCATTCCATGGCAAACGCTGTGGTAAACGCCGCAAAAGAAAAAGGACTGGATCACGAAGAAAAGCACTCCCACGTTGAATATGTGGTCGCCCACGGCATTTCCAGTACAGTGGACGGGGAGAAGGTTGTCATTGGAAGCCATCATTTCGTCTTTGATGATGAAGGCTGCACGGTTCCCGAAGGGGAACAGGAAAAGTTTGACGCGCTCCCGGATGAATATTCCCATCTTTATATGGCTGTCTCGGGAGTTTTGTCCGCGGTTATCTGCATCGAGGACCCCATCCGCGCGGAAGCCCCGGCGATTATCCGCCGCCTCAAGGATCTGGGAATCTCGAAAACAGTGATGATGACAGGGGACAGTGAACGCACCGCAAGGGCTGTCGCTGCACAGGTCGGAGTGGATCAGTATTTTTCAGAAGTGCTGCCGGAAGATAAGGCCAATTTTATCCGTCGGGAGCATGAAGCCGGGCGCAAGGTCATCATGGTGGGCGACGGGGTCAATGACTCCCCCGCTCTGTCGGAAGCGGACGTCGGGATTGCGGTATTAGAGGGCGCCGCCATCGCCAGGGAAATCGCCGACATTACAATCCCGGGAGATGACCTGTATGCCATTACGACTCTGAAAATCCTGAGCGACCGCCTGATGGCCAGGATCCATACCAGCTACCGTCGTATCATCAGCTTTAATTCTCTGCTGATTCTTCTTGGTGTAACGGGGATTCTGTCTCCTGCCGCGTCGGCGGTGTTACACAACTCCTCCACTGTTTTGATCAGCCTGAAGAACACGACCAGTCTTCTGGATTAAGCTCCAAACCGGCGAAAGCTTTCCATGCACCATGACCAAAAAACCTCCCGGGAACAAACTCCCGGGAGGTTTTTTTGACTGCTCCTGCCATGCCGTTCCTTTATTTCACCGCGGCAAATCCTCTACTGCGCTTACCCATCTCTGCGGATAGCAGACCAACAGTTCTTCATGCTGCAGATCATGACGGATCACATCCGGGTCAGCAAAGTGCTGCCGATAGCGAGCCTCGTATTGCTCTCCCATTTTCGTGGCGTAAAAGCAGTGAATGACAGTGCCATCAGCGTGGATTTTATTACCAAGCGGCGTGACTAAATCAGAATAAAACTGGTTGTAAATACTTTTCCGTTTGACAAAAGCCATTCGGGTCGTTCCTATGCCAAACATGGACAGCATTTTGTCATAATAGACCCGTTCCTCCAAAGGACGTTTTTCCACCCACCTGTTCATCCAGTTCGGTAGCCTGCCTTTGCGGAGCATTCCCTGAAGGATCGGAGCCATAAGGAGTCCCTTAAGACTTGCCCCAAGGGGACTGCTCTGGTCTAAATCCGAACTGCCGAGGATGCCGTGGTCGATGTGTATCTTTCCCCTCTGCACCAGCAGTCCCACAAAAGAGCCTCCCAGGGAACAGCCGTAGGCACAGCAGATTTTTCCGCCAAAGCGTTCCTGTACGTACGCCTCTATTTTCTCCGTCTCCTCAATCATGGATGGAAAGATTGTGTCCTCCGTCTCGTCAAAGCCGTCATAGGAAACGCAGACCACATAAAAGCTCCGCTCCAGCAGCGGAACCACCTCGCCGAAGGTAGCTTTCCAGTGGCAGCAAGTGCCCGGCAGCAGCAGGATAACAGGCTTGTTCTCATCTCCGAATTCATAAGTTTTCATGGATCGTCTCCAAAAGATTTATGAGAATATAACTCCACAGCCTGGCGCCAGCGCAGCACTGACGGGGATATACACGATAAAATGTACGATATGCGCCTTCTTGTTATAGCCGAGCATGATCATGAGGATCGAAATAATTGTTATTACCATTGCATTTTCCAACCTAAACAGATTTTCCTGACCGCTCAACCATTCCAAATACAGATAGACAGCTTCGAAAAGATAAGAGCAAAGACCGCCGCAATCGGATTGAAAAGTCTGTTACTGATACCCATCTCCCTGTTTAAACACCGGTGGCCAATAAGGCAGGACAGGGGCTCCGGACTTCAATTTAAAGTCACAATATTCCCCACCGGAGGCACAGGTCTGTTCACGGTACAGCGGCGCACCCAGCACCCCGAACATCACATAGTCCAGATTACAAAGATAGGGCATATATTCCATGTAACCGTGCTCTTTAGCGAAGTTCGCTAACGGACATACAAGGTTATGATAGCTGAATGCATACCCTTCTTCCGGCGGGATCATGGTTTTTGTTTCGAAGCTGCCTGGATTCTTTTCCGCATTTGCTGCATTCTGCTTATCTTTCTTTTGAAACATTTTATTCAGCATCTTCGGACTGTTGAACATCTTTCCAGCAAGCTTTCGGGCAAATCCCGGTATCCGCAGAAAGGTTCGTTCATAGGACAGCACCATCAAATGACCGGCATCATCTAAAGAAACGCCGTAGTTCTTCAAAACCTCACCCATCGCCACAAAATAATATGCTCCAGTCAGATTCCCGGTACCGCTCACATCATCCCCGCCAATGTAAGGAAAATGCTCAAGCAGATTTTTGTCATAGAAATCCCAGATTTCATCCAAAAGCTCGGAATAATCCTTTCCGCTGGTCTGCTGCAATTCAGCGGAAATCAGTTTCAGGTATCCATTCATGGACTTCTTTAATTTAGCGTAGTTTTTCTGATAGTATTCATGCATGGCTCTGTAATTCTCCCCACAACATATTCTCTGTAAAGAACAAAAACCTTGTCCTTCTCTTGCTTATTTTCTTCCCACCAGCATACGGGAATTGCCAAGCATCATCATATTAGCGCGGCTTTCCGAGCCAAATACAAGCTCCGACATATTCACCAGCCGCACATCCTGATAGCCCATGTCACGCAGCTTTTGCGCGAATGCCTCCATATCGCCGTACATTTTCGGCTTCATAGAATCGTTAATAGCAAATACGCCGCCCTTTTTCAAAACACGCAGGCTCTCCAGTATCAACTCATGCACATCTGACCCCATAACGTTGTGGTACACATAATTGCTGATTAAGGCATCAAAGGTTCCATCCGCAAAAGCGAGTTTGTTTGCATCTCCTTTTTGGAAAATACACTGCGAAGCAACCCCCTCGGATGCGGCATTTTTCTCGCATAACTGCTTGCTGTAATCCCACATAGCGCCCCAGTAATCAATTCCGACCACTTTTGTCTGTGGCCATGTCAGAGCAGCACGAATGCTTAAGGGACCGGAGCCGCAGCCGACTTCCAGCAGTGTTCCGTTTCCATCATAATCCAAAAGTGAGAGCATGGTCTGATGCCCCTTATCCATCATTCCGCCGCCGCCAAAAGCATACTGCCTGCGTATCCATTCCATCCAGCCAATAAAGGCTATCAATACTGCCAGGACAACAATAAAGATGACGCCGAGCACGGTAATGTGGAAAACCGTGAATGACAAAATGGCAAGAATCAAGGCCGCAAGAGCAAAGCCGCCGACCATATAGAATACCGGACGTGACATCCATGTTCCGTATTGTTCTCCATGAGTGCCGAGACGGATGGAGGACTGTGATGTGTTTTTCTGTTTATCCATTGTGATAACTCTCCTTGCATATATAGTTAGAAATGGCTAACTCGCATTATACAGCGCAGTGAGCAGAAAAACAATAGCTAATCCGAGAATATTTTTCGAACTTTTTCCTCAGCAGCAAGAGCTGCACGAGAAAAAGGGCAGCGCCACAACTGCCCCCAAATTTTATGCCTGAATCTCTGTCCCATCTTTAAACATCACCCGGACATCGTCCACAGAATACACAGTGATGTAATCTACCCGGCTGTGGAATGCCGCCTCGTCAAAGGCGTCAAGCGCAGTCGGCAGTTTCTCCATCGCGGCAAGGCAATCCTCGATGGTCGCTCTCCGCAGTTCCTTGTCGGTGATTTCCGCTGTGACCATTTCCAGCCTGTCGTTCGCCTTGTTGTACCGAGCCACCACAGCATCGTAGCGTTTCTGGTATTCGTTCTGGTCGAGGGCAACGCTGGTATCCAGTATCCCATCAAAAGCCCTTTTGTTTTCAGATCCTGAAGCCGTCGTCCTCTGGCATAGACAGAAACTTCATAACCAGCTTTGGAAAATAGAACGGCATACAGGCTGCCGATGACTCCCGCCCCATAGATCAGAATCCTCATATTTCCGCTCCATAAATATCATGAAAGCAGCACTCCGCAGCCCAGCGCCAGTAAAACACAGGCGGGGATATACACGATAAAATGTACGATATGCGCCTTCTTGTTATAGCCAAACATATGCGGTCCCACGATTCCCTTTGTCTCCGGGTAAAAGTGCGGAAAGAAGTTGGAGCGACAGAGCAGATACCAGTCAAAAAAGAGAATGTCGTAAATCTCCATCCCGTAGAGCATGATGAGAAATCGGGCGAAATATTTGAGCGGCCCGAAGCCATTTCTTACGCCGTCCCAGATCCCCAGAGCAAATGCACCGATGAACAGCAGCACAGCGAATACGACGATCACCCAGCCCACAACATGCGCGCCGCGGAACCGCTCTTTTTTGTCAGGGATCACGGCTAAGTTCTCTTTCGGCGCAGAGGAGAAAAGCCGCTTGTCCTGAATAAAGCCAACTGCGCCGTACAGCATGAGAAAATAGCCGAGCATGATCATAAGGATTGAAACGATTGTTATCATCATTTTGCTTTTTTCTCCCCAACAAGTACTACAATCTTGTTAGATAGGCTGCGGACAAATGAAATCCTCCCGATAACCCTGTAAACGGGCGCTATGACCTCCATTCCCTCCACAAGACTGTGTTCCTCCGCAAACTCAAAATCCGGCAAAAGCGCTGCCAGTGTCATACCGTCCTTCACGCCCCAGGTGAATTTCGCATGACTGCCCTCGATAGACTTCTCTTTTACCGTCTTCACGATGAAGGGCAGCATGGTTTCCACAAACACTACAGAGGTCGGAAAATGCGCCGCAATAATGGCGAAAATCTGCTTGACATCTGATTCAGACAGATACATGGTCAACCCCTCCATGATGACCAACACGGGGTTCCCATCGGCGGCAATACAACTGGCCCAGCGTGCATCCATAGCGGAAGCGGGAATCTGGGAGATAATCCCATCCTCCGGGAGCAGCTTTTCCCGCACCTCAACCACTTCCGGCAAATCCAGATTGTACCAGTGGGAATATCCCTGCATCCGATAACAACGGGTGTCCAGACCGCAGGCGAGGTTGATCACAACAGCACCGGGATGCTCACTCAAATATTCGCTCACCATCCGGTCAAGCACCAGCGTCCGGGCAAGCACACCGCTGGACATGGTTTTATCCTTTGCCGCAAGGGAAAAATCGTAATCCAGACGGGAGATGAGCTCCACGGCCTTTTCATCTGCGATTTTATGGTTTTGCTTTTGCGTTTCCTGCGCACGGGCAAAAACCGTTTGCAGCATGGTCTCCGGCACACCGGTCAATGTAATTTTCTCCATATTTTACCCCTTTTTCTGCTTCACACACTCCGCATAGGCCAGCGTGATACGGGCGGGCATTTCCTCCAGCATCACCACTTTCCAGCCGTCGGCTTCAAGGAAGGCTCGATATTCTGCCGTGCTCCACTGATGTTCAAATTTGACGCCGGCGATGCTGATGATTTTCGACCATATGGCGCTGACGGCTCCTTTTTTATGGTTCACAAAATTCGGCGCGATCAGTAGCCCATCATTCTTCAAAACCCGTTCTATTTCCCGCAGCGCTTTCTCCGGGTTCGGAACAATGTGCAGGGCATTGGCGATGATTACCGCGTCAAAGGAATCTTCCGCATAGGGAAGATGTTCTGCATCCGCCACCTCAAAGGTGAGATTGTCAGGATAGCTGCCCTTCTTTGCTTCCCTTATCATCCCATCGGAATAATCCGTGGCAATCATTTTCTTTGCGGCATAGGCAACGTGCTTTGCCAGCAGGCCGGGGCCGGTAGCGACCTCCAGCACATCCATACCCTGAATGGCCTGCGGGATGCGCTCATACATCAGGCCATAAGCCTTGCGGTCGCCCCGCATGGCCTTTTCATAAATCGGGGCGTAGATGTCCCATAGCTTTTTATTCATCTCCAAACTCTCTCTCCATCGTGTACATCATTCCGCCGCCCTTTATCGACGTTTCTGCCGTTTTCTTCATGCCGCAGGAAATGTACTTTTTCACTTTCAGCTCTGTGTCCGTATCCAGGACGCAGGGGAGAATCATGTGTTCACTCCACCTCTTTTTCTTTCAGCCACTCATCCGCCCGCTTCCAGCTCATTCCAAATTCCACCACAGTCTTATACTATGCAGCATAAGAGGGCGCACGCGCACAAGTATAATTAAATCCGTATTGACAAACTACTTGCTTTTTATGCTTCTAAGCATAAAACAAAAACTCATTTCTTACTGTAACGAAAATCACACTTGAGGTTTCCCTCCGCAAGCGTCATTGTCCGTTCAAGCTTCATTCCCATGATGTCCGCCAGCACAAAATCCAATTGGCACAAGTATTTTGCCAGTTCAGAACATCCCTCATCCTTGCACAGCTTAGGGGGCTTATACATATGAATGATCCAGCCAACGTCGCAGATCAGTCTCAAGAAACTCTCTTGTTTCCCGCACATATTCATCAACCTTATAGAGTGTGGCGGTATGGCCGCCTTCTACTTTAACAGCCTTTGCTTTCGGCATGGAAAGAAGCAAATCCGCCTGCGCAGCCTCCGAAAAAGCCTTGTCTGCCTTCGGAAGAATCAGAAGCGTTTTATCATCAAAGCTTTTATAATCCGAAAGCTCAAAAGGCTTTATATCTGCTGCATCTATGATCAAGCCTGTCATATGCAGGTCAAATTTCTTAGTGTATTGTCCATAAATCCAGGCGAAAAAATCCTCCATATACGCTCTGTCAATGGGATTCTCATTTTCCATGCCGACCTGCTTTTTTGACACCGCAAACAGCATTTTCTTTATCCATGAATAAGGAACAACTTTCATAAGCCCTATCATCACACCGTATGATTTATACTGCTTTTTCAAGTCCGCAATGCTCGCCTGTGACAGGCTGCACGTAGAATATAAAGCCACAGCGGACACCATATCCGAATACCGCCTTGCAATAAGCTGAGCCACAAACCCGCCCAATGAAGCACCGATTAACACGGGATTCTTAATATCCAGCTTTTTTATAAGCTTCATGATGTGGTCGGCAAGCTGTTCCAGATCGTTGATTTCCATAGGATAATCAAAGGTAAGAATCCGATAATCCTCTTCCATTTGAATAATATGGTTGAACCAGACATCTGAAATTCCCGTGCCGCCTACAAGGTACACCAGCGTATATTGGGCATCATCTTTACCGCACAAAAGATAGCGGGTGCTAATCCCATCTGTTTTTTCTTCTGCAAAGGGGTGCGTTTTGCCAAACCTTTGTATTTCTTCTGCAAATGCCATATTTCCCTCCACTTCTATAAATACCAACAGCAGCTCTGAACTTTAGCTGTCAAGGCTGCGTTCTTTTGAATAATTTCTGTCTGACAATATCAGCAATCCAAGAAATGTAACAAATGACCCCAGCCCCATATTGCTCATCCTTATGCCGTTAAACCATGCTGTGTTTGGTGCAACCTCGGCGAGCATATTCAGAAGAATCTTGTAAAATATAGGGTTAAAAACGACTGCCCACTTCGGGAAAATCGTTTTTCCCTTAACCACCGGAATAATCATGACAATCGTCATTGATATATAAAATGTCATAAAGACCACGGTCAAAGGCAGCACCAGCCAGATTATGAAATCCATAACATTCTGAGGTATGTTGGTTGCGTTTTGCGCATCCTGTGTACGGCACAAAAACATAAGCGCTATGCACATCAAATGAACAGGGCTTCCGAAAAATGCCACTGCCTTTGCTCCAATATCAATCAGCCTGCCGCACTTTTTGCACCCACCTTTTGATATGATCTCTCCAATGGCCTTATATCCGTAGTATTGTACAGGGATACCGATGCCTCCAAATAAAACACCACTTGCCAGCTGAGCCAGCGACAGGCTGCCACATCCCATCATCATAGAAATCAATTCATTTTCCGCATCGGGGTACACAGTCCATCCGACAGGCATCTCTCCGCCCACCATTGTAATAAATGCAAAAATAATGCCGACAATAAACATCCTTTTCAGGCGCTTATATTCTTCCGGTGAAACAAATTTGCCCGACAACATCATATCGTTAAAACGCTCCATGTCGTCCTCCTCTGTTCGTGAAATTCAATTTTCACAGCTTTCTTTTCCCTCCTATCCTCCATTCAGCCGCTTCTGCTCCTTTTTGGTTTCCACCACATGACGGACAGCTACGACCGGATGATGAAAAATCATTCTCGGCCCGGAAAAGCGCATAACCTGGCGGATTTTTTCCCGCATTTCCGGTTTATAGCAATGCACTTTGCAATTTGAGCAAAAAGTTTTTGTCTCCATAAAAGGGCATTTATCGCTGCGCTGGCAGGCATATTGCGTCAATGCCTCGCACTCCGGGCAAAGTGCTCCCTTCGTGTGGTGGTTCTTTTTGCAGTAGAGCGCGATCATCTGCGTGACCATCTGTTTTTCCCGCTCCCGCTTGGTCTGTATGTCTTTCTTCACGATTGTTTCCTCCATCAGACATATGCTTTTTGGTATAGGCAGAAATGCTGTCTTTTGTTTCCTTTTCTTCGTCGATCTATTTCCGCAAATGCTTCCGCAGTCACCGCTCTGCCTGTTCCGCTTCCGTATTTGTATTTAAAATATCAGCAGAGCGGGAACCGCCTATCAACAGATAAAATAAAATCGTACATATGCCAAACAACGCGAAAATCTGTGTTACGCTGAGCACCAGTGCCAGCGCGGAGCAGATAAAAGACCCAACCGGCATGGACGCTTCCATGATCGCGGCGTTTAAGCCGCTCATCCTTCCCATTTTATCCCGCGGCACAGCCGCCATCATACAGCCGCCGATCACCACGTTCAGGATGCCGCCGCCCACGCCGACCAAAAACATGCTCAGCGTCAGCAATGCCATCTTCCCGATCATCAGACGAATATCGGGAGTGATGTACATACAGACAATCGTTATTCCCATACCGATCCCGGCGGCAACGCACAGATGACCTTTTTTGAATTTCAGCAGCCTCGGCGTGACAAACGCTCCCGCCATCATACCGACCATCATCAGAATTTTAATGTAGGAAAGCATGCCCGCACCCATATTAAGATAGTCACTGACATACGGTGTCTGAAATACGGTGAGCGGCATGAGCCCAAAATTGATGGCCAGACCGATCACACTGATCATCTGCACAATCCTGCTGCCTTTCAGGAAAGAGATTCCCTCCTTAAAATCCGAAAAAACCTGATCCAAATTCACTTTCTTTGTCTCACCGGCTTCGTTATTTTCCGTAACCCTGATCCAGAGAATCAGAACCGCTGAAATAAAAAATGTAACAGCGTCAATGACCAGTACACCCGCCGAGCCGATCAGGGCAAAAGCATCCCGAAAATGATCACAACGCACTCAAGCACATAAATGGAAACCATCATCAGTCATACTCTCTCCGACAGATGTTAGCGTTGGCTAACTCGTATTGTAACAGATATCAGGGGAGAAATCAATGCGAAACCTGAACGATTACGTCCCAAAGTAAAGACCAGTTACTGTTCATGCAGCATAAAATCGCAGCATAAAATCTTTTTTCCCGCTTTGACTTTTCTCGCCAAAAAATGATATGATCAAATATATTCAGGTATAAATTTACGATTTTCAAAGTAATTTTGATACCTGTATATCTCTATTCAGGCTGCTGCCGTAATAGGTACACAGGCTTTTGCCAGACAAGGAGGTGTGCGGGGATGAAACGAGTGAAAGCGGCCTGTATCTGTCAGAACACTGCATTTTATGCTCAAAGAAGACTTAGGACATGATTACGCTGTGAAGATGGTTCAGGAAGAAGTCGCGCAGTATAAGCGGACACTTGAAAGGAAGCATACACAATACAAAATTGTGGATGAATCCGAACAGCTGGATGGTTCCATCATGATTAAAGTTATCAAGCAGTATAATAACAGTCCGGTTGGCGATTATCTCAACTAAATCATCCAAAAAAGCAGCCCGTGACAGCCGGAATTTTCTTCAGCTGTTACAGGCTGCTTCATTATTGCTTCCAATCACAACATCAGCCGCTGCTTTTACCTCCGGTATGCCATTCTCCATCTAAATCGAATAACAGCAATCGGTACATACTTCGCAATCCCTTTGCCTTTTTCTCATAAGGATTCACCATGTCTCCTTTGTTTCTACATCACATTCCATGAATCTTCTGAAAGTCTTAAAACCTGCTCTTTCATAAAAAGACAGTGCCCCGTCATTAAATTCCCACATATCAAGTTCTATTCTTTTAAAGCCGCGTTTTTTTGCAGCTTCTTTAACAAAGTCAATCATGGCAGCAGCAATGCCTTTTCGCCTGTGATTTTCATCTACGCCGAATTCCTCTATATGACAATATTTCCGCTCCTTATTATAAGGGGATTCCGGTTTTTCTATATATTGAATCACAGCAAATCCAACTATTTCACCTTCAATAGCAGCAGCAATAACCTCGCTGTTTTCCTCTTCGAATCTTGTATATACAAAGGGCTCTATGAACTCCCACCCATCTTCACGAAATATATCCGGGCATCCCTTAACATGTACCTCATTGACTTGTTTGCGAATTTTATTTACAGCTTCAAGTTCCTCTCTTTTTGCACATCTTACAACTAAATTTTTCATAGCCGGCCTCCAAATTCCAATTTATCCTTCCGCTATCGCCCATATTTCTCCGGATGGAGCTGAAGCAATGCGATTTTCAGTTTCATACAATCATTTTCTCTCTTTCACTCTTTGTCCGAATGATCCAGCCGCCAACCGGGTAATCCCCTGAATTAAAACAATTCGTCCAGCAAATGTAATACCGGATTTTTTCCCAATCCGGCTGAATTCCCAGTTCCTGAAAAAGCAAAAGGTCATCAGGTTTGCCATAGTCTCTGCTGTGATATTTCCCGGTATAATTCTGTGAAAGGCTGCGGTAACACAGAGCGATATCACACCATCTGTCTGCTGCTCCCGTTTTTCCCAGATCTATGTATCCGGAAACCCTGTTCTGATGAAAAATAAGAATGGATGAGTCTGACATTCCAATCTGATCTTTCTCCCCGGCCTCCTGACCAATCTGCTTTTTTATGCTCTCAGGCAGTTCCATAATGCACCTTCTCCTAACCCTGTATGCACCACACCATAATCTCGTGTTCCTATTCTAACAAAAACGCACCCTCCCTTCAATCAGAAACTGTACCTGATTACAAAAAAGTAAGCCTGCCAGCCATCAAATCTCAATCCCGATGAAACTGACATTTTTCACCACACCATGCAGTTACAGTCAAAAGCAATCTCGTGAAAACTTTTGAAATTTGTTGACTTCGCCCTTTCCTGTGGATACAATGCAAGTGAGAACAGAAATGTTCTGCACTAAAATAGAGTTCGCTCCCTGATATGCGACTTATAAGTGGTCTGGATTACAAATAGTGTCCGCTCCCCGATATGCGGCATATAAATGGTTGGGATTAAAATGTTTGTAAAGTCCTGTCGATAGGCAAGGCTTTACTTGTATCAGGAGGAATTCTCTATGCTGAAAGCTCCCATTCTCTTGCAAATTTTACTAAAATTGTTCTTGCTTAATTAGCTCAATTCGCATATAATAAAGGCACAAGAAGACACAACTTCTTGTCTTCGTTAAATGATGACGAGTGACGGTTCTGACTCGTCGGTAAAATAAAAATTGACCGGGCGAAGAACAATCCGGCGGGGTTGGATTAATTATCCATCCCCGCTTTTTATGCACAGGGCTTCAAAAGGAATTTTCTGGCTATCGCCAGACACAGCCCGCGCGGACGGATAGGTGAGAAAAAGATTCCCCTATCCGATTGTGAGGTATTCAAGATGGAATTTCCGGTTTATATCTTTTATCATCAAAATTTATTATGGACTACCCGGCTTCCACATACCCTGAACTTATGCATAAACAGGGACGTCCTTACACCTGCTTACTTATAGATTCGCATGAGGATTATTTTATCTGCGTTCCTTTTCGTTCAGATATCCGACATAAAAATTCATTCCTTTTCGCAGGAACAAAACGTTCAAAAAAGGACAAGTTCTGGGTTGGATTACTCAAAAATCGTAATTATCAAAAACTCCGAATACATCGACTCAGATACCTCAGTTGTCATAGACCAGGACGAATATAACGAAATGGTCAGGAATCTTCCGACTATCGTTCAGGAAGCCAACGACTATGTAAATACATACATTGACCACATTTCTGGTAAAGCGCAGATTCATCCAAGAGAGTTTTCCCGAAAATATCAATTTTCGACATCATGGAGTGCCTGCGCGGTAAGTGGAACTGTTATGATTTCCAGCATTTCATCAATGGCGTAAAAAAGGAAAACCCGCGCCATATCTCCAAACATCCTGGTGCGATTGAACAGTTCCTTGACAGGGAGAACCCTGACAAGGCATTGGTTGCCCGGGTGATGAAGGAATACGATGTAAAAAAGTGCTTGACACTTGCATTCATTTTGTGTCGCTTCCAAAAACAAAAAAACAGGTATCTGCATGTCAGATACCCGGACTCTAATCAAAATGAAACTTAAAAATCAGGCTTTTTTGCTGCTAAATCATGCAAAACAGCCAGTTTTTGGCAAAATGCACAGCCATTTTCAAATCATATTGAAACTTAAATCATGCCCACGCAGGGATATATCTCATATATCTTGGTGCGGTATCCGGGTCCAGCGGTTTTATCAGTCCGGCAGTCACAGTGTCTTTTATAATTCTGGATGCCCTGCCCCACAGATCCACAGGAGGCAGGGTATCTTTTGTCCAGGGAATGCGCCCGCCCTGTCTGTCAGGGGACATTTCACCTCCTGCAACAACAATCCTGGGATGAATTTTTAAAGCGCCTCCGGCCAGGGTGGTCAGGCCGCCGCACCTGCCTCCCCTGTAAAGATACATCAGAGTATCCACCACAAAACTGGCCCGCACCCTGGGTTTCAATTTCTCCATCTTTTCCGCAATCTCCGCCGCATCGCAGCCATTCTGCGCCATGATTGCCGCCTCAATCGCCAAAAGCCCTATCCCTGTGGATAGATTTGCGGAATCCACCACGGCAATGCTGCTTTCCGCGCGGGAAAGTCAATGAAATAACTGTAAAGTCTTCATAAACTTTCGTCCGGATTTTCTGTAATGAACACATTCGATTCCGCACATAGAAATACCACCAGCCAACTGACTGATGGTATTATTTTCCATATATGCTTAACCATATGATTGTTTGGCAGGCGTAGCATTCTCCTGCATCTCTCGGATTTCTCCTGTCATACCATCGGCGTGTGGTCGCTACGAAATTTACCACCTCAAACAATCAGATGGGTGAAGCCTTTTTAGTGTATGTTGATTATACATCAATTATTCTTTTTTGTAAAGCGGACAATTATTCCGTAACCTTTGCCGGAACCTTTTAGGGTTTTCTATTATTGCCGTTAAAATAGAATTTTTGAAATCCGGATTATCCGTTGAAACAGCAATTCTCAAAACAACATTTACGCTCTTACCATCTTTGCCAAAATATTTGCTTACTAATGCCGTATTTTGTTTGTCCATGAAGATATAATCAGGATCCTTTAAAATATTCGCAAACTGGCTGCTATAAGTATCATAGAAGCCTTTTCCCCGTCTTTCTATGATATGCTCTATCCGCTCGTTTGTGATAATAACCTCATCAGTACGAATATCTTCGGTCACGCATTTATAAATCTCTTTATCTATTTTACATACAATATGCACAGCCGAATCCTCTCTACGTTTCCTGATTTGATTATAGTATCATCATTCGACATATTATGCAATTCGGTTTTTCAGTAATTTAGCCGCTCTAACTTTTCCTGTACCACTGCTTCTTTCTTTATCTGGCCAACGCAGCCAGTCACTCCATCCCGGCAGACATAATGTCATTAATTATGTCAACCTTTTTCAATAGATTCAGTTCGATTCGTAAAAATGGCAAGGCAATGTCTTTGTGCTGCAAAGGCTCGCTTTGCTTGTCAAAGTGCATGTACTGGGGCTTTCACCATTATTTCAAGGCTATGGAGATACTGGTTCATCAGTTATAGGAAGTAATACTCTACCGCTGTTTGGTATCCACCACCTGTACTTTTCCAAATGACAGGACTCTCAATGCATCGTTCTCAGCAGGCTGATCTTCTCCAGCCGGTTCAGCGCCTCATACAGTGTATCGTCCTGTTTTGCGAAATGAAGACGGATCAGATGGTTCACATCCTCCCGAAAGAAGCTGGAACCCGGTACCGCTCCCACACCCACAATTCTCGCCAGATCCAGACAAAACTGCTCATCGGAGGCATATCCAAACTCGCTGATATCCACCAGCACGTAATACGCTCCCTGCGGCTCAGTAAAATGCAGCCCCATATTCTTCAATCCGCCCACAAAGAGTTCCTTCATGTGTGTGTATTTATTCCGCAGCCACTCATAGTATTCGTCCTCAAACCTCAGAGCCGTCACTGCCGCCTCCATCAGAGGCGCTGCCGCTCCCACAGTCAGAAAGTCATGCACTTTTTTCACTCGATCAGCCACCTCAGGAACGGCGATCACATAGCCCAGCCGCCAGCCGGTAATTGAGTATGTCTTGGACAGGGAGCTGCAAATAATGGTGCGCTCCCGCATGCCCGGCAATGTTGCCAGATACGTATGCTCATAAGGCCGATATACAATGTGCTCATACACTTCATCTGTGATGACAAAGATGTCATATTTGATTGCCAGCTCCGCAATGATTTTAAGTTCACCCTCCGTGAAAACCTTTCCACAGGGATTGGATGGATTACAGAGAATCAGTGCTTTCACTCCGGGCAGCCGGATGGCCGCCTCCAGCTCATCCGCGTCAAAACCAAAGGCCGGCGGCACGAGCGGCACATAGACAGGCTCCGCTCCGCTCAAAATGGCGTCCGCTCCGTAATTTTCATAGAACGGAGAAAACACTATCACACGATCACCGGGATTGCAGACCGCCATCATGGAAGCCATCATGGCCTCCGTACTCCCGCAGGTGACCACAATCTCGGTGTCAGGATTCACCTGCATTCCTGAGAAACGCTCTTGTTTTACGGCCAGCGCCTCACGGAAATTCTGCGCGCCCCAGGTCAGGGCATACTGATGGGGACCGGCAACAGCCACCTCAGACAATCTCTTCGTCAGCCTCTCGGGAGGCGCAAAATCAGGGAAACCCTGAGATAAATTGACAGCTCCGTACTGATTGGATACTCTGGTCATCCGGCGGATGACAGAATCCGTGAAAGCCTCCGTCCTTTTTGATAACTCCGGCATTTCTTTCTCCTCCCTCCCGATTTCCCGTTTATCTGCGCTTTTTACAGTCTCTGCGCTCCACGTTGCCCTTGCGGGCATATCCATAAAACTTCATGGCATATCGCATCAGAAATATCCATAATATGTCCTCTGCACCACCGCGTGGTACACCAAATCAATCATGGTGTTGAAATCAAATACAGGCAGGCCGCTGATCTGCTGAATAGCCTTTGCGTATGGCGGCAGATCGCTGCATTCCAGCAAAATCGCGCCAATCTGCGGCTCTGCTTTTACCAGTTTCTCCACTCTCAGACACAGGGCATCCTTCAGCTTTTCGTTGTCGAAGTCTGTCTCTCCGTACCGGATCGCGTGAAATTCCGGCAAATTTCCGATATTTTCCACCACAAGGCGATCCATGGTAGTTCCCACCTTTTGCAGCACTTCCTCCCCGATATTATCGCCGCTGGCGGCCAGAATTGCAATCTTTTTCTGATCGGAAACAGCGGTTTTGATCATCGGCAGCTGGCAGAGGCTGGACAAAAATACCGGCACATTCACTGCCCTGGCTACATCCCGCTGAAAGTGCGCAAAATAACCACAGGCCCCCACAATGGCGCGCACGCCCTCGCCCTCCAGTTTCCTGGCCGCCGCAATAATTTCATCCCTGATGGAAGCATCGCCCTCAAACAGTCTTTCTATCTCAAAGGAGACCTTCTGATACAAAACCGGAAAGGGGTAGGTAGTGGCATTGGCCACATTTCCGGGAAGCTTGGGATAAATCAGCTCCACGGCAATGATGCCGACAGCAAACCCCGCCGTATACCTGGGCGGCGTGGTGTGGTATCGGTACAAATCCTCTTCACTCTCTAATCTTCCCTGCCAGCTCATGCCAGAATACCTTCATTCAGATAGGTCAGCAGCTGCTCCCCATCCAGATCTCCAATTCCGAGATCGTCCAGGGTCAGTCCGCTCTTATAATAATCCTGTCCTGTCATAACGGATCCCAGAGTGATCATACTGTCAATAACCGGGGTAGGCACACCGTACTTTTTGCCAAGCTCATGATAAATATGACAGCCTACCGGTACATCCTCCGTGATATAACGGTTTTTGATGGTGAAAGGGCCGGTACCATAGCCGGTTGGCCACTGCTCATCAAAGGGTACAATACAGTCGTCTCCCATATATTCCGGTCCCAGGATGCTGGTCCGGGAAAGAAAGTTTTTCTTTGGAAAATACTGTATGCCCACTCCCATTTTCTCAGCCAGTGCCACTTCCTCCTGATAAAAGGCATACTGCACCTCAGCGATGGACTCGCAGTACGCGTGACTGTATATCGAATATGTATATTTGTCATTGCCTCCAAAAATCCTGCCCCAGTTTTCCATAACGCCCACGCCCAGCAGGGTTCCGGGACAGTGCAATACCGGGTTCACATTGCTGAAACCGATATCCATCACAGTATTGCCGGAAGTGTAGCCGTCTCCCTGCGTGATAGAATCAAAACAGCCCAGCGCCTTCGAGCTTTCCAGAAATTCCTGCTGATCCTTTGTGGGCAGCGCCGCGCCCCGCAAAGTAATAGCGCGGTACACCAGCCAGCAGTCGGAGGTCATGACGCCTCCCTCCGTCTCCACACGGGTACCATAGGGTGCGCTTGACCACCCGCCAACGATGACCTTCTTTGTGCAGCCCAGCTCCCGCATCCTCTTGCGCAGCTTCAGGGATCCATAGTTGTCCGGAATGATATGGATGATCATTCCATCCTCCAGGCAGGGCACCAGTCTGTCAAAAAAGGCCGCGTGGGCAATTGAGGGAACCGCCACAATCACAATTTTACAGCCCTTCACAGCCTCCGCCACATCGTTGGTAATCAGATCAAAATGAGCCTTCCCGAATCTTCGGAAACCATATTTATTTTTCGGGTTGCCCGTCAGTGTGATACCGGTTTTTTCAAGCCCGGCCAGTGATTTTTGCGCAAAGGGCTCGATATCACAGATATGGACCCTGTTTCCTCCAAGGACACAGTCTGCCGCCACCGTCTTTCCTACGGCGCCGCCGCCTAGGACAGCCACCGGGGATTGTTTCAGTTCTTCCAGATTGAACATTTTGATTCCCTCCATCATTTTATTTTCATCAGACACGCAAGAATGTGTGAACCGCTTTCATCAGCAGTTCACACACTCTTGCTTTATTTCAACATGTGTTAAACGTTCCGGCTCTTTTGCCGGTTTTGTCTCAGAACACCGGCAGAACCGCTCCGTCGTAATTATTCGTGATAAAATCTCTCACCTTATCCGTCAGGATGGCGTCCACCAGCGCCTGTGTCTTGGCCGTGTCCTCATCGCCCTCCCGCACCGCGATGACGTTTCTATAGGTTTCCGCCGCCTCAGACTCAGAAGACTCCACCGCAATGGTCTCCGTTAAGCCGGCCTCAATGGCATAGTTGCCGTTGACGACCGCAATGTCCACGTCCTCAATGGATCTGGGAATCTGAGCCGCCTCCAGTTCCGTAATCTGTAAATTCAGCGGATTGTCCGTAATATCCAACACGGTAGCGGTCAGCCCCGCATCCGGATCCAGAGTGATCAGGCCGTTAGCTTCCAGCAGCAACAACGCCCTTGCCTCATTGGTGGTATCATTGGGAACGGCCACCGTCGCGCCTTCCTGAAGCTCCTCCAGGCTTGACGTTTTGCCCGCATAGATCGCCATGGGCTCGAAATGTACACTGGCCACTGCTACAATATGCGTGCCATTCTCTTCATTAAAATTTTCCAGATAGGGCACGTGCTGGAAATAATTGGCATCCAGATCGCCGGCCTCCAGAGCGGTATTGGGCAACACATAGTCATTGTACTCCACAATCTGCAGGTCATAGCCCGCCTCAGCCAGATCATCCCGGATATATTCCAGGATTTCCGCGTGCGGAGTCACTACTGCGCCTACGATCAAAGGCTCCAGTTCCGCAGTTTCCTCACTCGCCTCCGCATCGGCCTCGTCCCCTTCTTCTCCGGTCTCCGCCTCAGTCACCTCCGCTTCGGATGATGACTCCGCAGAAGAGGACGCGCCTGAGCAGCCGGAAATCAGCGCTCCCGTCAATGTCAGTGTCAGCAATAACGATACAACTCTCTTTTTCATAATCATATATCTCCTTTTCTTTTCAGGTTCTTCGCCATACCGCCTCCATCTGAAAAGCTTCCCGGCGATTTTGCCTGTTTTGCTTTTATTTGATTCTTTTATCGATCCTCTTCACCAGTCTGGAACCAATTTCCTGAAAGAACTGCACAATCAGCACCAGCAGCACTACCGTAATCAGCATAGTCTCATTGTCATAACGGTAATATCCGTAATTCACCGCGATAGCCCCCAGTCCTCCGCCTCCGCAGAAACCGGCCATGGCAGAATACCCCAGGATTGTGGCAAAGGATATGGTCACTCCCACTAACAGAGACGGCTTTGCCTCCGGCAGGATCACCTTGCTGATAATCTGCAATGTCGAAGATCCCATTGCCTGGGCCGCCTCAATGACGCCAGCGTCCACCTCTTTTAAAGAAGACTCCACCATTCTCGCCACATAAGGCGAGGCCGCCGCCACCAGGGGCACAATCGTGGCCTTCGCTCCGATGGTCGTCCCCACCACAAGCCTTGTGAAGGGAAGAATAGCTACCAGCAGGATCAGGAACGGAATGGAGCGGATCATATTGATCACCGCGCCAACTACCGTATTGACCACGGTATTTTTACAGATCCCGTTTCCGTCGGTCACATACAGGATCGCGCCCAACGGCGTCCCGATCAGGTACGAAATCAGCATGGACAGCAGCACCATGTACAAGGTTTCCTGTGTTCCTTCCCAGAAGAGCTGAATCAGATTTGCATTCATGCCACTCCGCCTCCTTCCTCGTAATGAATCCCTCTCTCATCCAGAAAACTTTCGATCTTATAAAGCGTTTCCGCGTTTTGAGGCAGCTCAATCACAATCTGTCCATATGCCTTTCCGCCTATGTCCTCTGTATTGGCTCCCAGAATATTGATCATTTCTCCTGTATAAAAAGTCAGTTGTGAAATCAATGGTACAGAGGAGGAAAATCCGTCAAAAGCAATTCTTAAGCATCTCTGTGGAAGTGCCAGTGCCTGTATTCCTCCTCCGGAAAGGATCATCTTCCGCGCCGTATCCGATTTCGGATGTAAAAAGATTTCCCGGACCCGGCCCAGTTCCACCAGCTCCCCCTGATTCATGACCCCCACACGGTCGCAGATCTGCTCAGCCACTTTCATTTCATGGGTAATGATCACTATGGTCACACCCCTGGTTTCATTGATCTTTTTTAATAAATCCAGAATGGATTTCGTAGTAATCGGATCCAGAGCGCTGGTTGCCTCATCACAGAGAATCACTTCCGGATCTGTGGCAAGCGCTCTGGCAATGGCCACCCGCTGTTTCTGTCCTCCGGACAGCTGAGACGGATAGGCCTTCGCCTTTTCTGTCAGATCCACCAGCTCCAGCAGCTCCTCAATCCTTGGTTTTCTCTCTTTTTTATTCACTCCCGCAATTTCCAGCGGATAACAGATGTTCTCCCACACATTTCTCTGCTCCAGCAAATTGAATTGCTGGAAGATCATCCCCATTTTCTGTCTCGCTTCCCGCAGCTTTTGATTGTTCACTTCGCAGAGATTGACTCCCTGAAAAAAACGCTGCCATCCGTTGGTCGTTCCAGGAGATTCATACATCGGATCAATGTGGATTTTCCTGCTCCGGAAAAGCCTATGATTCCGAAAATCTCGCCCTTTTGTATTTCCAGGCTGACATTTCTGACCGCGTTTACATTCATTTTTTTAGACGCGAAGCTTTTGCTCACATGCTCAAAACGAATCACCGCTTCCTGCGCCATACCGTCTCCTCCTTTCAGGTCCTTTTCAAATGCCGCTCCCTGCTTCGCAAATCACTCTAGCATAAAGGAAAACTCCCGTCTAATATCCAAAAAGAATATCCTGTTATAAATTATCCCGAATTATTCACGGTGGTATAAAGTACTTGCATACCAGCCGTCAAAGCAG